>NZ_BMNQ01000022.1 GCF_014646635.1 Lentibacillus kapialis
TGCACAGGTCTGGCAGCAACAGCGGAGAGGACACACCTGTTCCCATGCCGAACACAGAAGTTAAGCTCTCCAGCGCCGATGGTAGTTGGGGTTTAACCCCTGCAAGAGTAGGACGCCGCCAGGCATTTTCTTGTATTTTTTGTTTTGAATATACTGTTCAGATTATTCCACAGTAGCTCAGCGGTAGAGCAATCGGCTGTTAACCGATCGGTCGTAGGTTCGAACCCTACCTGTGGAGCCATTTCATGCTTCCATAGCTCAGTCGGCAGAGCGCTTCCATGGTAAGGAAGAGGTCGCCGGTTCGAGTCCGGCTGGAAGCTTTTATTTGAAACGCTTGTCCTCCAATGAGTACAGGTGTTTTTTCCATAGGATCCTAATCCTTCTATAACTGGAAACCTATCACCTCTACAATGCCTGTAGCACCAGGGGAGTAAAAATAATAAACTGTTTAGAAAAACTCGGCATTCGCCTCGTCTTATAGCGAATGCCGAAGTTTATAAGGTCATCCATCATTTATACTTTCTGACGTTAATAAAAAGCCGCTCATTTTATAATGAACGGCTTTTACCGGCCAACAAAACGGAAACGACTCGTTTGTTCCCCTTGCTTGGCTTTCTCTAAGTCCTATCCCAAAAACGCTGTTGAGCAATTGCTGATAAAAAATCTTTTCCGAAATTCGGGTTGTTAGCGGCAAAAACGACACCGGCCAGATTATTCTGGTGGGACGTTGGGATGAAAAACTGCGCGGTTGTTGCTACACCAATTGGTTTGTAGTGTTTATAGGTCATATTGATGAACTCCATAATATCTTGCGCGAATTTAGCCTCATTGTCAGCCTTTCCACCGACTACATAAATTGAGTCATACAAAACTGGATAAGTCGTTTTGAATGTTTCATTGATTTCAATGGTTGTGCCATCAGAACTGCTGACTGTTCCAAGTTTTTCACTGATAATTTCCATAAATACGCCGTAGTGCTTGAGAGTGTCCAACGCATTTCTTACCTCGTCACCATTGAATCCATTGCCAATCAGGACGCCAACCTTTTGTGTGTAGGCATAATGTGGTGTATTGGCCTGACTAATTGCCGGAGAGCTTTTGGCAATTTGAACATTGGATCCTTTTGGATGCTCAACACCAATATTATCGGCAATAATACAGGACATCTCTCTGTCAACGTTGGCCCAAAATTCGACGTTTTGCTGTCTGATCGACTTGCTTTTGACATATCCAAGGTGATAATTAAATGTGTCTGTAAGATCTTGTTTTTCAACGGTTGATAAGCTGTTCCAAAATAGCCGGGCCTGTGAAAAGTAATCATAGAAGGATTGGCTTGGCCGTTCCCTGGTGACATGTCCTTCAACCTCTTTGGGGTAATGTGCATAACCACCTTCTTCAGGAGGGGTTTCAGCTGGCGTATTGTCAGCCAATGTATTGTTATGATAGTTTACTGAATCAACATCAATTCGATATTTTGAATAGCTATCCCGATAATTATAGTTCGTTTCTGAAATAGGCTTGTTAACTGGTATCTCATTAATATTTCCAGTACCGAGCCGGTGATAATCTGTATCTCTGTAAGCAAAAGATCTGCCTTGTAAAACAGGGTCACTTGTGAAGTCAATTCCCGGAACAACAGTTGCTGGATCGAATGATGACTGTTCTTCCTCGGCAAAGAAATTATCAACCAACCGGTTCAATGTCAATTTACCGATGATTTCAACAGGAATAACTTCCTCCGGCCAAAGCTTAGTATCGTCCAGAATATCAAAATCATATTTATGCTCATCCGCTTCAGCAATTAATTGCACACCTAGCTCATACTCGGGATAGGCGCCACATTCAATTGCTTCAATAATATCGCGGCGGTGGAAGTCCGGGTCGACGCCGCCGATAATATTGGCTTCATCAAGCAGTAATGAATGAACACCCAGTTTCGGTACCCATTTAAAACGGACAAAGGTCGATTGGCCGTGTTCATTGATAAACCGAAATGTATTAATTGGCCATCCCGCCATCATGCGCCAGCTTCTTGGGCGTCCTCGCATGGACATCAGCCACATGACCATATGTGCAGATTCAGGATTACTGATGACATAATCCCAAAAAGCATCGTGTGCGACGGTTGCTTGCGGTACATCTGTAATTGGGTTCGGTTTAACCGCATGCGTCACATCCATAAATTTCATGGCGTCTGCAAGTATGAAGACAGGGAATTGCAGCGCTAAATTATCATAGTTCCCCTCCTGTGTGTAAAACTTGGTTGCAAAACCACGTATATCGACTGCGGTATCCTTGGAACCTTTACTTCCAATGAAGTTTGAAAATCGGGTGAACACGGGTGTTTTACGGCCGGCCTCCTGCAGGAAGTGAGCTCTGGTGACATGTTTCATTGATTTATAGGTTTCAAAATCCCCATAAACACCAAAACCTCTGGCATGAACAACTTTTTCCGGTATTCGTTCACGGCTGAAGCTCGACTGCTTCCTGTAAAAGTGAAAGTCCTGAAATAATAAAGGGCCGCGCTTACCTGCCCGTAAGCTCCATCTGTCATTTGAAACTTTATATCCGGCATCATCCGTCATTTTCTCGCCTGGTCCGGTATTTTTTTCATAGTATTGTTTAAGCTGTTCCTCTTTACTGTCCTCGTGACCTTTTTTATATCCACGACCTCTTGAAGACTTGTTTTCATTTTCGTCCATGGTATCACCGATCCTTTTTGTGAAAAGTCTCTAAACCCCAATTACATCCATATTCATTTTTTTAAAATCTATTCATGTTATTTTACAGAAGATCGGTGGAGGTCTTGCAATTTATCCAATATTCTTCTACCATATAATTTCAAATCGCTTACAGAGCTATTCGAGAAACGTTGCTGGCGACGCATACACATGCAGATGATGACAAAACAATGAGCACCATCCAAAAGGAATGTTAGCTGTTATGATATGCTATAATAGGAGGAGGCTAAATGATGGGAGCTTTACCGGTACTTATCTTGATTGCTATTGTTGTAACAGTTATGGAGGTCTTCGTAGCCTTTTATTTGATTAAAAAACACGGTATGAAAATGTGGCAGACCTTGTATACCTCATTACCGGTGGTTGTGATTGTCTGGATTGCAGCATTTATCTATTCCTGAAAATGATGCTGCTGTCCATTATTTTCGTGTGATGAATCTGTATAACATATATTGCATCAGAAATATGATGAATGCCAGCACACATAGATTCACATAATACCAGACGCCGTTTCCCAATAAGTCAAGGGGCGTGCTGGCAATCGGCGGGTGGTTCAGGTATAAATAATTGGAGTCCAGCACCGGGTTGGCTAAAAGTCCGATGATGGCTGCATAGATTAATAAGGATCCGTAAGTTTTAAAAAATGATTGAAACGAAATACTCACATGATTGGAAATCACTAAAAAGATACTGGTCCAGGAAATCGTCAGATGGTGAATAAAGAATTTCAAAAAACGATAATGCGGAAAATCATAAGGTAGCTCAGGTGTCACCAATGCTAAAAACGACGGAATCAGTCCAATAAAAAATGTGATTCTGATTAAAGGTTTATTGTTACTCACAAGCGCAATAGCACCAGTGATACCGGCGATACCACAAAGGTGGAAAAACATATGTTCCTCAAGGCTCCAGATGCCGTTTAAAACTGTGTACACTTGGTAGCTCACTTCAGATAAAACCAGCAGACAGAAGAAACTCCATCGCAGGGTGTTATGGACGGGGGGATGATTCAGTATTTTGTGGGGAAATAGCAGGAGAGCACCAGCTCCCAAAAAGTAAACGAGTAGTCCCGTTAAATGACTTATTCCAAACGCTGTAAATGGCTCGCCATTTGTTTCTAAAAAGATGCCCGTCACCATTATCCCTCCGAATATATTTTTGACACGGTAGCCTATCATACAAACGAATGCGGCGAGCGGCCCGGTTAAGTAAAGGTTTCCCTCATTATAAAAGAAAAAATGAAATTGGCAATGAAAATTTCGTTTTTCTCTTTACAAACATACATAATCTTTATATAATAAGATTCGCTGGTTTACGACAATACATAGTTAAGTTTGACATTCTTTTGTGGCCCGTTGGTCAAGTGGTTAAGACACCGCCCTTTCACGGCGGTAACACGGGTTCGAATCCCGTACGGGTCACCACCGGAGGATTAGCTCAGCCGGGAGAGCACCTGCCTTACAAGCAGGGGGTCGCAGGTTCGATCCCTGCATCCTCCACCATTCATATTTGCCGGTCTAGCTCAATTGGCAGAGCAGGTCGCAAGCATCACTGAATTGACGGCTATGTGCAGACCTGCGAGGAGTGCGGCACCACTAAATTCACATGCAGCACGACGAGCAACAACAGGATATGCAGCTTTATATTTAGTCATTGATGATTTATTTGCCGGTCTAGCTCAATTGGCAGAGCAACTGACTTGTAATCAGTAGGTTGGGGGTTCAAGTCCTCTGGCCGGCACCATTTATTTTTTCTGTATAAAGTGTAGTAATGTTAGGTATAATAATTACGGAGGGGTAGCGAAGTGGCTAAACGCGGCGGACTGTAAATCCGCTCCCTCAGGGTTCGGGAGTTCGAATCTCTCCCCCTCCACCATAGTATTGATTGGGCTATAGCCAAGCGGTAAGGCATCGGGTTTTGATCCCGTGATTCGCTGGTTCGAATCCAGCTAGCCCAGCCTTTTTTATTTTGGCAAGAACTGCTGATAAACCCACACAACGACCATCCTAAGGTTTATTAAAGGGTCGTTTCAAAATGAATTTAGTTTTCATAACAGATATGAGCCATTAGCTCAGCTGGCAGAGCATCTGACTTTTAATCAGAGGGTCGGAGGTTCGAATCCTCCATGGCTCATCGGACTATATATGAATCACCAGCTTAATTACATAACACAAACTATAGCAGAAAAACAAGGTTGTTATGATATTAACAGCCTTGTTTATTTGCATTTTATGCTGTTTTTTTACATAATAGAAACAGTAAAATCATGACTAATGATATTCTTATATGATTGATTATAAAAGGATGAGACGGTATGGAAACTTCCAGAATTCCCGGCTTTTATAACATGACGGTTGAAGAGCGCAGGCACCTGCTGACCTCAATGGAGATATTTACGGATGAAGAAGCTGAATACCTGTTTTCAAAAGAACCATTGGCAACAGAGACAGCTGATAATATGATAGAAAATGTTATTGGCACTTTTCAGCTGCCGTTAGGATTGGGATTGAACTTTCTGATAAACGGGAAAGACTATTGTATCCCAATGGCCATTGAAGAACCTTCTGTTGTTGCTTCTGCAAGCCATATTGCTAAATTAGTCAGGAGTGCCGGCGGATTTACAACCAGTGCAACCGACCGTGTCATGACCGGACAAATCCAGGTTGTTGGCTGTCCGAATTTTAGTGAGGCTAAAGAGATTGTTTTAAAGCAGAAAGAAGCATTGCTTGAGGCTGCTAATAATGCCTATCCCAGCCTGCTGAACAGAGGAGGCGGAGCTGTAGACCTGGAAGTTAGAATTTTAAACGGGGAATCAAGGTCAAAATACAGTCAAATGCTCATTGTCCATTTTTACGCCAACACGTGTGATGCAATGGGAGCTAACATAATTAATACAATGGCTGAATCATTGGCTCCTGTTATCGAGGAGCTGACGAATGGAAAAGTGTATTTGCGAATCCTTTCCAATTACCCTGAGCGTTGCCTTGCAAAGGCACGATGCGTCATTCCGCCTGAAGCGTTGCAGACAGACGGGTTTTCAGGTGAGGAAGTGCGTGACGGCGTTATTCATGCATATGAATTTGCTGCTTCTGATCCATACCGTGCATGCACTCACAATAAAGGTATCATGAATGGAATTGATCCTGTCGTGATTGCAACCGGAAATGACTGGCGCGCAGTCGAGGCGGGAGCACACGCACACGCCGCGCGTCATGGCATGTATACATCCATGACGGTATGGTCAAAAGATGAGCATGGGAATCTGGTTGGAGAATTGGAACTACCGATGTCAGTCGGAACGGTAGGCGGCTCAATCAGAGTACATCCAATTGCGAAACTGGCACATAAAATCTTAAATGTCGATTCAGCACAGGAGCTTGCTCAAGTTATTGTGACTATTGGGCTTGCACAAAATCTTGGTGCATTGAAAGCACTGGCAACCGATGGCATACAGAAGGGGCACATGGCTTTGCATTCTCGTTCTGTTGCAATTGCAGCAGGAGCTACGGGGGAGATGATTGACATGATTTCGCAGCGGTTAATTGAAGAAAAGGAAATTCGTGTTGGAAAAGCTAAAGAATTGGTGGAAGAATATAAAAAATGAGTATAGAAAAAGCAACTACTTCAGTACAAACAGCTAGCGGTGTAGCTCATAGCAAGTTGATTTTAATCGGGGATCATGCAGTGGTACACGGACAGCCAGCAATATCGCTTCCATTTCCATTGGTGGGTGCAGAAGCCACTATCGATTATGTTCCGGGTTCGGTGAAGATTGACAGTACGCTTTATCATGGACCGATCGAATCCGCACCTGAATCGTTGAATGGAATTACTTCTTGTATTAGAGCAACACTGGAACATCTTGATATGCCATGCGAGGATCTGCTGGTTCAAATTAAATCTTCCATACCTCCCGGGAAAGGATTAGGCTCAAGCGCATCAGTGGCAGTAGCAGTCATCCGCTCCCTGTTTGCCTATGCCGGACAGGATTATGCAATGGAGGATATATTGAGACTGGCGGATATATCCGAAAAACACGCGCATGGCGAACCAAGTGGTATTGATACGCTGACAATCACATCTGAACTGCCGATATGGTATAAAAAAGAAGCTCCCACCGATCTGATTGAACCAAAAGGCGATTTTCATTTTATTGTGGCTGATTCAGGGAGAATGGGTGACACTCGTCAGGCGGTAGAATCAGTAAGTCATCTGATCAGGACAGCGCCAAAACGGATACAGTCTAAACTCGAACGAATGGGTGAACTGACGCACCGCGCCAGAACGGCATTGGAAACGGCAAGCAAACATCTTTTAGGACAAATGCTCAATGAAGCACAAAAAGAACTGGAAGCCCTCGGAGTCAGTGATGCTGGATTGAACAGACTGATTTATTTTGCCCGTCAAGAGGGTGCGTTGGGTGCTAAACTGACTGGCGCCGGCAATGGCGGCTGTGTCATTGCCCTCGCTCAGAATGAAGTTCATTCCAAACAATTGTGTGAAAAACTAAAACGATTTGGCGCACATGCTGTATGGTCATTTGCACTCAGAAAGAAAAAAGATTAAGTATATGGGGTAACCAGAAAGGCAAAATGGCCGCTTCGGCGGGACGGTCATTTTGCCTAATTTTCGAGGTAATTCTACAAGGCCAAAGGGGACATTACATGAAAGCTGCAGCTAAGGCCCATACCAACATTGCTCTTATTAAATATTGGGGAAAACGTGATGAACCCCTGATTCTGCCAATGAATAGCAGTTTGTCGCTGACATTGGATGGATTCTATACTGCAACATCTGTCGATTTCCGGAACGATTTAAGCACAGACCATTTTTATTTAAACGAACAATTTGTTACAGGAGCGGAAAAAAATCGTGTCACAGCATTTCTTGACCGCATACGGGCTGCAGCGGGAAAACCGGATGCTTTTGCTGAAATTCATTCTACCAACCATGTCCCGACCGCTGCTGGGTTTGCATCATCCGCATCCGGGTTTGCTGCTTTAGCTGCAGCGGCGGCAAAAGCTATTGGTTTATCTGCTGATGAACAGCAGCTTTCTATTTTGACGAGACAAGGCTCCGGGTCGGCGTGCAGATCGGTATATGGCGGGTTTGTTGAATGGGAAAAAGGGACATTGTCTGATGGCTCGGATTCGTATGCTGTTCCGGTAGCATCTGCGAATTATTGGGATATCAGGGTTGCTGCTGTTATTTTATCATCTGCTGAGAAAAAAATATTGAGCCGGGAAGGCATGAGGCGTACAGTGGATACATCTGCTTATTACCCGGCTTGGGTAGACAGCATTCCTAACGATCTTGCTGCCATAAAAGAAGGTATCGCGGCGAAGGATATTGAAAAAGTGGGCGAGATTGCTGAAGCCAACTGTCTCCGGATGCATGCGACCACATTGGCTGCAAATCCTCCTTTCAGTTACTGGCAGAGCACTACTGTTTCAATCATGCAAACTGTACAGGACTTGCGGGCGACTGGTGTCCCTGCATTTTTCACCATTGATGCCGGCCCGAATGTCAAGGTTCTCTATACGCCAGAACATGAGGAAAAAGTCCGGAATATGCTGCAAAATATAACCGGTGTCCATGATGTTAAAGTCAGTAAGCCGGGCGAAGGGGTATCCTACATTTAGGAGGGCTGAATATGTTGCCTGATTCATCGCTAACGGTGAAAGTTCCCGGCAAATTAATGGTTGCGGGAGAGTTTGCCGTCCTTGAAAAACATCAAAAGTTAGTTGTCATGGCGGTCAATCGTTTTGTTTATGCGACTCTAAAAGAAAGTAGCGAAAATCGCCTTACCCTCGAGACATTTGATTTGAATGAAATGGAATGGCAATATGAGGCAAATACTGTCCATATTAAAACAAGTGATAGGCGCGTGCGGTTTGTTGAAGATGCGATGGCAGTGGTCTATACCTATTTAAAAGAACACAATGTCACGCCTGCTCCATTCCATCTTTCGATCCGCAGCGAACTGGACGATGCATCAGGCACTAAGTATGGGCTGGGTTCGAGTGCGGCAGTTGTAACGTCCGTGGCAGCTGCTATATTATCAAAGTTTTTACCTGAAACACCGTCAGAAAAACTGATTTTCAAGCTTGCAGCCATTGCGCATGTTAAAACTCAAGGGAGCGGCTCCGGTGCTGATGTTGCCGCTTCGTCATACGGTGGTTTTTTGCAGTATGCCTCTTTCCAAGCTGACTGGCTTTTGGAGACTTATTATGAAACAGACAGCATTACCGGGCTTGTGAATAAGGACTGGCCCTATTTTCATGTACAACCAATCAAGCTTCCCAATGATTTGTACATGTGTATCGGGTGGACGGGCACACCTGCATCCACTCATGATTTGGTTCAAGGAATATCCAGTCTTAAGACAACTGATCACGTCTTATACGAGCAGTTTTTGGCTGATAGTGAAAAGGCAGTCAATACTTTTTTAGATGGGATCAACAGAGAAGACTCTTCCTCTGTATTAGACGGAACAAAGCAGAATAGAGCGGCATTGGCAGCTGTCGGCAGACATGCCAATATAGAGGTCGAAACACCGTTATTGAAAGTATTATGTGATTTGGCGGAAACGTATGGCGGAGCCGGTAAACCTTCAGGAGCAGGCGGTGGTGATTGCGGGATTGCCTTTATGCCATCCCGTCTAAAAGCTGAACAGCTTGCTGCATCTTGGAAACGAGCAGGAATTAAATCGTTGGATATTATGAACTCCGAGCTTGGAGCGGGCGTAATAGAAAAGCAAGATTGATGAATGCATATATATACATTTTTTTGTCAGGTTGAGTCATTGCTCACTTTTTGTCTAAAATGGTAAGCAGAGGAGGTTCAGCTATGCAAAAAAATGTATCGATTATCGGCGTACCAATGGATCTTGGACAAAGCCGTCGCGGTGTGGACATGGGCCCAAGCGCTATTCGCTACGCTGGTGTCACCGAAAGATTGGAAAACCTTAAATATAATATCATTGATTTAGGTGATGTGCCGGTTTCACGCCCGGATAGTAAAGATACCATACAGGAAGGCAATCTGCGTAACCTGCAGCAAGTATCGGAAAGTAACCAGACACTTGCGGGCATGGTTGATGGGGAAATCAGCCAAAATCGTTTCCCGTTGGTGCTGGGCGGTGATCATAGTATTGCGATCGGTACCCTGGCAGGCATAGCCAAACATTATGACAATCTCGGAGTCATCTGGTATGATGCCCACGGTGATTTGAATTCGGGCGATACATCGCCCTCGGGCAATATACACGGGATGCCTCTTGCAGCAAGTCTTGGCATCGGCCATGAAAAACTCACCAATATTTTGGGTTATGCGCCCAAAATAAAACCTGAAAATATTGTCATTGTCGGGGCGCGTTCACTTGATCCGGAAGAAAAAGACCTTATACAAGAAAAAGGAATGACCGTTTATTCTATGCACGAAATTGATCGTTTGGGCATGTCCCGGATAATGACAGAAACAATTGATGACTTAAAAGCCCGAACAGATGGGGTTCATTTGAGTCTTGATCTCGATGGGTTGGATCCGGAAGAAGCCCCCGGTGTTGGCACACCTGTTATTGGCGGTTTATCCTACCGCGAGAGCCATCTGGCCATGGAAATGCTGTCAGAAGCTGATATACTTACATCCGCGGAATTTGTAGAGGTGAATCCGATTCTTGATGATAAAAATAAAACCGCAACAATGGCTGTTGGACTGGTCGGTTCCCTTTTCGGCGAAAAACTGAAGTGATTTAAGGCTTAAAAAGGCATCCACGCCGGATGCCCTTTTCTAATAACGTCAGAAAGTATAGAGCCAAATTTATCGTGTTCAAATTTCGTTATTTTATTTCGATTTTAATGCATTATGATGCATTTTGGTATCGATTCAGCAAATTATCCAATTGTCTGCCGGATTCTATGGCAGCCAGGGATGTCAAGCTGAGTACAAGTATTTCTTGTCGGCATTCTTCGATTTTCTCTAACAATATTGAATAATCATCCACAAAAGCGCCCCCACTTTAGTATAATGATTAGTATACTATTACCCCTAAATATAAGACGATAAACCAATTTTATATGTTTTTGAAACCTTTAATGGTATTAATCCGTATGGTTAATGCCGCATGCTATAAGCGGAGGTACAGAAGATGGATATACTAATCGAAGAAAAGATAAAACAGGTCAAACAAGGGAATCAATCCGCTTTTGAAGATATCGTTTTCTTCTATCAAAATAAAATTTATCAACACTGTTACCGGATGCTAGGAAATAAGCATGAAGCAGAGGATATTGGACAGGAAACGTTTATTCGCGCCTATGTCAACATCCACTCATTTGACGATAAACGTAAATTTTCGACGTGGTTATACCGGATTGCGACCAATTTGACAATTGATCGGATCCGAAAACGAAAGCCGGATTACTTTCTTGACGCTGACATCAAAGGAACAGATGGATTGGATATGTACTCACAGCTTGCGACTGATAGCCGGCTGCCTGAGGAGGAAGTAGAGGGAATGGAACTGCAACGTTACATTAATCAGGAGATTTACGCTCTGCCTCCAAAGTATCGCAGCGTTATTATTCTAAGATATTTAGAGGAGTTTTCACTGCAGGAAATCAGTGACATATTGAATATCCCGCTTGGTACGGTGAAAACCAGAATCCATCGCGGTCGCGAAGCCTTACGGAAAAAGCTTCGTCATGTGTAAAGGAGTGTGATCGCATGAATTGCAGTAATGAAGCAGTGGGACTGATGCATAAATATTTAGATAATGATATGACTAGGGATGAGGAGAACAGACTGCGCGAGCATCTGGAGAATTGTGAAGCGTGTCAGAAGCATTTCCATGAACTGGAGCGTACGATCAAACTCGTTCACAATACTGAGCAAATCAAAGCACCTGTGGATTTTAAAGATAACGTGATGCAACGATTGCCGGCTGAAAAGAAACGTTTTAAGTATTTGCGCTGGTTTAAAGCGCATCCTGTTTTAACCGCGGCAGCAATCTTCTTTGTCTTTATGTTCGGCGGGATGTTTTCAACCTGGAATCAGGATAATGAATTGGTTGTTTCCAAACAGGAGAATCTTGAAATACACGGTGATACCGTTATCGTTCCGGAAGGTGTCACTGTAAAGGGAGATCTGATAGTCAAAAACGGCGATTTACGGATAGATGGAACGGTTGATGGCGATGTCAGGCTAATCAATGGTGAACTGATTGACGGTGATACGATTGAAGGTTCGGGACTAATGGCCTCCGCCGGCGAGGTGAACGGGGAACTGCAGCAGGTGGACCAGATGTTTGAATGGCTTTGGTTCAGTCTGAAGGACCTGGTGAAAAACATCTTTTCATTCGGGTACATCCAGCTGACCGGATAAAGGTATTGTTATCAATATAAACGCATCAAATAAACCCCGGGGAACAACCGGGTTTATTTATGTTTAAGTGCGTGTTCAAAAAGGAGGATAAAAAGGACCAAGAAGTTCGAGGCGGCGCAGTTTCGAGCAGCGGAATGTATGCCTTTAGATACATGAGCAGCGGAGAAACAAGCCAACGAAGAAATTCAAAGTGTCATGTTTACCGGACTTTTTGAACAACCTCTTTAAGTGTTTATTTCTAGATATTTTTCTATAAAGGGCTCGTTATACTAAATTTTAACGATATAATTAAAGGCGGACATGAATTATGATATAATGAGAAACGTTACGATGTAAGTTAGTAAGAGTACATATGCGAAAAGGAAGTGTGAACATGCTTGATGGGGGATTTGACCTTTTGGAATTGTTAAGAATCGGCGTGGATATAGCTCTCGTCTGGTATGTTTTATACAAAATCATTATGCTGATAAGGGGCACGAAAGCCATTCAGCTGTTAAAAGGTATTGTGGTTGTCCTGATTGTTTGGGGCATCAGCATTGCATTTGAACTCCATACGATTCAATACCTGACGAACCAAGTCTTAAAGTGGGGGTTTGTTGTCATTATTATCCTGTTCCAGCCTGAACTGAGAAGGGCGTTGGAGCAGATCGGACGGGGAAGCCTTTTCTCCAGAAGCTCAAAATCCGAAGAGGAAATACTGGAACATAGAATCGAAGCAATCGTCAAGTCCTGTCAGTATATGGCTAAACGCCGCATTGGTGCATTAATCACTATTGAGCGTGAAACAGGAATGGGTGATTATGCCGAGACAGGAACGCTTATTAATGGAAAACTGACCCATCAATTGCTGACCAATATTTTCACACCGAATACACCGCTTCATGATGGTGCTGTTATCATAAAGGAAGAAGAAATATTTGCAGCAGCCTGTTATCTCCCTTTATCTGAAAGCCCGTTTATTTCGAAGGAACTTGGCACACGGCATCGGGCAGCAATGGGAATAAGTGAAGTCACAGATGCGATAACTATTGTGGTATCTGAGGAAACCGGAAGCATCTCGGTCACGAAGAACGGTGAATTAAAACGGGATTTCGATCAGGAGGGACTGCGCAGCTATCTGCGTGAAAACTTATCTTTGCCCGTGAGAGCCTCTGAATCCAAGTCACGAAGTCAGAGGGGGAAAGACAATGGATAACTGGTTTAAAAGCCGATGGTTTGTTCGTGCTATTTCGTTAGCTTTTGCCATTGGGTTATATGTGTTTGTTCAGGTTGAAATTGATCAATATCAGAATGATTCGCGACTGTTGCCAAATTCAGGTGATGATGCCCAAACGGTTGAGGATGTTCCTGTTAATATCCGCATCGATGAAGAAAATTATGTTGTTAGTGGCGTTCCGGAAGCGGTAGCTGTCACACTTGAAGGAAGTACAGGAACATTGACGGCTACAGCTCAACAGGAGAACTTTGATATATATGTTGATCTGGAAAATTTGGAACCGGGCACACATACTGTTGACCTGGAGTACACAGGAATTCCTGAAGAGCTGAAAGTTTACATCGAGCCAAAAACTATCGAGGTAACGATTGAAGAACGGGTATCAGAACAATTTAATGTTGCGGTTGATGTTATAAACATGGATCAACTTCCGAAAGGCTATCAAGTTGGTGACTCCCGGACAGAACCTGATCAAGTTACGATAACCAGCTCAAAAGAAGTCATTGAACAGATTGCAATTGTGAAAGTGTTTGTCGATGTATCAGAAACGGCAGAGTCCATTGATAACAGAGAGGTGCCGGTTAATGTTTACGATGCCAGAGGAAACGAGTTGAATGTCCGGGTTGAACCTGAAAATGTTAATGCTTCAGTTGATATCAACAATCCGAGTAAAAACGTTCCTGTGAATGTAGAAACAACGGGAGAACTTTCAAACGGATATTCACTTTCCTCCATTTCTCCAAATGCAGACGAGGTAAAAGTGTTTGGGCCAAACGAGGTGTTGCAGAATATCGAACAAGTTTCGACCGAAGCTGTTGAGCTGTCAGATTTAACAGAATCAGGTACGATTGATGTCGAGCTTGATTTGCCCAATGGTGCAAGCGTACCTGATTCAGAATCAGTTGAAGTACAGGTAGAACTGGAGCAGACAAGAACTTTTGAAGCAGTTCCAATTGATGTGGGATACCTTGGAGATGGACAAGACATTTCTTTTACAGAACCTGGGGATCAGAAAATGAATGTAACTGTGACAGGAAATCAGGCAGAAGTCAGCGGCCTGACCGCAGCCGATTTTAACGTTTCGATTGATGCAGAAGGACTTGAGGCAGGGGAGCACGAAGTCCCAGTAATAATTGAAGGTCCGGATGGTATCGAAATGAACGGGGAATTTGAACAAGCTGTCATAGATATTTCGTCCTAGATGGAAATAACTTTTAGCAGCCGTTAAACGGATATCAAAGGAGAGTTTATCAAGATGGGAAAATATTTTGGAACAGATGGTGTCAGAGGAATAGCTAACACAGAGTTGACATCAGAACTAGCCTATAAATTGGGTCGATTTGGCGGCTATGCATTAACCCAAGGCACTGAAAAACCCAAAATTTTGGTGGGACGCGATACACGTGTCTCGGGAAACATGTTGGAAGGGGCTCTTGTCGCCGGGTTGCTTTCGATCGGTGCTGAGGTCATGCGGCTGGGTGTCATTTCAACGCCTGGTGTTGCCTATCTGACAAAAGCGACCAAGGCAGAAGCAGGTGTAATGATTTCTGCATCGCATAATCCTGTCGAGGATAATGGTATTAAATTTTTTGGTCCAAATGGTTTTAAACTGTCGGATGCTGAAGAAAATGAAATTGAGAAACTGATGGACGATGAAGATGACTTACCGCGTCCGATCGGACCGGATATTGGTGTGATGAACGACTATTTTGAAGGCGGCCAAAAATATCTTTCGTTCCTGAAAGATACGATTGATAACGACTTCGAAAATATCAAAATTGCTCTGGACTGTGCACATGGTTCAACATCGAGCCTTGCAACGCATTTGTTTGCTGATTTGGAAGCGGATATTGTGTCAATTGGTTCTTCGCCAGATGGTTTGAACATTAATGATGGCGTTGGATCAACACATCCGGAGACTTTACAGGAATTTGTTAAAGAAAAGGAAGCGGATCTGGGTCTAGCCTTTGACGGTGACGGCGATCGCCTGATAGCAGTCGATGAAAAAGGTAAAATTGTTGACGGGGATCAGATCATGTATATTTGCGGAAAACATATGAATCAAAAAGGTGTATTACGTCATAACACCGTTGTGTCAACGGTTATGAGTAATCTTGGATTCTATAAGGCGCTTGAGGAAAACGGTATGCGAAGTGATAAGACATCAGTCGGGGACCGTTATGTCATGGAAGAAATGCTCAAAGGTGGCTATAATCTTGGCGGTGAACAATCCGGCCATGTTATTTTCCTTGATTACAATACAACGGGTGATGGTATGTTGACAGCACTGCAACTGGTAAATGTCGTAAAAGAAAGCGGTAAGCCGTTGTCCGAACTTGCTGAAGAAATGGAAGTATATCCGCAAGTGTTGAAAAATGTCAAAGTAGTTGATAAACACACTGCTATCACGAACCCGAAAATTGAGGAAGCAATCGACCGTATGGAGAAGGAAATGGCCGGAGAAGGTCGTGTATTTGTACGGCCATCCGGAACCGAACCGCTTGTGCGGGTCATGGTGGAGTCACCAACAAAGGAAGAATGTGAAAAATACGCCGATCAGGTAGTAACAGTCATTGATGACTTGCTTGGCATGAGGGAATAAGATATGCGATAAAAGCTGCTCTCCGGTGAAGGGGAGCAGCTTTTTGGTGGGTCATCGACTTAGATTAGTCCGCATAATATCTTCTTTTGAACAAGCTTTTAACATTCATCCCTGTCTATTACGCATCATTTACGTTACAATTGTTTTGCAATTAAAATAATTCCAACATATAAAATGAGGGGGAATACAAAGCATGATTACTTTTCCGAAACCGACCGTGGAACAATTTTTTCGTACATATGTGATAACAGGTTTCGATGTCTGTCCGAATGAAGAGCGGTTGATTCTCAGTTGTAATCTGGACGGAAGCATGAATCTATGGGCGATGGATCTGCCTGACACCTATCCATATCTGTTTGCCCATCAGGATGAATCGTGTAGCTTTATTAAATGTGACCCGAAAGGCCGATATGTATTGGCCGGATTTGACCGGGACGGTGATGAGAATCACCAGATCTATGCCATTCCATATAATGGTGGGTTGGCAAAACCGCTGGTGACAGGCGACCCTGAAAATAAATACTTTTTCAGTGATCTGAGTAATGATGGTGAACGCATTTATTACATGACATCCGAAGAAAATCCGTCCTTCATGAATGCTCGTGTCCGCAACTTGGAAAATGGCGCGGATACATTGCTCAATATCGGCGAGGTTTCACCAACTGAGCTCGCGGCTGTTTCCGATGATGAATCGACCTTTGTTTACCTACGTGCATTTGCCAATACGTATGTTACCGGGTTTGTCAAAAAAGGGGAAGAAATGTTTGATCTGACACCTGATTCGAAAAAAGTCCATGTGATATTCGATCCTGTTTTTGTTGCCCCGAACACCATTTATTTTATAACGAATTTTGATAGCGAGTATAATTACGTGGCAAAATTTGATATGAATAATCGGGAGTTTTCCAAGGTGCTGTCAGTTGAACATGAAAGTGTTAAGCAGCTGAAATTCACTAAAGAAAAAAATACGTTATATCTTGTCACAGAAAATGGTGTGACTGATATACTCTATCGTTATGAAATGGAAACAGAGAAGTTGGTCAAATTGTCTGCACCTGTTGATGTGATTGATCAGCTGAAAGTTTCCAAATCGGGTAATGTCTATATCTTAGGGACAAACGCGACGACTCCGCATAATATTTTTTGCTCAAAATTTGGCGAGAACTGGAAACAGCTGACGAACAACCGGGTATTGGGGTTAAGCAGTGAAGATATGGTTGAACCTGAAGTGGTTTCGTATCAATCATTCGACGACATGAAAATTGAATCCTTATTGTTTAGAGCCAAGCCGGAGAACGATAATGGTTATACTATCTTTTGGCCGCATGGCGGACCACAAGCTGCCGAAAAAAAGTCCTTCCGGTCGATGTTCCAATGTTTTCTGAACAGAGGATACACGATTTTTGCCCCAAATTTTCGTGGAAGTACAGGTTATGGCTCCTCTTTTGTAAAAATGGTTGAACATGACTGGGGAGAAGGGCCTCGACTTGATTGTGCTGCCGGAATTGAATGGTTGTTTAACCATAACATAAGCCAACGTGATAAGTTGTTTCTCGTCGGCGGAAGCTATGGCGGCTACATGACTCTCCTCTTGCATGGGCGCCATTCCGAATATTTTAAAGCGTGTGTCGATATTTTTGGTCCGTCCGATCTGTTTACATTCGTTAAATCAGTTCCCCCGCATTGGAAGCCAATCATGGATCGCTGGCTTGGTGATCCTGAACGCGACAAGGAGCGTTTTAAAAAGGACTCACCCGTTACTTATCTTAGGAGTATGACAAAACCGATGCTTGTTATCCAGGGAGCAGAGGATCCGCGTGTTGTAAAAGAGGAATCTGATAATATTGTTGCCAAATTACAGGAAGAAGGCCGTGATGTCGAGTACCTTGTTCTCGAAAATGAAGGGCATGGCTTTTCGAAAAAGGAAAATGAAATCAGCGTTTATAAGCATATGCTGAACTTTTTGGAAAAACATCAGGGCTAGTCGATATCCGATCTGTTAGCCTGTCTTCTTACTCCAATAATCGAATTCAGGTCAGAAAAAGTGGCATCTGAAAATTGGTCCTCAGGATTGCCACTTTTTCCGTTTCTTTTTTCGATTATAGAGGTGAAGAGCGTTATTTATTTAATTTTTTCTCACATACCTCAATAGCTGTTTCAGTGGACGCAGTCAGTTCATTATTGCGCTTCCCTGATCGGAGGTCGAATGCTTTACGAAAGTAATCGAGTGCTTCATGATACTTCTCCTGGTCAAATAGATTTTTACCATAATGCTGATAGACAAAATCCTGGTATTCGGCGTATTCCGGCATATTATCGGCTTTATCCAGCAACTCCTCGAACATTTTATTAGAGGAAGCAAAGTCGTTATGCCATTGATAAGTATTGGCCAGACGGAGTTGATTGATGAACACATTTTGTTGTTCATCTAATTCACGGAAAATAGATATGGCCTGATTCAGGTTCCGTTTACTTTCTTCCAGTTCGCCAACAATGCGTAAAAACGTTCCCAATAGTCCGTGTAATCGCCCCTTTTCCTGTTTGTCCGGATTCTGATCGTTAAGCTGTTTTTGAATATACATCATGCCATAAAGCATGTCCATTTTGTTTAGCGGCACTTCCCGTAAATTCGGACCAAATTTAAATCTCATATCATGCGGGATATCGGAAATGTTCATAAAGATATACTCCTTACTTTTTGCCTATAGTATACTAGATTTATGTCCTTAGCAGCACACGTTGTGCTTTTAATAGGCATATACATAATCCACCACCCTTTTCAAAAAGTAATTGACCAATACATCCTGCTTCCGTTAGAATATAGAAAGCCTCGATTGCTTTAAGGGTGGATTCAAATATAGAAAGGAGAGCAGAAAAAACTTGATTAAGCGCCTGGACTATTTCTGATCGGCAATGGAAATAGTTGACGAGGAGGAGGTCATCGAACTTAATCGGCGGATACCTCCCGACTGCACATCTCAGTCGTGATGCTTTTTTTCGAAAACGGCAAGGCGACTTGCTGTACAAAAATCAAGGCAAGATGGAATTAACTATCACGAGAAAGGGGCAACAAGACGCCCCAATTATAGAACATAGGTCGTTTGTTGCCCCTTGTATCAAGGAGGAAACAGCGATGTGTGGAATTGTAGGATATATCGGATATAATGATTCAAAGGAAATTTTACTGAACGGCCTGGAAAAGCTGGAATACCGCGGTTATGATTCGGCAGGGATTGCAGAGCTGGATCACGACCATATCAACGTGTTTAAAGTAAAAGGACGGATTGCTGCACTGCGCCAGCGTGTCGACGATACAACTGTGTCAACACTGGGAATTGGTCATACACGTTGGGCGACACATGGCAAACCAAGTGCAGAAAATGCACATCCCCACCAAAGTGCGTCTGGCCGTTTTATGCTGGTTCATAATGGTGTTATTGAAAATTATCAGGAGCTGAAAAAAGAGTATCTTGACGGGATCGCTTTTGGCAGTGAAACAGATAGCGAAATCATTGTTCAGCTCATTGAAAAGAACGCTGAAAAATATCGGGACACAACAAAAGCATTTCGCCAAACGATAAGTCTCTTAAAAGGTTCGTATGCGATTGGTTTAATCGATAAACAAGACCGGGATACGATTTATGTGGCCAAAAATAAAAGCCCATTGCTCATTGGGCTGGGCGACGGATTTAATGTTGTCACCAGTGATGCCATGGCAACATTGAAAGAAACAGATCAGTATCTGGAAATTTTTGATCAAGAAATCGTACTTGTGAACCGCAACTTCGTGAACGTGCAAAAATTGGACGGTACTGCTGTTCATCGCAGCCCGTATACCGCGCAAATTGATTTGAGCGACACGGAAAAGGGCACATACCCGCACTTTATGCTTAAAGAAATCGATGAGCAGCCACTTGTCATGCGGCGCATTATCCAGTCCTACCAGGATGATTTCGATCGTCTGAAACTGGCCCCGGAGATACGCGGTGCTATGAAAAGGTGTGACCGTATTTATATTATTGCAGCGGGTACCAGCTATCATGCAGGACTTGCCGGTAAACAGTTCCTGGAGAACATGGCCGGAATACCAACGGAAGTCCATGTAGCAAGTGAATTCTCCTACAATATGCCACTTCTATCAGAACATCCTTTATTTGTGTTCATTTCACAGAGTGGCGAAACAGCCGACAGCCGTTCAGTATTAGTTAAAATCAAAGAAATGGGACATCCGGCATTGACGATTACAAATGTGGCCGGATCCACCCTTTCTCGTGAATCGGATTTTACGCTGCATCTGCATGCGGGACCGGAGATTGCTGTAGCTTCAACAAAAGCTTATACAGCACAAATCGCTGTTTTAGCAATTTTGGCAGTTGATACAGCACGGGCAAAAGAGATTAGACTGGATTTTGATCCATTGCAGGAACTTGCTATTGCGGCAAATGCGATAGAAGTGCTGACAGATCAGAAGGAAACGATTGAAGAACTTGTTCGGAGCAACCTTGCAACAACCCAAAATGCTTTCTTTATTGGCCGGGGCAGTGACTATTTTGTCTGTCTCGAAGGAGCACTGAAACTGAAAGAAATCTCCTACATTCAGGCGGAAGGGTTTGCCGGTGGCGAGTTGAAGCATGGCACGATTGCACTCATTGAAGAAGGCACGCCGGTTATTGCACTGGCAACGCAGGAAAACGTCAATTACGCTATCCGCAGTAACGTGCAGGAAGTTGTTGCACGCGGGGCCAATGATATGATTTTTAGTATGAGGGGACTTGAGCAGGATTCTGATGCGTTTGTCGTTCCGCAAGTGCATGAGCTGATTGCACCGCTTGTCAGTGTCGTGCCAATGCAGTTGCTTGCCTATTATGCGGCGCTGCACCGCGGTTGTGATGTCGATAAGCCGAGAAATCTGGCCAAAAGCGTTACGGTTGAGTAGGGTAAGGAAACTTACAATTTTTGTGGCTTTAAAACAAATTCCGATGTTTGTGTAATAAGATGCGAGGCACTCCTTTGGATATGGCTATTCACAGGGGTGCTTTACAATAAATGAAAAGATGTTAACTTCTTTACCGAAATAACATTGTATGTTAATGGTGTCCTAAATGAGTAGAAAAATATCACATTTAGGCTTGTAGTGCGTGTTCAAAAAGGAGGATAAAAAGGACCAAGAAGTTCGAGACGGCGCAGTTTCGAGCAGCGGAATGTATGCCTTTAGATACATGAGCACAAGTAATGCTACCCTGAAGGCGCTTCGCACGCAGGAAAAGTGTTTTTCTTTTCCAAGGAGCGGAGAAACAAGCCAACGAAGAAATTCGAAGTGTCATGTTTACCGGACTTTTTGAACAACCTCTTGTAAAGAAAAGGTTCTGAACTTTCATGCCCATGTTTTGTTCCCCGGGCTACAGTTTCCGTTTAGAGAAAGAACTGCTGAAACAGCGCCAGCAGTTCTTTCTTATTTCTACTTACTTATTTCGCCAGTGAATATCCGTGTTTTTCAAGTTTTATATTTCTGAAGCAGGGGTATATTATCCCTGTTGTATAGAAAAGAGGGTAAGAATGAAGAAAACGACATTTTGGACAACTGTTCGTGATAGCTTCTGGTTCCTACCCATTATATATGGGTTATGTTCATTAATCGCAGCAAGTATCATAACAGCTCTGGATGTTTGGTTAGTCCCTAAAATATCCGGCAGTATACCAAACATTTTATTGACAGGCCAAAGCATTGCTAAACAGCTATATGCTGCTTTAATAACAGCAATGTTGACAATGACAACGATAAGCTTTTCGACGATTATGGTAATGCTGACGACATATTCGTCTCAGTTTTCACCTCGAGCACTACAGGATTTTATGCAAAGTAAAATGACACAACATGTGTTGGGCGTGTATACATTTGGTTTTATTTTTGTCCTGATCAATTTATGGTTATTGACAGAAACAAACCAAAAAGATTTGTTAAGTCCTTTTTTTACTGTTGTTATTACGATTATTTCGCTGGGCTTTTTTATTTTATTTATCCATTTTTCCGCTCGGTGGGCCCAAGTGAATTTCCTCATTGGTGTAATCCGCAACAAAACGTCGGAATTAATTAAGAATACGTTTGCAGAAAGAGCTTATGGAAAACATCAGCATTGGGATCATTCGCAGATTGAAAATATTAGAGAAAAAGATAGGCAAGTTATTCAAGCCAGGCGTTCGGGTTATATTCAACAGGTCAATTATAATTATCTGATTGATTGGGCATCTGACAATAATATGGTGTTAGAAGCCTATTTCCAAGTTGGTGATTATGTTACTAAAGGAATGCCGGTTTTTCACTTTTGGTCTTTAGGTGACCGAAATAATCAATTGGCCGAACACGACTTATTTTTAGTGATCGGTGATGAACGGACTGACCTTCAGGATATTGGATTTTCGATTGAAAAATTGGTTGAGATTGCTGTGAAGGCTCTATCCCCGAGTATGAACGATCCGAACACAGCTATTAACTGTATACATCGCATTGGTGGTTTGCTTTCGGAATTAGCCGGTAATTATCAACCTGTTACGTATTTCTCCGATAACAATGGTGATTTGCGTTTAATTATGGAACAAAAGAAATATCGGGATTATTTATTTAAAAGTTTTTATCAAATTAAACATTACGGAAAAGATGACATTTCCGTTGTCTATAGCATTGTAGACACATTATATAAAGTTGCTGTCGTTAGTGAGGCGTCCATTCAGAAAGAAGTATGGGACTTCACTAAATACGTTCTGGAAGTTGTAGATATAGATAATCTTCCGTCATTGGATTATCAGCACCTTAGAGATATAACTGAAAAGTTTGCTCATTTTTGCGGGGAAGAATTGAGTTGGTAATACATGGGGGGATGGGGGCTTGAACGCCCTTCCCCGGTGTTGCAGACTGACGACCGGCCGATCGGCCAAATGTGATGATAGCCTTGCTTTTGTCCGAATTACTGATTATTGTATGGTATGCGTCCAAACCATTGATAACGGCGTTTGGACACAAACCGGTATGCCGGGTTTCCGATTCTTGCGGCAAACGGCAGATAGAGTAATAAAGCTAACGGAAGAGTGGGGGGCAATAAGACAAGAATCTTGCGTATCGTATTAAACCCTGTCAGCATTTGCTTGTCTTTTGTAAACATATAAATTTCATCATACATATTTTTGTAGCAATTAGCCTGCTCTCTTACCGATTCACGTACTTCCTGGACAGGGTGCCATAGAATCGCATTGTTCCAGTCCAGCTGCTTCAGCACTGCTTTCATTGTACGGCACAAAGGACATTCAGCGTCAAAAAACACAATATGTTTATCCATGCATCTCTTCTCCAATCGTTGTTGATGGTTTAATTGCCAGCACAAAAGGGAACTGATTCTCAGTGTAAATGAACATAGTTTACATGACCAATAATTTAGGGCTTAACAAAATGATCAAAAAGGTGTAAACTAGATACTTAAAGAAAAATAGTATGAAATGTTATTGTTCGGCATATTGCTGAATATATGGCTGTAAATCAATTTAATATTAAACCATATAATGAATATTAACTGAGAAGAAAATATTTGGAGTGAGATAACGTGAAAAAACTGGCAAACTTAAAATCTACTAAGATGGGTTTCTTTCTGCTTGCATTAGCTTTGTTTTGGGTGAAAACGTATATTATATATTTATCAGAATTTAATTTGGGGGTAAGCAATCTTCTTCAGCACTTTCTGCTGTTTTTCAATCCCTTAAGTTCTGGGTTGATTTTACTGGGGATCGCCTTGTTTTTTAAGGGGAAACGGTTCGGCGTTACACTCTTGGTAATTGATACCCTGTTGACCTTGTTTTTATATGCTAATGTCGTATTCTATCGTTTTTACGATGACTTTATTACAATACAGACATTGATGCAGACGGAAAATGCCGGCAGTATCGGCAAAAGTTTTCTGGGATTGGCTGAGTGGCATGATTTCTTTTATGCTCTGGATCTCATCGTGCTCGCTGTCCTGTTTTTCAAATGGAAAACTGACTGGTCACCGGCACGCTTTGGTTTCAAAAAGCCTGCTACTGTTATGGCCGCCGGTGTACTTGCGTTTACCATCAATTTAGGTTTGGCTGAGATAGACCGTCCGCAGCTTCTGGAGCGTGTTTTTGACAATAACTACATTGTCAAGTATCTCGGCTTGCCTAATTTTGCCGCGCATAATACCTTGCAGACCGTTGAAGTCAGTGCTAAACGTTCGATGGCTTCAAGTGAAGATATTGCGGAAGTAGATAGTTATACTGATAAAAAATACGCTGAACCAAACGCTGAGTATTTTGGGAAAGCAAAGGGCAAAAATATTATCAAAATTCATTTAGAGTCTTTTCAGTCATTTTTGATTGATTATAAGTTGCACGGGGAAGAAGTGACACCGTTCTTGAATTCACTTGTTCATGATGATAGCAAGAATTTCACGTACTTTGATAACTTCTTCCATCAGACTGAACAAGGCAAGACTGCTGATGCGGAGTTGTTGATGGATACTTCATTATACGGCTTACCACAGGGGTCGGCATTCGTAACGAAAGGCACGAACACGTATCAGGCACTGCCGGCCATTCTGGATCAAAGGCAGGACTATACAAGTGCTGTTTTCCATGGTGATGACGGTTCGTTCTGGAACAGAGACCAAATTTATAAGCATCTTGGTGTCGATAAGTTTTATGACTCCAAATATTACGATATGAAAAAGGATAAGGTTATCAACTATGGCTTGAAAGATAAACCATTCTTTAAACAGTCCATGCCAATGCTTGAGGATCTTGCCAAGAAGGAAGAACCGTTCTATGCACACATGCTTACCCTGACGCATCATTATCCGTTTGTATTGGATGAAGAAGATGAGTCAATCGAACCTGCCAACACAGGTGACGGCACTGTGGATCGCTATTTCCAAACAGCCCGGTATCTGGATGAGTCCTTGAAGCAGTTCTTTGAAGACCTAAAGGAAAAAGGGATGTATAAAGACTCAGTCATCATGATTTATGGTGATCACTATGGCATTTCAGAGAATCATAACAAGGCAATGAGTGACATTACAGGTGAGGAAATAACACCGCTGAAAAACGCTGATTTGCAGCGTGTACCATATTTGATTCGTGTACCGGGCATGGAAGGCCAGGGGACTAATCACAAATTTTCGGGTCAGGCAGATGTCATGCCGACACTGTTGCATCTATTGGGAATTAATGCCAAAGACTATATTCAGTTCGGTACCGATATGTTCTCGAAGGAGCATAAAGGCTTCGTGCCATTCCGTAATGGAAGCTTTATGACCAAGGATTACAGCTATGTGCAAGGACAGTTTTATGATAATGAAACAGGCGAAGTCATTGAGCAACCGACGGAAAAGATGAAGGAACGAAAGGAACAGGTTCATTACGAGCTGAGTCTGAATGATGAAGTCCTGAATGGTGATCTGCTTCGATTTCATGAACCTAATAAGAACTGGGAACCTGTTGATCCCAGTGAATATAAGTATGGACAATCAAATGATGAAAGTGACAGCGAAAACGACTCATAATATAGACCCCCGTTTCCCAAGGTTGTAATAATCGGGAATCGGGGGTCTTTTATCATAACGTCAGAAAGTATAAATGATGGGTGACCTTGTAAGAAAAGCTTCGGTATTCGCTATAAGTCGAGGCGAATGCCGAGTTTTTCTTAATTTTGGTTTTCGTTCAAGATGCAGTGCTATTGGATTGGCTCAAGTTCACACAATTTTCGCTCAATTTCACAATTTGTTCGCTTTTTTCTAGTAAAAATGACACCAAACTTGCTAATATGGTCATTCACGAAATTTAATAAAGGATTTTGGTTTGAAAACGAAAACAGCTCATCGGCGGGCTTTAGCTGACCATAGCTTACTGATCGGTAAGTATATCAATAACAGGGAAGCACGATGTTTTTTAGTATTTCGCACATCAGGTAAATATTGCGGTCAATTAGCACCAGACTTGTACACCCACTGGAAACTATTTCTGTCAGCTTCATATTTTGATGATGCCTTGTGAGATAGTCTATTCTTTTTTTGCTTCCTGAAGTGATAAACAATTCCTTCCTTGGTCTGCTGCACCTCTTTTACACCGTAGATGATGAATTGCATGGCAAAAATACTTAACATGAATCCTAATAAGACCCAACCTATAAGCCAGTAGTTACCCGATGATAGGGCATTAGTTGTTGATCCAAGCAGTCCTGACCATTCATATGATATCGATCGTGGGGGATCTTGTACAAGCCCGAAGGATATATTCGTTCCGCCAAAGAACAGATTGAAAATACCGAGATGCATGAAGATGATCAGCACCTGAATGAATTGCTGACCAAAAAGGACGGTCATGCGCGCACTGATATGCGGAAAAACGTGCCGTCGGAAAATATGCCATCTGCCACCGCCAAGCACTTGGGCACTTTTTATAAATTCATAGTTCAGCACCCGCTTTATTTCATTTCCCAGCAAAACAGAAGTTAGTGGGACCACAAGAATGGTTAAGATGATTATCTCCAGCACAATTCGTTCCGTCAGGGAATAAGCAAAGCCTGATTGGAGTTCAGTTAAAATTGGCCGGAGCAAGATATAGGCAACTAAACTCAGTGGCAGAAAATGAATGGAATCAACCGTCTTTTCTATCCATTTTTGACGTTTGGATCCAAATACGAATGCAAACATTACACCACCTAAAAGCCCGATAAATACCCTCAAAAGGGCAATCAGCAGTCCGAAAAATAATGTATATTTAGCACCAATAATCAACATATCAAGCATACTGAATCCTTGCCCGTCAGAACCGAGCAAAAATGGCTCCGGCGGCGAATGTGGCGGCGTGCTTTTAATTGTCGCGCCATCTTTTTCGTAAACAATTGAAGCTTGATCAATATGGTCATTCGTTGTCACGGAGTAAATCATGCTGGCACAGATCAATACAATAAAAAATAAACTGCCGACGGTAATTTTCCAGTTTTTTATATAGGCGTATAGTGTGCGTAAGATATTAGCTGCGTACTTCCAGGGACGCAGCTTTTTCCAATCAAAGTGGATAAAGGAATTATGTAAATTTCTAAAAAATGTCTTAGGGGTATATATACGCTGTGCTTTTAAAATAGTTTCCGCATTATATTCCTCGGCTCTATGCAGCCACAGGTCTGCCAACTGAAAAATTAAGAAAAATGGTGTGAAAATCAGAATTAACGACGCGGCAATTGTCATGGGTGAAAAGCTCTCTAAAATAAAAAAGCTGATGCCATGCACATTGAATATCCGTTCAATGATAAACTGACTAGAGAGCGCTGCCCAGATAAACACTTTTGTATGATGAAAAGTGGTCGGGATTATGTTGCGCAATATATGCATGACTAAAATGGCTGTCTTTCGGATGCCCTTACTCTTCAGGAAAATGACGTAATCCTTGGCGAATTCCTCTTCAATCATTAAGAGCAGAATTTTGAAAAGCGAGATCATCGGCAATATCGCCAGTGTGATAGTCGGCAAAGCGTATGCCTTGTCTTCCATATAGGATGCTACCCGGAATAATTCGATGTCATATGTCTTAAACAAGTAGATCATCAGCGTTTGTACCAGGGCGGCAACGACGATATCCGGAATTGATTCAAGAAAATCAAGGCATCGTTTAATCAACTGCAGAAATTTTTGCGGCAGAAAATTGGCAGCAAATGCAAACAGAAAAGCAAGAGAAAATCCGAGAAGCAGTGCGCCCAACAGAATTTGAAGTGAGTAGATAAACGGATCCCATAGTGTGTCGATCAGAGAATATTCACCTGATGACATCGGGACATCATAGACCCAGGATTCCGGCTGGATAAAGGTTATAAGAAATTCTCCAAGGTTTGTAAAATAGGCTGTCGGGTTAGACAAACCAGCTCCTATCATAAATTCAGGAAAAACACTGATACAAATGATCCCGAAAACACCCAGTAAGTAAAAAGCTGCTAATTTAACCAGCTTCATCGGTTATCCCCCAATATATTTATCTATTTGGAACTAGCCATATTCTAACACTAAGTTTTAGAAGATTGAATAATTGTATGCGTTATATCTATTAAAAGGTGTTTTTCACATAAGCTTACATATCGTTTGTTAGAATAAAGAGAGAATAAATTCATATAAAATGAGGCAGATATCATGACGATAAGTTATGAGCAACTATATAGTAGACTATTCGACTGCTATGGTCCGCAGAATTGGTGGCCGGCAGAAACGCCACTTGAAATGATGGTAGGGGCTATTTTAGTTCAAAATACGAACTGGAGGAACGCGGAGAAGGCTTTGCTGAACGTCGAACCGTACCTATTTCCTGAAAGCTTGGAGTCGCTGACAACCGATGAATTGGCACAAATGATTCGTCCCAGCGGTTTTTTTAATATTAAAGCGAAACGGATCAAAGCGTTTCTGGAATGGTTTAAAACATATCATTACGATGTTGAAAGGGTAAAAGAGTCTGATAAGCAGCAGCTGAGAAACGAATTGCTCGATATAAACGGGATCGGCAGGGAGACCGCTGATGCTATGCTGCTTTATGTGTTTGCTAAGCCGCTATTCGTAGTTGATAACTATGCCAGAAGAATCTTTTACCGGATTGGATTTGATATGCCCACAACGTACGATGGGTTTCAGAACCAGGTGGAGAACGCCATATCAGGGGATGTGCAGTTGTTTAATGAATTCCATGCGCTACTGGTGGAACACGCCAAGATCCACTGCAGAAAGACGCCGGTTTGTCAGGGTTGTCCATTAGTTGATGTGTGTGCTCGGCGGCTGGATTAATGGGGCAATTAGAATATATTGAATATCTTGTTCCGATAAAAAGGAAACTTTGGGTTTCGATGCAGCCTGCACTCCTTAACCAGGTCATCAAATTGTTTGCTTTTTTTGGCTTCATCCCTGTATTCCTTGCCAGTGGCATATGTCATTAAGTCATGGCCGGTCAAATCTTTGCCATTCTTTTTATCGTCCTCTTCAGGAACAAAACCCGCATTCTTTAAAATCTTATAGGCCTGGTTCAGCTCCGGTGACAAACCCGGCAGTTCATCCCGTACATTCAGTTTTTTTCCTTTTCCCGGTAAGTTGTCAAAATCGCCGTTCTCGATTGATTCCCTTATTTTCTCTTCCACGATGATATACATGAGAACCGCCCCTTTTCTGTTTTTATTATAGCAAAAAGTATCAATATGTCATATGGCTGATAGCCATGATTTACCCTTTTACCTTGTATAACGATGTATATCGTAATACAATAACTCAAAGAGGTGAAGTCGATATGGATCGTGAAATCATGAAGGGCAGTATTGATATTTTGCTGCTAAATTTACTAAATGGAAGCGATATGTATGGATATGAAATGGTTAGAGTACTGAAGGAACAGAGCGATCAGCTTTATAACATGGGGGAAGGAACGCTTTATCCAGCGTTAAAGCGAATGGAAAAAAAAGGATGGATCCACTCGTATTGGCATGAAATGGAAGGTGGACGAAGGAAGTATTATCGAATAACGGATGATGGAAAGGCCACACTGGAAAAGAAACGAGAGGAATGGAACAGCATCTATCATCTTATCACCAAAACATCGGGAGATCTATCATGACACGGATGGAACAACATGTTGAGAAAATATTGGAACAAACGCAGAGTAGCGGAAAAGAACGGGAAGAAATACGGGAGGAACTGCTCCATCATTTGAATGAAGCGAAACAGCAAAATATGAATAATGGTCTGACGGAAAAACAGGCAGAAAAGCAAGTGATGGCGGACTTCGGAAATGCGGGTGATATTGGTTATCAGATGCAGGAAGCGATGTATCCGTACCAGCGAGGACTGCTCTATGCGGTTGGGTTGGCAACCATTTTGTATGGTTTGATTTATTATGTGAATGCGGCGTTTTTTCAACATGATGCCATTCCAATTTGGCTTGCCGTACAATTTGTAACAGGATGTATGGTAATTCTGGCGGGGATCAATATTTCATTTGTCGGCCGCTATTTTTACATGCTGAATGTCGTTCTTCTGGTGAATGTTATCTGGAATGGTATTAATATCACTTTGATAAAGGGAGCTTCCCCATGGCAAACGATCCTTTTCAGCATTTATTTATTGATTTTGGTTCTTTTAGGTCTTATTGCGGTTGTTCAGAATTCTTATTATTCAAGCGGAAAGACTGTTACCAAACAACAAAGCCGGGGAGTGGTACTACTCGGCTATGGTGTCAACTTGCTGCTTGGTATCATCGTAGCAGGTGTCAGCTTGTTCTTTTTGTGGGCGTTTCTTTTCACGACAGGTAAACAATTATCTGCCCTGTTGACCATTGCGCCAATCTTCATTTGGCTAATCACTTATAAATTTCAAATGGGGTATATTGCCAAAAAACCGCTCATATCTATTTTGACAGGATTTGGCTTTTCGGTATTGGCAATCACTGTCCCTGTTCTCATTTTGGTTATGTTGTGAGGGGGGTTCATGTATGTCGCTAAAAATGAAGAATATTAGTTTTATCAGCGGGATGGTTCTGTTGTTCTGCATTCTGTGGATAACTGGCTCACTGGCTAAGGCACCCGAGGGGTTTACGGGGTATGGACAGGATATAGATATCTCACCGGATGACAGTGAACTTGTGTTTTCGCATTTTCGTTACGGTGATGCCACATTGTATACTGTCCCTGTCGGCGGTGGCAAGGCTAAAATTGTAGCTGAACCGGAAGAAGGGAAGTCGTATATTAACCCGGCATTCTCCCCGGATGGTGAACTCATTGCTTTTATTGAAAAATGGGAAACTGAAGAGCGCCGATACAGTCAATTGCGGATTTTTAACCGTGAAAGTCAAACGGTAAAGCAGCGGATCAATACAAACGGCTATGTAACGGAAGCGGCATTCTCCCCGGATGGGCGGTCGCTGTACTTCTTGAAAGCTGATGTGTTTAAGAATTATTCGTCGATCACCGGTAAGCGACCACATGAATTCGATATTTTCCGGATGGACCTGACATCCGGTGAGACGGAACAGCTTACGGACAAAAATGCATACACTATGTCCTCACTTGACGTAACACCTGATGGCAAAAAGCTTTTGTACCGAACGAACGAGGGATCAGATGACCGACTTGTATTACGGTCTATCGATAACAGTCATGTCAAAATGATTGTCCCTATGGGTGATTTTGCCTCCAATTCACTTATTATGTCATCGCCGGCACTGTCGCCTGATGGGGAGAAAATAGTTTTCACAGGTGTTGCCGCGAAAGACGAAAATGGTACGTTCATCTATGAAGCTTTTAAAATGGACCTGGAAACCGAGCAGGCTGAGCAACTGACAACCTTTCATGAACATGTAGCAAACTCGATCTTTTTTCATAACGAGGACAAATTGGTTGTAACAGTGGATAAAAACTTTACCGGAGCCGACGCGGATAACAGCTATTGGCAAATCAGTGCCGATGGAGAGGAACACAAGCGTGTTCCGATTGATATACCTGAGGACAATGAAACAGAATAAGAGGGGGTTAATAGTGAAGAGTAAAGGATACTCCTGGCTAAGTGAGCTGTCTTTCGGGATTCCAATTTTGCTGATTGCATTATTGTTTATTTTCCCGAATACGAGCCTGGATCCACTGATCATAGCTATCGCATATGCACAATTTTTGGGCATCCCATTAGCAGTTATTTTGAGTATCATTGTTCTATTTAAAAAAAATGAAAGAAAAATACTTGCGATGTTTGGATTGCTTCTTTCAATTATTTTAATTAGCGTGATTAGTTTTTTCGTATATTTGGGGATGAACTTTACACCATAATTCAAATTGCCAAGGTGCATAATATCCGAGTACCCTGTCCAGTGTCTATATGGCAGGGTCTTTATTATTGATAACGTTCACTAAGTTCAATCAGCTGTATTATTTGAACTTTTTGTGTAAAATAGATTAAAGGAATATGAAAATATGATGATTTCGTTCACATATTTGCAGACGTTTCGAGGGGGCATTTATTTTGAAAATAGTGGGTATAGCCGGGTCTGTTGTCGGATCGAAAACACGGGTTGCCGTTCAACAAATTTTAAATCATATAAAAAACGAACATCAGGAAATTGAAACGGAATTGATTGATTTAGGCGAATATGAACTTGTTTTCAGTGATGGCAGGGATTACCGTGATTACAGCGGTGATACGAAAACAGCATTGGAAAAAGTCATGTCAGCAGATGCTTATATTATTGGAACACCAATCTTCCAGGCATCCATCCCGGGAGCATTGAAAAATCTGTTTGATTTGCTTCCAAACGAGGCGTTCCGGGATAAAGTTGTCGGCATTGTTGCAACGGCCGGTTCTTCCAAGCATTATTTAGTCCCGGAACATCAGCTGAAGCCAGTACTTTCGTATATGAAAGCTGTTATTATACCGAAGTATGTGTTTGTAGAAGAAAAAAGTTATTACCAGAGGAAAATTGTGAATGATGATGCGATATTCAGACTGAACCAACTTGCAAATAACCTTGTCCACGGGATTAACGTGTTCAGCGAAATTCAAAAGGAGAAAGATTCAGCATTTCCGTTTTGATGAGAATAAAGTTATGCAGGAGAAAAGCGTCATTGCATAGCTTTATAAAAACCACATTAATTATGAGATGTGTAATAGGAATAGGCTCATCTCTTTTTTTGTAACGTCAGAAAGTATAAATTATGGATGACCTTATAAGAAAAGCTTCGACATTCGCTATAAGACGAGGGGAATGCCGAGTTTTTCTAAGCAGTTAAAGAAAGTATAAATTATTTCTTACTGCATAAATGCAACTAAGGCTTTTGCCATTAAAGCTTGGCGATAAGCTAAGTCTTCTACACAACTAAATGCTAGTGTTTACAATTCTGATTGAATCAGAGGCGATACTTGTGTAACAGGCTGGGAGTATGTCCGGGTCATCTGTGACGAGTCAATCAACCTGAGGATACGGGTGCAGATATGTTATGCTGTAACTAGAAATGGTGAAGGAGACGTGTAGCGGGTGAACATTCCTATCCTATATGAAGACAATCATCTCCTTGTGGTTGAAAAACCTGTCAACATACCTGTGCAGGAAGATAACACAAGAGATAAAGATTTACTGACAATGCTGAAAGAGGATATTAAAATCCGGTATCAGAAGCCCGGAAATGTCTATTTAGCACTTGTTCACCGGCTTGATCGCCCGGTAGGAGGTGTGATGGTTTTTGCCAAAACATCAAAAGCAGCATCACGCTTATCGGATGTGATACGCAGGAATGCATTGGAAAAGCGTTACCTGGCTGTTGTCCGGGGGAACCCATCCAATAGCCACGGTGTTCTGAAAGATTTTTTGTTGAAGGATCGCCGCGAAAATAAAGTTCATGTGGTGTCATCAAAGACCACAGGAGCGAAAAAAGCGGTTCTGGACTTTGAAGTGATTGGTACAAACACGGGCCTGGGTTTACTAGCGATCAATCTTCATACAGGAAGATCCCACCAGATTCGTATTCAGTTGGCGAATATCGGTTGTCCGATATTTGGCGACCAGAAATATGGCTACAAGGTGAATAAGCCAGGTCAGCAAATTGCACTATGGTCGCGTTCCTTGGCGTTTGAGCATCCGACAAAGAAAGAAATCACAAAATGTGAGACTTTACCGTCTGATGCATACCCGTGGCATCTTTGGCCGAAATTTTGCAATAGGAGCTGATGATTGTGGGAAAAACGTTGCATACATTCACGATACTAACCAACGATAAGCAGTCATTCACGAATTTAGATGGATATTTGGATGAGGTTCTCTCTGACAGTGGCGTCAAAGATGGTGTTATCGTTGTTTTTTGTCCGCATACAACTGGTGCGATTACGATCAATGAAAATGCTGATCCGGACGTTAAAACTGATTTGAAACGCGGCCTTGACGAAGCTTTTCCGAACAAACCGGAATATATTCATATGGAAGGCAATTCTGATGGACATATGAAGTCGTCAGTTGTCGGAGCCAGTGAAACGCTGATTATTACTGACGGCCGGCCGATATTGGGTACCTGGCAGAGTGTTTATTTCTGTGAGTTTGACGGGCCAAGAACGAGAACGGTTCATGTGAAAGTATTGGACGGTTAATAAAGGATGGTGACTAATGAGTAGTAAAGTAAACATATCAGAACTTGCGGAAGAAATGGGGATGCAAATGGATGGGCACCTCCAATTAGTCAACAAAGAAACTGGTGAGATTGTTCACATCATGGAGAGCTTTATCAGGATGGCAGAAGATGAAAAGCCATATGGCCATTTACCAGATTGGCAGCAGGAGGAGATGGAACTGGCAATTGATTTTGTGGAATATGATATGGAGAAATACGTACTGACCCCGTCACAATTTGACATTAACGAATACGGGATGATGGAGGACTTCTGCTTTTCCATCAAAGATCCCGGTAAACAGGATAAGTTGTTGCATACTATACGCGGAAAAGGAGCTTTCAGACGGTTTAAAGATATGGTTATCGACCTTGATCTGGCGGAAGATTGGTACGATTATCGGGATAAACGCTACAGACAAACAGCCATTGAATTTTGCGAAGATTACGGGCTGGAATATGTTGAGTGAAAAGGAAGTTATGGATGAGCCGCAAAAAAATAAAGAAATTGGTGCTTCGACATGGAGCTGCACTTCTGGAATAAAAGGGATATATCAGTCCTGTGGATCTTTTAGTGAGGATGGATCGTCTGCGCTTTTCCAAAACCGGTCATTCGTCCATTGAGGAAAAGGATGCTAAACTTTTTGTGGCTGAACGTATTCAGAATAAAAAATAAGGGGAGATTATAAATGACAGAATTAAAAGAATTGCAGTCAAAAGAGGAATTGAAGCAAGCGTGGGAACGCTCAATGGAAAAACCTGTTCTGTTTTTTAAGCATAGTACGACTTGCCCGATCAGCGCTGGTGCCTTTAAGGAATATCAGGCGTTTTTCGAATCAGCAGGTGATAATGTGGGTATTTATGTGATTAAAGTACTTGAAAGCAGGAGCATATCTAATCAAATAACCGAAGAAACAGGTGTTAAACATGAATCACCGCAAATTTTTCTGATTCGGAACAAGGAAGTGCTCTGGCATACCTCGCATTCACACATTACGAAAGATACCATAAATGAGGCCCTGCAACAAAGGGTGTAAATAAAACTGCTGCATTTCTCTTGCAGCAGTTTGTTTTTTGTAACGTCAGAAAGTATAAATTATGGATGACCTTATAAAAGCTTCGGCATTCGCTATAAGACGAGGCAAATGCCGAGTTTTTCTAAATTGGTCTGATGAAGACAATCAATTTACATATAAACCCGAGCGCGGGAATATTGATCCGGGAAAGGAAATATCACCCCGTAGAGCGACGCCCTTCCTTTTGCTGCCAGGAATCCCGCTTCATGTATAAAACCATTCTTTTCAGTCAGACTATGACTACTACCAGCACTGGAAAGGATGAATATGAGGATATGGTTTATTTAAAAACATTGGGCATTAAAGCTATTGCTATCGGTATCACGGTATTTTCATTATTTGGGATTTTTTACAATGCTGATGTAATGAATTTATTTTGGATCAGTATATTTGCGACAGGTTTTTCTTTTCTGATCGGTGACCTGTTTGTGCTGCGCAGATTTGGCAATATTACCGCTTCGATTGTGGATTTCCCGCTTATGTTTCTCACACTTTGGATCCTAGGATCACTCTTAATAGAAGCAGGCTTGCCTATTGTCACAACTGCGGTTATGGCGGCATTTTTCATTACGTGCTGTGAACCCTTCATTCATACGTATATGACTGAGAGTCTTGAAGAGGAAGAATTTGAGGAAAAAGAAAAATCTCCGTCATCCGCCCGGTTGCAGACTGAATTTGCAGAAGAATTCGATTCGGAAGCACTGACAGATGATACAGACAGTGAGCGTGATACGTAACAATTATTCGTGAAGTTTTTGAAACCTCTCCCCCTTTACAATCGTACAGAAGAGTAATAATCATTTTCATTTCTTATATAAGTCATGTATCATGGTAAATGAAGTTTTATAAATCATCAGTACGGTGACATGCGATATATTAGGTGTTTTTAGGGGGATAAGAAATTGGATGTTTTTGATGGAGGTTCAAACGGTTCCAATCGTCGGAATATAACGTGGAAAAAGAAATATAATTGGATTGGATACTTGATACTTGCAATTATTCTGATAGTAATCGCGGGCTTATTCGCGCTTCAGCTGGTAACGGATTATATTTGGATGGAATCGCTTAATTTCTCAAATGTGTTTACAACTATATTAACAAGTAAAGTGTTATTGAGTGCTGGCGGTTTTGTCCTGTTTGCAGTCAGTACATTTTTTACAATTTATTGGATTCATCGGTCGTACCTAAAGTACTTTGATTCAAGTCAGTTACCGCCGATTATGAGAAAGAGAAAAGTTATAATGATGATCATATTCGGTATTTCGGCGATTGTAGGTCTGTTCGGAAGCAGTATCGTGCAAGGTGTTGGATGGGAGCAGGCTCTGAAGTTTCTTAACTATGCGTCATTCGGACAGGCGGATCCTTATTTTGGTCTGGATATCTCTTTCTACATATATGTTCTGCCTGTACTAAACTTAATTATTTTTGTCCTCATGGGTCTAAGTATCTTTTTCCTCCTGGTGGAAGCCGGGGCTTATTCCGTCTTTCATATGTACCGGGTAAGCCGGTCCGCCCAATTGCACCTGGGGATGACACTCGGATTTATCGGATTGCTTTTGGCAGGTTATCATGTCCTGCAGCCGTTTGGCACACTCTCGACAACCCACGTTAATTTGTTTCAGCAAAGTGTTGTGAATGGCTTAAGCTATACTGATGATGTCATCAATATTCCAAAAGCGTACATTCTGGCTGCTGCAGCAGTCATCATGACCGTTTGGATGATTATTAAATTGGTTAAGGGCAATATTCAGACAATGCTTACGCCAATTGCCATTTACATCGGACTGGTAGTCGTGGGGCAGGGAGCCTCCTTAGCCGTGCAGAATTTTGTGGTTTCCCCGAATGAATTTGCTATGGAAAAACCTTACTTGGAAGACAATTTGAATTTTACAAAGGCCGCCTATAATTTAGATAGCATGAACGTACAGGAACATCCCGGAAATAATTCACTGGATGCGGAAATGGTGGAGCGGAATTCAGGGACGATTGATAATGTCCGCATGAATGATGTGCGGCCGTTGCTTGATGTCTATAATCAGGTTCAGACTTTCCGGACGTATTATGAATTCAATGATGTTGATATTGATCGTTATCAGATTGATGGTGATTATGAGCAAGTATTCCTGGGGGCAAGGGAACTGAATACGGCTGATTTGCCAGACCAGGCCAAAACATGGGTAAACCAAAATTTGCGGTACACTCACGGTTACGGGGTTGCGATGAGTCATGTCAACAAGGTGACACCTCAGGGTCAGCCCAAATATATGCTTAAGGACATTCCACCTGAAGGGGTTATGGATGTGAGCCAGCCGCAAGTCTATTTTGGTGAGGAAAATTCACCCAATGTGATCACCAATAGCGCGGTGGAAGAGTTTGACTATCCGTCAGGGGATGAAAATGTCAATATAGAGTATGAAGCTAATAAAGGGGTTCCGCTAGGGGGCATTAACCGTCTGTTGTTTGCGATGACTGAAGGCAATTTCAGAATGCTTGTGTCTGATCAAGTAACAGATGACAGTCAGTTGCTGGCAACGCGGAATATTATGGACCGGGTTAATCGAATCGCACCGTTTTTCAAGTATGATCAAGATCCTTATTTAGTTGTGCGGGATGACGGCAGTATGGTCTGGATGATCGATGCCTATCTGAGCGATGATAATTATCCGTACTCCGAAGCCTTCCAGGGTAAAAAGAATTATATTCGGAACTCTGTAAAGGTAACCGTCGATGCCTATTCAGGCGAAGTGAATTTCTATGCTGCTGACCCGAAAGATCCGTTATTGCAGACGTTCCAAAATATATTCCCAGATTTGATCACCGAAGAGGTTCCTGACGACATACGTGCCCATTTCCGGTACCCGACGGATTTGTTTAAGATTCAGGCTAAGAAGTATGGCACCTATCACATGTCCGATCTGGAAGTCTTTTACAATCGCGAGGATACATGGCAGTTTCCAACTGAACGCTATTTCAGTGAAGATATTAAAATGGAACCATATTATACAACGATGAAACTACCTGGTAAGGAAGAGGAAGAATTTATTCAAATGGTCCCTTATACACCGAAAAATAGGCAGAATATGATTGCCTGGATGGGTGTGCGAAACGACGGGGAAAATTATGGTGATATGTTTGTCTACCAATTTCCTAAACAGCGGAACATATATGGACCGCAGCAAATCGAGAACCGGATTAATCAGGATAGTGAGATTTCCCAGGAACTAAACTTGTGGTCCCAGGGCGGATCAGAAGTGATAAGAGGTAACTTGCTTGCGATACCGATTGAAGATACCATTATTTATGTTGAGCCAATTTACATCGAGTCCAATAATGAGACATCACTCCCGGAAGTGAAACGGGTTGTTGTAGCCTATGGCGACCATATTGTGATGGAGGCAAACTTTGACAAAGCCCTCCAAGAGATACTAAATACGGTTGATCCTGACAGTCAAGGCGACGGTCAAAAGGAAGATGAAGATAGTCAGGAAGGTGAACCGGAAAAACAGCAGGATTCACAAGCCCCGATAATGGAAGCAGAGGAGCAATTGCAAGAGTTTTCCGATCTGTTTGAGTCCTATCAGAAAGCCTTGTCTGAAGGCAATTGGCAAGAAGCGGCCGATATCATGAGTGAATTGGAAAACAAATTGGATGAGATCCAGTCATCTGATGGATCTGATAATGCTGATGGTCCTGATAACCCTGATGGCGCCCAGCCGTCTGATGGGAATACCGGCTCATCGGACAGTCAAAACGAATAAATCACAATATGAAAAATCGGGATGCGCAGATATGCGGATCCCGATTTTTCGTTTATAGCGTTAGGCTGAAAACGCTGAATGAATTGGCATAATACTTTTTAGCCGACAAAGAAGCTGGTATTCGCTGTCAATAATAAACTGTGTTGACCACATCGGTCTAAAATGCTATGATGTAATTGACCGGATTGGTCTAAAAGGAGCGATATCTGAATAGTTGTATTACAAAAGGGGTGAGAAGTAATGACTGAAAAATTTCAAGGTCTTGATAAACATAAGCGGCAGCGGATTTTGGATGCGGCTTTTATGGAGTTTGCAGACAATGGTTATGAACGTGCTTCCACTAACCAAATTGTCAAAAATGCCGCTATCGGAAAAGGAATGCTGTTTTATTACTTTCAAAGCAAAAAAGATTTGTATCATTATCTGGTTGACGATGCTCTGCAAATAATACGCAATCAATATTTTAATTTAATCGATATGGAAGAAACGGACTTTATTGAACGGATGAGGCAGGCTACCCAAGTCAAAATGACATGTCTTGCTGAGAACCCCGACGTATTTAATTTTCTTGGAACGTTTTTTCTTGAAAGCAACCCGGACCTGCCGTCTTATTTGGCAGAGCATTATGAACAGCTGTTGAGGGAAGGCAATGCGGTCATGTATGAAAACATCGATAAGACCTATTTCCGAAACGATGTCGATGTTGATAAAGTTTTCAAACTGATTCATTGGGCGATGGATGGCTATCAGAATGAAATCATCACCCGATTGAAAGGCCAAAAATTATCATCGGTCGATTTTACGCCATATTGGGAAGAGTTTTATGCGTATCTTGATATACTGAAAAAAAGCTTTTACAAGTAAGGAGGGCAAAAACACATGACACTTTTAAAAACGGAAAATCTCACCAAAAAATTTGGCAGCTTCAAGGCAGTGGATGAAATTAACATTGACGTTAAGAAAGGGGAAGTTTACGGTTTTATCGGTCCCAATGGGGCGGGTAAGTCAACAACCATCCGCGTTTTGCTTGGTATGCTAAAAGCCACAGGCGGGCATGCATCTATCTTTGGCAAAGATGTTTGGCGGGATGCGGTGGATATCCATAAACGAATTGCCTATGTTCCGGGTGATGTGAATTTGTGGCCCAATCTGACCGGCGGCGAGGTTATTGACCTGTTCATGAAACTTCACGGCGGTGCCATGAACAAACAAAAGCGCAAGGAGTTGATTCAAAAGTTCAACTTTGACCCTTCTAAAAAATGCCGGACCTATTCGAAAGGAAACCGACAAAAAGTTTCGCTCATTGCCGCATTTGCTTCTGATGCGGATTTGTATATTCTGGATGAACCGACATCCGGTCTTGACCCTTTGATGGAACGTACCTTCCAGGAGTGTGTCATGAAAGCTAGCAGTGAAGGGAAAAGTATCTTACTCTCGAGTCACATATTATCGGAAGTGGAGAGGCTTTGTGATCGTGTAGGCATTATCCGGGATGGTCACATGATTGAGTCGGGTACATTGGATGAATTGCGCCATTTAACACGTACCAATCTGAAAGTGGAAACCAAACAGAATGTTAATGATCTAGAGGATATGGAAGGTGTTCATAATGTTGCACGACATGAAAAGATGCTGTCTTTACAGGTCGATACTGAGAGTTTGGATAAGGTTATACGGCATGTCAGCCAGTTTGGAGTCCTGAAACTTGAGAGTGCTCCGCCGACACTGGAAGACTTATTTATGCGTCATTATGAGGGAGCAGGAGGTGAATCCTGATGAATCAGCAGTCATTTGCTAATACAAGGAGATTGACTGTTTTTATGCTGCGGCTTGATCGGTGGCGTATTTTAATTTGGCTTGCTGCGTTAGCCTTTTTCACTCTCGTCGTTCCAATTGCCTTTTCGGATCTGTATCCGGATCAGCAGGACCGTAATACGATGGCTCAAACAATGGAAAATCCCGCGATGACAGCCATGGTAGGACCGGGAGCTTTAGAAGATTATACTTTGGGGGCAATGACGGCACATCAGATGCTGCTCTTGACTGCAGTCATTGCGGGGTTAATGAATATTCTCCTGATGAACCGACATACGCGATCCGATGAAGAAGATGGCCGGCAGGAACTTATTCGCTCGCTGCCTGTTGGAAAGCTTTCTAATTTAAATGCGTCTTTTAATGTCTTGAGTTTGGTGAATCTGTTGTTGGCAATCATAACCGGCCTTGGTTTGTATGCTTTAGGCTTCGAAAGCATGGGGCTGTCAGGATCCTTATTATATGGCTTGATACTAGGTGTAACCGGTATGTTCTTTGCCGGGGTGACCGCACTGATGGCACAAATAACGGAAAATGCCCGTACTGCCTTCGGGTTTTCTATGGCACTGTTATTAATTGCCTATTTGATACGAGCAATAGGGGATGTCAGCAATGAAGCATTATCCTGGGCTTCCCCGTTAGGTTGGGTTTCGGGTGCCGAGGTGTACGGTGGCAATAACTGGTGGACATTGCTGTTACTGGCTGGCAGTACGATTATATTAATGGTCCTGGCGTTTTACTTGAACGCTATCCGGGACCTTGATGCCGGATTTTTACCATCAAGACCCGGACAAAAACATGCGTCACGACGTTTGCTCAGCCCATTCGGTTTGGCCTTCAGGCTGCAGCGTACCGGGATTATTTCATGGGCTATCGCCATGTTCCTTGTCGGTGTTTCTTACGGGTCGGTCATGGGTGATCTCGAATCATTTTTCAAAAGTAACGAAGCTGTAAGACAGGTATTTGGACGGGAGGAAGACGCTTCATTTACCATGCAATTTGTATCTGTGCTGATGTTTGTGATGGCCTTGATTGCCACGTTGCCGGCTGTAATGGCTGTGCTAAAATTATACGGAGAGGAAAAAAGGGGGCGGCTTGATCAGTTGCTGGGAAGAGCAGTATCACGTAAACGTATGTTAACGGGATACTTGATAATCGCCGTTATGAACGGTGCAGTGATGCTGTCACTGGCCGTATCGGGACTTTGGCTGGCAGGCGCAAGTGTGACGGAAGAGCCATTTGAATTTGGAAAGATTTTTGGTGCTGGCCTCGCTTATTATCCGGCTACACTTGTGATGATTGGCTTGGGAGTGTTTCTCATCGGATTTGCCCCTAAATTAAGCAGTCTTGTCTGGCTGTATCTGTTTTATTCGTTTGTTGTTCTGTATTTTGGTAATCTTTTTCAATTTTCGGATTGGGTCAGCAAGCTGTCACCATTTGGGTATATTCCGGAGCTGCCTGTGGAAGAAATGAAATGGCTGCCTATTTTGCTTTTGACGATTATGGCGATTGGACTCATGATTGCAGGCGTATTTGGCTATCGTAAGCGTGACATTCAGGGAGAGTAATATAAAGCCCTCATCCATTGCTGAATGGGGGCTATTTCAGTTAATAGGGGTCGGTAGTCTTTTCCTCTTTAACGGCTTTACCCGGTGCCTTCTCTGCATGTCTGTTGCCGAATGGATTTTTGCTTTTCATGGTGTCATGCATAAAAAAGATTTTGATATTGTTGTCGACCAAATCCTAGTTGCCATCTTCCGTGTAAAACTTAACCGCAAAGCCGTGGATCCCTGAATGTTTCCGGTGAATGCGTGCCATGGACGACTGTGGAAAATCGGACAAACACAGGCGTCTGTTTATCCTTTTTCTGAAAAAACTTTGCCCGATACTTACCTCCCTCATATTTTGTGTAGTTACCTTATACATTTTATCCAATGTTAATTGAATTAATCCGCTTCACGGCTGTTATTTTTAACCGAATGTGACATCCAATTTCTCATGGAGAATCCCTTTTTAATGCATTGTGTATGATTAAACGTCTCATTTCCAATGGTTAATCTATGCAAATGTTCCATTCGGACTTCAGCGACACTCTTAGCATAATAATTGTTTAACAGCATAATGAACGCCTCCCTGAGTGATAAACCAATAATAGCTTGATTTTTATCCAAAGTCGCCGGTATTGTGACTGAATTACTTATATCAAAAGGTAAGTCTGCTGGACTTAGGTAGTTAAGACGCAAGGCGGATATATAATCAGTCTATTCGAATGCGAGTTATGCCGGAGTTGCGTTATAATAAGAACAAAGACGTTATCAATACTAAGGGGGCCGTGAGATGAGCACCGGGAGTTTGAAAAACAATGACAAAGCCAAAAAACTGTGCATATCATTAGTACCGATTTTTAACCATCTCAATCATGAGGAACAAGTGGAAGTTGCCAGCACAAGCATGAGTCAGTCATATGACAAAAAGGATCTCATTTTTCAAGCGGGAAACCCTTCCGAATATTTATACATCGTCCATAAGGGCAAAGTGAGAAATTATAATCTGTCGGAATCCGGAAAAGAACAATTGATCCGAATCCTGGAACCGGGTGATTTTATGGGAGAATTAGCTGTTTTCACAGATGAGTGGCTCACCAGTTTTGCCGAGGCCATTGAGCCAACGGAAATATGCGCCATTCATCAATCAAATTTGCAACAGCTGCTGCAGGAAAAACCGGCCATCGCTTTCAAAATTCTTGCAGAAAGCAGCAAACGGCTTAAAGACGCAGAAAAAACAATTGAGCGATTAAGTTCCCAGGATGTTGAGAAACGGCTGTCATCCTATTTGCTTGAGGAGGCTGAAAAGGGAACATCCTCACAAATTACGCTGCCAATGAGCAAAAAAGATCTGGCATCGTATCTTGGCACGACACAGGAAACCTTGAGCCGGCGTCTGGCCGGATTTGCAGATAAAGGTTTGGTGAGACAGACCGGTCAAAGGAAAATCAACATTACAGACTGGGAAGCACTGAGAAATATAGCGGAGTGACGTCATCATATCATCATTCGTTTTCACCATTGCGTACTGCGCAGTTAAAGCCATACCTGTATCTTTTTTCCATAAAAAACGTATATATAAGAGTGAAGAGGATGGTATTTAAATGAAGACTTATGAACAAGAGGTTTATGAAGAACTGAAAATATGGCGGCGAAATCTGTTAAAAAAGTCGGGTTTTATCACGCAATTATCGAAGAAGACCCAGATGAAAATAAATGGTCTGATCCCGGAGAGAGCTCACCGGATTATAACGGAAAGCATAAAAAATATGGTAAAAGCAACCCTTATAGGCTCAAATATCACAACAAATAAACAGCAATCAGCAGGTCTCAGTCTTATAGAAAAAGACCAGCTGCTGAAGGAAAAACTTACATCTTACCGCAAGACAGCTGTCATAGAAGGGGCCGGCACAGGAGCAGGTGGTTTTTTCCTGGGCCTTGCTGATTTTCCCATGCTCTTATCGATTAAGATGAAATTTCTATTTGAGGCTGCAGCGATATATGGCTTCGATACACGTCAATATGAGGAGAGGCTGTTTATTCTCCATGTTTTTCAACTCGCCTTTTCCAGCGAGACCAAACGGAAGGAAACTTTTTATATACTTGAAAATTGGGAATCAGAACAGGAGAAGCTCGCTGACATGGATTGGCGGGTGTTTCAGCAGGAGTATCGGGATTATATGGATCTGGTTAAATTGCTGCAACTAGTACCGGGCTTTGGTGCAATTGTTGGGGCTTACGCGAATCATAATCTGCTTGATACGTTAGGTGAAACGACCATGAACGCTTACCGGCTGCGTTTGTTGATGACACAGCCATTGGATTATTAGAGAATTCCTAAATGCTGGAAAACGCGGTGTTCGGCTTGTTTTATGGTGAATACCGACGTTTTCCCTATAAGCTCATCAATCATTATACCTTCTGACGTTAGACAGAAGGTATAGTGTCTGTTGTAAGTAGTTCACTTGCACAGTGGAGAAAAAATATAAACACAATACATTCAGCGTACTAAATAATATAGCATTTAGTGCGCTATTTTTACTGTCACAACAAGCTTTTCACGGAAAAAAATATTTATATTATTCGTACTAGCACCATAAATAACAAAGTGACAATAAAATGTTTTATGTTAAAATGAAGCTAAAAATTGTAATGAAATATTCTTAATTTGACCATTTTGGGATTCAAACTTTGTGCAACAATCGGGCCAGATTGTTGCATAAGGACAGGAATGCAGCAGGTTCGTCTTAATCAAACTGAATGTTCTTACACTTAAGACGGAAGATATATTCTTTTTCTGAATTCACACCATTTTATCCTAATTATTTGATAATATTGGAAGAGATGAATGCAAAGGGGGATGAGTTTTATGAAAGCTATCGTTTTTGATTTTGATGGAACTTTAGCAAATACTTTGCCAATTTGTTATTATGCATTTCAGAATGTCTTTAGGGAATTTGATAATAAAGATCTTTCTTCTGAAGAGATAAAAGCAATGTTTGGTCCTTCAGAAACTGGTATTATTAGAGAAAATCTTACTAATGTAAATAAAGAACAAGCAATTGAATTGTACTATAAAAAATATTTAGAGAGTCATTCTAATTTAGTTAATCCTAATAAGGATATTGATGAAATGATTAGGCATTTGAAAGACAATGATATTAAAATAGGGATTGTTACTGGGAAAGCAAGAAGGAGTCTAGATATTTCCTTGAAAGCCCTTCAAATGTCTAAACTTTTTGATGTGATCATAACAGGTGATGATGTTGTTAATCCAAAGCCACATCCAGAAGGAATAATCAAAGCGCTTTCTTTATTAGGTGTGCAAAATAATGAAGCTATGTTTATTGGAGATAGTGATGCAGATATACAAGCGGGAAATCAAGCAAATGTACATACGGTGGGAGTACAGTGGTTGCCCGATTATCAGACCCTAGAATTTAATACAGAACCTAATTCTTCTTTTGACAGTGTGAAGCAACTTGTTGATTTTGTAAATAATGGTGTTCAAAATGAGTTATAAATGGTTAGAATGGGCAAAGAGGATACAATCATTATCACAAGCAGGATTGGCTTTTTCAAAAGACGCTTATGATATCGAAAGATATGAAGAGTTACGAGATTTAAGTGCCGAGATTATGGAAGACTACACTGAATTAGAAATGGAAAAAGTGAAGAACCTATTCACTAATGAAACAGGTTATCAAACACCCAAAATGGATGTTCGTGGAGTAATCTTTCAAGATAACAAAATCTTACTTGTCAAAGAAAAAATTGATGATAGGTGGTCTTTACCTGGTGGTTTTTGTGAAATTGGTTTGTCTCCTGCTGAAAATATCGTAAAAGAGATAAAAGAAGAATCGGGGTTTAACGTCATTCCCACCAAAGTATTGGCTGTATTGGATAAAAATAAACACCCGCACCCACCTGATCCTTATCACTACTATAAGATATTTATCCAGTGTGAGGTAATTGGTGGACAAGCAGAGGCTGGTATAGAGACAAAGGGAGTAAACTTTCATAGTGAAAATAATTTGCCTCGACTATCCGTAAGCAGGAATACGGAATCCCAAGTTAAATTGCTATTTGAATTTTTAAGGAACCCTAACAAAGATACAATTTTCGATTAGCTTTTTCAGGCTAAATCAGATATAACTTTCTTCAATAATCGGGCGCTGATAACCGAATAAATATGTGCGTAATCGGGCCATTTAATGGAATAAACCATTATGGTACGAGGGAGTGATAATATGTCTGCTAAAACAAAAGAATATTTTAAAGCAGGTATAATGGTTCTGATTCTTATACCCTGAATTATTCATAGAAACACATTCTGCAACTAATGAAGGTCAAAATTAAAATTCAGGAGCTTTTTTATCAATCCTCTTTGTAAATTTCCTTTTCATTTTGATAAGAACCCTATAAAATACAGTTTATTCCATATTTGGAGCTGAAAAAGGACATACGTATCTCGTTGAAGGAAACGCATTTTTAAATTTTTCTTGAGCCTGCCTAAAATCGGCTAACACAGCATTGGAAGCTGCTGGATTCGGCTTAGTGTACTGTAAAAGGCATCCTTATATAGCGAACTACTGGAC
>NZ_BMNQ01000023.1 GCF_014646635.1 Lentibacillus kapialis
ATCATTGCAAGATATGTTTGAAAGACGATACGGAAAACCAGAAGATGGATGATTAAATGGCTAAATTTTCTGACACCTTTCCCTGGGTACCCAGGGAAAGGTGTCAGAAAACAAACCCCAATTCCGAGGATACTCTATTAATTTACACAAACTTCTTGACGGTACCCAACATCGAGCGCAGCTTTATTCCTGACATATCCCCGTTTTTTAATACTTATATCTTAAGATTCGCCTAAAATATCGATACCAATCCCCACATAATAATAGCAACTATTGGTATTAACGCCCATACTGTATTGGAGCTTCGATTATACTTGCTTTGTTTTTGGTTTTGACCTTGATTTTCTATCTTATCTAATCGATGATTAATACTCTCTAATTCGCGTCGCAACTCAGAAAACTCATTGCTATCTCTCATTACCAGTCCCCTCCATAATAAATAGTCACACAATCTTGCTTTTTAATGCAAAAGTAGGTTGCAAGTCTCATTCCTTTCTTGCGTCCGATGAATGATGCATCACCAATAAACAAAGCTATTTTGACTTATTCAATAATCATCATTTTTAAATTCAGCTTGAGAACAACGTTTTAAATGTTAATTCAAGACCGTTTCGTCGTAACCTTTAGTTTTATTTTAACATAAATATTCTAATTGTAAGCGAATACAAACCTTTTTATGTTGGTGCATCTCGTCTTGGAACTTATGCTAATCAGTCTGCAAACGAACGAGTTGGTCCAGGGGTTGTTTTGTATACGGACAGGACTTTTTGTAATTCTTCATTAGCAGATATGGAAGCTTATACTTGGGATTAAATTAAAAATATACTATTTACAAGTGAGCGAAGTTTATAATTTCAAGCCGTTATCCTGCAAAACTAAAAGGGAGGAACTATTTACCTAAATCCTGTATAATGGTAATTGGTCAAAACATTTATAAAAGCTGGCAGAATACTACCTATAGTCATTATATTACAAACGAGCTTATTTGGTATCCAAGAACTTTATGTTATGGAGCCTACAAAAAATGACATAATTATTTCTAATATTGACTTAGTATTAGTATCATTTATCATGAAATTACTAAAAACTACCGGCTGAGCACACTTGAAGAGCTGGATTATGTAGCAGTGATATTTTCATTTCACTTGCTATGTTGAACGCATTCCGACCACAGGAAATCTCATCGAACGCTAAAAACCACCTTAATAATTCTGTAGTTCTTGTTGCTAAAAGAACAATCATGAAAATGTGGCAAATATTATTATTGGGGGTGATCGAAATGAAACAAGTTAAAACAGTTTATCGAATTGTTATTCCTTTTTTGATTCTAGGAGTTTTTTTATTTGCTGTAGGTTGCTCATCAAACAACGGTGGCTCAGAATCTAATCCTAATTCACAACAAGATGAGAACTTAAGTACTTTAGAAGCTGTTTTAGAAAATACTTTCACAGGACCAAATCAAGAACTAAATAGACTATCAAATGATCCAGAAAATCTCACTGTTATTGGAAAGAATAGCGAAACAAAAAATCCGGAATCACCAAATGAACTGGTTTTGTATTTAGAGGAAATGTACCAGCCCCATTTTACTGAAGAGATGTACAATGAATACGTTGGTAAATATGTTTTTAGCTACCAAGTAAAAGAAAACGATGAAATGGACGTTAATGACATTGATATAAAACCAAAAGATTCAGATGAAATCATCTATGACTTTAACGCAAATGTGACGTATCAAAAAGAAGGCAGTGAAGCAGAAATTTATGAATTAAAAGGCCAAACTAATTTTTCGGAAAAGGGACAAATCCAAGAGTTTAAACTTCATTCTGATGATGGTCTATTAGAAGCACTCGAAAGCTAACTAACCCTTTATTTCAGGGGTACTGAAATAAAAGGGCGACTCCATTTAGCTAACGGGGTCGGTCCGACCCGACTGCCCCTCCCGCAATCATAAGGATAAATATCAGGAGCTACGCTTAAGAGTTCAAAAAACATGAAGTGAGGATGCATGTAGTGGGAAATCCAGAGATTTGTGGTTTTTAGCTAAACAATACAATTATTACTGGAAATGAGCAGGATTTCGCCACAAAATGAAGAAAAACTCCTTAGGGCTCAACCCAAGGAGGTGATACCACTGTCAAAACAGTGGGTAAAGGAATTTATCCTTTACATTACTAAGGTATATGGTTTTGACGAAATGGTCAAGGGGGCACAAAATTTCAGGCGATCACAACGGTATAAACCATCAACGATTTTCATCATACTGTTTATGGGATTTGTTCTTCGTTTGGAAAGCATGGAAGCCTTTGATCAGGAAAAATGGCCGGTTCAAACAGGTGGTTTCGCGAAAAAAAGGTAAGCCTTCCCATGACACGTTGCGGGATACCTTGTGCCAATGGGATTTAGACCATCTGGATCAATGCCACGACCAGTTTATTGCCAGGTTCAAACAAAATCGCGGGCCCCGTAAAGGCAATATTGATGGCTGGCGTGTTGGTGCTATAGATGGCGTGGAGCTGTTTAACTCGACCAGTCGCAGCTGCTCCGATTGTTTGGTTCGACGAAACAAGGAAGGTGAAACGGAGTACTTTCATCGTGCTGTTTTTCTGCAGAAGGTTGGCGGCGATCCGCGCATCATTTATGATGTGGAGCATTTAAAGCCACGTGACGGTGCCGGAAAAGATGAAGGTGAAATCACCGGTGCCGGCCGTCTTTTGGAAAGGACAAAACGCCATGGGCGTCTGATGGATATCATCACCGCGGACGCCTTGTACGCCAAGGCATCGTTTATCCATCAGGTTCTGAACCAGGGTATGGATGCCGTGATCCGGATGAAAGAAGAGCGCCGGCTCATCATGCAGGATGCCAGAGGTCTTTTCGATCACCGACAAGCGGACGTCCGGTGGGAAGAGAAGGATGCCGATGGCAACCGGGTGAGAGTTGAGGCATGGGATGAGGAAGGATTTAAGAGTTGGAAACAGGTCAAGGTTCCATTGCGTATGGTTAAGATGGTTCGCCAAACGGAGCGAATAATCATCGTTGGAGGTCAAAAGAAGGCAGAGATTGAAGTCATTGAAAGATGGGCAGCGACCACCTGTCAAAAGGAGGCAGTGCCCACAGAAACGATTTCTAAAATGGCTGCCGCACGGTGGGATATTGAAAATAACGGGTTTCATGACTTGAAGACCTACTGGCACCTGGATCATCCCTACGTTCACGATCCGACAGCTATCGAGGCCTGGGTGGCCATTCTTGTATTAGCCGTGAACATGGTATATAGCTATTTTTACATGCATCTGCATCATTTCCGGGATCGGAAAATGCCACTTAAAGAAATGATCAAGGAAATGAAAGAACAGATCCGTTGGGCCATGCCGAAGATGAACCATACGCTTTGGAGACCGGGTTAGCGTTCCATAACTGAATAATAATTCGACAAAAATTGTTAAGCTAAGTATGTCAATTAACTGCAAAAGATGTTGATAATTAACGGGTTTTGTCTAAATTTGAAGGTGGAGGTCACTTGGAAAATCCTGGAAGGAAAACTGGAAATTTAAAGCGTGGGTCCGGTATTTACCCAAGACTCCTTGACATGCCCCGCTCAAACTTAACGTCGGTTGCTTCCGGACATGAAACGCATAGGCTATAGGCAAAACCGATAAACAAAAGATGGCCCATGCCGTAAATCCCCAATGAAAAAGTCCGTATGTGGCGGCCCAATGAACTGCCTCTGCCGTTTTCGGTTCTAAGCCAAAAGGTGGAGCGGTATAATAGAAAGCCCACTCGATTGCGCCCCAATACATAATACCACCTCCGATGACGCCAGTAAACATCATCGCAATCCAACTAGGTGTTGAAAACTCAGGTTCCCCGTCACCCAATTTTACATGTGCGTACTTACCAGTGGCCAGCCAGATTAAAAAGCCAAAAATGGCAACTGTAAACAGCATGTAAAGCCATCCAAATTTTTCAGTTAGAAATCCCCGTACGCCGTTTAATATGGCCAATCCTTTTTCAGGCCCTAAAGCCAAAGGAGCTACTAACAAACAAATGATGATAATCGCGCCCCAAAAAATGCGTTTATCAAGTTGTGGTTTATCCATCATACCACCTCCCATCTATACGGTTAATACGCTTCCAACGTCACTTCATCCTCGACGATTAACTCTGTTTCAGTCAGGTTTTTAATATCTTCCACAGTGAATCCTTTTGCCGCTTCAACGAGGACAGGGCCTTCTGGTGTGATATCTATAACAGCACGATCGGTAATGATCCGGTCAACTACTCCGGCTCCTGTCAACGGCAAGCTGCACGCGTTTACAATTTTGGGATCCCCATTTTTATTGACATGATCCATAATCACAATCACATGTTTAGCCCCATGAACGAGGTCCATAGCTCCGCCCATACCTTTAATCATTTTTCCCGGGATCTTCCAATTAGCAAGATCACCATTTTGGGACACTTCCATCCCACCTAAAATCGCAACATCGATATGACCTCCGCGAATCATTCCGAATGAATCCGCACTATTGAAGTACGAAGTGCCTTTTGCCTCTGTAACGGTTTCTTTTCCGGCGTTAATCAAATCGGGGTCCACTTGGTCTTTGGTCGGATAAGGACCGATTCCAAGCAAACCATTTTCCGATTGCAGCATTACCCACTTGTCATCTGGAATGTAATTCGCTACAAGAGTCGGCATCCCAATTCCAAGATTGACGTAAAATCCGTCCTGAAGTTCTTTTTCCGCTCTTTTAGCGATCTTTTCTCTCGTTAATGCTTTATCTTCTTTCGCCATGATGAATTCTCCTTCCGCCGATTATTTTGTGGTCAGACGTTCAATGCGTTTTTCTTGTTTTCCAACAATCAATCGCTGTACATAAATGCTCGGCGTATGAATGTACTCCGGACTTAACTCACCGGGTTTAACAAACTCTTCCACCTCAGCAATTGTTACTTCGCCGGCCGCTGCGACTATCGGATTAAAATTGCGTGCCGTTTTGTTATACATTAAATTTCCAATGGTATCCGCCATTGCGGCACGTACAAGTCCAAAATCTGCTGTTATTGCTTTTTCAAGCAAATATTCCTTGCCATTGAATGATCTCACTTCACGACCTTCTGCTATCTGTGTACCGACTCCTGCAGGCGTATAAAATGCCGGTATTCCTGCACCGCCTGCACGCATTCTCTCCGCAAGAGTTCCCTGGGGGACAAGCTCAACCTCTAATTCGCCGGACATAACTTGCCGTTCAAATTCCTTATTCTCACCTACATATGATCCGATCATTTTTTTGATTTGATTGTTTTTCAAAAGCAGACCGAGACCCCAATCATCAACACCACAATTATTTGAAATCACTGTCAAATCTTTTACACCTGATTTTTTCAGGGCAAGAATTAAGTTTTCCGGTATCCCAACCAGCCCAAATCCACCAACAAGAATGGTTGCCCCATCACGAATATCTTTTACCGCTTCTTCAAATGAAGATACGATCGGTTTCACATTCACTCACTCCTCAAAAACAAATTAATAAACTCCATGGACTACCTTTCAACGATCGTTGCAACGCCCTGACCGCCCCCGATACAGAGAGTGGCCAGACCATACCGCTCATCCCGACGTTTCAGCTCATGTAATAGGGTAACAAGGATACGCGTACCACTAGCACCAATGGGGTGTCCGAGTGCGATGGCCCCGCCATTTACGTTTAATATCTTATCGTCAATGTTTAGTTCCTTCCTAACGGCAAGCGACTGTGCTGCAAAAGCTTCATTTGCCTCAATCAAGCTGATATCTCCCATAGAAATCCCTGCTTTTTCAAGCGCCTGTTTCGTTGCTGGAATAGGACCAAGTCCCATAAGACTCGGATCAACCCCGGCACTGGCATTGGAGCGAATCGTTGCCAGTGGTTCAATCTTTAATTCTTGTGCTTTTTGCTTGCTAAGTATTACAAGCGCGGCAGCTCCATCGTTAATCCCCGATGAATTACCTGCTGTAACCATTCCATCTTTTTGGAAGGCCGGGCGGAGTTTACCCAGCTTTTCTTTGGAGCTATTTGGTTTCACCCCTTCGTCTTGATCAAACAAAATCGGCTCTCCTTTTCGTTGCGGAACGGAAACAGCGATGATTTCATCTTTAAATCTGCCTGTTTCTATCGCTTCAGCTGCTTTCCTCTGACTTTCAGCAGCAAATTCATCAAGTTCTTCCCTGGAAAGTTCATGCGATTGGCTAACATTTTCAGCAGTTATGCCCATATGGTAATCATTAAACGCATCCCAGAGACCATCGTGTATCATACTGTCAACAACCGTTTGATGCCCCATACGATACCCTTCTCTTGCCCCTTTCAATATGTAAGGCGCCTGCGACATGTTTTCCATTCCACCACAGACAACAACATCTTGTTCACCAAGCATGATTGATTGGGCTGCAAGATGGATAGCTTTCAAACCGGAACCGCACACTTTATTGATTGTCATGGACGGTGTCGTATCCGGAATCTCCGCCTTCATTGCAGCTTGACGAGCCGGGTTTTGTCCAAGACCTGCTTGAAGTACATTTCCCATAATCACTTCGTCGATTTGTTTATCAGCAATTCCCGCTCTCGTTAATGCCTCTTTGATAACAATCGATCCGAGTTCAGGTGCGGAAATACTTTTTAAACTTCCGGTAAATGATCCAGTCGGTGTTCGAACAGCACTAGCAATAACAACTTCCTGTAATGGCACTATAGTTTCCCTCCATCATTGTTTGGTTGTCTGGAAGACGATTTTCTATATAAGAGGTTGTTCAAAAAGTCCGGTAAACATGACACTTCGAATTTCTTCGTTGGCTTGTTTCTCCGCTGCTCGAAACTGCGCCGCCTCGAACTTCTTGGTCCTTTTTATCCTCCTTTTTGAACACGCACATATAAGGGATTGTTTCTACATCAGATGTCGTGACTAAAGTTTTATGATTTATCTAAAATGATCCTCACTTAAATAACACTAGCATCCCTCAACTAACTGTTCCTATACGTGAAAAAGGCTGCAATTATCGATGCAATGCACACTTGAAAAAATCATTTACGGGTGTTGTGTGCAGTTGTTCTTAGATAACCACCGCTTCATACTGCCATAGGGCTTGTTAAACAGTGATCAGTTCAACAAGCTGAAGGTTTAACGTTAGAAAAACTCGGCAAATAAGGTCATCCATAATTTATACTTTCTGACGTTACAAGCAATAAAAACACTGTCACGTTACAGGCCTTTTGTTGCATATAAAGTTAAAGGCAGGGCCGAAATTAAAATCAAACTATATATGAGTCCCTGTTAAAGGAAGACGGTACTGCTTCTCATGTAAATTTTGTAACATCCTCTCCTTGCACATTGGGTGAATATCCGACATATAATTAAATATCCACAAACACCCATTCAGCCCAATGAAAATCATTTATGAATGTATGTGTAACGTAGTATGTTTTAACATTGAATGGTAAGAATAAGGTGTGGCCGGCATGGCCTTCTTTCACCGCAGAAAGAGTCTCTGGTTTTTTAAAGAGACTCTTTCTTTATGGCCAAGCTAATAAACATTAGCTTTACAGACCATTTGAAAGTAAAATTTTAATGGTTTTTAGCATTGATGGGTAAAGCTACAAACACAAGGAGGTGAAACAATGTCTGAAACAGTGGAAAACAGAAATGATACCTCCGCCTTATGGATGGGGTGGATAGGTATTGTAGCAGGTGTTATCTCCTTCTTTACACTACCACTTATATTTGGGATTGCTGCTGTCATCCTCGGGATTATTACAGTGAACAGTACCGCAAAGACTTTGGGATGGTGGTCTATTGGCGTAGGGGTTGCCGGCATCCTTGTGTATTGGTTCTCCACAGGCACCTTATTCTAAATACTTTATTAAATAAACATGCTCCAAAGATGCGATCTGTGAAGTAAAGGAAACGGGACTGTATTTTGCACAGTCCCGTTTCTTAAAACTCCATTCACACGAAAAAACCATTTTATGGGATCTGCCCTACCTGAAATAAAGTGGGGAAAGAAGAGCACTTCCGACAATAACATTTTTAACTGCTAAAATGTATAAATATCCATTAATGACCACGACTGGTTCCCAATGAAATCTTTACCTATGTTTTATCTGGCCAGCTATGGCCACCCTTCACCCCAAGAGAATTCTCAGATATAGAGGCTCTTTCCATTTCATACATTTTTTACTGACCCAATACATAGTATTTCATCAAGAAAGGTAATAATTTAATAATTGTACACGGAATATTTACCAAAAATAATAACTCGAGGGTAGCAAATGAAAAAATTACTATTTGTAAGCTTATTTATTTCTTTATTGTTATTGGGTGGTTGTATGCATAAAGAAGTGAATCATCCGTTAACCTTAATTCAGGCAATAAAACGTGCTTATCCGGATGCATTAAAATGGGACAAGGATGCCAGGTTAATTGACGCCAAAAGCGTTGACGGTGACAAGCGAATAACCAGAATGAATGGAAAAAGCAGCTATTGGGATATAACCTTTGGAATACCGGGAACCAATAAAGCTTTTTTGGTGAACATCCGTGATGGGGAAATCAATAATCGTACAGACATAACAGATGAGAGTGTCGTGCCTCTATCAGACGCTTATTTTATTACGGATTTATCAAAACTTAAGTTCGATTCACCTGAACTCCTAAAAAAAGCAATGAGTACCACAAAACTGTATCCAATTGATACCCGCAAAAGAAGATACATCTTTGGAATCTCAAAGGCTACTGAAAAAGATAGTATGCTTGTCAAGATTATCGGATGGGACAAAAAGGAGGAAAAGATGAAGAGATTACAATTTAATGCAAATACTGGTGAGTTATATAAAAATGCAGAAGGGGATTGACATCACGAACAGAACCTTTCCCCTTTTTGCTGTTTTGTTTATTTCATAATTTAGCAGGTCCTTTAGATATTAAACACTAAATAAATTAAAGATATATCCCCCCACAGAACCGATGATAACAATAAGCCATGCAGGTACTTTCCATACATTCAATAAAGCGAATAAGATCACACCCAAGGCAAAATCAGTTCCATCATGAATAGAGCTCTTAATCACCGGATCATAGAAAGCTGCCAATAAAATACCGACCACGCTGGCATTCACTCCCATAAGAATACTCTGGAAAGATGCGCGTTTTCTCAGTTCACTAAGGAATGGCAAGGCGGCCACAATTAGCAGGAATGAAGGTAAAAAAATAGCAACAGTCGCAGCCACAGCCCCTGTGATGCCTTCCATTATGGTACCCAGATAGCTTGAAAATGTAAATAATGGACCGGGTACTGCTTGCGCCATTCCATACCCTGCCAAAAATTCATCAGGTGATAAAAGACCTTGAGGTACTATTTCTCTTTCAATCATTGGCAACACCACATGACCGCCGCCAAACACTAACGATCCAACTCTGAAGAACACATCAAAGATATTGAGTAGAGAACTGTTAAATGTTTTATTAAGGATAGGCAAAGCAATTAGAGTATTCACTAAAATCAGTAAAGATGTAGCACCCATCTTTTTTGATATATTAACGTTTAAAGGTTCAATTTTTGATTCAGCTTTATCCCGAAACAGTTTTAATCCCAGCAATCCCGCTGCCACAATGATTAGAATCTGTATCCAGGCTGAAGGATACAATAACATAATCATTGCGCCTGCCAAAGCTATACCCATCCTGCTTTTATCCGGAGTCAGTTTTTTGCCCAACCCAATCAGCGCGTGAAGAACAACGGCTGCGGCTACAATCTTCAGGCTATGAATAAAGCCGGCATCACCCAACGAGAAATTTTGATATAGCAATGCAAAGATAACAAGAACCATAACAGATGGAAGCGTAAACCCTAAGAATGAAATAATTCCCCCAAGTAATCCTCCACGCAGAATGCCTATTGAAATGCCTACCTGACTGCTTGCGGGTCCGGGAAGGAACTGGCATAGTGCAATAAGGTCTGCATACGTTTTATCGTTTAACCATTTTCGTCGATCAATATATTCCTCCTTAAAGTAAGCCAAGTGAGCCACAGGCCCACCAAATGATGTTAAACCCAATTTAGTTGATATTAATAGGATCTCTAGGAGCATCGGTAAACGACCTTTCGTGTTTGGTTGTTGTTTCACCCTTACTCACCCGCCTATTATTTAATTTCTTTAAAAAGTTCATATGCTTTCGTTCTTGCTTCTTGTAGAACATTATCTCCTTTTTCAGTAATTCGATAATACTTTCTAATTTTCCCATTCACATTGACGTCTTCCCTATCCAGGAGTTGGTCTTTTTCCATATTGTGAAAAATTGGATAGAGAGTTCCGGCACTAATTTCATATCCATGTTCATGCAACTCCTCTACCATCCAGGATCCATAAATCGGTTCCTCCTTTGCGTGATGCAGAATATGAATTTGGATAAATCCCAGAAAAAGTTTTCTTAGCACTTGGTTATCCACATTAATCCTTCCCCTTCGACCTTTATTTAATTTCGATATCGATTTTCGATTATGAGTATATAATAAATGAATCAATTAATCAAGTCATTCCAAAAAGTTTACATTGAAAGCCCAAAATTAATACTAACCGCAAGTGCAGCTTTACGCCACCAGACAGTTCCTATGATTTTGAAGGTACCCTAAAAACGGCGACTATGAGTAATAGAAGCGGCAGGATCGTTTGAAATAATACCGAGTAAATGATACTCGTTGTGGCAAAGTATTGACTAACTACCTGCATACCGGGCGTCCACACCGTAAAAACGGCGATTAAAAAGCCGATTGGCAGGACGATCGGCCGGTAATCGCTAAGTTTTAACCAATGAGCAGTACCCAGTACCACGACATAATAAAATACAGTAATTTTAATAAAAGTACCGCTTACCCAAATCGCCATGACAAGCGCTTCAATATGTTGAAGAAAATCAGCAAGGCTGACGTAGCGAGCGGCATCCATGACCGGGTATAGAAAGTTTGATGTCATGTTCCCAAATATAAGCAGCGTGGCTAAGTTTGTAATGACCATCGTAAATAATACGCCAGTCACAGAATACATCCCCCATTTAAGTCCTTTTTTATGGTTCTTTAAAAAAGGAAGCAAAAAGGCAACCATAATAAATAAACTGAACCAGCTCTGAAGAATGTACGCCCCTTTAATAGAAGGCATTATTCCATTCTCCATAATGGGCAGCATATTAGTCAGTTCCAGTTCCGGAATGAGTAAAATGATAACGATTATCCAAAGCAAAAAGCTCACAGGTATAAAAATCTGAGCGGTCCGTGCAACTGTTTCCAAACCGCCTCTTACTGCAAAGCCACAGACAACTACCATCGCTATATTAACCACGATCATTGGTGTCTCAGGAAGGAAGATTCCAGCAACAAAATCTCCGTATTGTTTTACGACCAGTGATTCATTATGTAAAAAGTAGAAGATATAAAAAAACCCAAGAACTTTTCCTGGAATGAAGCCAATAATATGCTGACTGTACTGAATCAATGTTTCTTTTCTGTAAAGTGTGTTTAACTTGTATGCGTTATACACTGCCAGGAAACCAGCCAAGGAGCCCCAGAAAGGGGATAGCCACATATCGCGGTCTGCATATGCTGCTGTAGTTGCCGGTAAGGTAAGGATAGCGGTTGCTAATATCGTTGGATACATCAAAATTGCCATCTGTAAAGCTGAAATTCTTCCTTTCTCCACTACTTATCCCCCTCATATATATGGATGTAATTGCCAAAGGATCGGTTCATGGTTTTGAAGTCGCAGTATAGACCTAGGAGCTTTGGACAAAAGTCGTTTTTGATAAGGAAAAATCCGAACTAGTTAGAGTATATAACTCGCTACGGAAATATACTTCGCGCACCTTAGGGCGGCTGGTGAGCCTCCTCGTGCTGACGCACTGCGGGGTCTCACCGAGGCCTTTCCTCCCGCAGGAGTCTACGTATATTTTCTCCGCTTAAGCGGAGTATCGTTCGTCTTTAGCATTGTATATCTTAATTATGTCTAAGACTCCTAGGAACTTTTTACCTCTGGGTTTCTTTTCCCTTCCTGATTACTTTCATAGTCTGTCCACTTTTATCATAGAATATTTATCATAAAATAGTGCAGAAAAGGGCTGATACGATGGGGTTATTTCAGGAATTTCGTCAATTTGCGATTAAGGGGAGCGCTGTTGATATCGGTGTCGGAATGGTATTAGGAGCTGCGTTCAGCGGGTTTATCGACTCACTTGTCAAGGATATTCTCCTGCCGCCGATTGGTTTATTATATTCCAAAATGAACTTCCAGGATTTATATATCAGTTTGAGCGGTAATGCATATCCATCGTTGGAAAAAGCCAAAGAAGCAGGTGCCGTAACTATCAATTATGGTCTTTTTATTACGGCTTTTGTCCGTTTCATGATTATTTTATTTGCTGTATTTCTTGTCGTCCGTCAAATCAATCATTGGAAAAAACCACATCAGCATCCAATCGATTCGATGACCAAAAAAGAGTGTCCTTATTGCTGTACGCCAATCCCGTCACAAGCGATTATTTGCCCCAACTGTTCGTCTACGCTGGAAAAGCAGGAACACATTCGCAAAAAGACACCGCGATGGCGCATTAATTCATGATATGATACTTAGAAAAACTCGGCATTCGCCTCGTTTTATAGCGAATGCCGAAACGTTTCTTATAAGATTATCCATCATTTATACTTTCTGACGTTATAAAAAATAGCATACCAAATCACATATGATTGGTATGCTAAATATAATATTATGTTCGATTTTCTCCTCTATAAGTGACCAAATTAACAAGGGTGCTTGTTCCCAGACTACCTAAGGCTAGGAGCCTTGGATAAAAGTCGTTTTATTAAGGAAAAAACCGAACTAACTAGAGCGTATGCAGCGCTCCGGAAATATACTTCGCGCACCTTAGGGAGGCTGTTGAGCCCTCTCGTGCTAACGCACTTCGGGGTCTCACCGAGGCCTTTTCTCCCGTAGGAGTCTACGTATATTTCCTCCGCTGAACCGGAGTATCGTTCGTCTTTAGTATTGTATATCTTAATTCTGCCCGAGGCTCCTAGCATCCTTGCCGTGAATCTGGCGGACAATCTCTTTTTCTTTTTTCGGCGGATGAAGAAACAATGCCAAAATAAATGCGGCAAACGCAAGGACCGTGCTTCCCATAAATGCCCATTCAAAGCCAACAACCTGTGCAAGGCTTCCGACAAGCTCCGGGGAAGTGTCCGCATCCGGCACGAAACGGTTAGTCCCCATTGCAACAAGGGTGACGAGAATCGCTGTCCCAATTGATGCTGAAATCTGCTGCAGGGTGTTCGCCATCGCAGACCCATGCGCATACCATTTGGCGCGGCAGCTGGTTCAATGCTGATGTCATGACCGGCATGAGTGCAAACGACAGGCCAAACATACGAATCGCATAGATTGTGGCCAAATAGGCAAATGATGTCTCAAGTGATAATCTGGTAAACATAAAGGTAGTTACCGTTACGATACTAAGCCCAATCAACGCAAGCCACTTCGCACCGAATTTATCAAAAAGCCTTCCGGTGATCGGAGAAAGGATGCCAATAACGACCGCTCCCGGAAGCAGCATCAAACCGGATTTAAGCGGTGAGAATCCCAGGGCATTTTGCATAAACAGCGGGAGCAATGTTTCAGCCCCGATCAGTGATACCAGAACCGTCATCGTAATCACAATCGCCAATGTAAAAATCCGGAATTGAAATACCCGGAACTCCAGCATCGGTGTCTGAAGGACCAACTGTCGCCAGATGAATAAACCGATCACCACGATCCCGATAACTATAGAAGTAATAACGACGGTGCTACCCCAGCCATTTTCTGAAGCAATACTGAACCCATAAAGGAACGACCCAAACCCGACTGACGATAACACGATCGATAATACATCTATCTTTGGTTTCCGGAGGTCGGTCACATTCCGCAGAAAGAGTGCTGCAACTGTCATCGTAATCGCGACAATCGGAAGGACGGTAATAAATAGTGCTCGCCATGAGAAATGTTCTAATAGCCAGCCTGACAATGTCGGACCAATTGCCGGGCCGAACGCAATCACAATGCCGATCATCCCCATTGCAGTACCGCGCCGTTCCACTGAAATGACTGCTAGAAGTACTGTCATCAAAAGCGGCAGCATAATACCCGAGCCGGACGCTTGCACAACACGGCCCAACAGGAGAACCGAATAAACGGGTGCTATTGCTGCAACCGCCGTACCTGCACCAAATAGTCCAATCGCACTCAGGAATAAGCCGCGGGTTGTAAACCGGTCAATCAAAAATGCTGAAACAGGGATCATAATCCCATTTGTCATCAAAAAAGCGGTTGTCATCCATTGCACTTCCCCTTGTGAGATAGAAAATGCATCTTGAATGGTTGGGAGTGCTGTAGCCAATAATGTTTCATTGATAATACCCATAAACGCCCCGATCAATAAGGCGGCTATCATCAATCCTTTCTGTTTTGACGGTAGCTCCCAGGAAGTTGCTGTATCGTTCATGATTATTCCCCTTTCCATATTTCCCATTCAGTTAAAATTCCGATTAATCGTGTTTTCAAATATGAACGCTGATGCAACTGAGCAAGCAACGCATCAACCAGAAATTCTCTCGGTTTTTCCTGTGTCAATTCTTCAGCTAGAAAATCAATAGTTTGCAAATCCTTTTCCGATTGAGCATTATCTGTATTCATTTCTGAGCGTAATGCATGTAATTCATTGCTGATACTCTCCAAAATAAAGGTTTCACTATCTGCACTGTTGTACACTGATAATATCGGCGTTAATAATTCGTCATTCTCAACAATCGCTTTTAAACATTCTGTTATAAGATCGCTCAATTTATCCAAAGGCAATGCCGTACCCTTCCAAATCATCTGCATTAAATAACTGTGCAAGATGCCTTCCAGAATAAGCGTCAGGTCATCGAGGTATTTCTCCGTTTTTGATCCAAACGCATTCAATAATGCCCGCTTGTGCCACTTCTGATGTGTCGCCTGTATCCGGCTTAGAAATTCAGGGATCGGTCCTGTTTCATACGGTGGGAATTCCGTCAATAAAGCAAGAAAAAAAGATCTATATTCCAGTGATTTCTCAAGTTCAACCATGATTTTTCGCTTAAGGACCAGTAGAGGTGACTGGTTATACACATCCTGAGGCCGATCTGCTTCACTGAACATGTCATCATAATATTGCTGCAGCAACTTCAAAATCATGTTTTCTTTTGAGTTGAAGTGTTTATAAAAAGCACCCTTGGATATACCGCAGGCTTCCGTGATATCAGCAACAGAGGTAGCGTGAAAGCCGTTTTGTTGAAAGAGCTGAACAGCCGCATCCATCAGTTCTTCATGTCGTTGCGTCACCGCAAATCCCTCCAATTTGACCGGACAGTTACTAATGGTAACTTAACAGTCACCAGAATATAATAACATGTGATATTTTAATAAACAAATGATTTGAAGAACAATTTGAAATGTTATTCGGTTGGGGGCTGCTTTATTTTTTATTCAGCAGAGCGGCTAACAGGAGGGAGAATCTGCGAAAGTTGGATGATCCTAATAAACGAGTCCTCATTTCGCTAAAGTACATGATACATATTTCGGGATTTTTCATCCGCAACTAGTTACATGTCCACACCATCTGCTCAATCTCGCATATGATGACACTACCCACGTTAAGGAGGTGTTTTTTTAATGAGTGCAGGATATGCAGGGGGCGGCGGTGGTTTCGCCCTGATTGTCGTGTTGTTTATACTCCTCATCATCGTTGGCACTGCTTATGCCGGCGGTGGCTTTGGCGGCGGTTATTGCTAAACAAAAACCGTGCGCTTCGTTTTCTAATCCAACTACAAAAGGCTTATGGGAACCCCATAAGCCTTTTAGTGTTATACGTCAGAAAGAATGAATCATGGAGAAATTTCGGCAGCGCACCAACTTGCCCCTAATGACTATGCCCGGGAGAGGGACCGGATTCCTGTTCGTTTTGACAAAGCAATGAATCGACATGCTGGTGATCCCTGCTTTCCATTTGTATGGTCACATGCCCGATTCCTTTATGTTCCAGCTTGTGTTCGATCGTTTCCAGCAACTGCTGACTTTCGTTGACCGACAAGCTTCCATCAACCACTGCATGACAGGAAAGGGCATTTTCCCCGCTCGTAATACTCCATACATGCAGATCATGAATATCGACAATTTCCGGGAGAGCCTCAATCGTCTGAATAATATCGTCCAACTCAACGCTTTTCGGAGTACCTTCCATTAACACATGAACAGCGTCTTTTGTGACCCTCCAGCCGCTGATCAAAACCAGCAGCGCGACTAGTACACTTGCCAGCGGATCGGCCCAGCCAAAACCAAAGAGCATAATCAGTAAAGCGGCAATAATCGCGCCGACAGAACCAAGCAAATCACCAAGGACATGCAGAAATGCCGCCCGCAAATTCAAGTTTTCTTCCGTGTCGCCGCCACGCATCATAACCACTGCAACAACAATGTTTACAATCAGGCCGATGGTCGCGATAATTAACATACCTGCAGAAGCAACTTCCGGCGGATTGACAAAACGCTTATAGGCTTCAAAAAAGATATATAGTGAAATACCTATGAGTGCTGCCCCGTTAAAAACAGCTGCCAAAATTTCAAAACGCTTATAACCATACGTTTTACTGTAATTGGCTACCTTTTCGCCCATTACAAACGCGGCGAAACCGACCCCAAGCGAAATCGAATCACTTAACATATGGCCGGCATCCGATAGCAGCGCCAAACTATTGGTTACAAATCCACCTATTACCTCGACAATCATAAAAGCCGTTATGATTATAAAACTGATCATTAATATTTTCTTATTTGCACCATGCGTATGATCATGGCTGTGATCATGTCCCAAACTGAATACCTCCTCAATCAATACTGCACGCAGCATTTGCCAATTTGCACAAATCTAAATAACCATTAACTGTGATACGCATGATCAATTGTTTGCTTCAGTAAATTCATCACATGTTCATCATCATGTGAGTAGAACAATGTTGTCCCGTCCCTGCGATTTTTCACCAGCCGTAAATTTTTCAGAAACCGTAACTGATGGGATACTGTAGACTGCCTGAGATGCAGCGTTTCTGAAATTTGATTGACAGAGAATTCACTGTGAAATAATAAATGAAGAATGCGAATTCTGGTCGGATCCCCAAGCGCTTTAAAAGTCTGTGATACAACAAATAGTGTCTCCTCATCCAAGTCTTCATATGAGTCATTCCCCGGATTTTCGCGGTTCTCAGCCATGACAATTCCCTCATTTCAGGAGTTAAATCTCACTCATCGCTACAACGCGAATAATAGATGCTTATATTAACATATAGTCATATTATAAAATTAAAGTATGAAAATGTCAAAATGATAAAGGATCTATTTCATAACAATTAGAAGAAACGCATCCCGTATGAAAGGAATGCGTCCAGCAAGCTGTAAACCGATAATCTTACTTCTCGCCAAACCGACGATCTGTATGTTTGTCCCAATCCCATTTAAATACGTTTTCCAGCAGAAGGGCGAGTATAATGCCAACTAATAATCCGCTGCTTAGAAGCGGGCGGACAGTGCCGGGTATGGTTTCAAAATAAGATGGCGGCAGTGTCATGATGATAATACCAACAAACAAAGGAATAGCCGACCGGTATACATTAAGAGAATCAAATTCCACTTCTTTGAAAAAGTTCCAGGATGAGTTAAGCAATTGCAAATAAGATACAAACAAAACAGCACTGCCTATACTCAATGGTAATAAGGAGAAAAAGTGTCCGATTGGCGGAATTATACCCATAACAAAAAACATCAGTCCACCTATAATAAATGGAATACGCTTAATAATACCTGTCTGATGCAAAAAGCCAATGGAAGAGACATATGGCGCATATGGAACCAGTCCCAGCACCCCTGCAATACCCGTAAAGATCCCCGTAATCGTAAACGAAGCACGGTACTGACTGTTGGTCGTTTCCTTTTGGTACATAGCATCCGTTCCTTTTAATGCTCCGAATGTATTTGCGGTATTCAGCAAGCCAGCAAGAATTGCCGTTATGATAACCCCCGTATTCCACACTGGTTCACCAAGCGGGAAGAAGGTGAATCCGGATGATGCTGTCTGTTCAACGGCGGCTTGTCCCCCAAACGTGACGTTATAGGCAATCCAGCCGATCACAATTCCAATTAATAAGGCGTAGCGACGAATGTTAGGCGGTGCTTTAATACTAATGATAATGACGATAATCGCTATAATGATCGACACCAATGATACGGACAAATCAATCGTTGCAGATTGCGCATCATTTCCAAATGGAATCCCAAGCATTCCCTTTAAAAATATACCGATGAGTTTAACACCAAATAAAAACATAAACACGCCCATCACAGCAGGGTTAAACAGCTTGGCAATAATCGGTCCCAAACCGGTCAAACCAATGGTAACGGTTAATAAGCCGGAAAGTATGACCCCAATAGCAAGGCTTCCACCCAGTACCGCTAAAGGCATATCCTGAGCAATCGCAATGCTGGAAAGTGTCAAAATGACGCCCCACCACAAACCGGACTGACCTTCCATAATAGCTCGCTGATGTCCAATAAGAGCTTGCACCATACATGCAATGCCCGTCACAATAAATGACAGCTGCAGGATGCTGGCTATACTCTCTTGCGGCAATCCAAACGCCGCTCCAACAGTGATCGGTATAACAACTGTATTCGTGAAAATGAAAAAAAGCCATTGCAAGCCGGATAACCAACTGCTTGACTTCCAGAATTCGTTCATTTTACTCTTCTCCTTCTCCATCTATAAAACTGTTTAATCATACTATAAAAGGATGTTCAAAAAGTAAGATAAATTTGAACACAAAAATATAACCATTCATTCTAAACCAGTTGCCAGCTTTTTACCCCCAGCAAGATCCCTGTCACCGTATCTGCGCCGGATGTGTGACCAATCGTTTTCATAGCCTGTAATGCAGCCATCATTCCCTGACCATCTGATTCCAGCATGGCATTGCACATATCCAGCAAATGGGTGTGGTATTGCTTCTCTGAGGCATACCATAAATATTCATATCCCACAGGAGTTGTCCGTTCCATACCCTTTCGATACAAATAGTAATGCAATTGTTTGTGAAAGATTGAGAGTTCACCTAAAATAGCCATCATAGCGCACATTCCTGTAATAATATCATCACCACTTGGTGTTAATCCAAGTCCCCGGCCAATCCAATAATCCAGAACATGTTCGGACACGATTTTTTTGGATCCGTTCGCTAAACTTGCCAACTCTTTTAGTCTGCCGATGAACGGAAGCTGCTGGGAAGAAAGCGACGTCTGCATATAACGCATAAACAACTGATGCTCTTCTTCTGTCTGTGTTAACCCGGTTTGCCAGTTTTCTGTCAGCATTTTATTCACCGCAACGTGCATATTATTGATTAAAACGCGCTCATCAAAGGGTTTTGACTGCAGCAAATGATCTGTTCTGTTTGCATGCATTAACGATAAGGACACACCACTGGCAAATACGAAAACGTGTGCCACAGAATTCCATATAACCTTCTCCGTTTGTTGAATAGAACGCCTCAGATTTCTGAACGCCTGGTGATCCAGTCCAATTCCAAACGGAGCCATCCCATTTGCACAAACACCAACATGAATGAGCCGTCTACCAAATAATAAATTAAAGCCCGAATCAAAAACACTATGAACCTTTCCACTGCGTTGCCATTGAAGGATTTGGTCAACACGGCCACTTACAGCAACGGCGTTAACCTGTCCTGTTTGAAATTCCACCACACTCACTCCAGGTCAACAAATAGCGTTTGCTGACATGTATTCCGAATGAAAGCACCACTTGCAGTATGCAGTGGTGCTTTCATTGTCGTTGCAACATAGAAAAACTCGGCATTCGCCTCGCCTTATAGCGAATGCCGACGTTTTTCTTATAAGGCCATCCATAATTTATATCCTAACGTTATAAATTCATCTTCGTTTGGATACAAATACCGTTGTTTACTTGTGTTCGGCATAAAATGCCAAGGCTGCCTGCAATGCAGCTCCGCAGTTTATGTCAGCGCCATGATAAAGTAAGGTGGCTTCCAATGCACTCAGCACCTGTAAAATATTGCTTTTTCGGCAGCTGAATCCCATCGAACCGATACGCCACACATTGCCTTTCAACGGCCCGAACGCACCGGCTATTTCGATACTGAATTCATTGATTAATGTTTGGCGAACCTGTGCCTCATCAATACCTTCCGGAACTTTAATAACAGTTACAACCGGCATTTTGTTCTCTTGATTTCCAAACAACTCAAGCCCCATTGCCTTAAGGCCTTCCATCAGGGCTTCACCATGAAATTGATGACGCTCGCATCGCTGTTCAATACCTTCTTCTTGAATGATCCGTAATCCTTCACGGAGCGCATAGAGCATCGAGGTAGCTTCTGTATGATGATTGAGACGGTCCGTTGTCCAATAATCCTGAATTTGACTCAGATCAAAGTAGTTACTCTGAATTCTGCGGTCATTAGCCGAATCATCAGCTAAACCCCGCTCAATATCTTTTCGTTCCAGAATAAGTTCTTCTACACGGTCATTATATGTGAGCGGTGCCATACCGGATGGAACAGCAAGACATTTCTGCGTACCGGCAATAGCGGCATCAATACACCATTCATCTGTTTTAAATTCGACGCCCCCAAGGGTTGCCACAGCATCCACTACAAACAGTGCATCTTGCTCACGGCAAAATTGGCCAATCTCTTTTAAAGGCTGCATCTTGCCTGTTGACGTCTCGCCATGAACCATCGCTACAACTTTAGGGTTTACTTTTTTCATCTCGGCTTTTACTTCTTCAGGATAAAATACCTCGCCCCAATCTTTTTCCAACGTGTGTATCTCAGCACCACAACGACTGGCGATTTCTGTAAGCAAGTATCCGAATCGTCCAAAAATCGGGATTAACACTTTATCCCCAGGTTCAATAATACTGCACAAAACAGCTTCAATTCCAGCCCGGGAAGTTCCGTCCACCGGAAAAGTGCGATGGTTATCCGTTTGGAAACTATAACGCAATAATGCCATTGTTTCATTCATAACCTTTAAAAACTCCGGATCAAATTGTCCAATGACCGGCGTTGACATCGCCCGAAGCACTCTCGGATCAGCCTCAACGGGACCCGGGGTCATGATCGTACGTATTGGTGTCGATAAATCAGTATACGACATATTCCCATTACCTCCTTTAACGGATTAAAACATACATCTTTCAAATGCTGTGAACAACGATCAGCAATAACAGAAAGATGTGTATAGACATTATCTCAAAATCAGTTTTAGTTTAACCATTTTATTTTATAAAAATAAACATTAAAAGTCATTGTTTAAATTAACTAAATAACATTTTGCTTTTTGTCTAGTTTTGACGTATAATGTCAGGTGCAAAGGGGATACTAACCCTTTTTTGAAATAAACGACTTATTTTTTAAGAGAGTGGTGTGCATGAAAACAATTAATGATCTATTCATACTGGATGGCATGAAAGAGTGTACCGTATTAGCAGGACATCGTGGCCTGACAAGGTATGTTGAATCTGTTAATATTTCCGACACACCCGATGTCATACAATTTTTATACAAAAACCATTTACTTCTGACCACTGGTTATGGTTTTCACAACGATACGAATCAATTCTGTGAACTGATCAGGGAGATGCATGATTTAAACTGTTCCGGCATCATCATTAAGGTGAATCGTTTCATGCATAAAATTCCGGAAGAAGCCAAGTTACTTGCAGACGATCTGGCATTTCCGATTATTGATCTGCCGACAAACCGTACACTTGGAGACTTATCCCGTCATATCCTGAATTATCTGAATGACCACGAAGCAGAACAATTATATTATGCACTGCATGTCCAACAAGAATTCTCAGACATGATGGTCAAAGGCTACAATCTCAATTCATTAGTGGAACACTTGGGACATTTTCTCATCCGCCCTGCACTATTATTAAATCATCGGGGGGAAATGATCGCACGCAGCCATGATTTTCGAATGGATTCTATGAAACTGGCTGAAACAGAAATCCTTGAATCCATTAAAGAGGACGTAGCATTCTACCGGGATGGGACGACATTTAACATACCGTCTCTAAAACAGCAGACTGTCACCTCTTTCCCTGTCAAAACAAAACGACTACAGCCTAGCATGCTGGTTATCATTGATTTTAAAACATTGCCATATCCATCATCCCAAATGGCTGTAGAACAAGCAGGAAACGTTATCTCGTCCACGCTGATCAAGGAACAGGCGATTGAAGAAAATTCAAGACTGTTAAAAAACAACTTTTTTGCGGATTTAATTGAAAAACGGATACAGGCTGAAGAAGAGATTATGAGCCGGACAGCATTTTATGGACTGCTTCCGGATAAAGAAAGCATTTGTGTGTTATGTACCGTCGATTCAGAAGGAGATAACTATGAAACACTGCAACTCTATGAAAAAAAGATAGGCGAGCTGCATAACAGTATCTATGACCAGCTGGAAGATGAAATGATTAATGGTAATATGCAAGCCACCCTATTCACCAAAGAAAAATTTTTTGTGATGATCTTGCAATTCGATCAATACACCGAAACAGAAATCAGTGTGGTTACGGAATTTACCAAACAAGCTCAAAAAAATGTACAAGGGGAATATTCCGTATCATTCGGTATCAGTAACCCTGTAGAGTCTATTACTGAAATTCCCACCGCATACCAGGAAGCCGCAGAAGCGATTGACAATGGATACGACCAGAATATGACAGGCTTTATCAATTTTTATAAAACGAGGGAAATTAAAGAATTACTCAACACTCTTCCCCGTAAAGACATCAAAGCACTCTATGAAAATACCTTAAAATCGCTTGCGTATCCAAAAACAAAAGATGATCAGGAATTAGTCAAAACGATTGAAATCTATTTAAACTGTCAATGTGAAATATCGGATACAGCGCGTAAATTATATATCCACCGCAATACCGTTAAATACCGTATAAGTAAAACGGAAGAATTGTTAAATTGTTCATTCCGTGACCCGGCAGATTCCTTACGGGTTCGCGTTGCCTTAACCATTGGATCTATCCTGGAAGAAGAGTCCAAAACACTAGCTTTCCCCCAGTAACCCCGGGGTGAAGCTAGTGTTTTGTGTAAGTATAAGCAACGTCACAAATCACCCATTATACGATGCCATCTCTAACTCCATTGAATAACTTGTGCAATAATAAGCGAAATCACGGACAAAGATGCCAGAATAACAAATAATGGAAAGAAAAATCGAAGCCACTTTTGATAAGCAACGCCTGCTATGGATAAAGCGGCCATAAAGTAACCTGATGTTGGATAAAGAATGTGTGCAAACCCATCCCCCAATTGGAATGCCAATATGGCTGTTTGTCTTGTGACACCGATAATATCCGATAACGGGGCCATAATGGGCATCGTTACGAGTGCTTGCCCGCTTCCGGATGGAATAAAGAAATTTATAATGAGCTGTACAAAATACATACCAACAGCTCCCAGAACGGGAGGTAATTCATTTACAGCTGACCCCAACGAGTGTACAATCGTATCCATAATGTGTCCATCTTCCATCACGACAGCAACCGCCCGGGCAATACCAACAATCATGGCACCCATTAACACATCACGGAAACCCTGGTTAAAGCCTTCGCAAATTTGCGTTAACGTTAACCCGGCAATAATCCCGACAACTGTCCCCATGATAATAAACAGGCCAGCCATTTCAATCATAAACCAACCTTGTCCAATCACACCATACACTAATATCCCAAAAAAGATAAGTGAAGCAATGGCAGCGTATTGTTGCCTCGTGCTCATATGCTTTACTTCTACCTGATCCTGATGCCGGTAAAGCTTTCTTTTTTCCTGATCATCTTCATATACCAAACTTGTCATCGGATCCTGATGTATCTTTCTGGCATAACGCATAATATACAATACCGCTATAACGATAGCCAAAATAAAGATCGTCAAACGAAACCCAATTCCTGAGAAAACCGGAATCCCGGATATTTTTTGCGCCAATCCTGTGTTAATTGGATTCAAAACCCCCGCTGCAAATCCAATAACTGTTCCACAAAGTGCAATAGCTGCCGCAACCAGCGAATCATATCCCAATGCAATCATAAGCGGCATAATAACCGGTATATAAACAAGTGATAATTCCGGTGTTCCAATAACCGTGGCAACCACTGCAAAAACCGCTGTCAAAACAGGAATCAGCATAATACTATGATTTGAAAATTTACGTGTCAGCTTATCAACCGCAATCTCAATGATGCCTGTGTGACGCAGCACCATAAACATACCACCAATAATAAACGTAAAGAAGACCACTTCTCCCGCATCTATAAGGCCACGTGGGATAACGGTTAGAAAATCAACAATGCCGACAGGGGTTTGCTCCGCCGCCGAAAAAGAATTTGGATCAATGGTTGTCCTTCCTTCCGGGCCGGGAACGCGCTCATACTCCCCAGCCGGAATAATATACGTCAGAATTGCTGCAATCGCACTCAGTACAAATAATATGACATAAATGTGCGGCATTTGAAGTTTTCTCTTAGTATTCTCATTTTTTTCTTGCATCCCCATTCCTCCCTTGCAATCACTAGTCAATTTGGTATGTCTTTAAGTCAGGTTTTCCTGGCAATCATTTCGATTTCTACTTCTGCTCCCAGTGGTAATTCCAGGACTGCTACACACGTTCGAGCCGGGAAAGGTTCTCTGAACTGTGTTTCATATACGTCATTCATAGCATCAAAATGCTTCATACTTGTCAGGTAAACATTGACTTTGACAACATCCTCATTCTTAAGGCCGGACGCTTCCAACACGTCAAATAAATTTGCAAAGCATTGCCTTGTCTGTGCTTGAATATCCCCGCTCATATCCGATGAAGTTGAATTTGCGGCGTTCATTGCTGTCTGCCCCGAAAAATATACAAAATCACCCGCATCAACTGCGTGTGAATAAGGTCCTGATACATTTGCATTTTTTGCGTTATAGGTTTTTCTTGCCATTTGAATGTCTCCTTTTCATTTGATTTGTGGTGTTAATGGAATACAGTATGCACCCATATATGCAGCCTCCCACCTGAACAGAACATGTATTGAAAACGTTTCACCTAAGGATAAACGAATACCTAAGCTAAGTAAATGTTGGTATAGAACCAAATTAGCCGCTTCAATTGTATAAGTTAGACAATAGTTTTTTAAATTTTATAAACTTTGAACAATTGATTATACAGATTAAATGATAATTATAATAAGAGAATGCTTATAAAAAACCGGGCAAAAGTGGCCTGGTCCTTTTCTTTCTATCTTCGTTAGAGAAAATCCGATAATTTATATTCCTGTCCATGTACGCCTTTGTAATACGCTGGATACATTTCTCCTCCATACGCTTCACAGCTGAATCTTGTCGCGGTAACCCCCCGCCCGGGATCACGTTTCAAAGAAGCAAATAACAGAAGGGAGGATCCGCTAAAGCTGGATTTTCCGGAATGAGCGGATCCTCATTCCGCTAAATGGACAAAAATCATCCTATTCAGTGCTGTCATGAATCCTCTTTCCGCTATTCATGTAAAAACAGGGCAAAACTAGGGTGAAATAGGACAATAACGGAATGAGGATCCGCTAACATGTTGGAAAAGCTTTAATTGATGCAAATAGCGGAGTCAGGATCCGCTGAAGCTGGATTTTCAGGACCAGGCGATTTTTCGTTCCGCTAAATAGATACAAAACACTCTATTCAGCGTTGTAATGAATCTTTCCTCCCGCTAGCCATGATGGTTGCTGATCTTTCTATAAAAACTCCCAAATCCTTGTAATAAGGGTTTGGGAGTTTAATGGAATCGCCTGTTATTTATACTTCATATTTTTAGTCGGCCGTTATGTCGCCATTGTCAAAAACAATAGCTCCATTCACGATTGTTTTTTTTACGGCGCCCTGATATGTCTTTCCGACATACGGAGAATGCTGGTGACGATAGAACAGGTCTTCTTTCTGCAATTCAAAGCTTTCATTTAAGTCAACCAATGTAATATCGGCATCAAAACCTGCAGCAATCGTTCCTTTTGACGTCAGCCCGAACAGTTTTGCCGGATTTTCCGAAGCTAGTTGAACCAGTTGCTGAAGCGTGAGTCCACGTTTAAAATAACCCTCCGTCAGCAAAATATTCAAAGTGGATTGCGCTCCGGAAATGCCGCCCCAGCCTTCGAAATAATTATCAGTAATCTGTTTCATGTCCGCGGGTGCAGGAGAATGGTCGGAACCAATCACATTAATATCGCCCCGCAGCACGGCATTCCATAAATCTTCTACTTCACGATTATCGCGTAATGGTGGCATACATTTGGCAATGCCGCCCTGTTCCTCTAAATCTTTCACTGTTAATGCCAGATAATGCGGGCATGTTTCAACGGTCACATCTACACCGCGCTGCTGTGCGTCATTCACAATATTGACGACTTTGCGGCTACTGGCATGAACAATGTGAAGCTTACATCCTGTAGCTTCTGCATAAGAAATAAGATGTTTTACAGCATCAATTTCTGAAATGATAGGTCTTGACTCTGCAAAGTCTCTTGCGGATGTTTTCCCCTGACGCTGCTTTTCTTTGGCCAGCTGTTCACATATAACAGGACTTTCTGCATGAACTGCTAAACGGGAGCCCAGCGATGCTATTTCCTGCATACCCTTAAAAATGGTTTCGTCATCAGCATTATCAAAGTCCTCAATGCCACTTGGAGGCATGAATGCTTTAAATCCGATAACACCGCGATCATGCATGTCTTTTAGTTTATCTACATTTCCTGGAACAAGTCCACCCCAGAAACGAGCGTTTACGACAGATTTCTCCGCTGCCAGTTCTTTTTTAGCATTCAGATTGTCCTTATCTATAACCGGAGGCGTGCTATTCAACGGCATATCAAAAAATGTCGCAGCCCCGCCGGCAGCCAGACTTTTACTGCCTGTTTCCAGTCCTTCCCATTCGGTTCTGCCAGGTTCATTAAAATGTACATGCGGATCGATTAAGCCTGGAAGAACATGCAGCCCTTCTGCATCAATAAGCTTAGCTGCATCGTTCTCCAACGGTTTATCCGTAACAACCTTCGTAATTTTACCGTCTTGAATGGCGATATCACCCTGTAAGGTTGAATCGGCTGTTACAATGGTTCCATTTTTTATGATGACATCATACATAGCCATAATTATTTCCTCCAAAATGTCTGATTGAAGAGGTTGTTCAAAAAGTCCGGTAAACATGACACCTCGAATTTCTTCGTTGGCTTGTTTCTCCGCTCCTTGGAAAAGAAAAACACTTTTCCTGCGTGCGAAGCGGCTTCAGGGTAGCATTACTTGTGCTCATGTATCTAAAGGCATACACTCCGCTGCTCGAAACTGCGCCGTCTCGAACTTCTTGATCCTTTTTATCCTCCTTTTTGAACACGCACTTGAAAGCAAATTTAATAGTTGACTTTCTGGTCATTGGCTGACATGAATTGGCCGATCGGTTCGCCTACGATTCCCTGATCCAGGTCATAAACGACATTTCCGCGGACAATTGTTTTGGTTACGCGCGCATTTATTTTTCGACCTTCATATGCACTGTGTTTATTCTTATAATAAAGATCTTCCCGTTTCAGGGTGTATGAATTGTTCGGATCGACTAAAATAATATCGGCATCTTTGGAAACAGCGATTTCGCCTTTATTCGGCAGGTTAAATCGCTTCGATGGTGTTCCTGCGATCAAATCCGTGAACCGGCTGACTGATAAACCGTGTTGTTTCACCGCCAGATCAAACATAAGGTCAACATTATTTTGTGCACCACTGATACCGCCCCATGCGTCAAAAATATTACCCTCTTTTAAATCCTCTGTACACGGGGAATGGTCAGAAGTAATCCAATCAATATGACCGTCCATCAGTTCATCCCACAGCTTTGCCTGATCTGAAGCTTTACGCAATGGCGGCTGACATTTTGCTTTCGGTCCGATTTCGGCAACATCTTCTGCCGTCATTGCAAAATAGTGGACACATGATTCAACTGTAACGTCCACACCTTCCGCGCGTGCTTGTAAAATGGCCTGGATTGCTTCTGAACTGCTGATATGAACAAGGTGCAATTTACAGCCGGTTTCTTTAGCAAACAACAATGCCCGCTGAACAGCTTCCACTTCTGTGAAAATGGGACGGGAATCTACGAAATCCATCGCAGTTGTCTTCCCTTGTCTTATTTTTTCTTTAGCGAGATTATCTGTCACATCCGGATTTTCCGCATGAATACACAATAATTGCCCCCGTTGGGCGAGCTGCTGCATTCCTTTATAGAGCGTATAGTCATCCACATTTGTGAAATCCCCCGGTATATCACTGCCACAGCTGGCAATAAAACATTTAAACGCACGTACACCTGCATCCGTTAACTCATTTAGCTTATCCAGATTATCCGGAACAAGTCCGCCATAAAACGCATAATCCACATAATTTTGTGTTTTGGCTGCATCCAATTTAAGATCGAGTGCTTCTTTGTTCGTTGTAGCAGGTAAGGCATTTAAAGGCATTTCGACATAACTTGTCGTACCACCTGCAGCAAGCGCTTTGGAGCCTGTTTCAAATCCTTCCCATTCGGTACGTCCCGGTTCACTGATATGGACATGTGTATCAACCATACCCGGCATGACGTATTGTCCGTCTGCTTGGATTACCTCTTTGGCTTCATCTTCAATTTGTGTTGCAATGCAGGCAATCTTTTCATCTTTTATACCGATATCAACCTTGCGGACATCATCGTGAAAAACAACGTCGCCACCTTTAATTAATAAATCATAAACCATATGACAGTTCTCCTTTCATATTAGAAAAACTCAGGCCTAGCCTCGTCTTATAGCGAGTGCCGAAGATTTTCTTATAAGGTCACCCTTTCTGACGTTACATAAATAAGGCTTTTATTTATGTTCCGCAGCAGCCTTTGTTCTACTCATTTGCGGCTTCAATACTTTAGGAAATTCCAGTAATGTATAAAGAATGAACGCTGATGCGATGCCAACAATCCATGACATTTCATAAAGCGATTCGAAAACCGGCACGAAATTTCCGATCAAACCAAGCACACCAGCAACGATAATGGTTACAATCGCATTCACGTTAAATCCATTTTGATAGCTGTACTTCCCTCCGGATGAATATAATTCCTCTAAATCAATGTGTGTTCTATCGATAACAAAGTATTGTGCCAGCATCACACCGGTGATTGGACCCAATAAGCCACTGACAATATTCAAAAACGTAAAAATACTTGTCGAGTTCTCCATGAGCTTCCAAGGCATTATGAGAATTCCAATAATAGCAGCTACAGTAGCTCCTGTCTTGAAATTCAGCTTTTTTGGAAATAATGCTGCCAGCTGATACCCGGCCGGAACAATATTACCTGTCACATTAACGGATAATGTCGTTAGGCATAATGTCAGAACCGAAATACCGATTGCAAATGTCCCATCAAAACGCGCAACAACATCCAGCACATTCCAAATCGGGGTGCCAAATGCAATTTCAGAACCTACAATTATCGCTATACTAGCTACAGCAAATAATACATAGGTAACAATCAGGCCGATTGTCTGTCCTAACATTTGATCTTTTGGCTTACGTGCAAGCATCGTAAAGTCAGATACATTCACCATCGGCGCAGACCAGGCAGCCAAAACCGCAACGATCGCACCTAAGAACACAATGACTTTATTACCATCAATACCATCTGCTGAGTAATGCAGAATCGGTTCAATTCCACCAGCCAGGTTAATAGCCCAAATAGCCATACCACCAAAAACAATATAAACTAATGGGGAAAGAATATTGGTAAACCTACCAAGCATTTTCATGCCACCATAAATCAAACCTACATTAAATAGCCAAAATATCAAAAATGAAATCATTGCCGGCAGCGTCAGGCCGAAGAAGTCCCAATCGCCACCTAATGCTAAATAAGATGGCCATAGCTTTCCTATTAAGATGGAGAATGCTTGACTTCCGGCATATGTTTGAAATCCAAACCACATAATGGCGGCAATAACCCCGCGAATGACGCCGGGAATCATCGCACCCTTATGGCCAAATGAAGCGCGCAAAAGCATCGCAAACGGCAATCCGTATTTTGACCCTGCATGTCCATTAAGCACCATGACAGCTGCTATAATAACAGATGCACACATGATTGCAGCAAATACCTGGTCAACAGACATGCCAATCGCAAACAGCCCGCCTATAGCGATGTAGTTGGGAATGTTATGAACGGCACCCATCCAAACGGTTGCAAAATTACCGAAATTCCAACTTCTATCGTTCGGTTTTGTTGGTAGAACGTCTTCACTAAAGCCTGCTTCTTTTAACTGGTCTCGTTTTATTTGTTCCAAAAAAATACCCCCTTAAAGAGAAATAAAGGTTTCTTAAGTTTGTCTATTGGTGTATAAGGCGGGAGTCAATTTTTCACAAATTAACAAGCTTTAGCCAATCCACATTCAATAAACGCTTTAAAAACGTTCATTGTTTCTCTGCTTAGTCGTAAAAGACTTTCCATAACGCTTATTACATTTAAATGATTCTTTCCCGTAACACCTAAGTTATTATACAATACTTAAAGCCTTAGGTCGTTATATTTATTAAACAAATTATGTATGATTGGTTGGCTCATTTACATAAAAACCCCCTCATTTTTGTTTGTTTTATACATTTAATTGTCGATTTTAAACAAATAAATCCCCGACTTTAGTCAACAAGTCGGGGATGATAACATGTATTGTCGTTGTCTTATGAATTATCGTTTCTCAAATATCGTGTTCTCTTTAAACCTGGACTCTTTAAAGGCATATTTCGATAATAGTGGGTATACAATACTTGCAACAACAAAACCGATCACCCAGGCCAAGTCTACATTAATAAAGGCAAAAGCTGCACCGATAAACATGGCCAGTAAAGCACTGGGGTTATATCCGGCAAATGGACCGTCCTGCTTATATAAATCATTTACATTTACATTCTGTTTCCGCAGCAAATAATAATCAACTAACAATATCGCAACAATTGGACCTAAAAATGCAGAGTACATTTTAATAAACATATCCAGACCTTCCGAGTTATCTTCCTGAACAAGCATCCATGGAAAAGCCCCCATGGCCAGCAGCCCGGTAATTGTAACAGCCACTTTATACCGTGCCTTTGTGATCAATGAAATCACATAGGTAGGCGGAATGATATTTGCCACCATATTTGTTGCAATGGTAGCCAATACAATAAACGCAGACACCCCAAGTGTGACATACGAATTATCAATCACCATCGCTAAAGCAGTAGGTGGATTGGTAACACCTGTAACACTTGCTGTCATCGCTCCGACAATCAGTATAAAACCATAAGAGATCAAAATGGGTGTAAAATACATAAATCCACGTTTTCCATCACTTATTCCCGACTCAAGCTCTCTTGAATAGTCGGAGGCATTAAGGAAAATGGCAGCATAGTTCCCTAAGAAGACCATAATATAACCGAAAAACGGCAGCCCCCAATTTCCATCAATTTGGACCCAGTTCGTTACTAATTCATCACCATATGATGACACCAAAATCGTGAAAACATAAACCATGGAAACCATAATAACAACAGATGCGAGCGTCTCGACCCATTTAATGGAGTGGAACCCATACCATGAGAGCACAATTTGTACAAACGTCAACAACATGAAACAAATGGCGATATTATCAAAAGCACCATCCGTAACAATTTTCATAATCTCATTCAGCGCCGAACCCCCAATCCAGCTTTGAATACCGTACCAGATAACAGCAGGTACAGCACGTAAAAGTGATGAGATAATGGTTCCCTTTATTCCAAAAGACATCCTCAGCTGAATGACATATGGAACACCATTTTTATAACCCATTCGGTCATTAAAGGCAAAAATGGAAGATATAATTAAAATGGATATAAAAGCAGCTAACATTGTCTGAAAAATATTAAGTGTTGCGGTGCCGGCAACCACAATACTGGCACCAAGTGTCATATTACCCATATTAACGCCATCGCCGATCCACATAAACATATAAGGGATTTTGCCGACAGTTCTGTCCTTCGCCCCATTCGGCCTTAGCGATTTTTCCACATTCGGAAATTGGTGATCATTCACCTCTTCAGAATTATCTATTTGCTTTGCCATGTCATCTTTACTCCTTCTGTGCGGCTCTGTATTTTGAAAAGCGTACAACCCTTCAAGCATTTAGCATGACCCTACACACATCATGCATTACGTTCAGGAATCGCTTTCAACGCTGATAAGTATTATAACGTATATCCCTGTCCGGGTCTTCGTATCGAATGGACAAAACAATAATTATTTGTTGTATAGCCTGCATAAGCATCCACCACTATTCCGTCAATATGCATATTGTTTTGTTTCATTTGGACAATTATTCTTTTTAAACAAATAAAATAGAGCCACTTGCCGCACAGACAAGTAGCTCCACTATCCTCTTGCTTCTTTCTATTTTGCAAATGGATCTTTATGATCATAATTGTTAAAATGGACGGCGTCTCCGACTAAGTACTCGTAGATTTCATCCACAATTTCAATGCCATTTTCTTTATAACGTTTCGCTCTTTCAATGCTCCGTTGACCGGGATATGATACATGATCAAAGCCTGGTGCTGGCTTTACTGCATTTAAGTCTTTCATGGTCTGCGATATATTTTGTTTAAACGTTGTCAGATCCGTGAAGTATGACGGATTAATGACGATATGGAGCTGTCCCAGATTTCGTCCTTCACTTAAATCATGATACATGGAGGATACATTGTTACCAAATGGAACACCCAAAAGAACACCGGATAATATATCCACCATCATCATTAAACCATATCCCTTTGGACCTGCAATTGGCATTAAGGCCTTCACATCGAATGGATTGGTTGTTGCTTCACCGTTTTCATCGACCGCCCAGTCTTCAGGGATCGCTTCATTTTTAGAGCGTGCGTGCAGAATTTTGCCCCAGGCTTGAACAGTTGTTGCCATATCAAATGTGATAAAGTCCTCTTCTTCACCAGGCGCAGAAAAGGCAATTGGATTGGTGCCATAATACGCTTCAGCTCCGCCAAATGGGACAACCATCGGGTCTGACTGGCAAACAGATAAACCGATTAAATTTTCTTCGGAAGCTTGCTGAACGAAATAAGATAATGATCCGCTGTGACTGATTCGTTTAACACCTACAACGCCAATGCCGCTCTTTTTCGCCATATTAATCGCTTCATCCATTGCTTCTTTAGCAGCAACATGACCGGCACCATTATCACCATCAAACAGCGCAGTACTTGGACCTGTTTTTTCAAATGAAAATTGTGGATTGGTATTAATGCCGCCTTTAGCGATTCGCTCAGCATAATATTCCACGCGCATGGCCCCATGGGAATGAACGCCACGTAAGTCGGCATGTACCAGCACATCTGCCACACCATCTGCATGGTCCTCGCTCAGCCCGGCCTGATGAAGTTTATTTTTCATGAGTTCTTTTAATTTCTGCTCAGATAATTTCAACAATGCCACCTCTCAATCAGTTTTTGTTATTAGTGCGTGTTCAAAAAGGAGGATAAAAAGGACCAAGAAGTTCAAGGCGGCGCAGTTTCGAGCAGCGGAATGTATGCCTTTAGATACATGAGCACAAGTAATGCTACCCTGAATCCGCTTCGCACGCAGGAAAAGTGTTTTTCTTTTCCAAGGAGCGGAGAAACAAGCCAACGAAGAAATTCAAAGTGTCGTGTTTACCGGACTTTTTGAACAATCTCTATTAGATACCAGTGCTTTTCCACTAAACACCAGAGTCCTGGGATTACTCTGCAAACGGATCTTTTGCATCATACGCATTATGATGAATCGTATCTGAAACTAAATAGTCGTAAATGTCGTCCACTATTTCAATACCGTTCGCTTCATAATCCGCTTGTATGACTTCCAGGTTTTGTCCCGGATAAAATACCTGATCAAAACCTGGAGCCGGTTTGATATGATTCAAATCACTCATAGATGCTGTAATATTATCTTTAAACTTTTGAATCGCCGTAAACTGCTCCGGATTAATCACCAGATGCAACTGTCCTAAGTTACGTCCCTCACTTAAATCATGGTACATGGAAGAGACCTTGTTACCGAATGGAAGACCAAGCAGCACACCAGCCAATACATCCACCATCATCCCAAGGCCGTATCCTTTAGGTCCGGCGATCGGCAGAAGCGCCTGGACATCAAATGGATTGGTCGTTGCTTCACCATTTTCATCGACCGCCCAGTCTTCAGGGATCGCTTCATTTTTGGAGCGTGCATGCAGTATTTTTCCCCATGCCTGCACAGTAGTAGCCATGTCAAAGCTGATGCATTTACCATCATTTCCGGGTGCAGCAAATGCAATCGGATTGGTTCCATAATAAGCTTCCGCACCGCCAAATGGCACGACCATCGGGTCAGACTGGCAAACGGAGAAGCCGACAAGATCCTGTTCTGCAGCACGTTCCGTAAAGTAGGAAATGGCCCCGCTGTGACTCATGTTCTTCACACCAACAACTGCTACACCTGTTTCCTTAGCAATCTGGATGGCTTCATCCATGGCACGTGTTGCAGCAACATGACCGGCACCATTATCACCATGCAAGACACCTGAACTTGGCCCTGTTTTTTCAAACTTAAAATCAGGCTCATGATTTATACCATGTTTGGCAATGCGTTCAGCATAATACTCGACACGCATAGCACCATGGGAATGAATGCCTTTTGCATCAGCAAACACTAACACATCCGCCACAACGGCCGCATGGTCTTCATGTAAGCCTGCTTTCGTTAATTTTGTTTGGATTAACTTTGTTAAATCCTGTTTCGACACTCTCACTTCGAACACCTCTTATTTCTTTCTACCAATAAATTGAAACGTCTTACAGCGGGACGCTTTCCCTACTATTATTCGCGGTGAAAAGTAAAACCGCATGATTAGAAAAACGCGGCATTCGCCTCGTTCTAAGCGGATGCCGACATTTTTCTTTTAAGGTCATCCATTGCTTATGCTATCTGACGTTATAAAAGGAATGGTAAAAAGCACAATTGCCTTTTACCACTTCAACATTGATTATAAAAACGCATCCCGATTGCAGTCTTTGGAATAAACGTATGATAACTTTTCTCTTCCTACTGCATAAGCAGCCTGAAGGCAATAGGTATCCATAAAAATATAATCGTCCTTTTTCACTGGAATCCATTCGTTATCAAGGTTATACATGCCTTCACCGGACAACAGGTAAGCACCATGCTGCTGGTAATGGGTTTCGACAAATGGATGGCTTGCCGCCGGATCAAATGTTAGAATATGGAAATTCATATCGAATGCAATATCGGTAGGAAGCAGATCCTGGATATGAACATTTTCCATATCATCATAAATAACTTCCTCATTCTCATTGGAATTACCGGCATGAACCCATGGTGTATGTCCTTCTAAGGTAATGTGTTTTTGTTTGTACAGAAATAGTCTTGAATCTTCATCCTGCATATTTTCCAAATACATGGTAGCGGATGGCGGGCAATACAAATAGCCACCTTGTTCCAGAACGAATTCTTCCTTGTCGGCAAAAGCTTTTATTTTGCCGTCTAATACATATACAAATGTTTCGACATCATCACCACTGCCGAATCCGCGCTCGTTTTTACCACCTTTATGCATCGTGACGATATAGTCTACAAATTTGGCACCTGTCTTAGGGGATGACAGGATACTCATCGATACATTTTCAAATCCCGGTACAACATTATTGACTAAACCCTCAGGCGGTAAAATCATATACTTCCCAGGTTCTACTACAGCTCTTGACGTTAAAATATCATTCGGATATCCCATTGTTCAATCGCTCCTTTTTTGTAAGATAGATGTTGAATCGCGCGTCATTATCCGGAAATAATTGTTCCGCTATTCCCCCGAACAGCTTCATCCACTTTTTCCAGGGAACAAATAATTGATGTGCCGGTGTTTTTTGCAAAATTCAATGCTGATTCCACTTTCGGCCCCATGCTGCCTTTACTGAATTGGCCTTCCTCAACATAGGATTCCAGTTCAGAAACTGAAATGTCTTTCAATGCTTTTTCATCAGCTGTACCAAAGTTGACAAATACATGGTCAACATCAGTCAGGATCATGAATACGTCAGCATTGACTTCTTCGGCTAGTTTGCAGCCGCTGCGATCCTTGTCAATAACCGCCTCAATACCTTCATATTCCCCATTGTCTTTCTTGATAACCGGAATTCCACCACCGCCGCCGGCAACAACGACATTGCCTGCCTCTGCAAGCTGCTTGATAGTGTCGGCCTCTAAGATGTTGATTGGCTGTGGTGATGGTACCACACGACGCCATCCGCGGTTGGAATCCTCTTTCATGTTCCAGTTTCTTTCAGCTTGCAGTTTTTTAGCTTCTTCTTCGGTATAGAAAGTGCCAATTGGCTTTGAAGGATCATTAAAATCTTCATCATTTTGAGATACCTGTGTACGTGTCAAGGTATTGACGACCGGTGCATCCATGCCCAGTGCGTTCAATTCACTTTGCAGACATTGCACCATCATATAACCAATAAACCCTTGTGACTCCCCATTCAGGACATCCATTGGCATTGGCGGGACAACATCTTCCGCCTCTTCATTTTGGCGCAGAATGTTACCGACTTGTGGTCCATTGCCATGCGTAATAACCAGTTTATAACCTTCTTGAATTAATTTAGCCAAAAACTTGCTGCTGGTCCGTACATTGTTTAATTGGTTCTCGTACGTACCTTCCTGTTTTGGTTGTAATATAGCATTGCCACCTAAAGCAACTACAATTGTTTTGCTCATCGTTTAACCTCTTTCTATCTTCTGCATAATCTCATGAAAGGCATGCGGTTTGGGGACCGCACACCCACGATATCCAATTATTCGACTTCGACACCATATTTTTCAGCAAGTGCTTCCAGTGCTTTTTCGAAACATCCTAATGGCACACGAACCGTACCGGCACCAATTTGTCCAACACCTGCTGTTTTATGGGCAATACCTGTGTTAATAACCGGTGTAATGCCTGTTTCTACTACTTTCCGGATATCGATTCCAAGACATGCACCCTGGAAGTCCCATGTTGGAATGGATAAATTCGGATTGTTACCGATGCAAATTTCGCGCATTTCATCACTTGTTTGAACCGCATCATTAAATCCGCCTGTTCCAACAAAGCGTGTAACACCTGGCGCAGCAATCATTGCCATTCCACCGACACCATAAGCTTCTGTAATAGCACTGTCTCCCATATCAGGGTTTGCATCATCTGTGCTGTAGCCACTGAAGTAGAGGCCATCCGGCGTATTGACAGGTGCAGTAAACCATTGGTCACCCAATCCGCTGACTTTAATCCCAAATTCATCACCATTACGGGAAAGTGCCGTGATGATACTGCCTTCTTCAATTTCGGCCGCGGAATCCATGACGGCTTTGCCTGTTGCCATCATAATGTTCAGGAAGAATTGGTCCGTATCAGCCAGGAATGTTGTTACTTCCTGCAATTCGTTTTCCGGTAAGTCAGCAGTCAATAGATATGGAACAATATCTTTCAGGAACAATGCAGATGCTGCAATGTTGCGCTGGTGGAATTCATCTCCCATGGTGATAGCTTTTGCGACCGTAACGTTGACATTCATACCGCCATCAATTTGTTTCAATGCTTTTGATAAGGCAGGTCCGAGAACATCTTTCATCCATTGCAGCCGATTAATGACTTCATCGTTATATGCTCCAAAACGCAGAACCGCACCAATGCCTTCGTTCAAGTTACAGTAGGCGCGCTTGCCATTCACTTTATTTTCAACAACAACAACCGGCATGTTACCGGATGTAATACCACCCATTGGTCCTACTGCATCTACAGAGTGGCATGGGACAAATTTAATTTCTCCCGATTCAAGCATTTTTTTAGCATCATCTTCATTGTTCGCCCAACCTTCGAACAGGGTTGCTCCAATACAAGAGCCTTGCATCGGATGTGTCATGTTTTCCCACTTAATGGAAGGTCCAGCATGTAACAGCACTTTACCGTTCAGTTCAGAAATGACATCTTTTGCTGGCACAACATCCAACAAGAATGGTTGTGATTCTAATATTTGCTGTGTCACAGCCTCATTAGCTTCTTGAATTGATTGATATTGCATCGTTATCCTCCTATTCATTATCGCTTATTTAAGCTTTTCCAATATTTTTGCTAACCGTTTATTTCCGCCTGCAATCGGCGCCCACTGGTATTGCACAACTTCCCCGCCATGCTCCTTAATGGCTTCTGCAAAATTCTTCAATCCAACGTTGATCACACGCGGTTTACTGGAAATTAATGCTGCAACTTTATCATCTTCAGATACCTCATTATCACCATTATCTGCTTCTGTCTTTTCACCATTGAGATAATCAACAATATCCACTGCAAGTTGCGTAGCCTGCGCGTTGCTTTCTGCTACAATAACACCGGCTGCTTCCAGCTTATCAACTTGATCCTGGAATACCTGCGGATCATCTGCTGTACCGGTAACAGAAGCAATGGCAACGAATGTTTTTCCTTCTGAAGCTGCTTGTTCTTTCGCTTTTTCAACAACCGGAGCAAACACACCGGCCATATCTTCATGTGCGCCATACCCGATAACATTGTCCAGTAAAATCACGGCTGTCTCTGAATCTGCTGCAGCTTCTTCCATCTTTTCCACACGCAAAGTCGGGTCAATCATAGGATGCGCCCGCCCCTGGGTATAGGCATCATCACCGAGATCGATGACTTCATGACTTTCATACTGCAGCATCATACCTTCCGGGTGTTCATGAGACGCATCAAGCTCAAGTGCGTCTTCTATAATCATAGCTGCTTCGTTAGCTAATGTACCACCGCAGAAATACCCTTTGATGTAGCGTTGCTGACTGTTTTCTTTGATTTTCTGCAGGTCTTCATCTTCAGCGAAATGATAGCTGCCGGTTTTGTTCGCACTGGCCAGTTCCAAAGCTTTACGTGCAGTGTCTTCCAGTGTCCATGTATAGTGAACATTGTCGTGAGCCTCTCGTGGTTTGTCTCCCATAAATACGGCAACGACTGGCTTCGATAATGTTTTAAACACGTCAACTACTTTTTCACGCACTTCCGGAGCAGGCGGCTTGGAGATATACGTAATAACATCTGTTTCCGGATCTTCATCAAGCACTTGCAAACCACGAATCGTTGTAATCGCACCGATTTCCGACGAGAGATCGCGGCCGCCGGTACCGATAGCTTGCGATACGCCACTGCCATTTCGGCCAATGATAGTGGAAACTTCCTGAATACCGGTACCAGATGCACCAACTATTCCAATGTTTCCTTTTTCCACAACATTCGCAAATGCCATTGGCACACCATCCAGAATGCCGGTTCCGCAGTCAGGTCCCATGACAATCAAGCCTTCATCCTGTGCGCGTGTTTTAAGTTGCAATTCATCTTCGACTGGAACGTTGTCACTGAACATGAAGACATTCAGCCCACGATCCAGTGCTTTATTTGCTTCTGCTGTTGCATGTTCACCAGCAATAGAAATTAACGCCACATCTGCAGTCGATAGTTTTTTATCAGCCATTTCCCATGTTCGGACGACCGGAATGGTACTTTGTTGAGATGCTTCCGATTGACTGTTCAAGTATGAATCTGTTTCTTCCACAACGTTCTCTACAACACTTTCATCATCTGTATCAACCACAATACAAAGATCAGTGGGATTTGCTCCTTCCAGTTCTTCAGTATATAAACCGGAACTTTTGAAAATATCTTTATTAGCTGGTGTGCCCATCATAACTTGAACCTGATTCACACCATCTACCGCGGACAAATGATTGGTCAGCAACATCAGGCTGACTGAATCCTGATACAAGTTTTTCTTGATCACAGTATATAGCACTATTTTCACTCCAAACGAATCATTTTTTTACCTTTCACCGTGTTATTCGGTATAACCTAATTCATACAACGTACTAATTAAAGCCTGTACACCCTCTGCTAAATGGTCAGGACTTGTGTATTCTTTCGGATTATGGCTTATCCCCTTATGACTTGGGACAAATAACATAGCCGTCGGGATGACGGGCGCAATTACCTGGGAATCATGCCCTGCCCCACTATGCATCAGCTTATAGTGTGCACCATTTTCATCACATTGCTTCTGCATCACATCGACAATATGCTGATTCATTGGAACCGGATCGGCATCCATCCACAAATCAATATCCACAGCAACACCAATTTGTTCTGCAATCTCCTGCAATTTCGCTTCCACATCTGTTGTGAAATTCGTTAATGCATCTTTCTCTGTATGTCTGATATCGATTGTGAATGTAGCCTTGCCCGGCACAACATTAACCGTATTCGGTTCAAGGAAGATCGACCCTACTGTCGCTACTAATGGATCACCTTCAGCTATAGCCATATCATTAATGGCGCAAATCATGCGGGAGGCTGCATTCATGGCATCCGCACGATACCCCATCGGTGTAGTACCTGCATGATTGGCTTCACCATTCACCGTAATAGTGTAACGGCGCTGCCCGACAATATGCTGAACAATTCCAACTGGTATATCTTCTTTCTCCAGCACATTTCCCTGCTCAACATGAATTTCAACAAAGGATTTCAAATCAGTACGAACATGCTCCGGATGTTGCTTATAATCAAAACCAGCCTGATGAATGGCATCATCAAATGACGTCCCCTCAAAATCCTTGATACCTTGTACATCTTCTGTTTTAGCCTGCCCGGTAATATTTTTGGAACCCCAGAACGAATAAGGAAAACGACTTCCTTCTTCCTCCGCCATCGATACAACTTCCAGATTCCGAAGCGGAGCGCCATATTTTTCTTTCAAATAGCGGAGGGCCAAGAACCCGGCAATAATGCCATATTGTCCGTCATATAGACCGCCATTTGTGACAGTATCCACATGAGATCCTGTTAAAATGGTTTCATCCGGATAAGTTGTTCCCTCGAGCCTTCCAAATAGGTTGCCGACTTCATCAAATTGAACGTTTAATCCTTCATCCTCGAACAGCTTTTTTAGTGATTCCTGGGCCTCTATCCATTCCTTACTGTATAATAGCCTTGAAACGCCGCCTTCAGCATCACTTCCGATCTGCCCCAGCCAATCAAGGTATTCTTTAATGGCTTCCCCGGAAATCGTATCATTTCGAGAGCTCATACCATTCTTCCTTTCTATATTAATGTTTGCTAACGCAAGAACGCGAGTTAGCATCAATTACATGAAAACATAATTTTTTGTCCATTCATCTGTATAAATGGATGACATAGTCCTATTACAATGCGCCTTATTAATCCAGGAAGAAACTTTTCCATATCCACTTGATATGCTTAACAGCGATTAAAAACTGCCTGAATCAACTATCACGCTCTTATACCAGTATTTATTATACCCAATCGTGCTGTGAAAGTAATTGTCCGTTTTAAACAAATTTATTATGATTTTTTAAGTATATTAGACAACTACTCAATAAGTGGTCCACCCCGCTAGACGATTAACAGGAAATTCGGTATACTTGCGTTTGTCGCTGACGTCAACCCAAACAGATGATAAACCATTTCATGTCTCTTATACCTTTAATATGTACGATTGAAAACGAAATTAAAGTGAGATGATCAATAAAATGAAAACAACATTCACATACAAACAAGTAAAAGGCTGCTGTATTAAAGGAGATTTTTACCCGTCCCAAGAAAAGAATGCACCGCTTATTGTTTATATCCATGGCGGGGGGTTAATCTGGGGAACTCGGAAGGATATGCGCGAGGAGCAAATCAATCTTTATCATCAAGCGGGCTTTAACGTCTGTTCGATTGATTACCGGCTGGCTCCTGAAACAAAATTACCGGAAATTACCGAGGACATTCGTGATGTCCTTCATTGGCTGCAAGAAGAAGGCAGCAAAACATATGACTTCGATGCTAGTAAAATGGCAGTAACCGGAAGTTCGGCAGGAGGATACCTGGCACTTCTTTCCGGTACCCTGACTATTCGGCCGAAAGCAATCGTTTCATTTTACGGCTATGGCAATATAATAGGTGATTGGTATACCAAGCCATCTCCACATTTTTTGAAAATGACCAAAGTACCGGAACATTTGGTAAAACAGTTAATTCAGTCTCATACGATTGCTGAAGCACCGATTGAAAGGCGTTATGCCATTTACTTGTACTGCCGGCAGCAAGGAAAATGGATTGATTATATAACGTCGCTGAATCCCAGACTGAATGTTGCAAAGCTAAAGGCGTATTGCCCTGTGGAAAACATCGATGCTGATTTTCCACCGACCCTTTTGCTGCACGGAAACGCAGACAAAGACGTCCCCTTTCAGGAATCAGCGGACATGTACCAGTCTCTTTCAAATGCTGGTATAACCACCCAGCTCATTACGATTCCGAATGGTGAACACTCATTTGATGAGAACATGGAAAACCCGACCGTTACCAAAGCATTTGAACAGGTTATTTCCTTTTTAAAGTCCAATCTGTAGGACGGTATTGGGAAAATTTCATGGCTATGTTGTGAATTTGACAACCAAAGTCATATAAACAGGCTCTCACCAAATCCGTATAGTGAAAGCCTGTCAGCATTGGGAAACCTGTTTCCCTATTTCTTCGTTGTATACTTTTTGATTACCGGTAAGATCTCTGTACCAATCAGTTCAATATTCTTTTTCAGCTTATCAAATGGCACGCCACCGAAATCCATTTGGGTGATGTAGCGCTGATGCCCATAAAGAATTATCTGTATTAAACCGGTTTTAATATATGGGCCCAAACGATTACATCAGGGTCCCACACGTTCGCGCCGTGAATCGTTGTAATGCTGCTTATATATTCATCCAAACTTCCATATCCCTCCTGACGGGCATCCGCATCTGTCACTTCGCTAAGTTTTTGAGGATACACATCCTTAACCAAAATGGTGTGGCCGTTCAACTCAAGTGTCTCTCCTGGATCGGCATACCGGTCATTACGGCGTACAGACGTTTTGTCACCGTTTATGATTTTTTGGATATCTTTCTGAATACCGACTAATCTATTGATGTCATATTTTTCCGGCCAGTTTTGCTTACTCATTTCCATCTTATCATCTCCTCCGTTTATTTTCCCATTTTAGAGCATAATAAACAAACATGCTATTTTGCCGTTTAAGACAGTTGAAATAACGCGTGCCTTTGTAGTGCGTGTTCAAACAAGAACCTCTTGTATGGATTTCCGTCTAATAACACATTAAAATATAGGAAAGAACAAAAAGTCAGGAGAACATAAATGAGTATAGCAGAACAAAAATTATTATCGCAAAGCGTAACAAAAAGCTTCTTCCAATATTTGCTCCCCACTCTTATCGGCATGATGCTGATGTCGGCCAATATTGTCATTGACGGTATCTTTGTCGGCAATGGCATTGGTTCCGTGGCGCTGGCAAGTGTCAATATTGCCGTTCCGGTCTGGTCCATCCTCATCTCGATCTCGCTTCTAATCGGGATTGGTGGCGGCACTCTTTATTCAATCGCTATGGGCGCACGGGATACTAATAAAGCACAGCGGGTATTCACTATATCTATCGTGCTCGTTACCATTGTGATAACGATTATCGGCTTGATCGGATATATAACTGCCGAACAGCTTGCCCACCTATTCGGGGCAAATGCAGATACATTACACTATGCCGTGGATTATTTGCAGATCATTTTTCTATGGGCACCGGTCATAGCCTGGGAGGCCACTATGAGTATCTTTGTCCGCAATGACGGCGGTCCACAACTGGCCATGGCAGGCCTTATCGTATCTGCCTTACTTAATATTGTGTTAAATTATTGGATGATTTTCATATTGGAAATGGAAGTGACAGGAGCTGCACTCGCCTCTGTTATTGCAACAGCAGTTGGTTTACTCATTTACACGATCCATTTTTTCAAAAAGGATGCAGGCTTAAAGTTTATGCGGCCGAAATGGCGTCAAGACGATATTCTGACCGTCGGCAAGCTGGGCTTCCCTAACTTCCTTTCTGAAGCCGGGACCGGCATCTTTGTGATTGGATACAATATTGTATTATCCTATTACGCAGGAACAACCGGACTCGCTGCGTTTTCAGTCATCAATTATTTGCATACGTTCATGTTTCTGGCATTTATTGGGATAGGGTCATCCATCCAGCCAATGATCAGCTTTTATTTTGGTGCCAAAAAGCATGAATCAATCAAAGATACGGTGAAAATTGCTGAAATCACCGCCCTTGCACTTGGCATCAGTTTTCTTGCAATCGGCTGGTTCGGTGCCGGGGGGCTTGTGTCGATTTTCGGAGTGGAAACGGAAGGTATACGGCAATTCGCCATACAAGGAATCAAGCTGTTCTTCATAGGTTATCTATTCATGGGTATGAACTTTATTTACATGACCTATTACCAATCGATTGCTTATGTTGCACCATCAATTGGCATCACACTATTTCGCGGGGTCATTTTATTAATTGCCGCGCTGATTATTCTGCCGCTCTTATTCGGCATACCCGGTATATGGCTTGCATTGCCGGCTGCAGAAGGGCTGACGGCTATATTCCTGGTGATCTTTGCACGGCAAGGTGTGATGAAACGGCAGTGGCAAGAGCAGGGTTATTGATGGATAAACTATGACGTTTCAATACAACTTGGTCATTATCTGTGATTGCTTTGCTGGGCTTCCTCTATTTGCTGACGCGTGTCATGCAACTGTTCATAAGCCTGCTGAAATTGCGGGTTTTCCGTCGCTTCAGTCCCGATCTGCTGAATCTGCTGTAATTGCTGCTCAGCTTGCCGGAGTTGTTGTTCAGCCTCATCAAGCAGAAGCTCGTCCGATCCTTGTGCCAACTCCGCCGATTCCTGAGCCCTATGTATTTGTTGACTCGCCTGTTGCAATTGCTGATGTAAATTATTCTGTGCCATTTGAATACCTCCATTGTGTTCACATTTAAAAATCGTATATAGCGTTCCCGCAGGTGTTGCAGATTATGCGGGGATATCCATATCCATAGCCCCTTCCTCTACCGGAGCAGCATATGACAGTTGTAGATCGTGCGTCCCGGTATCTTCTTTTCCACCTGCACTGATATACAATACTAGACCAATTACAATCCCTAGCACGAAACAACCGCCGAACAAGCCAACATATGTTGTCTTTTTCAAATAAACCACCCTCTTACAATCCATTGCTGGGCTTATCATTGACCACTTTTTGACTGTTTAAACCCTGACTCACTTGATATGCATAAAAGAAAAAGAACTCAATTCAGACATTTGCAGTCCAAACAGAGTTCTTAATCGTTTCTGCCCCGGCCACTAGTCACTATTTGTTTCATTAAAAAGCGGATCATCAGCAGAAATACAAAAATACTAATTAAGGAGTCATACCAATACCAATGGATATATTGAATGAGATCGGTGTTTTTTTCCAGTATCACTTCAAATATGGTCAAAGCAGCACTACTCAACAGCGCCATTCCTAACAGCCGACTTATAGAAGTCCAGCTGGAAGTCTGATAATAATAACCGACGGATATTATTGGCAGCAGCAAATATTCATACAAAACACTTGACTCGAAACTCGGAAATAACTTGACAGGATAGGATAACAGCTGATAATTAACCACTAATTGACCTAAAAATACAGCCAAGTGGGCAGCCAGCAGATAGCCCAGCAACCATTCCTGAAGCGGGTTTTTTTTGAAGGATTTAATCAATAAAACAATCCCGATTATCAAAAATAACCACAGAAGGATGCGTTCCATGTCACCACTCCTCGCATAAAGCATTTGATTTAAGCCATGGCACTTCAAACCAATAAAGCAGGAAGGTAATGATGACAACAGATAAACTATACGCCCATAAAGACCGCTTATAATGCAGGCGCAGCATCGGGAACATCACCACCAGAAACAAACCTGACCAAATCAGGGACCAGCCATGATGATAACGTATAGCGCCAAAAAGGTAACCAATTGACTCAAATATAAAATAAATCATAACCCATTTACCCGTATGGACGATCTGTTTTCCGCGCTGTTGTGGATAACGGTTGAGAAACATCAGAGTCGTAATTGGAAATAAAACAAAAGTATAAACCAAATCAATCACTGCCGGCGGTAATCCAATATGCGAATGGAGCGTCCATAAGCGATAATCCACTGTAAAAAAATAATACAATAAGTTCATGGCAACCATGTACAAGATTGTTGCATGGTATTCATATAAACTTCTCCAATTAACCGAACGCCATGCGACCAAAACCGCAAGCAAAATTATAAGTAAATGCATCCTGATACCCCTGTGTTTTTGCTTATAAACTAGGGTTCCAATCATGGTATAAATTATTCAAACCCTGCCGACGGTACAACTGTATTATCCTGCATTATTCCAATCTAGACACTTAGAAAAACTCGGCATTCGCCCCGCCTTATAGCGAATGCTGAAGCTTTTCTTATAAGGTCACCCATAATTTATACTTTCTGACGTTAATCGAGTAGGAGACTAATCATTAGTTGATTAGTCGTCCTCTCACACCACCGTACGTACGGTTCCGTATACGGCGGTTCAATAGTTTGAGTACGCACGCCTA
>NZ_BMNQ01000024.1 GCF_014646635.1 Lentibacillus kapialis
GTGGATGTTTCGCTCGTCGCTTTCCGTGGGCTTGTCCTCAGCCTCCTCGAAAAAGAAGGTCGCTTTTTCTGCGGGGTCTTCACACTGCGCATTCCCACAGGAGTCTCCGTGTTTTTCCTCCGCTAGTTAGTTTCACTACTATATTCACTCATTCATTTCAACCATAGATTTTGGTGTTGACCAAAATTATTTGCCTATAAAAATGTTCGCTTCACACGATTCCAATAGGAGTTGTTTTTCAGTTTTACGGTTTTGATTAATTTATCGCTCAATTTAGCAGTTATATTTTGAATATTCCTGACAGGGTAGGCTTCATTGTCCAATCCGATTATCGGATGATCATTTCCATCCTGAACAACCTCTAGTGTCAGAGTACGGTCTTTGCTTAAGACGAACGACGAACCAAGCGTCCGATAACGGTTATTATTGAGTGACGCAATTTCAGACACCTGGAAGCACGGTATTTTAGGATCGATAACAGCACCCTGTGTCGATTTATTATAGCCGGTACTTCCGGTCGGTGTTGCCACAACCAGCCCATCTCCCCGGAATGTTTCAAAATGCAGATCATCGATATTGACATCAATAACAATTGATTTGATAATAGTTGAGCGGATACTGAGTTCATTCAAGCAGTTAAATGTGGCTTCACCGTTGACTTGCACATCGATGACCGGAAAACGGCGAACCTCCATCTCCTCATGCTGCATGGTATATAGCATGTCATCAAAGTTATCCATATTAAAATCACAGTATAATCCTGATTCATTTGAGCGGGTGATACCAGTGTATAAACAGTTCTGCCGGAAGCCGGTTTGACGGACAGCCTGCAGAAATGCACCGTCACCACCAACGCTTATCACGACGTTAGCGTCGCCAGGGTTTTCCACAATATGAAAATTGTTTTCTTCGGCTAACTTAAATAGTGGCTCTAATTTATGTTCAAGCTCTTCATCGGCAGGGTAGTAAAAATACAAATTATTTCGATTCGTCATATGAGAATCCCCCCATTTATCAGTTGACTTTATTCTATCACTCCATCTACATCTCCGACAAAATTAATGTTTAGTTATAAAATAATTTACACCGGATATGTGTAAAAAGAGGAAATTGCGGAAGCATAATGGCAAAAAGGTAACTGGTTTGGGGTGAGTTGATGGCTATTGGCATTCTAACATTTCTGTTCGTTTTTTTTATAATTATCTTATGTTCTCGTATTAAATTGTTCAACTCCGTCATGTTAACTCAGGAAGAACACGTTATTCGGGTTGTCTGTTATTTTTATCGGATACGGCTATTTGAAAAGTCAATTGATTTAGCGGAAGCAGATCGAGATCAGAAGGAGGAAACATTTCAGGATAGTATATCGTTTTTACATAAAAGTAGTCGAAATTTTGCTCAAAAAGCACAAGCGTTTCATGAGACCGTATCATTTATTTTGATACGGCTTCGGTTTCACAATCTTTCATGGCGAACGGAGATAGGCACCGGCAAAGCGCATACAACAGGTATAGCTGTCGGTGGCGTATGGACCTCAATCGGGGCGGTGATGGGGATATTAACTGCAAAAAGCCATTTTCTTTGTGAACCGACGATTACAGTAACGCCGCTTTTTAATCAAAAACACATTAGTTCGACTTTTGACTGCATGATATCCATCAGGGTAGGGCAAGCTATTTACGCATTACTGAAAATCATACGAAAATATCCTGTGAAACGGGAAGCTACCATCTAAGGAGGATTATCATGGATGAACATCCAATACAGGGTTTAATGACAACAGCAATGGAAAATTTGAAAGACATGACAGAAGTTAATACAATTATCGGTGATCCCATTGAATCACCGGTGGATGGAAGTGTGATAATTCCAGTATCGAAGCTGGGATTTGGATTCGCTGCAGGTGGGAGCGAATTTAATGGAGGAAGTTCCGGGGAATCCGGAAAAAATTCCATGCCTTTCGGTGGCGGAAGCGGTGGAGGTGTATCCGTAACCCCTGTCGCATTTTTAATTATAAATCCAAAAGGAATTAAAATGATTCATCTTGACGAAAGCACACATATATATGAAAAAATAATGGAATCGGCGCCGAAAGCGGTTGAAAAAGTTCAACAGCTCTTAAAAGAGTCGGGACTGCCGGATAAAATGAAACAGCAATCCGCACCGGAACAAAGCCAAAAAGAACAGGGACAACAAAAGAAGAAGGAAGAACAGCAGGAAACATCCCAACAGGAAGAGCAGCCTCAGCAGGGTCAAAGACGCCAACGTAAATCAAAACAATTTGACGATGAATTTGATCAGGATTACGATATTTAATTCATAAAATTTTCACATATTTCAATGCCTCTAACAGTGGACATGTATGGTCATTCCGTTCATAATAAAAACTATAGATTAATTTATAAAGGAAGGAATGATTCAATTGGCGGAAGTAACTTTCAACCAGGATCCGGTAACGCTGTTGGGGAATGAAATAGCAGTTGGTGATAAGGCACCTGACTTCACAGTTTTGGCCAATGACCTTCAAGAGGTCTCACTCAGCGACTATAAAGGCAAAGTGAAACTGATTGCGGCTGTACCGTCTGTTGACACAGGTGTTTGTTCAGACGAGACTAAGCGTTTTAATGAAGAGGCAGACAAACTGGAAAACGTACACGTCTTGACGATCAGTATGGATTTGCCATTTGCTCAAGGACGTTGGTGTGCTGCTAATGGTGTAAAAAATCTGGATACATTGTCGGACCACCGCAATTCAGATTTCGGGGAAAAATACGGCGTGCTCATAAAGGAACTCCGTCTTTTGGCGCGAGCCGTATTTGTAGTTGACTCAAATGATAATGTCACATACGTTGAATATGTGAATGAGGTTACCAACCTCCCGGACTTTGATAGTGCTTTAGAAGCAGCGCAAAAAGCAGAATGATGTTCATGACTCTCCTGCTGAAGACTTGGCAGGGGAGCTTTTTGTTTTTGGATCCGCCGGTCTTTTGATACAATGAAAACGTCTTGTGAGACAATTGATCGGAGGATTTATAATATGGATCAAACAAACGTGGAACGACTGTTTGAAAAGATTGACACTTTAGCTGAGGCAATCCAACAATCGATGAATGAAACGTATTTGGATAGTTTAACAATAGCACTCGATGCCATGTTTTATCAGGAGCCGCCTGATGATATGGATGAGAATATTATCAAAAAACTCCCGACCTTTCCGGAAACGGCATCTTATGAGGTCGTTGAGATTCGAAAAGCTGTTCAGCTGGCGATCTTAAAGGGAATGAAAGGAGCTACACAGCAGCAGCATCTGATGACTCCGGAAACAGTTGCCATGTTTGTCGGATATCTTGCTGCAAAGGTTACTAAAGGTGAAGAGAATCTCAGGGTGTTCGACCCTGCTAGCGGGACAGGAAACCTTCTGACAACTGTTTTGGAACAGGTGGACAATCTGAGACATGCTGCAGCAGGGGAAGTTGATCCCACCCTGATAAAGCTAGCTGTGTTGAATGCCAATCTTCAAAAAAAGGAAATTGAGTTTTTCCATCAGGACAGTTTAAGTCCATTTTTGATGGACCCTGTTGATTTAGTTATCAGTGATTTGCCGGTCGGTTATTATCCTGATGACATCAGAGCAAATGATTATGAACTGAAAGCGGATGAAGGCCATTCCTATGCGCATCATCTTTTCATTGAACAAAGCTTGAATTATACCAAAGCGGGCGGTTTTTTGGTTTTTGTTATTCCCGAATTCCTCTTTGACAGTGATCAATCTGATAAACTGCATGCTTATATCCAGGAAAATGCGCACATTATAGGTGTTTTACAGTTGCCGGAATCAGCATTCAAATCAGAAAAAAACCGAAAAAGCATCTTAATATTGCAAAAGAAGGGTCCGGAAACAATCGCTCTCAAACAGCCGCTGCTAGCCCAAGTACCGTCATTTAAAAATACCGATGCTATGAATGATATTCTGTCACAGATGAATGATTGGTTTTCAACAAATATGAATAAGTGATTGCATGAAGGAGGATTAATATGTCCAATGTACTCGCTATTAATGCCGGCAGCTCCTCATTGAAGTTCCAACTGATCCGGATGCCCGAAGAAAAAGTTTTGGCAAAAGGCCTCGTTGAGCGGATAGGCCTTTCCGATTCTGTTTTCACAATGGCTATTGATGAAAATGAGAATGAATCGGTGATCGATATACCGGAACATGAAACAGCTGTCGAACTGCTTTTGGAACAACTCAAATCATCCGGTGTCATTGAATCAATGGATGAAATTAATGCGGTGGGTCATCGTGTGGTCCATGGCGGCGAGAAGTTCAGTGATTCGGTTGTCATAACAGATCATGTCATTAAAACGATAGAAGAAGTATCTGAATTGGCCCCGTTGCATAACCCGGCAAACCTCACCGGGATAAAGGCGTTCCAAGAGATTCTCCCTGATGTTCCGATGGTGGCAGTATTTGATACGGCATTCCATCAGACAATGCCGGAGAAGTCTTATTTGTACAGCTTGCCATATGAGTATTACGAAAAATATGGTATACGAAAATATGGCTTTCATGGTACGTCTCATAAATATGTCTCACAACGAGCAGCTGAAATGCTTGGCTTGCCGGTCGAACAGCTGCGGCTTATTTCTTGTCATTTAGGAAACGGTGCGAGTATTGCTGCTATTGATAAAGGCAGATCAATTGATACGTCTATGGGCTTTACGCCTTTAGCTGGTGTAACAATGGGGACAAGGTCAGGGAATATAGATCCGGCGCTCCTGCCGTATATTATGGAGAAAACAGGCAAAGAAGCAGATGAGATCGTTAATATTTTAAACAAGAAAAGCGGAATGCTTGCTTTATCAGGTTTTTCGAGCGATCTGCGCGATATTGAACAGCACGCTGGTGAAAATGAACGTGCTGAACTGGCTCTGGAAGTTTTTGCGGCACGCATTCACAAATATCTGGGATCGTATGCTGCGAGAATGTCCGGTGTCGATGCGATTATCTTTACAGCAGGTGTCGGTGAAAATAGTGATGTAATCCGGGGGAAAGTGCTGAACGGTCTTGAATTTATGGGCGTGTATTGGGATCCATCCCGAAACAAAGTCCGCGGTAAAGAAGCATTCATCAATTACCCCCATTCTCCGGTGAAAGTTATGGTTATACCAACGAACGAAGAGGTAGTGATTGCGCGGGATACTGTACGTCTTACCAATTGAGATGATAGGGGGAAGTGTTTTGTCTGTTCATCAGCATAAGCGGGCGGGAGTCCCAGTTAATTGTATGATTATGACGATAAGTGATACAAGAACCGAGGAAACCGATAAAAGCGGAAATTTGATGGCAAATTTACTAGTTGAAGCAGGTCACAAGGTCAAAGAACGGACTATCGTGACCGATGAAAAAAATGCTATACGATCAAAAGTGCTGAAAATGAGTGAGCAGGAAAATATAGACGTAATACTCACAAATGGTGGAACCGGTATTGCACATCGTGATATCACGATTGAAACAATTAAGCCGATGCTTGATAAAGAGATGACAGGATTTGGAGAGATTTTCCGTATGTTAAGCTATCAGGAAGACATAGGTTCCTCCGCCATCATGTCAAGAGCGATTGCCGGTGTGATTGACAATATGGCGGTGTTTTCCACCCCCGGATCATCAGGTGCTGTTAAGTTAGCCATGAACAAGTTGATTATTCCCGAGTTGGCTCATGTCGTGAATGAATTAAAAAAAGATGTCCGTTGAGGCTAAAATTTGGAAAATCGCGCGACTTATGTTCTAACCTCAGAAGTATAAATTATGGAGGACCATATAAAAAACTTCGGCATTCGCTATAAGACGAGGCGAATGCCGAGTTTTTCTAAGAAATCGCGCGATGGCGGCATCATTTTTATAGCAGGAATCAAGTTGAAAATCACGATCTCAGCGGACAACCAGTACGTCACAGCTGGCATAACGTGTAATGCTTTCAGATACACTGCCGATCAGGAAGCGCTCAACTGCTCCCATACCCGTTGCACCACACACAATCAAATCTGCCGCAAAGCTGCCGGCAATGTCTTTGGCAATTTTTACCTTTGGCGATCCATACTCCACACATCTTGCTAAATTGGTTATCCCGGCTACCTTGGCATTTTCGACATAACTGTCCACGAGGTCTTTAGCATACTCTTCTGCACGTTCTGCGAGTGTGCGGTCATACGCTTCCGCTGTTGCAAATGTTCTTGAATCAACTACATGCGCCAATATCATTCGGGCGTTATTCCTTTTAACTATATCCAATGCTTTACGGAATGCTTTTTCAGAAGCCTCTGAACCATCAACTGCCACAACAATATGCTTGTATTCCAACGTCAATCCCTCCTCCTATTTATTATTTTAATACCCTTTTCACCCTTATTACAATCATATTCACCAATACTGGAAATATAAATCATTGTTTTTGTGTCCTGTTTATGAGCACACTAAAAATGGAGGTGATGAAACTTGGCAAAGGAAGATAAGTTCTTTGAAGATAAAAAGGGTATTTCAGCAGTAAGAAACCAATTATTGGAAAGCTACCAGAGCGGTGTTATTGAAGATAAAGATAAGCTTTCCAATAATCGGGGTATCCACAAGTACAACAACCAGAAAAATTAATGCTAATTAATCCACCCTTCCTTAAGGGTGGTTTTTTTTCGCGAGTGGCAGCACATACGCTATAGGGTGCAAATTCCGAATGCGCCGGGCAGCTTCGGCATTCGCTATAAGACGAGGCGAATGCCGAGTTTTTCTTAAATTTTGGTTTTCGTTCAAGATGCAGTGCTATTGGATTGGCTCAAGTTCACATGATTTTCGCTTAAGTTCACATAATTCCGGCTCAAGTTCACACAATTTCCGCTCAAGTTCACAAATTTTCGGCTCAAGTTCACAATTTGTTCGCTTTTTTCCAGTCAAAATGACACCCAAACTTGCTAATATGGTCATTCACGAAATTTAATAAAGGATTTTGGTTTGAAAACGAAAACAGCTCATCGGCGGGCTTTAGTTGACCATAGCTTACTGATCGGTAAGTATATCAATAACAGGGAAGCACGATGTTTTTTAATAAACTAATTGCAGTTATAGGTAAAACTGATAAAATATAGACGTGGAAGAATATAGAAGAACAAAGACAACCGTATCATTAATTAACTATCACGTTGTGTTTTGTCCTCGCTATAGAAGGAAGATATTTCTTGTTGCCAAAGTAGAACAAAGATTTACGAAATATGTGAATAGCTAAAAATAAAAGTGGTAGCCTTAGAATGCGGCAAAGACCATACACACATTTTTCTAAATGTACTTCCTACGCTAAGTCCTGCGAACATAATGGCAAAAATCAAAGGCGTGACATCTAAGCAATTGAGAGAGGAATTTCCCTCATCTTCAGCACTTGCCAAGTCTTTGGACACGTCCCTACTTTGTATTTACCGCAGGAAATGTATCGAGTCAAACCATAAAACGATATGTTGAACAACAAAAAACAAAGGGATGAAACCATGCCCCAAACAATAACTGTAAAAGTCAAATTGTTGCCTGCAAAAGAACAGGCTTTCATTGACCAAAAAGTGAGGCGTGCGATTGTTAATTTTGCTAAAGAAAATCAGATTTCTGTCATGCGTTTAAAGCAATTAGCGAATATTAGACAGACGACAAGAACCAGTCGACTGCGAACGCTTAGTCACTCAAGAATCCCACCCGTTAAACCAGGGCTTACGTCTTTAGACGTGGGAATCTCAAAGTTATGTTATAATTTTATATATAATGAAGGTCATTTTTTAGCAGTTAAGAAAGTATAAATTATTTCTTACTGCATAAGTGCAACTAAGGCTTTCGCCATTAAAGCTTGGCGATAAGCCAAGTTTTCTAATAACGTCAGAAAGTATAAATGATGGATGACCTTATAAGAAAAGCTTCGGCATCGCTATAAGACGAGGCGAATGCCGAGTTTTTCTAATGAATGTCGAAAGAGGAGGACAGTTGATGGGACATGCATTAATAACGGCAGGGACATCTGGATTAGGAAGGCAAGTGATTCAACAGTTTTTGGAAGCCGGGCATCGTGTCACAACAACATATTACAGTAACGCTGAAAAAGCTCGAGAGGTTCAAAATGAACTCGCTTCATACAGTCATTTATTACATATCGAACACGTGGACGTTACAAAAAAAGCAGACTTGAATAAACTGGTGAGTTATGCAGTAGAACATCATGGCGGTATCGATTATTTAATAAACAATGCGGGTCCTTTTGTATTCGAGCGAAAAGAACTGCTTGACTACTCAGATGATGAGTGGAATGAAATGATGCACGGTAATCTTGATGCTGTTTTTTATTTACTTAAGCTGACAGTCCCTTATATGCGCAAACAGCGATTTGGCAGAATTGTCAACTATGGTTTTCAAGGGGCAAACAGTGCATCCGGCTGGCCGTATCGCGCTGCATTTGCGGCAGCTAAGAGCGGATTGGTTTCATTGACGAAGACAATCGCTTTTGAAGAGGCTGAAAATCGGATTACTTCGAATATGGTCTGTCCAGGGAATATCACTGGTAAGATGAAGGAGGCAGGAATCGCCGACAGCAGAAAAGTCCCCGATGATAAAACACCGATCGGTAGACCAGGTACCGGAGAGGATATTGCACGAACCATATTGTACTTATGTGATCAGGATTCTGATATGATAACAGGAACCGTTTTTGAAATTACAGGCGGCATTGATGTGATTAATCGTTATCGCTAGTGTTTTGATGTGTTTTCAATGGGAATTTGTTATAATGAAAATGCTTTCAAAATAATTCATTTACATAGTATTCAGAAGGGGGATTATTGCTTTGAAAATTGGTGTGCCAAAGGAACTTAAGAACAATGAGAACCGGGTTGCTATGACGCCTGCCGGAGTGGTCACATTAATCGGTGCTGGTCACGAAGTTTATGTGGAAACAGGTGCCGGGCTGGGGTCGGGTTTTACGGATGCGGCTTATGCTGATGAAGGAGCAGTGATTGTTTCCACTGCAAAAGAAGCCTGGTCAAAAGAAATGGTAATGAAAGTTAAGGAACCGCTCCCTGAAGAGTATACCTATTTTTATGAGGGTCAGATTTTATTGACATTCCTACATCTGGCGGCTGAGCCGGAATTGACAGAAGCCTTAATTAATAGAAAAGTAGTCGGTATCGCTTATGAAACAGTACAAATTGCTAATGGCACATTGCCATTGCTGACACCAATGAGTGAAGTTGCCGGAAGGATGGCTTCACAAATTGGTGCACAGTTTCTGGAAAAAACCAAAGACGGAAAAGGTATACTGCTTTCAGGAATACCAGGCGTCAAGCGCGGAAAAGTGACTGTGATCGGCGGTGGCGGTGTCGGAACAAATGCCGCAAGAATCGCAATGGGTCTCGGTGCTGATGTGACTATTATTGATTTGGACCCGGGAAGATTGCGTGAACTTGATGAGATGTTTGGATCAGATATTAATACATTAATGTCTAATCCAAAAAATATTGCTGAGGCGGTTTCAGAATCTGATCTTGTTATAGGGGCTGTGCTGATTCCTGGAGCCAAGGCACCTACTTTAGTCACAGAAGATATGGTCAAGGCTATGCCGGAAGATTCGGTTATTGTGGATGTTGCTATTGATCAAGGGGGGATTGTTGAGACTAGTGATCGGATCACATCACATGATGATCCGACATATAAAAAGCATGGTGTCTTGCATTACGCTGTTCCTAATATCCCCGGGGCAGTACCGCGTACAGCAACCATTGGTCTGACAAACGTTACTGTGCCGTATGCGCTGCAGCTGGCCAATAAAGGATACCGGCAAGCATGTCTTGATAATGAAGCATTGTTGAAAGGTATCAATACACTGAATGGTTATGTGACATTTAAAGCAGTTGCCGAAGCACATGAGCTACATTATGATGATGTCCATTCGTTGCTTAACAGCTAATAAAAAGCGGTTCCTGATAGAACAGGGACCGCCTAATGGTTAGGGCTGAACGTAAGCATATGAAGATTAACCGTCATTGATATAGTCACGCCAGCAATTGTTTTAAGAGTTTGTTAATCAACAATTTGCAGTTCTTTTGGGAATTTGGTTAAGGCTTCAGCACCGTCATCTGTCATAAAAACCATATCTTCAATTCGCACACCACCTTGTCCCGGTACGTATATCCCAGGCTCGATCGTGTAGCACATGCCATTCTGAAGTTCCAGTCTGTTTTGGCTGTGCATTGATGGATATTCGTGCGTCTCAATCCCTAATCCGTGCCCAATGCGATGTAGAAAATAGTCGCCATATCCGGCTTGTTCAATATAACGCCGTGCGGCTAAGTCAATTTCGCCGACGGTTGTTCCGTTCCGGGAAGCTTGAAGTGCTTTTGTTTCAGCCTCTAATACAGTATGGTAAATGTGTTCCTGCTCAGAACTGACGGATTTATAAGCAACAGTCCGGCTGATATCAGAACAATAACCCTCAAAAACGACCCCAAGATCAAACAAAACAAGATCGCCCTGTTCTATTTTTTTCATGGATGGTGTACCATGTGGTGACGCCGTTTTAGCACCGGATAAAGCCATTGTTGAAAAAGACATCTGTTGTACACCCTGTTTCTTCAATTCATACTCAATTTTTGCTATGATTTCTAATTCACTCATATGGCTGTGTATGGCTTCAACGCCCGTTTTTATTCCAAAATCAGCAAGTTCAGCTGCCTGTTTCAGCTTCGCATATTCCTGTTGATCTTTAATGAGTCTTAAATTGGCCAATAATTCCTGTGCATCACTGAATTCTGTAGCTGGGAGTATTGATTTTACCTGGTTGAATCGTTCCACTGTTAAATGATTGTGTTCCACTGCTGTGGACTTTGGGATACTCTCGTTACGTTTCAGGAATTGGTAAAACAATTCCCATGGATCCTCGCTGTCAGTATATGAAATCATATTATATTCCCAGCCTACATGCTTGGCATCATCTTTTTCAAGCGCGGGAATAATCATTAATGGGTCATGATATTGACTGACATAAACCGCGATCAACCGTTCGTGCGGATCTGTGTAATAATTGCTTAAATAATAAAAATTGGCACTGGATGTGACAAGAATACTGTCCAGATCATTATGTTTAAGCCTGTTGTAAAGTGTGTTAAGTCTTTCCATTATAATAAACACTCCTCAATTGTAATAATATACCCCAGTATAACAAACCATGCCCAATTAGTCGTTTTCAGCTGATGCTAACTCCATTTATTGTAACATTAGAAAGTATAAATTATGGATGACCTGATAAAAAAGCGTTGGTAATCACTATAAACGAGACTAAGCCTGAGTTTTTTTGGAAAAATTAATGAAACCTTTTGAAAATACAAGACGTATTACTGATAGATTGCCACCAACAGTTTGAATGAGATGGAAAAATGGAAAATTAAAAAAGGGAGGATAATCAATGTTTAAATTTTTTAAGCGCGTGTCGACCGTTGTCGGTTCTGAGTTAAACGCTATGTTGGACAAAGCGGAAGATCCGGTAAAAATGCTCGATCAGTTTATAAGAGACATGGAAAATGACATACAAGAGGTCGAATCTGCGGTTGCTAAACAAGTGGCAAACGAAAAAATGCTGAAACGAAAAGCTGACGATGCTCAGGCGAAAGTCGACAAACGCGAAATTCAAGCTAAAGAAGCCATCGAGGCAGATGATGACAATCTAGCCAAAAGGGCTCTTGAAGACAAAGCAGAACATCAAAAACAAGCTGAAATGTTGCAAGAATCATGGGAAATGGCAAGCAAAGACAGCACTGAACTGCGGGATAAACTGGATGAAATGAAAAAAGAATATCAGCAAATGAAATTGAAGAAAGATTCGTTACAGGCACGTGCGGAGTCTGCCAAGACGAAAACAAAAATGAATCGGACTATGTCAGCGATAGGAAGTGACGAATCCAAAGAAGGTTTTGAACGGATGGAAGAAAAAGTGCTGCAGTATGAGGCGGAAGCCGATACCAGTGAAGACCTGTCACAAGCGAGCCGTTCATTGGATGAGGAATTTAAGAAATTGAAAAACCATAGTGATGTTGATGATGAATTGGCTGAACTTAAGAAAAAAATGGGGAAAGAATAATATGATACACAAGGTCCAGGGAAAATATTTTTTTATCCAAAGCACATTCGAACAATGGGGTTGCTAATTATGCCTCCTGGAAAATGCAGTACTTTTCCTTGGTTTAATATGAATAGTAATTCTCAAAAACGGGTAAAGGATTTTACGGGTCTCTATTGAATATATAGAGTGGAAATCATTTTGTAAAAGGAGCGATATTCATGAAAGTATCTTATCATGGACATTCTGTAGTTCGAGTTAAAACACAAAAGCACACCATTTTAATTGATCCGTTTATTACCGGAAACGAAGGATGTGACCTTGATCCGGGGTCTGTTGAAGCAGATGTTATCCTGTTGACTCATGGACATAACGATCATGTTGGAGATACTGAAGAAATAGCCAAGCGCAATGATTCACTGATTGTTGCCCCGAATGAATTGGCTGATTACCTCGGTAACAAAGGTCTGGACACTCACAATATGCATATTGGCGGGGCACATGAATTCGACTTCGGAAAAGTGAAGTATACTCAGGCTTTTCACGGTTCATCCTTTACAGAACAAGATGGTACAATTATCTATACGGGAATGCCAGCCGGGATATTGTTGACAATTGATGGCAAGACAATTTATCATGCTGGCGATACTGGGTTATTCAGTGATTTGAAGCTAATTGGTGATATGAATGATATTGATATGGCTTTTGTACCAATTGGAGATAATTTCACGATGGGACCTGATGATGCATTAGTTGCCACAGATTGGATTAATGCAAAAACAGTTGTCCCTGTTCATTACAATACATTCCCTGTGATTGAACAAGATCCTGAGGAATTTGTTTCCAGAGTTAAAACCGGCGATGGTCTCGCAATGAAAATAGGTGACGCAGTAGATTTATAAACAATATTTATTAACGTGAGCGCTGATGCTCACGTTTTTTGTTAAATTCCTCCAACAGATATGCCGAACATGCTATAATATAAGTGTACATGATTAACAACCTCTTTTATCTCTCATTTTACTATTTTTCAAAAAATTTAACAAGGAGTACATATGAATCCCATGTTAATACTGCTGTTTTTTCTTCTCGGTTTAATTTTTGGCTCGTTTTTCAATGTTGTCGGGATACGGGTTCCTCAGAAACTCCCCTTCGTCAATGACAGATCCATTTGTCCACATTGCAGCCGCCCATTGAAATGGTATGAACTCATTCCCGTTTCATCATACATATTTCAGCGTGGAAAATGCAGATATTGTCACAAAAATATCTCGTTGCTGTACCCGGCCATTGAGCTGATAACAGGGGTATTATTTGTATTATGTTATATTGAGACAGGACTGACGCCGGAGCTGGTCACTGCATTGTCTTTAATATCAATGTTAATAATGATTCTCGTTTCGGATATTAAATATATGTTAATTCCCAACAAAATACTTGGCTTCTTTTTGCCTTTGTTTATCACTATGCGTGTTATTCAGCCGCTTGAACCTTGGTGGTCTTCCATTGCTGGTGCTTTTGCGGGGATCTTGATTCTGGCAGTGATTATTCTCATGAGCCGCGGTGGTATGGGTGCAGGCGATATGAAGTTATTTGGTCTTCTTGGTATTGTCCTGGGGTTGGAAAAAGTGCTACTGGCGTTATTTATTTCCTGCATGATTGGCGCTGTTGTTGGAATTGGGTTGCTCCTATTTAAGGTGATTGATCGTAAACAACCGGTTCCATTCGGTCCCTATATTGTAGTTGCGTCGGTGATAACTTATTTTTTTGGAGACACTTTAATAATCTGGTATTTTAACAGTTTGATGTAAAGGAAAGAAAGTTTTTCTCTCGGGCAGTTCTGTACCAGCCGTATATTTCATAGATTAAAATCAAAGGAGGGATCGCTTTGCAGCATTTTGCAATTTTGCGTTTGCTTTTGGCGGGTTTTTTCTTGTATGTAGCCTGGCCTGTTATCCCCAGCGCTGTATCAACAGAAGCGTTTTTGTTTTGGGGTGCCTGGCTTGTTTTTTTCATTCTGGTGGTGGGTGCAAATTTTGCTGCGCTTTTACAAATGACAGAGCCGCCAGTTATGGAACAGGAAAGAGTGAATGAGCGTCAACAAGCTTAACCATTGAGGTTTAACTGTTTCAACTGTATAATAATTGGTAAGTATAAATACTAGTACAGTTTGAAAGACGGTGAACCGGATGGCAACCAAACATGAACAAATTTTGCAGCATATTTTGTCATTGGAAATTGGGCATAAAATTTCAGTAAGGCAGATTGCCAAATCGTTGAATGTCAGTGAAGGGACTGCCTACCGGGCTATTAAAGATGCTGAAAATCAGGGAATTGTCAGCACAATTGAACGTGTGGGTACGATCCGGATTGAGCGCAAAGAGAAGGAAAACTTTGAACGTTTGACATATGCTGAAGTCATTAAAATTGTGGATGGACAAGTTCTAGGCGGACGTAAAGGACTGCATAAAACACTGAATAAGTTCGTCATCGGGGCGATGCAGCTTGAAGCGATGATGCGTTATACCGAAGCAAGCTCATTGTTGATCGTCGGTAACCGGGTAAAAGCACATGAATTGGCTTTAAATGAAGGGGCCGCAGTCTTGATTACAGGTGGCTTTGATACGAACGATGACATTAAGCGACTTGCAGACGATAAACAACTTCCGATTATGTCTACAAGCTATGATACATTTACGGTCGCCGCCATGATCAACCGGGCAATTTATGATCAAATGATCAAAAAAGAAATTGTTTCTGTCGGCGATATTTATACACCTTACAATGAATCATTATACTTGTATGCAAAAGATAAACTGGAACGGTGGTATGAGCTGAACGAGCAATCTGCTCATACAAGATATCCGGTCGTCGATACAAAAGAGCGGGTCGCCGGAATGATTACATCAAGGGATTTGATAGGAAAAGATAAAAACGTTCTTGTTGAAAAAATCATGACACGGAATCCGATTACTGTTCAGAAAAAAACGTCGCTGGCTTATGCAGCTCATATTATGGTGTGGGAAGGGATTGAATTAGTTCCTGTGGTCGATACCTCCTATAAGCTGATCGGTGTTGTGTCACGACAGGATGTTCTGAAGGCATTACAGCAAACACAGCGCCAGCCGCAAACCGGCGAGACAATTGATGACATTGTTGCAAGTAATTTGGTTCCGGCAGAAGAAGATCAGACAGTTTTTCATGCACATGTAACACCGCAAATGACAAATCAGCTCGGAACTCTTTCCAACGGTGTATTCACAGCGCTAATGACAGAAGCAAGCAGCCAGCTGTTGCGCCATTATAAAAAAGGTGATCTCGTTGTCGAAAATCTCACCGTCTACTATTTAAAACCGGTTCAGATTGACAGTAACTTGATTATTCAACCGAAACTGATGGAAGCCGGACGTATTTATGCCAAAATGGATGTCGAAGTCTTCAACGGTAAAAAGATGGTCGGAAAAGGATTGTTGATGGCCCAGTTGATTGACCGTTAAGCAACTCATTCAGAAAAACGCAGGCATTCGCCTCGTCTTATAGCGAGTGCCGAGTTTTTCTATAAGGTCATCCAAAATTTATACTTTCTGACGTTACAAAAAAGAATCGGCTGTATTACCGATTCTGGGATTGTCCCACTAGGAGTCTTAAACATAATTAAGATATACAATGCTAAAGACGAACGATACTCCGCTTAAGCGAAGGAAATATACGTACACTCCTGCGGGAGGAAAGGCCTCGGTGAGACCCCGCGGTGCGTCAGCACGAGGAGGCTCACCAGCCGCCCTAAGGTGCGCGAAGTATATTTCCGTAGCGGATTATATACGCTAACTAGTTCGGATTTTTCCTTATCAAAACTACTTTTGTCCAACGCTCCTAGGTAGTTTTATTGTGCGTTCAGCCGCTTCCATTCCTGACGGTAGTGTTTGGCCTCCTTTAACCCAACATATAAGTTTGCGCTGCCGAAAACCAAAAAAACGATACCAATAAACAAAGATAACTGTGTTTGATAAAATAAATATTGGTTAATGGCAAAAAAGAAAATAAAACTTCCGAGACAGATACGGGATTTTGCGTTAAAATAAGCTTGAGTCAGCTCATCATTGCTCTTGATGATGGCAACTTTGTAATAGACCCAAAATACGAGTGAAAGTACGATAATAATGGGAAAAATAATCATTTCATCTGCTCCTGTTTGTAAGTCTTGTTATATTGTAGCTTTTTTTGGGTTAACAGAAAAGTGATATCCTCCATTGAAATGTGACAAAGTAAGGAGAATTAAATGAGCATACCACCTATTATCCAGGCCATCAAAACATATGATACGGTTATCATTCACCGACATGTACGACCGGATCCGGATGCGGTTGGCTCCCAGGCCGGTCTTAAAGAAATCATCAAGCAATCATTTCCTGATAAGGACGTTTATATTACCGGAAAAGCGGATCCATCTTTGGAGTTTCTAGCACGAATGGATGAAATTGACGATCATACATATGAAAATGCGCTTGTAGTTGTCTGTGATACGGCTAATGCCGCTCGTATCGATGATCAGCGGTATAAGCTTGGTGAAAAACTGATTAAAATCGATCACCATCCGGAAGTTGACCCATATGGTGACGTGATATGGGTGGATACAAGTGCAAGTTCGACCTGCGAAATGATTTATGATTTGTATCAGCAGGCAAAAGAAGATGGGTTTATTGTCAACGATGAAGCAGCCCGGCTTATTTATGCCGGCATCGTTGGTGATACCGGACGATTTCTATTTCCAAGTACAACCAAGAAAACATTTCAGCATGCCGCTGACCTCGTGACCTATCAATTTGACCGGCCAAGTCTGTATGACAACATCTATAATATAAAAGATAATATTGCGAAACTGCAGGGCTATATTCTGCAGCAATTTGAACTGTCGGATGCAGGATTGAGTACTGTTAAACTGTCAAAAAAACTGTTGGACAAATATGGGGTCAGTCCGAATGAAACTGGTCAGCTTGTAAGCGTATTGGGGAATATTGCAGGTATTAAGGCCTGGGCATTATTTATTGAAGAAGATGATATCATCAGGGTGCGTCTTCGTTCAAAGGGGCCTTCCATTAATCAAGTTGCCGCTGAATATAACGGTGGAGGACATCCTATGGCTTCAGGAGCCACTGTCAAGACATGGGAAGAAGCAGACAGCGTGATAAAGGACCTTGATCAGGTATGTATGAATTTTAAGTCACGATGATGAATGAGGCTATCCCCAATTTGGGAATAGCCTCTTTATTCGAAAAATAATTATTCATCTGTATAACGATGGGCGGATTGTATTCTTGTGACTGAGGTGGCAAGTGTGCCTCATTCGTTTCTAAGAGTTTTTTGTGCAGGTAAAGGAATAAACCAGCACCCGGTGTTCGTATGGTCACGATGCACATAAAGGCCTTCCCGGTCAATTGAACGCTGCATCAGCCGGATTAATTCTGCAGACTCGGCGTATGCTGTTTTCCCCTCTTTTAGCTCGGCAATTTTCGCATCACGCAGACGACGGTAACTCATTACGGGCATATTAATCCAACTCCCTCTCAAAGAGTAGTTCGGTGCTAATTTTATTATATATGTTTAGAGGGGAAATGACCGTAAAAGTATCAATATTTCATAAAATGTTCACACTATTCCGCTATCTCAGCTTCAACTGCCAGCTTGACTGTGTGATGGATAATGAGTGTATCGACAGTAAATTGATAAGTGAAATCATCAACTGTGAAATCTTTGTTCTCAATTGTAGCTTTTAATAAGCCATCACTTTCGGAAATGATGGATACATCTTTTCCGACAATATGTGTGATTTCCTCTTTTATTAATTCCTCCAAGTCATGTATAATTAAACTATCAGGCAAATCTTCTTCGTTCGTTATCGATATGTCAATCGTTTCCACTTTAATCGGTTCTTTTGATTTTTCATCAAGATTCTCGTTGTCCTCTAGTAATGCTTCATTTTGGTTTTTAAGCTCTGTTACTTCTGATTTCAGGTTGCGGTTTTCTGCCAAAAGCTCACCATACATAGAACCATGCATATATATAAAAATAAAATAGGAAAAGACCGCACCGGCAAAGGCCCCTGCCAGGAAGCGCTGAACGGATTTTTTTTTATAATATGGCGGAATATGCATTACCCGACATCCTCCTGAATCAGCCAGCCAATGATGGTAATACCGGCTTTAACTCCACCCATTGCTGTTAAAATAAGCATGATCTGTTTAAACAGGTCAAAAGTGGATCCGTTCAGAAGTCCTTTTTCAAAATTGGCAATGGCATCAAATGTACCACCAATTGCTGCTACAATTGCCCAAATTCGAAGTCTGTCAGCAATCCTGTTCATTTGGGTGAAAGGTGCATCTCCTGTCACAAATGCGCCAATGCTGCCGATTATGGCACCGCCCACAATGACACCGAACGCTATGAAAAAACAATGAATGAGTTGAGCTATAAACCGTTCTTCCATCATGAACGCTCCTTGTCTATATATTACTAAATTTTATGAGCGGCATGGACAAGATATGTCTGAGTGCATGAAATGTATCAAATGCAGTTTTTAGCAAGATTAGCTATAATGAGTGTACATAAATAAAAGGAGAAGTGGAGCAGCATGTCGTTCACGCATTTACAAGTCCGAAGCGGATACAGTTTTATGAAAAGCACCATAACCGTTGAAAAACTGGCTGAAAAAGCTAAGGAATTAGAATTTGATGCGTTGGCTCTCACCGATGAACATGTATTGTATGGTGCCATCCCTTTTTATAAAGCTTGTCAGCAAAATGGGATAAAGCCGATCATCGGCATGAACGTGATGGTCACTTCTTCAGAGGAAGAGCCGGACTACTGCATTTTGTTAGCTAAAAATAATCATGGCTATCAAAATTTAATTCAATTGAGCACTCATATTCAGTTATCACACCATAACGGTATAGACCATTCTGAGCTTGTATCATACAGTGATGATCTGATATGTGTCATTATTACAGCGGACTCCAAATTGGGTGCGCTGCTGGCAGATGACCCATATAACAGGGTGAAGGATTACCTGGATACAAGATGGCATATGTTTAATAAGGATGACTTTTATCTTGGTGTTCAGGACCATGGCCTGCCCGAAGAACACAAGATTAATCAGGCTGTTAAAGCATTCCGGGAAGTGTATCAGACGAAAGCGGTTTTAGTGAATGACGTCAGATACATCGATCAGAAGGATGATGCGGCGTATGATTGTCTGCGCTCGATGAAGGATGACAAAAAATGGCCGCTTCGGATCACAGATCGCACAGTTAAAGAACGCTATTTGCGCTCAGTGTCTGAGATGGAAGAACTGTTTGGGCAGACTTGGCCGAAAGTGATTGAGGAAACAGCTGTCATTGCTGCGAATTGTAATGTGAAGCTGAATTTTGATATGAGAATGCTGCCTTCTTATCCAGTTCCGGGATACACAGATGCCCATACATACCTTGAGAAAATATGCTTTGAAAATGTCAGGCAAAAATATAGGATTATGACAGAAGAAATATATAGCCGCCTTACGTATGAATTGAACGTTATTCAGTCGATGCAGTTCAGTGATTACTTTTTGATTGTCTGGGATTTTGTTGACTATGCAAAAAAACATGACATTTTGGTCGGACCGGGTCGGGGCTCTGCTGCCGGTTCACTTGTTGCTTATGTATTGGGAATTACAGAAGTTGATCCGATGAAATATGGTTTGCTGTTTGAGAGGTTCCTGAATCCCGAACGTGTCACGATGCCTGATATCGATATTGATTTTTCCGATCACAGACGGGATGAAGTGATTGAATACGTACGTGACAAATACGGAGACGATCATGTCGCACAAATCATTACATTCGGGACGTTTGCAGCCAGATCCGTATTGCGGGAGCTGTTTAAAACGATGGATGTCGACCAACAGGATGCTTATTTTATTTTAAAAGAAATACCCGCTCAGGCAAGGGGACCAATTGCAACCTGTGTAAAAGAATCTCAGGATCTGCAGCAGTATATTAAGCAATCTGAGAAATTGAAAGTTCTCTTTACAATTGCCGCAAAATTGGAAGGATTGCCGAGACATATGTCTACACATGCGGCCGGGGTTGTCATCAGCGAGGAGTCGCTCGTCAAGCATGTTCCGTTGAACGTCGGAACCCACGACACCTATTTGACACAGTATGCTATGAATGATTTAGAATCAATCGGGTTATTGAAGATGGATTTTCTTGGACTGCGTAATTTAACATTATTGGAAAAGATCCTTCAGACACTTCAGTTTACTGAAAAACTGACAATTAAACTGGCGGACATACCAGACGAAGATGAAGATACTTACAATTTGCTGCAGCAGGGGAAGACGAATGGTGTTTTTCAATTGGAATCTCAAGGTATGAAACAGGTACTTATACGTCTGAAGCCGACAACGTTTGAGGATATTGTAGCCGTCAACGCCCTGTTCCGCCCTGGTCCGATGGAAAACATTCCGGTTTATATTGATCGCAAACATGGCCGGGAGAAAATCACATATCCGCATCCCGATCTGGAACCTATTTTGAAAAAAACGTACGGGGTACTGATATACCAAGAACAAATTATGCAGATTGCCCATGAAATTGCCGGGTTTTCATTGGGGCAGGCTGATATTTTACGCCGGGCAGTCAGTAAGAAGCAGCAGCAGGTAATGGATCAACAGCGCGAAGTCTTTATTCGGGGCTGTCTTGACAACGGGTATACGGAATCTGTAGCCGAAGAAATGTTCCAGTGGATTGTTAAGTTTTCCAATTATGGTTTTAACAGGAGTCATGCCGTTGCATACAGTAAAATTTCCTATCAGCTTGCATACCTGAAGGCCCATTATCCTGCCGGCTTTTTTGCAGAGTTACTGAGTTCAGTAGGTAATCAGCAGGATAAAGCAGATGTCTATATAAAAGAATTGAAAGATTTCGATCTCTCATTAGCACAACCTTCCATCAACAAAAGTTTTGGCAAATATTCAGTGGAAAACAAGCGAATCCGGATGGGTTTTCAGGCTATTAAGGGTATTGGACATCAGGCTATTAAAGAAATAATCCAGGTAAGAAAGGAGGGCCTGTTCAAGAGCCTGTTTGATTTTTGTTTACGGGTATCACTTTCGGTGATTAACCGTAAGACGCTGGAAACACTGGTGATGGCAGGAGTGTTTGATGAGATTTATGGAAACCGGGCAAGTCTTCTGGCATCAATAGACCAGGCCCTGGAGCAGGGGGAGTTGTTTAAAGAATTCAGAGGGCAGTCAAATCTTTTTCGAGACAGGATTGACCTTGAAGAAAATTATGTTTCGATAGAAGATTTTAGCCTTATGAAAAAGTTAGCGGATGAGAAAGAACTTCTGGGCATTTATGTATCCAGTCATCCGTTTAATAATTATCGTAATGTGTTAAAAGCAAATGGCTATATCGCCATGTCGGATGCAGAAGGAATGGAAGGAAAGCGAAACTTGAAAAGTGCCGGAATCGTACAAACAATTAAAACAATCCGGACGAAGCGTGGTGACCCGATGGCATTCTTGACACTTGGTGATGAAACAGGCGACTTGGAGGCTGTTGTATTTCCGGATTTGTACAGGGAAGTGCACCGTTGGCTTTCAGAGGATATGCTCGTAATATTCAGTGGAAAGATTGAGCGTCGTAACAGGCAACTTCAATGGATTGTGTCTGGTATGGACATGTTTAGCAAACAAGAGTGGGAAGTTAATGAAGGCGAGCGCTTATTTATCAAATTAACTGAGGATCATCGTGATAATGCACTTCCAGTTATTAAAAATATCACAAGTAAAAACCCCGGCAGGACACCTGTCATCATTTATGATCAAAAAGAAGGCAGGACCTATCAACTATCCCATGCTTATCTTGTCCAGCCTGATAAAACATGTATGGATTTGCTGAGAAGTCATTTCGGTACAGGTAATGTTGTGCTGGACTCGGTCAATAGAAAACGAAAAGGAGAAAAGTGACAAGACCATCCATTTTTTTCTTTACATAGACAAGCGATTTGTTATAATGAAACCACTAAGTGGTCTGACCACCCTGTTAGTGAATTCGTTTCCCAAAGCTCTGAGTGGCTTCCAGATCTCCACAGATCGTGGACGGTTGTGGAAGGACAGACGAAATGACTCTTTGGGCTACCCTATAAAGGAGTGAATAGTTTGCCAAATTTAAGAGATGAAGCATTGCATATTCATAAAATGAACAAAGGAAAACTTTCGACCGAGGCCAAAATTCCTGTCCGTAATGCACGGGATTTGAGTTTGGCTTATTCGCCAGGAGTGGCAGAACCGTGTAAAGAAATTTATGATCATAAAGACAATGTATATGAGTATACGATGAAGGGAAACATGGTCGCAGTCGTAAGTAACGGATCAGCGGTACTGGGACTCGGAAATATCGGGGCCGAAGCGTCATTGCCTGTAATGGAAGGAAAATCTGTCCTGTTTAAGAGTTTTGCAGGGGTGGATTCCTTTCCTATCTGCCTCGATTCGCATGATGTCGATAAAATCGTTGAAACAGTTAAAATGATGCAACCGTCATTCGGCGGCGTCAACCTGGAGGACATCGCGGCGCCCAATTGTTTTATAATTGAAGAACGTCTAAAAAAAGAAACAAGCATCCCTATTTTTCATGATGATCAGCATGGAACGGCCATTGTTACTGTTGCCGGTTTGATGAATGCACTGAAATTATCCGGCAAATCATTCTCGGATATTAAGGTTGTGGCTAACGGTGCCGGTGCTGCGGGTATAGCTATTATGAAACTATTGTATAGTCTTGGCGTACGTGACATGATTATGTGTGATTCAAAAGGCGCCATTTTTGAAGGCAGAAACTATGGTATGAACGATGTTAAAGAAGAAGTTGCTAAAATGACCAATAAAGACAAAGTGGAGGGATCGCTGGAAGAAGTGCTTGAAGGCGCGGATGTGTTTATTGGCGTGTCTGTCGGTGATCTGCTGTCAAAAGACATGGTGAAGAAGATGGAGGACGATCCGATTATCTTTGCTATGGCAAACCCTGATCCGGAGATCTTGCCAGGTGATGCAAAGGAAGCAGGTGCCAAGGTCATTGGAACCGGACGCTCCGACTTCCCTAACCAGGTTAACAATGTTCTTGCATTCCCAGGTATTTTCAGAGGGGCATTGGACGTTCGGGCAACGCGTATCAACGAACGAATGAAAATTGCTGCGGCAGAAGCTATTGCATCGCTTATAACAGAAAGTGAACTGAGTGAAGACTATGTAATCCCGGCTCCATTTGATCCTAGAGTTGCACCCCTTGTAGCATCGAGTGTTGCACAGGCGGCAATGGAATCAGGTGTTGCCAGAATCAATGTTAATCCGGAAAGTGTGGCTGAAAAAACAAGAAGGCTAACAAAAATAGATGAGGAGTAAGAACCTCTTAAAGGAGTGACTGCGACGGTGTCCACGTCACCACAACAAAAAGTATATCAAGGGGTTTTGCACGAAATCCGCAAATATATTGACTCTCATGAATTAAAGCCGGGCGATAAACTTCCATCTGAGCGGGAACTTTCCGAAAAATTGCAGGCCGGCAGATCTTCAGTCCGTGAAGCACTTAGGGCAATGGAACTGTTGGGATTGATTGAAACAAGGCACGGCGAAGGGACCTTTTTAAGTCCTTACCGGCCTTACCACTCAGTTGAGGTGCTTTCGTCTTTCGTTCTCCAGGGAGCCAAGACGAAGAATGATCTATTATTTGCCAAAAAAATAATTGAAAAAGAAGCGGCCAGGATTGCCTATGATCATATTTCTGATGATGATATTGAGGAATTGCGCGAGATTATTCATGACAGTACCTTAAACAGCAATGAGAAGCATGTAGCATTTTTTCAACTCTTATTTTACAAAACTGAAAACTTGCTACTTGCCAGAGTGTGGCAATTGATGGATGAATTCTCCTATAGCATTTCCAGTCTTTCTTATGATCAATCATTTTATTTGGAACTTATAAATCTTTTTCGCTCCAAAAGTTATGGTAAAATAGAAGAATTATTTTACACACCGCCGGCAAATAAGTGATATCCGGCTTTTTCAGCTTCTAATATATGAAGCAAATTGTGCCAGTTGCAGTGTATAACCCGGTACTATTGAATAAATGCTCGCCTTTGCTGTTTAAAAGGAGGAATTTCCCTTGCTTAAGGATTTTTTTGGCAAGAAAAAAAAATATGCTACGATACCAAGTGAAAAAAGCAAACTTGAGGTTCCCGAAGGATTAATGAAAAAATGCACGAATTGCCATAAAATTTATTATCGAAAAGAAATGAACAAAAACATCAATGTTTGCCCAAATTGTGACTACCACCACCAAATGACTGCTTGGGAGCGGATTGATAGTTTGTTCGATGAAGGGACTTTTGAGGAATGGGATAAGCGGTTTTCAACAACTAACCCGCTGGAATTTCCCGAATATGAAACGAAAGTTGAGAAGGACCGAAAAAAAACCGGGTTGAACGAGGGAGTCGTGACCGGGAAAGGGTCGCTTGATGGACAGACGATTGCCTTTAGTGTGATGGATTCCAACTTCCGGATGGGGAGTATGGGTTCAGTGGTGGGCGAAAAGATTGCACGCGCCATTGAACAAGCGAACGAGCAATCACTGCCTTTTGTTATTTTTACTGCCTCAGGTGGTGCCCGTATGCAGGAAGGCGTTTTAAGCCTGATGCAAATGGCGAAAACGTCTTTTGCCGTGAAACGTTTTTCCGAATCAGGCGGTCTGATGATTTCTGTCATGACGCATCCAACCACTGGCGGGGTGTCTGCCAGTTTTGCATCAATCGGTGATTATAATCTGGCTGAACCGGGAGCTTTGATTGGCTTTGCGGGCCGCAGGATTATTGAGCAGACAATCCGGGAAAAACTGCCGGAGGACTTTCAGACGGCTGAATTTTTATTGAAACACGGTCAGCTTGATAAGGTAGTTCATCGCCATGAATTAAAGTCCCTCCTTTCCAGAATACTTGTTATGCATCAGAAAGGTGGGAAATTTTCATGAAACAAGTGCTTGATTTTGAAAAGCCAATTGCAGATCTTAAAGACAAAATCGCTGAATTAAAGACGTTCACAACTGATAGTGACATTGATTTAACCGATGAGATCACAACACTTGAAAACCGGCTGGAGATCCTGGAAAACGATATATATGGCAATTTGCAGCCTTGGCAGCGAGTTCAGATGGCAAGGCACCAGGAGCGCCCGACAACATTAGAATACGCTGAACGGTTATTCTCGGATTTCATTGAATTTCATGGTGACCGATTATACGGTGATGACGAGGCCATTGTATCCGGTATTGCGCTCTATCGTGATAAGCCTGTAACTGTTGTTGGTCATCAGCGCGGTAAAGATACGAAAGAAAATATCCGCCGCAATTTTGGTATGCCACATCCCGAAGGTTATCGGAAAGCGTTACGGCATATGCGGCAGGCGGAAAAGTTTAATCGGCCTATTGTAAGCTTTATCGATACTAAAGGTGCCTATCCAGGCAAAGCTGCTGAAGAACGCGGGCAAAGCGAGGCAATCGCCAAAAACCTGATGGAGATGGCCGGGCTTACCGTACCAATCATTTGTATTGTGATCGGAGAAGGCGGAAGCGGCGGCGCGTTGGGGTTAGGTGTCGGTGACAGAATTCATATGCTCGAAAATTCCACCTACTCAGTAATTTCGCCTGAAGGTGCCGCAGCTCTATTATGGAAGGACTCTGGTCTGGCAAAGCAAGCAGCGGAAAATATGAAAATTACATCATATGATTTGAAAGAGCTCAATATTATAGATGACATTATTCCAGAGCCAAGAGGTGGTGCACATCGTGATATTGAACTGCAAGCTGAACATATTGACACCGTTTTGGCTAAATCACTGGGAGAACTGAGTGACATACCTTCAGATGAGTTGTTGGAAAAGAGATGGGAAAAATATCAAAAAATGGGTGATTATAAACCATTATAAAGAGGTTGACAGGGGTCAGCCTCTTTCGCTCTTTATAGCGCGTTAAAACATGGATATGGAACAGAGCACGCATTATTGACTTTACTTATAACGTCAGACAGTATAAATTATGGACGACCTTATAAGAAAAGCTTTGGCATTCGCTATAAGGCGAGGCGAATACCGAGTTTTTCTAATGATACTTTTTTTGATCACGATTTAGCTGATTAATTGATATTTTTGCTTTTTACAATTATCTTGGGAGTAGAAATGATGGAGACATGAGGTGAAAGCATGAAGAAAATTGGTGTTTTGACAAGCGGTGGTGATGCACCAGGTATGAACGCCGCTATCCGTGCGGTTGTAAGGAAAGCCATTTATCATGGAATTGAGATTTTTGGTATAAAAAATGGGTTTCAGGGTCTAATTGATGGTAATATAGAAAAAATGGATACTGGTTCTGTCGGTGATATCATCCAGCGCGGTGGTACGATATTACGTTCTGCCAGATGTGATGAATTTAAATATGACCAGGGACAGAATAAAGGTATTGAACAAATGAAAAAGTTTGGGATTGAAGGTCTGATTGTAATCGGGGGCGATGGCAGTTTTCGAGGTGCACAGAAATTGACCGAAAAAGGATATCCATGCATTGGAATTCCGGGTACCATAGACAATGATATTGCCGGTACCGATTTTACAATCGGATTTGATACCGCCTTAAATACCGTGATTGAAGCGATAGACAAAATCCGTGATACCGCTTCTTCACACGAACGAACATTTATTATTGAAGTAATGGGCAGAGACGCCGGTGACCTGGCGTTATGGGCTGGTCTTGCCGATGGAGCGGAAAGTATTCTTATTCCTGAAAAACAGGATGAACTGGATGAAATTATAGAGCGATTGAGACGTGGCCAGGGGCGCGGCAAAAAGCACAGCATCATTATTCTTGCAGAAGGTGTAGGCAGTGTGTTTGATTATGCCGACCAGATTAAGGAAACGGCTGACCTGGAGACACGTGTGACTGTTCTGGGGCATATTCAGCGCGGCGGCTCTCCGACTGCTTCTGATCGTGTTCTGGCAAGCCGGCTTGGAGCTCAGGCAATCGACTTGCTTCTGAATGGACAAGCAGGAAAGATAGCCGGCATCCAAAACAATCAACTGGTCAGTCATGATATTTCCGAAGTATTAGCGAAAAAACATACAATTGACATGGAAATGTATCAATTATCCAAAGAACTGTCAATTTAGAGGAGGCGCTGGAAATGCGGAAAACAAAAATTGTATGTACGATCGGCCCTGCATCAGAATCGGTGGAAACACTCACACAGCTGATTGAGAGGGGCATGGATGTTGCCCGACTGAACTTTTCCCATGGTGATTTCGATGAGCATGAGCAGCGTATTCAAAACATACGGGAAGCAGCCGAAATAACTGGAAAAACAATTGCGATTCTTTTAGATACAAAAGGTCCAGAAATCCGGACGGGCACCTTTAAGCATGGTGAAGCTGAAATTATTAAAGACAGTATTGTTCAAGTCACTATGGATGAGGTGGAAGGAAGTGCTGAACGCTTTTCCCTCTCATACCCCGGTCTGATCAATGATGTCCATGCTGGTTCTAAGATTTTGCTTGATGACGGATTAATTGAACTGGAAGTACTGGAAATTGATCATGAACATCAGGAGTTGAAAACAAAGGCACTGAATTCGGGTATTATTGAAAACAAGAAAGGTGTCAATGTTCCAAATGTAAGTGTGAAACTGCCCGGAATCACAGAAAAAGATGCGGCAGATATCACGTTTGGTATAGAACATGATATTGATTATATTGCGGCTTCGTTTGTCCGTCGTCCATCTGATATTCTTGAAATACAAGAGCTGTTAGAAGAACATGATGCTACACACATCAAAATCATACCGAAAATCGAAAATCAGGAAGGGATTGACAATATTGATTCCATTCTGGAAGTGAGTAATGGTTTGATGGTTGCACGTGGCGATCTCGGTGTTGAAACCCCGGCTGAAGATGTTCCGCTTGTACAGAAAAAACTGATTACAAAATGCAACACTGTTGGAAAGCCGGTCATCACCGCAACCCAAATGTTAGACTCGATGCAGCGCAATCCGAGACCAACCCGCGCAGAAGCATCGGATGTTGCCAATGCGATTTTTGATGGGACCGACGCCATTATGCTTTCAGGCGAAACGGCTGCAGGCGATTATCCGGTCGAATCGGTGCAAACAATGAGTAACATCGCCTTAAAGACAGAGAGCGGTCTGAATCATAAGCTAATTTTGGACGACCGCTCAAAATCCGTTGATATGACAATGACTGATGCTATCAGCCAATCGGTTACGCACACGGCGATGAATTTGACGGTCAGCGCTATTATTACCCCAACTGAAAGCGGACATACCGCCAGAATGATTTCCAAATACCGTCCTGAAGCTCCGATTATTGCCGTAACATTTAATGAGCATGTTAATCGTCAGCTGTCACTTATATGGGGGGTACATGCTGTTATGGGGAGCAAAGCTGATTCCACGGATGAAATGCTCGATATTGCAGTGGATATGGGATTAAGCACGAAACTGTTTGAACGCGGAAGCAGAGTTATTATAACAGCCGGCGTTCCCATCGGTGAAAGCGGAACAACTAATCTTATGAAAGTGCATGTGATAGGAGATGTAATGGCTAAAGGACAAGGCATAGGCCGTGGTAGTGCTTACGGCAGGGCCGTCGTTGCCAAAACTGCTTCTGAAGCAATAGAGTACGTTGGTGAAAATGATATCCTTGTTACGTACGGTACAGACCGGGATATGATGGAAGCAGTTAAGAAAGCAAAAGCCATTGTAACACAAGAGGGCGGCCTCACTTCACATGCGGCGGTTGTCGGACTGAGTCTTGGCATTCCGGTTATTGTCGGAGTCAAAGATGTGTTTGATAAGATCGAGGATGGGACCGACATTACTATAGATGGTGCAAAAGGTGATATTTACAGAGGACATGCAAGAGTTCTGTAGTATAGATGGCTGACCTTATAAGAAATTTTACGGCACTCGCTACAAGATGATACGATTGCCGTTTAATTCCAAGCATAGATTCAGATGTAAAGAGGGGGCAAACAAATGCGATGGTTGCTGCTTTTATTCATAATCGTACCTGCTGTTGAAATTGGAATGTTTGTGTGGGTCGGTAGTATCATTGGCCCTTGGTGGGTAGTGGGATTAATAATTTTAACCGGGATCGTTGGAGTCTCACTTGCCCGGAAAGAGGGTCTTGATGCATGGAAAAGGGCACAAAATGCGATAGATCAAGGTCAGCCGCCAGGTGATGCAATCATCGATGGCATATGTATTTTTGTTGGCGGTGTCTTTCTGTTTGCCCCCGGTTTCATAACAGATATAGTCGGTTTTCTTCTAGTGCTTCCCTTTACTCGAAATCCTTTTACAGGTATGCTGGAAAGGTTTTTGCGCAACTTAGCTTCTAAGAGTACTTTTATTTATAGGAGATGGTAAGTCACGATCCTTTAATAAACCGGCTGGCCTGATGAAAGATTCCCGCCTGATACAAAGCTTTACCAGCAATCATCAGAAATGGTCCGAGAAGCAGTCCGAAGGCTCCCCATATCCGGAGCCCGATAAAAAGAGCAATCAGAGTTAGGATGGGCGGTACCCCCAACTTGTCCGATACTATTTTTGGTTCAAGCAGCTGACGCTGAATAATAACGATCATATATATAATCGATAAACCGATAGTCATCGAGTAATTGCCTGTTAAAAACAAATAGGTAATCCACGGCACAAATATGATTCCCGTTCCTAAAAACGGAAAAATGTCCACCAGCGCTGCAATGAGTGCAATCGTCAATGCATAATCAATTTGAAACAACAGCAACCCTGCAAATATTGTCAGTGATGTCATGGACATGAGCAGGAGCTGTGCCTTGATAAAACCGGAAACTGCCTTCTTCAAGTAATTCCAGACGCTGCTGCTCGAGTGCAGTACGTTTTTTGGGATTGCTTTTTTGAATAGAAAAACAAGCTGATGCCAATCTTTTGTTAAGAAAAAAGCTGCCAAAACCGTAAACAGGAAAACCGTAAAAGAACCTGGCAATAAAGTTAACGCAGCAGGTATTTGCAATAAAAAATTTTGTACGGTATCGGCACTGAATGACGTAAACCGGTCAATGATATGGTCAATGCTATCATTAATAGCAGACTGCTGGTCGGGATTCAACGTACGAACAAAGGAAGAAAGCTTGTGGTATAATGGCATCAGTTGCTCATCAATGAATGTTTCCACAATCTTTGCAAATACGTGGAAATAATCCGGTATATTTTTTGCTATATAAGTTGTACCGTTAAATAACTCTGAAATGAGAAGGATAATAATACCCAATAATACTGTTGCTGTAAATGCCATTACAGCAAATGCAGCAAGGCCGCGGGGTAATTTAATTGTTTGTTCTAAAAATCCAACGGCAGGATTCAGACATAAGGCAAGAATGAAAGCCAATAAAAAAGGATAAATATAAGAAAATGTGTATTGCAGAACTGAAAATATGATGACAACGGATACCATGATAATGCAGAACCGAAAAATTTGGTGCATTCTCCGTTTATACAACCAAAACCCTCCAAAGCGGCAGAATAAGGCCTGTACTATTTTATAACGTCACAAGACATGAATTATGGATAATTTCGGGTCAACACCAAAATCTATGGTTGAATTGTGAATATAGTAGTAAAACGAGCTAGCGGAGGAAAAGCATGGAGACTCCTGTGGGAATGCGCCGTGTGAAGACCCCGCAGAAAAAGCTTTTCTTTTTTTTTTGAGGAGGCTGAGGACAAGCCCACGGAAAGCGACGAGCCAACGCTCCACCGAATGTGCTACGCGTTGCGAGGCGTGTGTCTTCACTGTGAATGCTTGCAAGACGACGAGCACCCAAGTGTTTTTCCGAAGCGACTGATTACGTCAACATGACACTGAATTGTCAACCATAGATTTTGGTGAACAGCCATAATTTTAAGAAAAAATTTGGCACTCGCTATAGAACGAGGCGAATGCCGGGTTTTTCTAACATATGACTACAAACGCTAAAATAGACGTATTAATCGGGAATCGGCTGTCAATAAAATTTATATTGGCCAAATAAAGAAGAAAATGCTTCGTTGAATGAGGTTTCAGTTTATAAACATGCTTATTTATGCAAAAAAATTATGACCGGATTTTAATCGGTTTCAATTCACATAATACACATAATACTTTATAATTGTCCGTGGGGATGGCAATGTTACGATAAAATATTGTCGAATTCAGTAATACATTACTTATCCTAATGAATATTTTATAGAAAAAGGAGAGGGTTTGTTATGGCAAAAGGGCTTGAAGGGATTGTCGCAACCGAATCATCCATCAGTTCAATCATTAATGATCAGCTTACTTATGTTGGCTATACCATCGACGACTTGGCTGAGAATTCCAGTTTTGAAGAAGTTGTCTTTCTTTTATGGAATTTGAGATTGCCGGCAAAAGCGGAATTGAATGAATTCAAAGCCGAACTTGCGGCTGAAATGGAACTTCCGGAAGCTATTATTGAACATCTGCGTTCATATGATCTGTCAACTGTTCGTCCGATGGCCGCATTACGTTCTGCTGTTTCTATTTTAGGGCTTCATGATGAAGAAGCCGATGTGATGGATGAGGCTGCGAATAAACGAAAAGCAGTGCGTCTTCAGGCTAAAATAGCTACGATTGTGACGGCTTTTGCACGAATCCGGAAAGGTCAGGACCCAATCAAACCAAAAAAAGACCTGGGTTTTGCGGCTAACTTTCTGTACATGCTTAACGCTGAAGAACCTAAGGATGTCGAAGAAGAGGCTATCAACAAAGCGCTCATCCTGCATGCCGACCATGAATTGAATGCTTCGACATTCACTGCGCGTGTTTGTGTCGCTACCCTGTCTGACATTTATTCTGGAGTAACAGCAGCAATTGGTGCACTGAAAGGCCCATTGCACGGCGGGGCTAACGAGCGTGTAATGGCTATGCTTTCAGAGATTGGTGACGAGGAAAATGCCATTCCGTACATTAAACAAAAGTTGGAAAATGATGAGAAAATAATGGGAATGGGACACCGCGTCTATAAAAACGGCGATCCGCGTGCCAAATATTTGAAAGAGATGTCAAAGGAACTGACCAAAATCACCGGACAGTCAAAATGGTACGATATGTCTGTGAAAATTGAAGCCTTTATTAAAGAAAAAAAAGGTCTGCCTGCCAATGTGGATTTTTATTCGGCATCTGTATACCACAGTCTAGGAATTGACCATGATTTATTCACACCAATATTTGCGACAAGCCGTATATCCGGATGGATTGCACATATTCTTGAACAATATGACAACAATCGCTTGATTCGTCCGCGTGCAGAATATGTCGGTCCAAAAACGCAGGAATATGTCGCTATTGAAAATCGCTAAAATAAATCTGATGACTAACATTCAGCAGTTTAAATCTTTTCTGCTGAATGACGTTTCACTTTATGATAAACTGATAATGGCTTGAAGAAGATTAGGAGGTATTTTTTATGACACAAGGGGAAAAAATTACAGTAGATAATAATGGAAAGATGACTGTTCCAAATCATCCGATTGTCCCTTTTATCGAAGGTGACGGAACTGGAGCGGATATTTGGGCTGCGGCGCGCCGCGTTATCGAAGCTGCTGTGGAAAAAGCTTATAATGGTGAAAAAGCTATTGATTGGACAGAGGTGTATGCCGGCCAGAAATCTTATGATAAAACTGGAGAATGGCTTCCGGATGAAACTCTTAAAACGATTGACGAATATAAAATTGCAATAAAAGGTCCACTCACAACACCGATCGGTGGTGGTATCCGTTCATTGAACGTTGCATTGCGCCAGGAACTGGATCTGTTCACTTGTTTGCGACCTGTTCAATATTTCACAGGTGTTCCATCACCGGTTAAGAACCCTGAAGATGTAGATATGGCGATTTTCCGTGAGAATACTGAAGATATTTATGCGGGTATTGAATGGCAGAAAGGCTCAGATGATGTAAAAAAAGTTATTGACTTCCTGCAAAATGAAATGGGTGTTAACAATATTCGTTTCCCTGAGACTTCCGGTATAGGTGTAAAACCAGTATCTGAAGAAGGATCAAAACGTCTCGTGCGCGCTGCGATCGATTATGCCTTTAATGAAGGACGGCAGAGTGTCACCTTAGTACATAAAGGTAACATCATGAAATTCACGGAAGGTTCCTTTAAAGCATGGGGATACGAAGTTGCCGAACAGGAATATGGTGATAAAGTATTCACCTGGGCTGAGTATGACCGTATCGTCGAAAAGGAAGGCAAAGATGCAGCAAACAAAGCACAGGATGAAGCGGTTGCTGCCGGTAAGCTTCTGGTTAAAGATGCTATTGCCGACATCTTCCTGCAGCAGATTCTTACACGTCCGAAAGAATTTGATGTTGTTGCAACGATGAACCTGAACGGTGACTATATATCGGATGCGCTGGCAGCACAAGTTGGCGGAATCGGTATTGCACCGGGAGCAAACATTAACTATAATACAGGTCATGCGATTTTTGAAGCGACACACGGCACAGCACCAAAGTATGCAGGCATGGATAAGGTTAACCCGTCTTCTGTTATTCTTTCCGCTGTTTTGATGCTTAATCACCTGGGGTGGAGAGAAGCTGGTGATCTGATTATGAAAGCAATGGACAAAACAATTGCATCAAAAGTGGTCACTTATGACTTTGCCCGGATGATGGATGGTGCAACCGAAGTAAAGACATCCCAATTTGGTGATGAATTGATTAAGAACATGGATTAAAGTGAAAGTGATTCAAATTTTAAGCGATTTGAAAGGTATGTTACAGCTGACATTGCTTGATTTATTGTCAGCTGTATTTATAAAATAAATTTTCTTAAGATTGGAAGAGGGATTAGCATGTCTATCAAACGCAAAAAAATCTCTGTCATTGGCTCGGGTTTCACCGGTTCAACGACAGCCTTAATGCTGGCGCAAAAAGAGCTGGGGGATGTCGTACTGGTTGATATTCCTGATAATGAAGATCCGGCTAAAGGAAGAGCATTGGATATGAAAGAAGCGGGTCCTGTTCAGGGATTTGATGCCAATATTATCGGTACAGCTGATTACAAGGATACAAAAGAATCAGATCTCGTCATAATCACAGCCGGTGTTGCCCGCAAACCTGGTATGAGCCGTGATGATCTTATGAATACCAATGCTGAAATCATGAAGGCTGTCACAAAGGACATTGTAAAGTATTCCCCGGATTCGACAATTATTGTATTGACTAATCCGGTAGATGCTATGGCTTATACAGTCTTTAAAGAATCCGGATTCCCTAAAGAGCGCGTTATCGGACAGTCAGGTGTGCTGGATACTGCAAGATTCCGTACTTTTGTTGCCGATGAACTGAATTTGTCCGTGAAGGATATTACCGGGTTTGTTCTCGGTGGGCATGGCGATGATATGGTACCATTAATCCGCTATTCCTATGCCGGCGGAATTCCGCTTGAAAAACTGATCTCCAAAGACCGTCTTGATGACATCGTTGAGCGCACTCGTAAAGGCGGCGGTGAGATAGTTGGTCTGCTAGGCAATGGTAGCGCCTACTATGCGCCTGCTGCTTCCCTGACCGTTATGACGGAAGCAATATTGAAAGACCAACGCCGTGTTCTTCCATCGATTGCATATTTGGAAGGTGAGTATGGCTATAAGGATATCTATCTGGGGGTACCGACCATCATCGGGGGAAATGGCTTGGAAGAAATTATTGAGCTTGACCTGACCAGGGAAGAAAAAACCGAATTGGACAAATCAGCAGACTCCGTGAAAAATACACTTGATGTATTGACATAATTTTGTGCAAGAAGAGGTTTCTCTTTTGTGGATAAAAAGAAACTTCTTCTTTTTAAAACGTTAAAAAGTATTTTCCCAAATATAATAGCGACTATACACGGTTTTTGATATAATGGGGAGCGCTTACAATTACGGAGGTGATGAAATGATCGGCAAAAAAAGAAAGCTTGGTGAAAGGATTGAAGCTTTGCAAGTCGGACAATCATACACGACATCTCATATTATCGAGGATAAGGATTTATTATTATATCTGGGTTTAACCGACGATGCCAATCCACTTTATCTGCAGCATGACTATGCCTCCCAAACACCATATAAACGACCTATCGTTCCGTCTGTTATGCTATTTGGAATGGTAACATCCACTGTTTCCATGCACCTTCCCGGCCCAGGCAGTCATATTACTCGGCACGAAATAACGTTTCCTAAACCGCTGTTTCATTATTCGGAAATAAAAATAACACTTGAAGTCATAGCGATAGACATTGAGAATCATGAAGCAACGCTTTCCGCTGTCGGTTTTGATGCCGAAGGTGACATAATATTACAGGGAAAACTAAATGTCTCTCCAGCTTATGAACCTGAGTCATGGACGGGGAGTTCCCTGGAGAATTTCTTTTAACAATGGTTTTTCGAATCCACTGAACTTTCTGGATACCACCCCGATCTAAAAAGAAATCAAATCACAACAAAGCTTCCTGGGATCAATGTGAAATACCGGTGGGGTAATCAGTGTCTTTGTTAATTTTTCTTTACACTTTTATCTGTTCACTTTGTGTTATTTTCATTGTAAGATGAAAATAACACCTTGGGAATAGAAATGAGGATTGCTGATGGGAAAGCAAATTTTGATTGTTGATGATGAAACATCAATTGTGACACTATTAAAGTTTAATATTGAGCAGGCAGGTTATGAAACGGATGTTGCTTATGATGGCGCAGAAGCTATAAAAAAAGCAGAATCGGCGGATTTTGACCTGATTATCCTTGATTTGATGCTGCCTGAAATGGACGGTATGGAAGTTTGTAAACAGTTGCGGGTACAGAAAATTGACACCCCGATATTGATGCTGACTGCAAAGGGCGAGGAATTTGATAAAGTATTGGGGCTGGAGCTTGGAGCAGATGATTATTTAACGAAACCGTTCAGCCCCAAAGAAGTTGTTGCCCGCATAAAAGCAATTTTACGTCGGTCTGACAAGGCAGAGGATAATTCTCTTTCAATACAAATTGGGCAATTAATCATTTACCCAGATCGGTATGAAGCTGAAATAAGAAGCGAAGAGTTGACATTTACAAGAAAAGAATTTGAGCTCTTATACTATCTTGCCTCGCATAAAGGAAAAGTGCTATCACGGGATCAGCTTCTGAGTGCTGTTTGGAATTATGATTTTGTTGGAGACACCCGTATAGTTGATGTCCATGTCAGTCATTTACGTGAAAAGATTGAACCTGATACAAAAAAGCCCGTTTATATTAAAACTGTGCGCGGGCTTGGCTACAAAATGGAGGAACCGAAATAATGCTGCCCTTATTTAAAAAACCGCTATTAGCTTATCATGCAGGTCTGTTTATCCTTGTTGTTGTAACAGGTATAGCCGCAGCCCAACTAACGTCTGAATATATTATCCTCGGATCAATTTTATTTGTGGAATATTTCATTTTACTTGTTATAATGCTTCATGTTTATGATAAGTTTATGAAACCGATAAAAAAGACGTCACACACAGTGGATGAGTTGCTAAAAGGCAATTATCGCGTGAGGATTCATCACTCCGCCAGCGGCAGAATCGCTGAATTGAATAATAAATTAAATGCTCTGGCACGAAATTTGAGTGAGTTTGAGATTCAGGAACAGATGCAGGAGGACAGGCTCTCAACCGTAATTGACAATACACAGAGCGGTCTGGTGCTAATTGATGAAAAAGGGTATATCCATTTGGTCAACCGCAAATTTATATCTATGTTTGGTGGAAACGCCCACGATTATCAAGGATATCTATATTATGATGTATTAGCGAATGAAACAATTCATGCAACCGTTCAGGAGGCTTTCCTGTACGAGAAAAATATCAAGTATTCTTTCACCCAGACAATCGATATTGACACAAAATATATCGAAATTGTCGGCGCACCAATATTTAACGAGCGTGGCATACTGAAAGGTGCTGTTCTTCTACTGTACGATATTACCCATTTGAAAAAGCTTGAGTTAATGCGCAAGGACTTTGTTGCAAATGTTTCGCATGAGCTGAAAACGCCAATAACCTCCATTACCGGCTTTGCTGAAACGCTGCTTAACGGTGCAAAAGATGATGACGAATCACTGGATCGATTTTTAAAAATTATTTATGACGAAAGTTTCCGTCTTCAGGGGCTGATTGAAGATTTACTAACCTTGTCCAGACTTGAAGCTGATGAGTTCCAATTAACTCGGTCCCATGTTGATATGAATCAGCTGACTGAGGAAATCCTGCCTGTTATTGAACAACGGGCAAAACAGGGGGGTATAACGCTGACGACAAATGTGAAGAACGACACAACACTGAAAGCTGATGGTGAACGGGTCAAACAGATTTTGATCAATTTATTAACCAATGCCATCAGTTACACAGGTCAGAATGGCACAGTAAATCTGACGGTGGCGTATGAAGGCGAAATGGTCCATATCCAGGTGGCGGATGATGGTATCGGAATCTCACAACAAGCCGTAACACGGATATTTGAGCGATTTTACCGGGTAGATAAGGCACGAAGTAGAAACACCGGCGGAACTGGCCTGGGTCTGGCGATAGTCAAACACATTGTCGAAGTACATGATGGAAACATTTCAGTAGAAAGTGAACCTGATAACGGTTCAACCTTCCACGTTTATCTACCAAAAAATGATCCGGCATCCTCTTAACAGGGGGTGCTTTTTACTATACTATGTTAAAATAATGATTATAACGGTATGATCGGAGGACGTTTTTCATGAGTAATAAGCTTGTATTGATTGACGGAAACAGTGTAATTTACCGGGCATTTTTCGCGTTGCCATTGTTAAATAATGATAAAGGCGTTTATACGAATGCTGTCTATGGCTTTACTAACATGCTTCTCAAGATTATTGAGGATGAAAAGCCGACACATATGCTTGTGGCATTTGACGCCGGCAAAACAACTTTCCGTCACGAAACATATGAAGAATATAAAGGCGGCCGGCAAAAGACACCGCCGGAATTGTCCGAACAGATTCCGCTTTTGAAAGAAGTGCTTGACGCGTTCTGTGTTTCACATTATCAACTGGATTTATATGAAGCCGACGATATTATCGGTACGCTTTCAAAACAGGCTCAAGAGGAGAACTGGGATGTCACGGTCATTTCAGGTGACAAAGATCTGCTGCAGCTTGTATCGGACAAGGTAACGGTGAATTTGACCAAAAAAGGCATTAGTGATATTGAAGCATATACACCTGAGTTCATGCAGGAAAAGATGTCCATAACACCTGAACAGATTATAGATCTAAAAGCATTAATGGGCGACAGTTCGGACAACATACCGGGGGTGCCGGGTGTTGGGGAGAAAACAGCTATGAAGCTTCTGAAACAATTTGAAACGGTTGATAACGTATATGACAATCTTGATGACGTAACCGGCAAGAAATTAAAAGAAAAGCTGGAAAGTCATAAGGGTGATGCATTCATGAGCAAGAGGCTTGTCATCATTGACCGTGAATCCCCAATTGACGTTTCACTTGAACGAATAACGTATGCAGGTTATCCGCAAGCCGACGTCAGTGCGATTTTTAAAGATTTGGGCTTCCAGTCACTATTAAACCGAATTGATGGTGAAGCGGGCGGCAGCGATGAAGCAACAACAGAACTAAGCGATATTGATTATACGATCGTCGATGATGATCTGACTGAAGATATGCTGGGTGAAGAGACTGCATTGGTGCTGGAAATGCTTGAGGAAAATTATCATTATGGCAACATTGAAGGCATTAGTGTTGTGAATCAGTCCGGCGCCTATTTTATTCCAACCGAAATAGCGATAGAATCAGAAGCATTTAAGACATGGGCAGAAGATAGCAGCAAGTCAAAAGTTGTTTTTGATGCCAAGAAAACGCTGGTGGCTTTGTTGAACAAGGACATTCATATTGAAGGCATTACGTTTGATATGCTGCTGACATCGTATTTGCTCAATCCAGCTGAGAACAATCATGATATCCCGGCGATAGCACATCGAATAGGCGTGACAGATGTGCTGTTTGATGAGGAGGTTTACGGAAAAGGCGCCAAAATGCAGGTGCCTGAACGGAACCAACTTGGTGAGCATGTTGTTCGGAAAGCGAATGCTCTATTTCAGATAAAAGATGATATGAAAGAGCAGCTGAAATCAAATGATCAATATGAACTGCTCAAGGAGCTGGAAATGCCGCTCGCCCTTATTTTGGGTGAAATGGAGCATACCGGTGTTCTGATTAATGTTGAGCGCATTCAGGAAATGGGCGATGATCTGAAACGGCGCTTGAGTGAATTGGAAGAAGAAATATATGAACTAGCCGGTGAAGAGTTCAATTTGAATTCGCCCAAACAGCTTGGACCAATCTTATTTGAAAAGCTTGGACTGCCTGTTATCAAAAAAACGAAAACAGGTTATTCCACAGCGGCGGATGTTTTAGAACAGCTGCAAAATGAACATGACATTATTCCAAAACTGCTGCTTTACCGTCAGCTGGGCAAACTGCAGTCAACCTATATCGCCGGGTTGCTGAAAGTGGTGGATCAGAATACTCATAAAATCCATACGCGTTTTAACCAGGCGTTGACCCAGACAGGACGTTTGAGCTCGGTCGATCCAAATTTGCAAAATATCCCTATCCGGCTCGAGGAAGGACGAAAGATCCGTCAAGCTTTTGTTCCGTCCAAAGAAGAATGGGTTATGTTTGCTGCTGATTATTCGCAGATTGAACTGAGGGTACTTGCTCATATCGCTGGTGATGAAAAGCTGGTTGAAGCGTTTACGAACAATCTTGATATTCACACCCAGACAGCAATGGATGTGTTTCATATTGAACGGGCAGAGGTCACAGCCAGTATGCGTCGCCAGGCAAAAGCGGTGAACTTCGGGATTGTATATGGTATAAGTGATTACGGGCTTTCGCAGAATCTTGGCATCACCCGTAAAGAAGCTAAGCAGTTCATTGAACGTTATTTTGAAAGTTATCCTGATGTAAAAGCGTATATGGATGACATTGTCCAAGAGGCAAAACTTCAGGGTTATGTAACAACAATCATGAAACGCAGACGCTATCTGCCTGAAATTACAAGCAGGAATTTTAACCGGCGTTCATTTGCCGAACGGACAGCAATGAATACCCCGATCCAGGGAAGTGCTGCTGATATCATTAAAAAAGCAATGATTGACTTGGATGAAAAACTGAAAGAAGAGAAACTCGAAGCGCGGATACTGCTTCAGGTGCATGACGAACTGATTCTGGAAGCACCAATAGATGAGATTGAACAACTTAAAGAAATCGTACCAGCTATCATGGAGAAAACAGTGGATCTTAATGTACCATTAAAAGTCGATTATGAATATGGTGATAGCTGGTTTGATGCAAAATAAGGGGAAGATGGCATGCCGGAATTACCAGAAGTCGAGACGATAAAGAATACACTCAAGCAATTTGTCCTCAATAAAACTATTACGGACGTGTCTGTCTATTGGGCAAATATTATAAAGCAGCCTGATGATATTGATTATTTTAAATATCTTTTAGCAAAACAATCGATCCATGATATACACCGGAGAGGCAAATTTTTGTTGTTTGAACTGGATGATGTCGTATTGGTATCCCATTTGCGGATGGAAGGCAAATACAGTGTCCATCCGTCAGGAGAGCCAGTCAAAAAGCATACGCACGTTATTTTTATATTCAGTGACGGAGAAGAACTCCGTTATAATGATGTGCGTAAATTCGGCACAATGCATCTATATGAAAAAGGGGATGAGTGGAAGAATAAACCACTGAACCAACTAGGCCCGGATCCGTTCAGTAAAACGTTTACAATGGATTATTTTTACCAGAAATTGAAAAAGACTGATCGTGTCATCAAATCAGTATTACTGGATCAAACGGTTGTTGCCGGGCTTGGAAATATTTATGTTGATGAAACATTGTTTAGAGCAAACATACATCCATTGAAAAAAGCAAATAAATTAAAGAAGAGAGAAGCGAAGATGATATGGGAAGCGGCTATAAACACTTTAAAAGATGCGATTGCTCAAGGGGGCACCACAATTCGTTCGTATGTCAACTCTCAAGGCGATATGGGGATGTTTCAGCAGGAACTATTTGTTTACGGTCAGGAAAATGAGCCATGTAAAATATGCGGGAAGCCCATTGTTAAGATGAAAGTTGGTGGACGTGGGACTCACGTCTGCATTTTATGTCAAAAAATGGAATGAGGATTATAAATGACACTTGTCATTGGACTGACAGGAAGTATAGCAAGCGGAAAAAGTACTGTTTCATTAATGTTCGACGATTTTAATATACCAGTGATTGATGCCGATAAAATATCTCGGGAAGTTGTTATGCCTGGAGAAAGAGCATATGAGTTAATCGTATCCACATTTGGTGAGGATGTTTTACGGGGAGACATGTCACTTGACCGGGAACAATTAGGAGCGATCGTATTCAAAAATGAGAAAAAACGAAAACAATTGAATAATATTGTTCATCCCGCCGTCAGGGAAAAGATGATTGAACAAAGAGATGCATTCAGTGCATCCGGCGAAAAGAGTGTCATTCTCGATATTCCATTGTTATTTGAAAGCAAACTGACCCATTTTGTTGATAAAACCGTTGCAGTATATGTTGATGAACAAGTACAGCTTAAGCGTCTGATGGAACGTGATGGTTACTCAGAGGAAGAGGCTTACCGGCGGATTAACGCACAGATGCCTATTAGAGAAAAGGCGGAGCTGGCCGATGCTGTCATTGACAACAATGGGTCAAAACATGATTCCTATCAGCAACTGGAATCGCTTCTACGGAAATGGGGTGTTATTTAGCTTCAAACCATTGACAGCTGGAAGAGGCATTAAGAAGTATTTCCTTCTACCGTTTTATCCCACTTTTACAGCAAGCAAATCCCTTAAAATAAAGTGTTATATTTAATCAAAACCTTGATTAATAAATGGTGTTTTTGGCTTTCCGCCTGTCCTGTATAAGGAAGTAAAAAAACTGGTTTCACATCATTTGAGATCAACATATATATAAGTAAAAACTAACAGGAGTAGAAATTATTGGGTAAACACAAAATTAGATTCAGATGGGTTGTATTTGCTTCTGTACTGTTTACTTATTTATTGATGTCGAGCCAACGGACCGCTCCGGGGTTGGTAACTGACCAAGTGATGCAGGATTTAAATGTAACGGCATCAACGATTGGGTTACTGGTAGGCATACAATTTTTTGTATATACTTGTTTACAAATTCCGATGGGTATCTTAGCTGATCGTTTCGGCCCCAATTTTTTTCTGATAATAGGAGCAATACTTACGGGATTAGGAACAATGATATATAGTCTCAGCACACATGAATCTGTGCTATTTTTTGCTAGAATACTAACAGGAGTAGGGGACGCAACCATTTGGGTTAATTTGGTACTCATTTTAAGCCGATGGTTTAACGAAAAAGAATTTACGCGATTAATTGGTGTGGCAGGTATGACAGGAAGCCTTGGTTTCCTTTTTGCAACAGTCCCTTTTTCCGCATTGATTGTCTTACTTGGTTGGCGGACAGCATTTTTCTCGGTGGGGTTTTTAATATGTCTATGTGGAATTCTCCTTTATTTGGTGCTCTTAAAAAAACAAAAACAAATCTTGCTTAATGAGTCGATATTCGAAAAAAATGAGCAACATGAAAAGACAATGGTTTTACTATGTAGAATGTTTTCAAGTCGGCAAGCATGGGCTTTATTTTTTTGTCACTTTGGGATTGTCGGCGGATATATAGGATTTATTGGTTCGTGGGCAGTTCCCTATGGGATGGATATGTATGACATGACACGTTTAGATGCAAGTCAGCTCATAATGATTAGTTTAATCGGAGCCTTAATTGGTGCACCTCTGATTGGTTGGATTTCAAGTCGGTTGGGAACAATTAAAATGCCCTATGTTTTTTTTCATATATCAATGCTATTGTGCTGGTCTACCATTCTTTTATTGAACGGACACCCCCCATTTTACTTGCTTACAATACTTTTCTTCATCATTGGCTTTACATTTGGATCAAATTCCTTGACGTTTGCTGTCGTTCGTCAATCTTTTCCTGCAAAGGAATCAGGCATTGTCTCTGGATTTGCAAATACAGGTGGATTTCTTAGTGCCGTCCTGTTACCGAGTATTTTTGGAAGTGTACTGGATCATTTTCTGTCTTCAGGTAGTCTGGGTGATGGGTACTTCTACGGTTTCATTACGCCGGTTATCTTCTCAATGATTGGCTTAATTGGGGTGATTTTTATTAAAGAAAAGCGTATGAAAGGGGATTAATAAAAAGGGTTCTGTCCAAGCAACTGCGTACAAGGTGTCATGCTTCAATTCAGCTGCTGTAGGGAATCCCAGCTGATGGATTTCATTCACCTCCGGCTTTAGATTACCGTTTAAAAATTGTTGATATTTCTGATTTAAGCTTTTCTGTTTTTCTTTAACTACTTCAAATGCCATTTTTGTCGGTTTGAATTCCTTAAGACATTCAATAACGTTTCTGATCTCTTTTTGTCTTTTTTTAGTTAGTATGTCGTCATTCTTGGCCCTGTGTAAATCTGGTGTATCACGCATATGAAATGTACCAAGGACCATTACTTTCGGTCTGTTGTATGAATTCATCAATGCCGCTCGCCCCCTGTGGGTAATAATTTATACTTATTTTAACATAAGCAATTAAGCATTCTATAAATTTCGCGAAAAATCTTTCATAAAAAAATGGCACATTCTCATTGTAATGTGTTATACTAATTCCAAATAAAGTTTAAAAAGTATAACATAAATTGGGGGATGGAAAATGAGTAGAACCCGAATTGCCATTAATGGATTTGGCCGTATTGGACGAATGGTTTTTCGTCAGGCGCTAAAAAATCACGATTTGGATGTTGTAACAATCAATGCCAATTACCCTCCCGACACGCTGGCACACTTAATCAAGTATGACAGTATCCACGGTATTTTTGATGGAGAAGTGAAAGCGCTCCAAAACGGATTGGAGATCGACGGAGAATTCATTAATATTGTTAGTTCCCGTGAACCGGATAAACTTCCATGGAAGGAGCAAGAGATTGATATCGTGATTGAGGCGACAGGTAAGTTCAAAACGAAACAAGAGGCCGGCCGTCACATTCAAGCAGGCGCCAAAAAAGTGGTTATTACGGCTCCTGGAAAACAAATTGATAAAACAATTGTTATGGGCGTTAATGAACAATCCTATAATCCTGAGGAAGATGAAGTTATCTCCAATGCTTCCTGTACAACCAATTGTCTTGCACCGGTAATAAGGGTTCTGGATGATAACTTGACGATTGTTAACGGTCTGATGACCACGGTTCACTCGTTTACAAACGATCAAAAAAATCTTGATAATCCGCACAAAGATTTGCGGCGTGCACGCGGTTGCACACAGTCGATCATTCCAACATCAACCGGCGCCGCAAAAGCGCTTGGAGAGGTGATACCGCATTTGGAAGGAAAACTTCATGGTATGGCGCTCAGGGTACCAACCCCGAATGTTTCGCTTATTGATCTTGTTATTGATGTAGAAGAGTCCGTAACAGAGGAAATGATTAATGAATTCTTTCGAAAGGCTTCGGAAAATGAATTGAAAGGAATTATCAAATACAGTGAGGAACCACTTGTATCTGTCGATTATACAACAACCGATTATTCAGCTATTATCGATGGACTTACGACGATGGTGATGGAAGATAACAAGATTAAAATTTTAGCGTGGTATGACAATGAGTGGGGCTACTCAACACGCATAGTCGACCTTGCAAGGCATGTCGGAAGCTACATGAAACAGCACCAAGTTAAAGTTTCGTGATTAATGCTCATTTTATTTGGCATATTTTATAAAAGATTGGCCTTCTAACAGAAGAAGCCAATCTTTATTTTTTGGGTCACCACCAAAATCTATGGTTGAAATGAATGAGTGAATATAGTAGTGAAACTAGCTAGCGGAGGAAAAACACGGAGACTCCTGTGGGAATGCGCAGTGTGAAGACCCCGCAGAAAAAGCGACCTTCTTTT
>NZ_BMNQ01000025.1 GCF_014646635.1 Lentibacillus kapialis
GCAAAGGCTATTAACGGCCGTGTTCGTCGTCATCATCGCGATATGCTGAGATATCACTGGGATCATATGATTTATTTAGAAAAAACCATTAAGCAATTGGAAGAACAAATTGATCAGTGCCTATCTTCATACCGTGAGGAAGTTGAACTGTTGGACACAATCCCTGGTGTCAATAAATCCGGTGCAGCCACTTTTATTGAGGAAATCGGTGTTGATATGTCGGTGTTTCAATCAGCCAAATACCTTGCTTCCTGGGCAGGTGTAAGTCCAGGAAATAATGAAAGTGCCGGTAAAAAAAGACAGTAAATCAACTAAAGGAAACAAGGCATTAAAGACAATGGCAGTAGAGTGCACGCTTTCCTCACTTAAGCAAGAGAATCGAATTTCGGCACACCAAAAGAGGATTATGAAACGACAAGGGAAAAAAAGAAGGGATATGAAGTAACGTCATCAGAAGGGGAAACAGCTTAGACAGAAATCATTTAATAGCATTTATTTTAATTTGAAGCTCTTCAAAAAATTGAAATATGAAGGGCATAGTTTGGTATTGTCTTTTTTAAGGGTTATTTTCATACAAAAAGCTACGGCATTCGCTATAATACAAGGCGAATGCCGAGTTTTTCTAATGGGATATTAATTGTGATTTCAATCTGGTGGATTCCTTTCCTGTCGATGTTCGCGCTCTTCTGCTGATGTCCGCACTCTTCTGCTGATGTTCGCGCTCTTCTGCTGATATCTGCGCCCTTCTGTCGATGTCCGCACTCTTCTGCTGATATCTGCGCCCTTCTGTCGATGTCCGCACTCTTCTGCTGATGTCCGCTACTCTTCTGCCGATGTTCGCGCTCTTGTGCTGATGTCTGCACTCTTCTGCTGATGTTCGCGCTCTTCTGCTGATATCTGCGCCCTTCTGTCGATGTCCGCGCTCTTCTGCTTAGTTTTCGTGCCTGTCACTTCCCGGGTTTTGTTGAATTATGTCGAATCGGGAAAGTTGGGTGGCGATTCTCCCACCATCGACAAGAAAAGGTGTCGTGAGCAGCTGATGACATGACACTTTTTTCTATGTGGAGGTCGCTAATCGTTAAAGGGTGATTAATTTGCTTTTTGTTTAAATGATAACATTATGGACCGGCTTCACGTACGGAAGCGCTAGTAGAAGCTAAAGCAAGAGCGGGAACAAACGGTAAGGAAATTATGCTATGCGAAAAAAATCTTTGGTGATCGGATTATAAAAGAGTTTTTCCTGGTCCTGATCCCTTTTGCGTTGGCGCTTAAAAGTGTATTCGAGAAGCGGTACGAAATATATAATGGCATTTTCAAGATTGATTTTGATCTCTCCATTTGCTTTGTTATAGATTTCTTGCAGCTGTTTGTCCCGTTCCAGTTCGATTGTCTCAGTTTTGGCGTTGATTTCATGCTGTTTTGCTTCACTCAGTCCTTTACGGTTTGCCCGTTTGTTATTTTCCGCTATCAGGGCGTCGTAATAATGATTGATTCGGCTGATATCTTTGCTGATCTGGTGCTGGTCGATTTGTTCGTTTTTCTGTTGCTCACTTTTTTCCTTAACATGTGTGGTTGCTTGTTGAAGTGCTGTTTCCATATCTGGTTGAACAGGGATTGGATAAACGTAAGGTACCTGTTCCTGATACATAATGTGATCCTGTTTCTGTTGCATTACGGGATCCACTTCATTTGTCAGCATATTAACCCAGACTTGGTGTTTCGTTTCTGTTACTTCATCTGCCGCCAGCGCAATATGGTATTGAAAAACAGTCCAGAGACCAAACACGGCTCTTTCTGACCCAATGGCTATTTTGCTTTGTTCGTCCTGTAAAAACATTTCGATTTTTTTCTGTGGATTACCGAGTTTCAGCCGATCAAGGTCGGCATAACGTAATGTCGTTTGTGCCTTCTCATGAACAAGGGTCAATAATTGTTCCAGCACATAGCTTCCAAAGGTGACAAATTCAGAGTCCGGGTTTTCCTCGGCGACTTCGAAGTCAAAGGAGAGCTTCAATTCTGTTTTATTTTGGAAATAGGAGGCGTAGTTTTCAGGGATCAGGACATGGCACAGACCATATTCCACGGGTATGACCATTCCGCCGAGTGTTTCCACTGTTTCGGTTACAAATTGCTGTAGCTTCATATGCTACCATTCCTTTGATTAAAATAAAGTGTCATCAAGATTTCGCCGCTTGATTAATTTTTGTTTGTTCTGCAGCATCGTTTCACCGATTTCATTCAGCTCTGCTTCCACATCCCCGGTGTCTTCAGCTTCAACCCAAGCCTTCATGATCATCTCGGAGAAGTCTTCTTTTTCTTCCATATCGCCCAGAATGGCATCAACCTCGCCAACAACCAGCTCGAACATATTTATCTTTCGGTCCAGGAGATCAAGAATATAGTATTCAATGGTTTCCTCAGCCACCAGATTGTAGACGAAAACATCGCGCTCCTGCCCGATTCTGTGAATACGGCCTATGCGCTGTTCAATCGCCATGGGGTTCCAAGGCAGGTCATAGTTGATCATGCCATTGCAAAATTGCAAGTTCCGTCCTTCACCGCCGACCTCGGTGCTGACCAAAACATCAGCTTCTTCTCGAAAGTAAGTGACTTGTTCTTCCTTTTCCTTGCGACGTAGACTGCCATGAAATTCAGCTACCTTAAAACCGCAGTTCTTCAGGAAATTACTTAAGTATTGTTGCGTAGCGGAAAATTTCGTGAAAACGATCATTTTACCGTCAAACTCCTGTAAAATAGACGCCACTTCTTTTGCTTTCTTATGACCTGCTGTATTATCTGATGCAATTGAGCGTGCTTCATCCAGAAACCGCTGCATTGCCTTCCGGTCAAATGCCGATAATTTTTCGTTTGTTGCCAGCCCCTCAAGTGAGGGGATGATGGTGTTAATATTGCTTCCGATTTGCTCCTGCATGTTCTTCAATCGAAAGCGATTCAGTATATTGCCCTGTCGTTCGTAGTTGTTGCTTATAAACGTGCTTAAGTTGTCATATAATGTTCTTTCGGGTTGTGAAACGGTTACCGTCCTGGTGTAGGCTGTTCTGTTTGTGAACGTCACATCCACATTGCTGCGCTTATTGCGTATCATCACATCAGCCAGCAGGCTTTTTAGCTTGTCAACGTTTTTGGCTTCGATACCTTCTTTACCTTCAACAAAATGTTTGCGAAAGTAACTGTATGTGTTAAGCTGGCCTGGTTTCAACAGTGTGATAAGATTATACAGCTCCTCGAGATGATTTTGTACTGGTGTTGCCGTCAAAAGAAAAATATATTTCTTATTAATAGCATTTACAAATTGCCACTTTTGTGTCCGTCTGTTTTTTATATGATGTGCCTCGTCAACGATCACTAAATCGTAGTACTCTTGACTGATAGGGGAGCGGTGATTTTTTCGTTTGGCGGTATCGATTGAGGCAATGACTTTTTGGTAATGGCCCCATGCAGCGTCGCCCATTTTTTTAAATGCCGGATCGTCGGCTCTGATGAAATCCTGATTAAATTTTCGCTTCATTTCCTGTTCCCATTGCTGCACGAGGGATGGCGGTACAAGAATTAAAATTTTTCGTGCAAGTCCGCGCATGATATATTCGAGCATGGCCATGCCGGCTTCAACTGTTTTACCAAGACCAACCTCATCACTGAACATGACGCGGCCTTTAAAGCGGCTAAGGACAGATTTAACCGTTTTAATTTGATAATCAAACGTTTCCATTTCACGTAAATACGGGAGGCAAAGCAGTTGATTGTCATTTGGATTCAACTGGAATTTCTCTGCGGATTTATAGAGTTGAAACCATGCGTTGTCATGATTGTTAAAATGCGCCAGATTTTGCAGAACCGTCTGTGCATGATTCTGGTTATGTAATTCGTCAATCGTTGCAATATCCTCCTGTGCGCTCACCATTATTCGATGATCTGCCGTCAGACTGATCCATAAATAGGCTGAATTGTAACTGGCAAAAAAGCCTTTGATTCCTCTTCCCTGAAGCAGCTGCTCATCCCAGTTGATGGAAAATTTGCGCTTCACTCCATAATCATTTTCCATTTCAAATTTATCTTCAGCTATATTCATTTGCTGAAAGAACGTACACAGTGCATCGTCCATTTCCATAGCTTGCAGATCAAGTAATTCTTTGTCTATTTTAAACAGATATCGTTCCATAAATCACACCTGCGCTTTATCCTTAGTACGTGAACTGAGACTATACTATGATTCTATCACAGGTGTATGAAAGAAGGAAGAAATGACAGGTGTAATTGCGATTGAGTTAGTCCTCCATTAAATCTTCACACCGATGCCTGCATTGCTGTCGTATTCATGAGACAGCATTTTATTTAATAAATTCCATGATAGAGGTTGTTCAAAAAGTCCGGTAAAAATGACACTTCGAATTTCTTCGTTGGCTTGTTTCTCCGCTGCTTGGAAAAGAACACCACTTTTCCTACGTGCGATGCAGATTCATGGAAGCATTACTTATGCTCATGTATCTAAAAGCTTACATTCCGCTGCTCGAAACTGCGCCGCCTCGAACTTCTTGGTCCTTTTATCCTCCTTTTTGAACACGCACTTATAGTGAAATCGTGCGGTATTCTTTGAATTTTGCGCGAGAACAGCAAGAAATAAGGCAAATTCATCAGATGAAGTAGACTACTTGGATGAAGTGTCTATTTGTATGCTTCGCAATTATTGGGATTTTTCATTCAATAAAAAATGTTGTCAAACGTTAATATCTATGATAGATTTAATTCATTATAAAGGTTTTGCTTTTTTTATAACGTCAGAACGTATAAATTATGGATGACCTTATTAAGAAAAGCTTCGGCATTCGCTATAAGACGAGGCGAATGCCGAGTTTTTCTAAACATTTAATATGAAGGATATGCTTCATTACCTTCTGCTTCATCAAGGAGGTTTTTCTATGGAAGAAATATATCAGAAAATTTCGTCTAAACAGCATGCGTTCTCAAAACAACTGTTAAAGATTGCTTCGTATATACATGATGATCCAAAATTATTTGCGATGAATTCGGCTGAGGAAGTCGGCAAAAAAATGGGGGTCAGCGAGTCAACGGTGATTCGTTTCTGTCAGAAGTTGGGTTACAGTGGTTATCGAGCGCTGCAAGCAGATATTCAGCATCAGCTTTTTGAACGGAGTACATTAACAGAATTTATCGGGCAAAAATCCGAGACGTACGGTGGACAGGCGTCTAATTCTGTAAAAGCTTTGATGGCGAATGATCTTCAAGCGATTCAGCAAACCATGGACCGATTATCTGAAGCCAAACTTGAAACGGCGGTTGCAACATTAGCTTCTTCTGATCAAACGTTGGTTGCGGGTGTTCGTTCTTCGCATGCATTGGCAAGCTGGTTTGCGTTTGCACTTGATTTGATTCTGGGGAAAACACGGGTTTATCAGCCACATGTGGACGATGTGTTACTACGAATCAGTGAGCTTACCACAAAAAGTGTTGTGGTCGTTTTTTCATTTCATCGCTATGCGAAAGACACGATTCATCTTGCTAAACTGGCTAAACAGCAAGGGGCATTTGTCATGGCATTTACCGATTCGCCTGCAGCACCGGTTACCAAGTATGCCAGTCTTACACTGCCAGTACAGCTACAGGCTAAGTCCACTCTCGATGTGGCACCAACCGTGATGTCTATCACCAATAGTATTATATCAGCCATTTCGTTGGAAAATGCGGACCAGTTTCAAAAGCGTGCCGCACGATTTGATGCTATAGACGGACAAGATTTTTTTGCAACGTCAAAAAATATAAATTGATGACCTTATGAAAAAAGCTTCGGCACTCGCTATAAGTGGGCTAGACCTGAGTTTTTCTAACATAATGGAGGCAGAACTATATGGAAATGAACCAATATAAGCTAGCAGATGAGCTCGACCGAATCTTTGATTATTTGCATAAGCATCCGGAAGTCAGCTGGGAAGAAACCGGGACAAGTACCTATATTCAATCATTGGTCTCCCGGTTTGATTGTAAGGTCAAGACATATGATGATTGTGCTGGCATCGTGGTTGACATCGGTAAGGGTGCTCCGGTGGTTGCTTTACGGGCAGACATGGATGCGTTGTGGCAGGAGGTTCATGGCACATTCCAAGCTAATCACTCCTGCGGGCATGACGCGCATATGACGATTGCCCTTGGTGTTTTTCTGACTATGATGGAAAACGGTATATCAGAAACGGGAACCTTCCGTTTTATATTTCAGCCGGCCGAGGAGAAAGGGACCGGTGCTCTGAAAATGGTCGAGAAGGGTGTCGTGGATGATGTCGACTTTCTGTACGGTATGCATTTGCGCCCGGCGGAGGAACTGGCGAATGGCCAATTTGCTCCAGCCATTCAACACGGGGCTGCAAGGTTTATCAAAGGCACTATTCAAGGAGAAGATGCGCATGGGGCACGCCCGCATTTAAACGCGAATGCGATACAAGTGGGCAGTGAGTTTTTTCAACATTTGAATAACATCCAGGTTGATCCGCGAATCCCCTATTCCGTTAAGATGACTGCGTTTGAGGCTGGTGGAAATAGCTCCAATATCATTCCCGGCAGTGCTACCTTTTCGTTGGATCTCCGTGCTCAAAATAATGACGTGATGCAACAGGTGAATGATAGAGTAGACAAAATTGCGTCGATGCTCGGGGATTATCATCAGGTTGCCATTCACTTGGAAACGAACGCTGATGTGGCTGCTGCCGTGCTCGATGATGATGCTCGTGGCATGATGGAAGAGGCGATTATGCAACAGGCAGGTGAAGCTGGCACAGCACCGATGATTACAACGACAGGCGGTGACGATTTTCATTTTTATACGCTCAAGCGGCCGTCTTTAAAAGCAACGATGCTGGCAATTGGCTGTGATTTAAGGCCTGGCTTGCACCATCCGGAGATGACGTTTGATCGACGTATGATACCGGCTGCTGTATCAATCCTAACCGATGTTTTAACGCGAACAGCCAAGATGTACAACAGGGGGGAAGAATGATGACGGAATTAACAGTCAAACCTCTGTCAACGATGGCGGAACTGCACCAGGTGCAAAAGATTGAATCGGCGGTATGGCATATGGATCCCATTCCTGTCCACCAAACATTCACTGCGCTTAACAATGGGGGTATTTTGCTGGGAGCTTATGACGGAGCGCTTATGGTAGGCTATCTCTATAGCTTTGCCGGCTTTAAAGATGGTATTTCTTATTTGTGTTCCCACATGATGGGTATTTTACCGGCATATCAAACGAGTGGTCTCGGCGTCCGTCTCAAGTTGAAGCAGGCGGAGATTGCCAGCAGGATGGGGTACCGTATGATTACGTGGACCTTTGACCCGCTCGAAAGTCAAAATGCTTACTTGAATTTGAATAAACTGGAAGCGGTCGGTTCATGGTACAAGGCGAATTATTACGGTTCCATGCAAGATGATTTAAATCAAGGACTCCCCTCAGATCGGATTCATATGACATGGGATATAATCCGTTCGACTTCAAAGCCTGCTGTCCACTTTCAGGAAGAGTATGTCCTGCTTGATGGTGATCGATATGGTGCACCGGTAATCAAGACGGCTTTTTATACGGCTGATTTTTTAATCGATAACGCCTATTTTGTAGCGATTCCAAGGAATTTTCAAAAAGTCAAACAAACCAACTTTGAACTTGCTAAAGAATGGCGGATGAAAACGCGGAACGTATTTCAGCAATTGTTTGAACGGGGTTTTCAAGCAGTGGATCTGTTGCGGAGTGATGAAGGTTATAGTTACTACGTGTTTACCAAATGAATAGAGAGGGAGTGGATCGTCATGAACCCAATTAAACAGATAAAGTTAAGAAAATTAAACATGCACTTGAAGCATTCATTTACGACAAGTTTTGGCACGATGCAGGATAAAGATTTTTTTATCGCAGAAGCAATCGATGGTGAGGGAAACCGCGGATTCGGAGAGTCAGTAGCCTTTTCCTATCCGTGGTACAGTGAAGAAACGGTCGGAACTAACTGGCATGTCATGAGGGATTTCCTGATTCCGGTTTTGCAGGACAATGCGATTTCCCACCCTGACGATGTGTCTGCTCTCTTTGAGCCAATCAAGCGGAATAATATGGCGAAATCAACGTTGGAAGGCGCCGTATGGGATCTTTATGCGAAACAAAATAATCAGACGCTCGCGAGTGCATTAGGCGGCGAAAAGGAAGCAATCGATGTGGGCATCAGCATTGGGATTCAACCGTCTGTTGAGGCGCTTCTGGATAAAGTGGCTTATTTCGTAAATGACGGATATAAGCGGATTAAAATCAAAATCAAACCGGGTTGGGATGTCGATGTGCTGCAAAGTGTTCGACAGCATTTTCCGAAGATACCAATAATGGCGGATGCCAATTCTGCGTATACATTACATGACATGGAACATTTGAAGCAACTTGATGCTTTAAATTTGATGATGATTGAACAGCCACTTGCGCATGATGACATCATTGATCATGCGACATTGCAGGCTAATATGCAGACGCCGATCTGCCTGGATGAAAGCATTCATTCGCTTGAAGATACACGAAAAGCAGTGGAACTGGGAAGCTGCAAGATCATCAACATTAAAATTGGACGTGTTGGCGGACTTTCGGAAGCCAAGCGGATTCATGATTATTGCCGGAACAATGGCATCGATGTATGGTGTGGAGGTATGCTGGAAGCTGGGGTTGGACGAGCGCATAACATTGCGCTGACGACTTTGCCGGGCTTTACATTGCCGGGAGATACGGCCGGATCGTTGCTATACTGGGAAAAAGATATTATTACACCAGTAGTGAATGTGGAAGACGGCATGATTCGGGTGCCGGATCAGCCTGGCATCGGTTATGCGATCGATGAAGAAGCGTTGGAGCAGTTTACGGTGGATGTCCATACGTTTCATGTCTAAGCGAGGGCAATGAAAAAGTGGCGATTCACATGCGTGATTCTACCAATGTCGTTATTCGGCGGAAAAACATCACCTGCGAACCGTCCTTGCTAAGGGGGGGGAGGTGATTTTCTTTTCAGTTAATTATCTAAATATTGTTATAATAGTGCGTGTTCAAAAAGGAGAATAAAAAGGACCAAGAAGTTCGAGGCGGCGCAGTTTCGAGCAGCGAAAGGGTATGCCTTTAGATACATGAGTACAAGTAATGCTGCCCTGAATCCGCTTCGCACACAGGAAAAGTGTTTTTCTTTTCCAAGGAGCGGAGAAACAAGCCAACGAAGAAATTCGAAGTGTCATGTTTACCGGACTTTTTGAACAACCTCTAATAAGGAGTTTATTACATGAAAAAAAGTTTGCAAATTGCGGGCGCTTATATTGGGTTGTTAGTCGGAGCAGGCTTTGCGTCGGGTCAAGAGATCATGCAGTTTTTCACGAGCTTTGGCTGGATGAGTTTAATTGGGACCGGCGTTGCTACTGTATTATTTGCATTTTTGGGAATGCAGATTACGCAGATTGGCTCACGGCTGCAAACCACTTCTCATAAAGAAGTCATTTATCACATTTGCGGTAAGTACGTTGGAACAATCATTGATTATCTGGTTACGTTTTTCCTGTTTGGCGTGGCATCCGTTATGATTGCAGGAAGCGGGTCTATTTTTCAGCAACAAATTGGTATTTCTCCAATGATTGGTGCATTCATCCTAACATTATTGGTAATACTCACACTTTGTCTGAATGTAAAAAAGGTGATTTCGATTATTAGTATGATTACGCCGCTGCTACTCCTGTTGATTTTTGTAATCGCCATTTATTCTATTATAACGAATCAAACCGGACTGGCTAAACTTGACAGTACCATCTCGCAACATCCATCCGCTGCGCCTAATTGGCTGATCGGCGGTATGTTGTATGTCTCGTATAATATTGCTGCAGGTATATCCATGCTTGCGATCATAGGCGGCACGGTGAAAAATAAAAAGGTGGCGAGCTTCGGTGGTTTATTAGGCGGCTTGGGACTGGGACTTCTACTCTTTTTAATTAATTTGGGGCTATTTATGAATGCTGGTGTCATTGAAGGAGCTGAAATGCCGACATTGCTTCTGGCTTCCAATTTATCACCCGTGCTAGGTTTCTTGATGACAATTGCTCTGTTGGGAATGGTTTACAATACGGCAGTTGGCATGTTATATGCTTTCACAGCTCGTTTTGTCCAGCCGGGAACCCCACGTTTTAAGGGAAGTGTTATCGTGGTCAGCGTTCTGTCATTCTGTGCCAGTTTTGTTGGCTTTACTGAACTGGTTGGTTCGGTTTATCCGATTACAGGCTATTTAGGTTTTATACTGATTGTAGCTATATTTATTGCCTGGCTTTGGGGACGTAAGAAAGATAGCAAGAATGCAGTTACGATCTCGAAAATTTAAGGATTCTTAGTGTTCAGTTGCAGGAACGACTCGAAATTTTCTTGAATGTTGATTGGTGAAGAGAGTTAAAAAGTGCAGTACTGTACACCACCCTATTTTATAGGGTGGTGTACTTGTGGCCTCTTTGTACTTCAAGGTTAGGAAAACTCGGCAGGGTACGGCCCAGCCCTTTTCTTTCTAGCCATGTTAGGGAAAGTCCGACAATTTATAGCCCTGTCCATGTATGTTTGTAATATGCCGCACTTTGCACAGTTGAATCTTGTCCTGGGAGCGCCCCAGCCCAGGTCCACGTTTCCAAGAAGTAAACGGAAGAAAGGATCCGCTTAACCTAAGTTATTTATACCTAACGGATCCTCATTCCGCTAAATGGGCATAAATCACTCTTTTTAGTGCTGCAATGAATCCTCATTCCGCTATTTGGGTGAAAACAGGGCAAAACTAAGACGAAAAGAGGAAATAGCGGAATGAGGATCCGCTGATATGGTGAAAAAGCTCTAATCGATACAAATAACGGAATGAGGATCCGTCGATGTTGGAATTCCGGACAGAACGGCTCCCCGCCCTGCTATTCGAGTGAAACGTGAGCGAAAAAAGAGAATAACGGAATCAGAATCTTTAATAGAACTGCACATTACTTTGGCCATACATATCTCCCAGTTGAACTTTACGTTAACGTCAATGATAATATAATTATTAGAAAATTAAATAAGGTGATTTTTATGGATGAACATGTGGTGTATACCATTTCAGAGCTTGCCACACAATTTGGGATTACGACGAGAACCATTCGGTACTACGAAGAGATTGGTTTGCTTCAGCCGGAGCGCAGTGAAGGGGATCAGCGTCTGTTTTCAAAAAAAGAATGCGTTCGTTTGCGTTTGATTCGTCGTGGAAAAAAGTATGGATTTAACCTGACTGAAATCCGGGAAATGATTCAACTGTTTGATCACGATCCATCCGGTACGTCCCAACTGAAGAAGACGATGGCTTATGGTGAGGGTAAAATAAAGGAGGTGACAGCTCAAATCAATGATTTAATACTGCTTCGTTCGGAAATGGAGGACTTGATGAAAGATTTTCAAAAGAAATTAAACGCATTGGAGCGTGATAAAGAGTGAATATATCCAGGCTGCTTGCTCACCAAGCAAGTAAAAATCCGAATCACGAGGGGATTGTAACAGATTCTGACCGGATTACGTATGCACAATGGAATCGTTTTGTTAATCAACTGGCAGACAGTTTTCAGAAACGCGGTGTTAGAAAAGGCGATAAGGTCGTTCTGCATATGCCAAACACAAAGGAATTTTTATATACGTATTTTGCTGTTCACCGGTTGGGTGCGATTATTGTTCCGATTAACGCAAAACTTGTGCAACGGGAAATCATGTATATATTGAAACAATGTGATGCGAAAGTGTTCGTGACCCACGATGCAGTATTTGAACAGGTGAGAAATCTGCCGCAGGAGGCGCATCTGGTTTATATAAAAACAGGAAAGGAGCAGGAAGATTGGTATTCGTTTGAAACGTTGCTTGAGGAGGGGTCGCCTGATGACATACCATGTAATTTAACGGAAGGGGACGAAGCTTCGATATTATATACGTCCGGTACAACAGGCAATCCGAAAGGGGTTGTGTTTACGAACCGGAATATTTTGACGGTCGCTACGATGATCTGCATCGAAATGACGATGAAGCCAGAAAGCAGGATTCTTCATATGATGCCGTTAAGTCATTCGGCGCCATTGCATTTATTTCTGATTGCAGGCACTTATGTCGGAGCCACGCATGTTCTTGCATCGACGTTTTCTACGGAAGGATTGCTTGAAAAAGTGGATAAAGAAAAAACAACGCATTTTTTCGGTGCGCCTGTAGCCTATCTGACCACAGCTAAACATCCCGATATTGCGCAGTATGATTTAACATCGATGGCCTATTGGGTTTATGGTGGGGCTCCTTTATCACAGCATGATGTTCGTTTTGTGAAAGATGCATTTGCCACCGACCGGTTAATGTGTGTATATGGACCAACTGAAGCCGGACCGAATGGGACGTTGTTAACGTTTGATGCACAAGATACAAAAGCCGGGAGCATAGGGAAACGCAGTGCCCTTCAATGTGAAATCAAGGTAGTAGATGAGTCTGGTTCAGAAGTTAAAACGGGGGAAGTTGGCGAAATTATTTTACGCGGTGAAGGCAATATGAAGGGCTATTATAAAGAAGAAGAGAAGACAAAAGCGGTGCTTAAGAATAATTGGTTTTATACAGGTGATATGGCACAGCGGGATGAGGACGGTTACTATTGGATGATAGACCGGAAAAAAGATATGATCATATCCGGCGGTGTCAATATTTATCCAAAAGAAATCGAAAATGTATTAAGCGCCCACCCTAAAATTGCTGAAGTGGCCGTCGTCGGTGTTCCACATCCTGATTGGGGAGAAACAGTCAAAGCATTTGTTGTTCTTGAAGAGGACACAGATAATGTGGAGGCCATGTGCCGTGATTTTTTGGAAGGCAAGATAGCTCATTATAAAGTGCCGAAGTTATACGAAAAAATGGAAGCGCTACCAAGGAATGTGACAGGGAAATTGTTAAAGAATCAGTTGCGTGAACATAGGTCTGAAACACGCTAATGGAGGGTGACATGATGGATAACTTTTACACGGAAGACCAAAACCTGCAAAGAATAATCGAAGAACGTCTATCTCCGGAATTTTTCAAGTGGGCAGATAAGGAACTGAGCGATTTTGGGGCATTGTGTGCTGGTGACATCGACAGGCGGGCCGTTCATACAGACCGCGAAGGCCAGCCTCAACTGATTCGCTATGACAAAATGGGCAATGACGTGTCGCACGTATGGCTTAATGAAGGCTACCAGAAAACCGTACAGGAAACCTATAATACCGGCATCGTGGGTTATGTTCATAAAAATATTCCAGAGCTTGGGCATAAGGGCAATTACGTTTATTCATATGCACAAAATTACTTGTTGGCGCATGCGGAGCCAGGGTTTGATTGTCCGGTTGCACTCACGATGGCCACGGCCTATTTGATTGATCATTATGCTTCTGAATCATTAAAGGAAACATTTCTGCCGCATGTTCTGGCAACAGGCGATGTCGACCTATATGAAGGCGCAACTTTTTTAACTGAACGCCAGGGAGGTTCTGACGTTGGCGCTAATGACGTAGAGGCGGTAAATGAAGGGGAATACTACCGGATTTACGGTGAGAAATATTTTGCCAGTAATGCAGGTGCCTGTGGTGTTGCGATGGTATTGGCACGTTTGGATGGTGCGCCGGAAGGGACAAAGGGTTTGAGCTTATTTCTTGTTCCATGGGAAGAAAACAGGGCTGACAACCGGCTTCGGATCCGTCGGTTAAAGGATAAATTAGGTGTCCGGGCGGTTCCCTCAGCGGAAATTGAATTGACAGGGGCGAAAGGCTATTTAGTCGGGGAAGAAAATCAAGGCTTTTATTATATGATCGAAGCTTTGAATCTGTCACGTGTTTCCAATGCTATCTCTTCTTTGGGGATTATGCGTCGTGCTTATGTAGAGGCTAGGGATTATGCAAAATCCCGTGAATCATTTGGCAATACGTTAATCCATTATCCAATGATTCAGGAAACATTAAGCATTCTCGCAGCCAAACAAGAAATTGAAATGAATGCCGTATTTGACATGATAACGTTAATGGATAAAGTCATGGGGACCGGTTTAAAGGCAGAAGCATCCGACAAAGAACGCATTTTATTCCGGCTTTATGTTGCAATATTAAAAGTGGAAACAGCTAAACAAGCCATTCATTTTTCGCATGAAGCCATTGAGATGCATGGCGGGAATGGGTATATCGAGGATTTCGTCACACCGCGGTTATTACGGGATGCACAGGTATTAACCGTTTGGGAAGGAACCGAAAATATACTCGCCCTGGAAGTATTGCGGCTGATTAAAAAGCATAAAGTCGAACAAATTTTTGCAGAGGAAATGAGAGGCCGATTGTCAGCAGTACAAGCGCAAGCAGGGGGTGAAAAAGAAAGTTCTGCGAATGTGACGTCATGGGCAGAATTTATGGAATCTAGAATAAGCGATTTAATCGAAAGAATAGAAGCTGTCAGAACATTGTCTGAGGATAAACAAACCTATTATGGCAAAAAGATAGCTAAGCAATTCACAGATATATTAGAGAGTGTCACCGCAGTCGAAGCCTTTACTAAGAACAATAAGCGGCAACAGGCGATCTCAGACGTATTTCTTCATCATCTATGGAACGAAGATGAATTTCAGGAGAATCCAGTGGTGTTAAAACACTTTGATATCATAGTCTAGGTTTTTCGGGACAAAAGTGGCTATATTAAGGAATTAGTTAGAACATATAACCTGCTAAGGAAATATACTTCGCTAATCTTAGCATTGTTCGTCTTTCGAGCTGATCATTTTAGTTATATCCAAGACGACTAGGTGGCTGTCCTTCGCATATTTAACATGATACAGGCAATGTGGTTTGCTCGGGAGATCGCAACATGGATAAATGAGTCCCTCATCCGGTCATGTATGACCGTGATGAGGGACTGGTTTTTTTAACTTTGACGGGATGTATTTTACTCATCCGGGACAATTTCGTCCCACTTCGTCAAATAAAACGTGCTATCTTGTTTCAGATAACATCAATGGCGTCAACTTTATTATTATTATTTATCCTTGGGTCATGTTCAACACGGTGACTTTTTCACGAGTCATCGATTCAATGCCCTTGCGAATGCCTTGTACCCCAACCCCTGAACTTTTGACGCCGAGGAAAGGAAAATGATCAGGACCGCGCTCGGTTTTACCGTTAACTTGAACGGATCCGACTTCCAATTCATGACCGATCTGGATCGCCTGTTCCATATTTTTTGTAAAAATGCTTGCCTGAAGACCGTATTCCGATTCGTTGGCAATGCTGATCGCCTCATCAACGTTCTTCACGCGAAGCACCGGAATCACTGGTCCGAACGGTTCCTCCCAGGCAATCTTCATATCCGTGGTGACGCCATCAAGCAGTGTCGGATAGATTAAGTTGCCTTCACGGTGATTTCCGCTTACAACGTTGGCTCCTTTTTCAATCGCATTGTCAATTAATCCCGTTACATAATCGGCAGCTTTACTGCTGATCAGTGGCGTGACATCGGCATTATCTTCAGGCGCACCGATTTTTAAGCTATCCATCTTGTCTTTAATGTTTGCAACAAGCGCGTCTGCCTTTTCATCCTGGACAAGGACACGTTTAATCGCTGTGCAGCGTTGACCGGAGTACGAGTATCCACCGCTGACGATATCGGCCGCTGCTTTATCCAGGTCAGCGTCTTCAAGCACAATGGCCGGGTCTTTGCCACCCAGTTCAAGAATGACGGGAACCATTGCTGCCTTTTGAGAAATGGACTTGCCGGTTTCTGAACCGCCTGTAAAATTAATCAGATCGATCTGAGGGTGTGTGATTAAGTGGTCACCGATTTCCGATCCTTTTCCTGTCACAAGATTGACAAGCCCAGATGGAAGTCCCGCCATGTCGAGGGCTTTAATCATGAGTGTGCCGCTGAGGGCTCCTTGTGTCGCAGGCTTGAAAACGACCGCATTTCCGCCGATCAAAGCCGGGGCAATTTTCGCTGCCGCCAAATTGACTGGATAATTAAACGGCGAAATGGCGAGAACGACGCCGACAGGGTTCCGGTTCACCAGTGCAAACTTATTGGCACTCCCTGAGTTGAAGCTGCCGCCGTTAATCAATTCACCGTGCAGTCTTTTCCCTTCTTCAGCTGTATATGTGATAAAATCGGCTGTTCGGACGACTTCTTTTTCTGCTGAAGCAAATCCTTTTCCGACTTCCTTCATAATCGTCTCTGCGATCTCATCCTTCATCAGGAGCAGTTCATCCGCCCAGGCATAAAGCAGTTGCGCACGTTCAGCGAAGGATTTCCGGGCCCAATTCTTTTGGGCGTCTTTCGCCCCTGTCACAGCAGCATTCACTTCACTTTCGGTCATCGCCTGCACGCCCGGGGTTTCAGCGCCGGATGGCGATTCAATCTCAATCGTCCTTTCCGACGTGCTGTCTTTCCACTCTCCGTTTAACAAAAATGGGTATGCATTGATGACTTCTACCTTGTTCATCGCACCAATCCTTTCCAATTTATTTTAACCTAAAAGGTATGTCTATTAGCATACGTTAGAAAGCGCTACCAAATCAACAGAAAAATTAAAAATAAATGAATTTTTTAAAAATGGGGATTCTGGTGCCTGTCACTTCCCGGATTTTGTCACATTATGTCGAATGACTTTTTATTGAGACATTGATAAAAAACCCCCTTTAAAAAGTAATTTGAGGGGGTTAAGCCTTAACGGATTGAATAACAACTATTTATTTTTTCTTTTATGAACATAAGATAGTATAGCCACGATTAAAGAAATGATTGAGATTGACACCATCAGGATGTGGTAAGTTGTCATGTCAATTACCTCCCCGCTATTTTGGATAATCCTTATCTTATACATAAATACGAAAAGCACATACGGAAATACAATTTTCTGTCATATTTAAGCCAATAAATTGTGGTACGTGATAAAAGTCCTCATTTTCAGATAGGCCTTATGGCTCCTTTTTTATTTCAAGGCAGTTTTGTTATACTAAACAGAACAAATGTTCCCTAAAAGGTTGTACTTTTTCTGTGAAAACCCTTTTTGTATAGAAAGGAGGGAAAAAATGGATTTTAATTCACTGACGAGGCATGTTGATTCAGATGCACAAACAACATTTAAGACATTTACTTCGCAGCATAGTTGGGCTTTGTCCAATTATGTTGTGCAACGTTTTCTTAGCCAGGAGTCTCATTATCAGTTATTTACGACAGCTATTTGTTTTCCCACAGAGGACAATTGGCGAAAACTGGATCAAGCATTCAGGCAATTTTATATGGAAATCCGCTTCATCAATTACATTGCGAAGGTTTTATGGCGTTATGCAAAGGATTTTCGAATCAAAAAACATCGTAACGCGACGCATTATTTACCGATTCTTGATCAGCCGATTCAAATAAAAGAAGAATCTTCAACGATAACCTACAAGGATCAACTGCTGGATCATAATGGCGATGATACGTCTGAGGCAGAAGGTCTTTTGGCTCAGGTTGAAGACTTACAATTGCAAAAAGCTTTGACCCAACTAACTGACAAGCAATTGAAAGTCTTGGATAGCTATTATGTGCACAATATGACCCAAAAGGAAATAGCACGTAACTTAGGGGTGTCACAACAATCCATTTCAAAAATTTTGAAGACTTCCTTAGATAATTTAAAAGAATGTTATCAGAAGGGGGAAAAGAGACATGTCTTTCGTTGATTGGGTTAAGTTGGTTCAAGATGTGGGCTTTCCTATATTCATTGTTCTATATCTCATGTTTCGTTTAAATAAAAGATTTGGTCGTCCTGATCAGGTTGTACGTCATCTTATTAAAAAAATTCGTGAAAAAGGGTGAAAAATATGCGTAGATTGTATTACCTTGTTCAACACGCTAAAACAAATGATTCGGAATCCACCAAAGAAATCATACACCGCTTTGATCCGAAAATTAAACAAACCAGTCGCTTTACCGGAAATTTTGAACGCGAAGATCTTGAGCAAGAGTTAAGGATTCGAATCGTCAAGGCCGTTGATAAATTTAAAACGGATGACACACCTGGATTCAGAGAATTCATTAGCGACTTGTCAGAAAAAAATAGCAATCAGTGAAGAATCTAGCATTTTTGGGTCAACACCAAAATCTATGATTGAATTGTGAATATAGTAGTAAAACTAGCTAGCGGAGGAAAAACACGGAGACTCTTGTGGGAATGCGCCGTGTGAAGACCCCGCAGAAAAAGCGACTTTCTGTTTCGAGGAGGCTGAGGACAAGCCCACGGAAAGCGACGAGCGAAACATCCACCGAATGAGCTACGAGTTGCGAGGAGTGCTGCTTCACCGAAAAACTTGCAACACGACGAGCACACTAGTGTTTTTCCGAGGCGACTGCTTCCGTCAAAATGACATCTGATTTGTCAACCATAGATTTTGGTGAACAGCCATCATTTTTTATAACGTCAGAAAGTATAAATGATGGATGACCTTATAAGCTTCGGCACTCACAAGACGAATGCCGAGTTTTTCTAATCACAAAAAAGTTAAAGCTATGTTGTATTTTTTGATGACTTTTCCCTTATTAACAAATAGACTTCCGGAAGTTCACTAAATGACAAGGAGGAATTTAGAATGAACCGCATGATGGGTTTTTCTGAACAAAGCGCAAAACAGGAGCGTCAGTATGAACAGGTATTTTCGAAACATGTAAGCAACGATTCAATTGCCGAGTATTCCAGACATTTGGCAAGCCGGCCTTCCCGTGTTGGAACGTACGGGAATGAAGTGGCGCTTCATTATAGTCTTGAAGAGCTTCAAAAAGCGGGACTTGATGCTTACATTGAGTCGTATGATGTGTATATGTCGGTTCCGAAGCACATTTCGGTTAAACAGACCGAACCGGAAGAACGGGACCTGGATGTTATAGAGGATGTGGCTCCCGGGACGCCGTTTTCTGATGAAATTGTTCCCGGCTACAACGCATACTCACCGTCCGGTACAGTGGAAGGCGAGTTGGTTTATGCCAACTACGGAAGGCCTGAAGACTTTGAGGAACTCGAACGAAAAGGGATTTCTGTCAAAGGAAAGATCGTGATCACCCGTTATGGCAAAACCTATCGCGGAATCAAACCGAAACAAGCTGCCAAACACGGTGCCATCGGAATGTTAATCTATTCCGATCCTATTGACGATGGCTATGTGCAAGGCAAAGTGTACCCGGATGGACCTTGGCGCCCGGAAGACAGTATTCAGCGCGGAAGTATTGTCCAGCTTGCTGAATACCCGGGAGACCCGTTAACACCTGGTGAGCCGTCGAAAGAAGGTGTTCAGCGTCTGGACCCGGATGAAGCCGAGTCTTTGCCGACGATTCCTACTACTCCTTTGTCATATGGACAAGCAAGACATCTTCTAAATGCATTAGAGGGGGAAAAGGCTCCAGAGTCGTGGCAAGGTGGCTTACCATTTCATTATAATCTTGGACCAGGCGATACCAAGGTACGGCTATCACTGGACATTGACTATGAACGACGCGGTGTCAATAATGTCATCGCGCAGATACCAGGCTCGACATATCCTGAACAAAAAGTCGTCGTTGGCGCCCATCGCGATGCATGGGTATATGGTGCAGAAGATAATATATCGGGATGGGTAACGGCAATGGAAATGGCTCGTGTTCTTGGAGAATTATATCAAAAAGGGTGGCAGCCTGAGCGCTCTATTATCATCGCCGGATGGGACGGTGAATAGTATGGTCTGTTGGGCTCCACCGAATGGGCAGAAGATCAGGCTCAGGATCTTATACAAAATGCCGTTGCTTACTTTAATATGGATGGGACAGCGGGGCAATTTTTTGGGGCTTCTGCCGTTCCTTCCATTGAGGATATTATGTTCGAGGTAACAAAAGAAATTGTTGAACCAAGATCCGGCCAAGTTGCTACATCCATCTATGATGATTGGTATATCAGGTCTGACAACAATACACCGGCCATAGGGTATCTGGGCAGCGGATCGGACTACACCCCTTTTATTCAGCATCTCGGTATAGCATCGGCAGACATTGGGTTCGGCTATCCGACCGGTTTGTATCACAGTGCCTATGCCAATTTGGATTCCTTAAAGTTTGTCGATCCGGGATACGAACACCAGGGAGCTGCAGCTAAAATGGTTGGGTTGATGGCTTTGCGTTTTGCAAATGCCGACGTATTGCCGTTCCGCTACTCCAAGTATGCGGATCGCGTCATTCAATTGCTTAGGGATTTCAATGAGACATATACATTTGGCGTTGATCTTTCTGAAGTTATTGACCAAGCTCAAGCATGGAAATTAGCACTGACATCGCTGGAGAATCAAGTCGACAATTTGATCTCAGATGAGGTTCATCTCTCTGAATGTGAAGACCTTCAAAAAATAAATGAAGCACTTCTTCAACAGGAACGCAATTTAACGCGGTCTCAAGGGCTTCCGGGGCGAACCTGGTATAAACATCAAATTTGGGCGCCGGGTCGTGATACGGGGTATGCCGCACAACCTCTGCCAGCACTGAAACAAGCCTTGGAAGACGACAGTAAGGAAGATTTTAAAAAGGCTATTGAAGTGTTGAAACAAGCTCTAAAGGACGCAACTCAGACTGCTAATCAGGCTGTTGAATGATATATGTATTGGAAAGGTAAGGGGGCAGGTGGAGTGAACGCTTTAAACTGTCAAGGCCATTCGCTTCACCTCACTCCAGTCAAAATTTGCTTTATGGCTATGTAACAGAAGAAGATGAGATTTTCATTGACCTTATGAGCTTTTTCCGGAGGGGGGAAACTTAAAGTCCGGAAATAGATGTGCTGTTTAAACTTATTCCCCTGTATCAAGTGAGTGTCTTGATATAGGGGACCTTTTCGGAAAGTTCATTTTATGGCATTCAAAACGAGAAATTTACTCATATCGTGATTCATTGATTAATAGTATCCAGAACAAAAGGCGCACTCATGTTGATGTTATGCTGGTAAAATCGCATGGCAAGAGATATTGCTCATTGGTTTGTGGGAGGTATGTGCTTTGGGGTGATTTCATTTTGGGTCATCTAATAACTATATCCACATAGATCAGTTATATCACGGTCTAGTTGCAATGTGAATCTTATCGTACATTATGTCGGCAATATTCGTCTTTGGTTAAAAACGATTATGAATGGAGGAATCCTAATGTTACAAAGAAAGCTGACTGATATAGAAGGCATAAAAGTTGGTCATGAACAGGATTATAAAGGGGCTACGGGGTGTACTGTTGTTTTATGTGAAGAAGGAGCTATAGCGGGTGTTGATGTAGAAGGCGGGTCACCGGGAACGCGTGAAACGGACCTTCTTTCGCCACTAAATAGGGTTGATAAGGCACATGGGATCTTATTATCCGGTGGAAGTGCTTTTGGATTAGATGCTGCCTCAGGCATGATGGCGTATTTGGAAAGTCACGAGGCGGGGTTTGATGTTGGAATGACTAATGTTCCAATCGTACCAGGTGCCATACTATTTGATTTGGGTATAGGGGATCATGAAAAGAGACCTGATAAAAAAATGGGTTTGCAAGCTTGCGAAAATGCTTCCGGATCGGATTGTAAAGAGGGGACTATCGGCGCAGGGACAGGCGCAACAGTTGGAAAAGTCCTGGGGATGGACCGGGCCATGAAAGGTGGCCTTGGTACATATTGTCTTCAGGCAGGCGAATTAATGGTCGGTGCTATGGTTGCTGTGAATTGTTTTGGAGATGTCGTTAACCCGGAAACAGGACAGATTATCGCTGGGGCACTCTCTGATTCCGACCATTTCATAAATACTGAGGAATTTATGATTAAACAATTTGAGAATCAAAAAAATAAAAGTCAGGAAAATACCACAATTGGCGTCATTGCGTCCAATGCAAAATTAAATAAAGCAGAAGCCAATAAACTGGCTGCTATGGCTCACGATGGCTTTGCCAGAACGATGCGCCCATCCCATACTATGGTGGACGGGGATACCATTTTTACATTGGCTACAGATAAAGTTGAATGTGATTTGGACTTAGTTGGACTTTTAGCTGCAGAGGTAATGGGGGAAGCTGTCATAAGGGCAGTGAAAATGGCAACCACGTTACATGGTGTTACCAGTTACTCTGATTTACACAGAACTGAAAAGGCGTAAAATTGCTTAACTTGATTCGTATCCCCCGCTCACTTTATCAGCGGGGGTTTTAATTTGCTAATGTGGCCTATTATATCCGTTTAGCTAGGAGTCTTGGACAAAAGTAGTTTTATTAAGGAAAAATCCGAACCAGTTAGAGCGTATACACCGCTCCGGAAATATACTTCGCTTTCCGCGGGCGGCTGGTGAGCTTATTCGTGCTGAAGCACTGCGGGGTCTCACCTATGCCTATCCTCCCGCAGGAGTCTGCGTATATTTCCTCCGCTCAAGCGGAATATCGTTCGTCTTTAGCATTGTACATCTTAGTTATGTCCTAGGTTCCTAGATAAAGAATGGGAGTGTGGAAGAGGCGTACAGAATAGATTAGTCTGAATGGATGGCGCTGGGTGATTTAATATAGAAGGCGGGATAGATTGAAAGACAATACGTATCTCGTTCCGGCGTGTGAACTCGTGCGAGAGCGGAGTCAACTTGAGCGCGAACCGAGTGAACTCGTGCGGGAGGTCGCCGAACTTGAGCGAGAACCGCTCCAACTCGTGCGAGAAGCGGCCGAACTTGAGCGAGAACAGCCTCAACTCGTGCGAGAAGCGGCCGAACTTGAGCGGGAAGCGGCCGAACTTGAGCGAGAACAGCCTCAACTCGTGCGAGAAGCGGCCGAACTTGAGCGGGAAGCGGCCGAACTTGAGCGAGAACAGCCTCAACTCGTGCGAGAACCGCTCCAACTCGTGCGAGAAGCGGCCGAACTTGAGCGAGAACCGCTCCAACTCGTGCGAGAAGCGGCCAAACTTGAGCGAGAACAGCCTCAACTCGTGCGAGAAGCGGCCGAACTTGAGCGAGAACCGCTCCAACTCGTGCGAGAAGCGGCCGAACTTGAGCGAGAACCGCTCCAACTCGTGCGAGAAGCGGCCGAACTTGAGCGAGAACAGCCTCAACTCGTGCGAGAACCGACCGAACTTGAGCGAGAACAGCCTCAACTCGTGCGAGAGCAGCCTCAACTCGTGCGAGAACCCGCTGAACTCGTGCGGGAGCAAAATGTCTGGGTGCTGATTCACAGCATTGACCATTATCTGAACAAGGCAGACAGTTCAGCTTATGTCTGACAAAGAAGTTGATAAGTGCATGATATGATATGCAGAACTGAAGCAGGAAGGCGCCGCACCTTCCTGCTTCAGCACTTTTTTGTAACGTCATAAAGTATAAATTATGGATGACCTTATAAGAAAAGCTTCGGCATTCGCTATAAGACAAGGCGAATGCCCTAACGATGAATTCTATGAATGTATTGAAACTTCTTGAAAATTATAGTATTTTAGAATTTAGTCATCTGATGACCTTATCACTGCATCATTTTGTAAGCGGTTTATTTGTGTGGCTAAAGGTTGAAAATGGGAGGAGGACTTATAAGATGTATTTACTTATTGCTTTAAGCGCCATTATTTTTCCATTCCTTTTTTTGGTTATTCTAAGAATGCCGGCAGCTAAAGGGATGAGCGTGAGTGCTGTGATTCTTATCGTATTAGGCTTCACCGTTTGGGGGATGGAGGCGAATGTCATTGCTTCTTCATCATTACAAGGCATCCATAAAGCATTAACCATACTATGGATATTGTTTGGTGCATTGGTCTTATTGAATACTCTTCGTAATACTGGCGCAGTCGATCGAATTAATCAAGGATTCCAGAGTATTTCCGGTGATATGCGTGTACAAGTTATTATTGTCGCATTTTTGTTTGGATCCCTGATTGAGGGGGCTGCGGGTTTTGGTGCGCCTGCTATGGTAACGGGGCCACTCTTATTTGCATTAGGATTTAGTCCACTGGCAGCAGCGACCATTGCACTGATCGCTGATAGTACAGCTGTTGCTTTTGGGGCGGTTGGTACACCAATTGCGATTGGCTTGAGTAATAATCCAAAGGCGGGTGAAGGGTTTTTTCAGGACATTGCCGTTTCTGTTACATCGATGGATTTATTGGCAGGGACGTTTATTCCATTTATTTTAATCGTTATATTGACCAGTTTCTTTGGTAAGGGGATAAAGGATGCATTTGTTCTTCTGCCTTGGACCTTATTGATAGGACTCGTATATACGGGATCGGCTTTATTATATGCGTCATTGTTCGGTTATGAATTTGTATCGATTTTAGCTTCACTGACCGGTCTGATTGTTGCTGCATATACCGCTAACAAAGGTTTGTTATTGCCAAAAACAGAATGGAAGACAGCTTTACGGGATGACTTTCAGGTGGTCGATAAAGAATCCGATTTAGGGATTATAACGGCTTGGTCGCCATACATAATTGTTGTTGTTCTGCTTCTGCTTACACGCATTGTACCATGGCTTCAAACGTTCACCACCTCAGCAATTGACTTTTCGTGGTCCAATATTTTAGGAGTGGAAGGTATTACGTCTGATTGGCAGTTTTTGTATTCACCTGGTACCGTCCTGGTTCTTGCGGCTATAAGTGCGATTGCCATTCAGCGTAAAACATTTCGACCGTTCACAAATGCCTCACAGGAATCATTAGCAACAATGAAAATGACAACGATTTCCTTGATGGCAACATTGATTATGGTCCAAGTATTTGTTAACTCAGGCATGAACATGAATGATTTGGTCAGTATGCCGCAGCATATAGCTGAATCATTAGCAAATTCTTTAGGTCCTGTTTGGATTTTTGTTGCGCCATTTTTAGGTGAACTGGGTGCTTTCATTACAGGGAGCGCCACCGTTTCAACATTAACGTTCAGTCCCATACAGTACAATGTGGCAACACAGGCAGGGTTTGGCGTTAACACGGTTTTGGCGGCGCAGTTAATCGGTGCGGGTGCAGGTAATATGATTTGTGTTCATAATGTCGTTGCAGCAAGTGGTGCAGTGGGGTTATCCGGCAAGGAAGGAGACATTATTCGAAAAACGCTGATTCCAGCTATTTTGTATGGTTTACTGGCCGGTTTTTCCGGATTTATTATAACGTTATAGGTTATAAATTATGGATGACCTTTTAAGAAAAACTTCGGTACACACTAGGAGGAGAATGCCGAGTTTTTCTAATTATACAAATTAGTTGGTTCAATACCCTGGCAATGAGCGCTATTCTAAATTCATGAATTCCAGTAAAATGGAGCCAAATGATAAGGAGTTGAGGCAGGATATGGCGTATCAAAAGATACAAACCAAAAAAATTTACGAGGAAGTCGCCGAATCGATTATTGATAAAATAAGGAACACACAATTAAAACCAGGTGAAAAGCTGCCGTCTGTAGAGCAATTGGCAGCTAACTTTGATGTTGGTAAATCGGCAATACGGGAAGCGTTAAGCGGTTTACGTTCCATGGGTCTTCTTGAAATGAAACAAGGTGAGGGGACGTATGTGAAGTCGTTCGATCCTTCAAAATTCTCGCTGCCTGTAACGATTGCTTTTTTGATGAAGAAAAATGATGTGAAGGAACTGTATGAACTTCGAAAGATTTTAGAAGTGGGCACGGCCAGTCTTGCTGCTAAGGTTCACAATGAAGAAGACTTAATACCGATCGAAAAGGCTCTGATTGTGATGGGAAATGCCAAGGGAGATGAAGATTTGGCTGCGAGTGCTGATATGGATTTTCATATTGCTATCGCGCATGCAGCGCACAATCAGTTACTTTTAAATCTCATAAGCAGTGTGTCAGGGCTTATTTCTGAAACGATTCGTGAAACACGAAAAGTGCTGCTGTATTCTGAAAATCGTTCTGAGACATTATATATGGAACATGAGCGGATTTTTAATGCTATTAAGAACCGGAAACCGGAAGAAGCGCATGAACACATGTATACACATTTGGATGAGGTCAATAGGGAATTGGTTCAGTATATCGACGAAACATTGGAGTAATGCTCGCATGAGTTGAATAGGGGAGGATATTATGAAAATATCATTGTTTGTCACGTGCCTTGGAGAGCTGTTCTATCAGGAGGCTGCGAAAGATATGGTTGAAGTGCTTGAGCGTCTCGGCTGTGAAATAGACTTTCCGCGGGGACAGATTTGCTGCGGTCAGCCGGCCTATAACAGTGGTTATAGAAAAGATGCACAAAAAGCGGCGAAACAGATGATTTCCGCGTTTGAGTCATCGGACTATATTGTCACACCTTCCGGATCATGTGCCGGTATGTTCAAGGAATATCCCGGTCTTTTCCGGGAGGATGCTGTTTGGCAGGAAAGGGCTCAAAAAGTGGCCGATAACACATATGAATTTACCCAGTTCATTGTCAATGTTCTGGGAATTGAAGATCTTGGGGCCGTTTATCATGCGAAAGCGACCTACCACACGTCATGCCATATGATGCGGTTGCTCAAGGAAACGGAATCCCCGTTCAAATTGCTCCATAATGTAGAGGGCTTGGAGCTGTTGCCATTGGAAAATAATTATGACTGTTGTGGCTTTGGCGGGACATTTGCTGTAAAAATGGTGCCGATTTCCGAGCAGATGGTTGATGAAAAAGTCCGTCACGTGGAAGAGACAGGTGCAGATGTTTTGATCACGGCTGATGGTGGATGTTTGATGAACATAAAAGGACGGATTGACCGTGAAGGGAAACCGATAACTGTTAAACATATTGCACAGATTTTAAATTCGCGTTAGGAAAGGGGACGATAGATGTGGCGATGAAGATTGGTGAAAAGCCCTTTTTTGATCGGGTTGATGATGCATTGGATGATACATTCATGCGTCAATCGATGGCCAACGCCCAGGATGGTTTAAGAGGCAAAAAGATTGCTGCAACAGAAGGCGACGAGGCGATTGGTGACTGGGAAAATTGGCGCAGTGCCGGTGAGGAAATACGCCGGCATACATTGGAAAATCTTGATTATTATCTCGAACAACTCAGTGAAAATGTTGCCAAACGCGGCGGGAATGTGTTTTTTGCGGAAACGGCAGAGGAAGCGAACGACTATATACAGCAGGTTGTTAAAGCGAAGAATGCTAAAAACGCTACGAAGGCCAAATCAATGGTGACAGAAGAAATCGGGTTGAATGAAGCCTTGTCAGAAGTTGGCTGTCAGGTTCATGAGACCGACTTGGCGGAATATATTTTGCAGGCTGAAGAAGACGATCGTCCTTCTCATATCGTGGTGCCGTCACTGCATAAAAACAAATCGCAAATCCGTGATACATTGACGGAGAAGGCCGGCTACACCGGGACTGATCAGCCGGAGGAACTGACGGCATTTGCGCGCAGTCAGTTGCGGGATGTATTTATGAATGCTGATATTGGCATTACCGGGTGCAATTTTGGTGTGGCTGAATCGGGGTCGGTTTCCCTGGTGACGAATGAAGGCAATGCCAACATGGTAACCAGTTATCCGGAAACGCAAATCAGCGTCATGGGTATGGAGCGGCTGGTGCCAACGTGGGAGGATTTGGACGTAATGGTGAACCTGCTGAGCAGAAGTGCCGTTGGTCAAAAAATCACCACATATGTAACGAACGTGACACCGGATGTTGGTCCGGAGAGTGTTGACGGGCCGAAAGACTTTCATCTTGTCATTGTGGACGGGGGCCGCTCCAAAGCACTTGGAACCGAATTCCAGTCAGCCCTTCACTGTATCCGCTGTGCCGCTTGTGTGAACGTTTGCCCGGTGTATCGGCACATCGGCGGCCATGCTTACGGTTCCATTTATCAGGGGCCAATTGGCGCTGTGCTTTCACCGATATTGGGCGGTTATGAAGAATACGGCGAACTGCCTTATGCATCCAGTCTTTGTGCTGCGTGTACCGAAGCCTGTCCGGTGAAAATTCCATTGCATGAGCAACTCATCAGGCATCGCGAAATTTATGTTGAAGAGAACTATGCGGAAAAAAGCGAAAAAGCAGCCATGACAGCCTTTGGCATTGGCGCGAGTACACCGTCATTGTTCAAAATAGCGACAAAAGGCGCCCCGACATTTGCAAAGCCTTTTGTTCATGACGGTTCTATATCAAATGGCCCCGGTCCGATGAAGCTCTGGACCAAAATAAGGGAATTCCCAGCGCCGGGTAATGAGAATTTCAGAAAATGGTTCCAGGAACATAAGAAAGGAGACAGCCGCAATGCATAAAGGCACCATTCATAATCGGGATAAATTTTTAGGGAATATTGCTGATAAGCTTGGGCGGGAACGCAAAACGAACGTGTCGCGTCCTGATTGGGAGCATCAGCCGCAGTGGGCGGTCTACCAGGACCACACACGTGATGAACTGTGTGCGCTTTTTCATAAAAATAGTGAGGAGAAAGGCACACATGTCCTGGAGACGACAATGGATCAACTTGAACAAACCATTGTGTATGTCATGGAAACCTATGGCGGCGCACCAATGGTTGCAACAGATGATGAGCGTTTTAAGGCATTTGGCCTGAATGCTGTTATGGCCACAAATGATGTGCATATATGGGATGCCGGATCAGGTTCAGCGAGCATTGAACAGGCGAAGCAAGCGAATATCGGTTTTCTGTTCAGTGACGCCAGCCTTGCCGAATCAGGGACGATCACACAATTTAACGGCCGGAATATCGCTCGGTCCGTCAGCTTGCTGCCAACTACCTATGCAGCTATTGTTCCGAAGTCAACCATCGTGCCGCGGATGACTCAAGCGACTGCCACGATTCATAAACATGTTGACGATGGAGAAGACATTTCCCCCTATATTAACTTCATCACCGGCCCAAGCAATAGCGCCGACATCGAAATGAACATGGTTGTCGGCGTTCATGGCCCGGTGAAAGCTGTTCATATTGTGGTGTTGGATGCTTAGTGTTTGGTAAGGAGTGGTTGATACACTGGAGATGTGCGAGAGCGCCTCGAACTCGTGCGAGAGCGCCCCGAACTCGTGCGAGAGCGCGCTGAACTCGTGCGAGAGGCGCCGCAACTCGTGCGAGAATCGCCGCAACTCGTGCGAGAGCGCCCCGAACTCGTGCGAGAAGCGCCGCAACTCGTGCGAGAGCGCCCCGAACTCGTGCGAGAGGCGCCGCAACTCGTGCGAGAGTGTGCTAAACTCGTGCGAGAGCGCCTTGAACTCGTGCGAGAGCGCCCCGAACTCGTGCGAGAGCGCCTCGAACTCGTGCGAGAGCGCGCTGAACTCGTGCGAGAGGCGCCGCAACTCGTGCGAGAGCGCGCTGAACTCGTGCGAGAATCGCCGCAACTCGTGCGAGAGCCGCCCGAACTCGTGCGAGAGCGCCCCGAACTCGTGCGAGAGCGCCCCGAACTCGTGCGAGAGCACCCCGAACTCGTGCGAGAGCGCGCTGAACTCGTGCGAGAGCACCCCGAACTCGTGCGAGAGCACCCTGAACTCGTGCGAGAGCGCGCTGAACTTGGGCGGTGGGGGCTTGCTGCCGTGCGTTTTTGTCCAGTGATATCCGATCAGCAGAATAGCCGTTTGATCAGGCTTTCGAGCATGGCAGGTGTGTGGTGGAATGCGCTTTGTTTGTGCAGGCGTTCGGTCATTTGATGCGGATCTTTGCCGAATGGGCCGACGTTGAGTACAGGAGCTTGTAGGTTTTGCATAATGTCGAATGGGATGTGGTAGTCCTTTCCCCAGACCGGTAAATTTTTTTCGTAGTTTACCCAGCCGTCATCTGCACCCTGATAGCTGACATAGCTGAGGTCGCAGATGCCGTTGAAATAATGGATTGGCACTAATTCAATACCATATTGTTTGCCCGTCTCTTCCAGCAGCGGGATTGCTTTATTGGTCAGAGTTTCTTCCGAAGTATTCACGGGCGGGTAAAATGGCGGCGCAAACAAGAGCACGATTGCTGGGGCGAGCTCCTGACAGGCGATCATGAGCTGGTCGGCGATTTGGAATGATTTGTCGCGTTCATCCAGTTCACTATCCGCACTGACCTCGGCTTGGATGTTTTTGACGTAGGCATCACCGTATTGCTGGCGCGCATAGGATTCGAGCTGGTCGTATCGCAGGACGCGCACATTTCCGATGCCGTCTGTTTGTTCGCGTTCGCAAACTTTTTGATAAGCAGCATTACAAGCCTCGGCGGCATCATTGGCCGTTTGTTCGAACAAATCCATGATATCGCCGGCAGATCGCTGCAGCAGGAAGATGTTATATAAGGCTTGGGCGCGTGCTGGCGTCTGTGTTGAGTAATGTTGTTTTAAATCGCGCTGCTGCAGGGAAACAGGAAGTGGTGTCAGCTCGCCGAGATGCTCTTCTTGAAAGCGCGGGTTCCATTCCATACGCTGGGTGAAAAAGGATGCAATATAGTTGGCTGTTATGCCTTTCAGCGGTTCGCCGACATGAGATTCCTTACCATAAAACAAGGTGGCGGGCATGATTTTGCCCATCGTGCCGGAATAAATATAATGATTCGTATCGCTGGGCTTTTGTGTGAATGATGGCTCACTGTTCAAAAATAGCTCGTAATCAAGGTTATATGTATCCTGTAAATCAGCCATGGTACTAACAGCTCTGCGCATGCCGGATGAGTTGACTTCCTCATCAGGCACGGTCACTAGCAACAGGTTGATTGGCCATTGTTCGGTACTTGCTTTTTCTAAAAGCGCCATGTGTATTGCGAGTCCCATTTTCATATCCATTGTGCCGCGCCCGAACAAATAGTCACCGGATTCCAGATCGTGGACGGCGTCCGGATCAAGAATCACCTTGTAAGCCTGCAGTGCTTTCGTCAATTTTTCCGGGTTACAGGCAAGTGGCTGGAGATCACCGTACTCTTCAGTCTGTACGGTGTCAAAATGACTGATTAGGACGATGGTTTGCTGTATGTTGCCGTGTTTATACAGGGCAGTTAAATACGAACGCCCAAGATCAGCTTGGTGCAGGCTGATCCGGTCTGGATGTTCCTGAAAATGGGCAAGGACGCTCAATTTGTCGTGCGCTTTTACCGGAAAGCTTTTTTCCCCATCTGAAAATGTCTCACTATTCCAGCTCACCAGCTGACAAAGCAGGTTTTCCAGGTCTTTCGGGTCACTCCAATTCCTCTTTTCCATCAGAATTCTCCTCTCGGCATCAGCCTTTTTCCACTGATTCGTTTTATTATAATGAAATCTATAAAAAGAACGTTTCCGGGTTGTAAACGGTGATTCATCAGACTTTAAATCGTAAAGACAGGCAACTCAGTCCACCATCCTGTTTTTTGAATTCGGACATGTCGAGTGCGATGGTCGGGTATCCGGCGGCTTCAATTTTGTCTCTGGCTTCCGGGTAGCCGTCCGGTATGATGACGTTATCGTTGATTCGGATGCAGTTGGCAGCATATTCCTCTTCATCACTTATGATTAGCTTATCATAGGATGCAAAGTCCGGATGGTCGATGAATTCCCCGGCGACGACCATTTGATTATCTCCTAGGTAGGCGACTCCTGTTTTTAGATGAAAAAATGCTTTTAACGGGATAATAGTTGCCTGATAGTCGAATTGCTCAACGATGGTTTTGAACTGTCGGGCACCTGCATTATTTGTCCGATCGGAAATACCGATGTAAACTTGGTCTTCTGCTTGCAGTACGTCACCGCCATCGAGCGTTCCGGGTGATTTGATATAATGAATGGTTTGGTAAAAGTTGCGGATGTCGGGTTCCATCAAAACTTTTTCCCTGTTGCGGGAAGTGGCGCCGGGATTCGTGATAACCGCAAATTCTTCTGTTAAAACGGCTGTATCTTCCACAAAAGTAGAATCGGGAAAATCCTCGCTTGCCGGAAGTTTTGTCACCTCGACGCCGCACTGCTGCAGTGCATCCACATACGCGGCATGCTGCTTGAGCGTTTTTTTATAATCCGGTATGCCAAGGCTGGATGTCGACAGTCCTTGTGTATAACTTTTGCCAGGTGTTTTGACAATAACATTGGAAAAGTTCATTCATATTTCCCCCTCGTAATATGGTAGAAAAAGATTGACTCAAAATAACTGAGTCAAACAATCACTTCACAGTTAGCTTGCTCTGTCTGTATTGCTGTGTTTTTTCAGTATCTAATAACCGGGCAGGTCAGACATGTCGGGCCGCCGGTACCTTTATAGGAGATTTCGTTTCCTTTATATTCGTAAACAGTTGCCCCAGTATGTTCGAGTTTCTGTTTGGTCTTTTCATTTCCTGCCGGCAGCACGCAGACGCGCGGTGCGAGGGCAAGGACATTGCAGCCGAGCGTTTCGTATTCAGCGACGGGCACTTCAATAAGTGTAAATCCTTGTTCGAGCAGATACTGACGGAAAAAGATCGGCATCAGTGGTGAATAGACCACGGCCAGGTCATGGTCGACGATGCTTATAATTGACATGAGATGTAAGCATTCATCTTCGCCCCGGTCATGTGGCAGCGGCACTTCGATAAAATGATTGACGAATGGTTCGGTTATCTTTTTTAACTGCCGAATGGCTTCACGGTTGGTGCGATATCCAAGACCGACGGCTAATGTGTGATTATCCACCCAGACGATGTCACCGCCATCACTGACCGCATCCCCGGTAAGTTCACCGATGATCGGAATGCCTTGTTTTTCTAAATGCGTTTTCATTTCTGCTGCTTCTGATTGCCGGATGGTTTTGCCCGATTTTAGGATGATGGCACCGTCGTGGGTGAATTTGACCGGATCATGTGTGTAAATTGAATCAAGCCCGGTCTGATTGGAGGCCGGCAAATAATCGATTTGATCCACGTGTGTATTCAGCATGCGGATAAATTCACGGTACTCTTCCAGCGCCTCGGCGTAGTCGGGAACATCAATATAATTAAATGTCTGCCACTGGTCCACCAGATTTGACTGGCTAATAAACGCTTGTTCCGGGTGCTTTACAATGACGCATTTTAGTTGATCATACATTGATGTGCAGTAAATAAGATCCCTCCTTTATTCCGTATAATGAAAAAGTTTTTCATTTATTGAAAATTAGTAATTTCATTATAGAGGTGTCTTTGCTATAATGTCAATATGAAACGCTATCATTAGATGAGAGAGTTGGTTTAGGATGCAGTCGATTGATAGGGCGATGACGATTATAAGTATTCTGCTGCAAAATTCACCGGAAAATAAATTGACAATTTCGGAACTGGCTGAGGATACGGGGCTTCCGGTGAGCACGCTACACCGTATTTTGAAAGCGATGATCAGGCATCGGATGGTCGAACAAGATGAGCGGACAAAGCAATATGGAATCGGCAGTATCTGGCTGGAATATGGTCTATTAATCTATGACACGATTGATTATGTCAGTCAGATGCGGCCGGTGCTGGAGCATTTGATGAAGCAGCTGCAGGAAAGTGTGTATTTATATAAACCGATGAACGATGAGTCGATGATTATTGAACGGATTGATGATACTTCGAGTGCCATTCGTGTTTATGACAAAATTGGGCTTCGCATCCCGATGGATACCGGCGCTGCCAATCATGTGATGCTGGCGTTCAAGGCGCCGCCCGAGCGGAATGCGTGTATTCGCCGGCTGTTCCCGAAAAATGATCAGGTTGCTTTCCAGAATTATTTGGAAGAAGTCCGGGAAAAAGGGTATGCCGAGAGTGATAATGAGCGAATCGAAGGCACGACATCCATTGCGGCGCCCATTACCCATTTGAACGGTGATGTGCACGGCGCGGTTGGCATTCGCGTTATTAATTTTAATTTGACTGCAGAACGCAGGGAATATTTAGCCGATAAGGTTAGAGCTGCTGCCGGGAAAATCACTGGCACGTTTGGCCGCCAACAGTTGAACTGAATGGGGAAACGATCATGTGAATATAGGCCGTAAAAGAGACGCTTGGCAGAGAATGCTGAGCGCCTTTTTATTTGGATTGGAAAATGGTAGATGGCTTCATGACTTTACTTATATGTGTTATCGCCTGCTTGGATAAATTTGCTGGTTTGTCTTATCAATTCTGCATTTTGAGTTTTAAATGAAATCAGAAAATTTCATTGATTCCAATTACATTATCCATTATAATAAGACCACCGATTTCATTAGTCAGAATATTTTTCCGTTATTCGGAAAATGTAAGCGATGACATATAAAGGGGAGATTACTGTGAACTGGGTCGAGTTTATCGTACAGGACGTTTTATGGGGGATGCCGCTCATCATTATTATTTTGACAGCAGGGGTTTTTCTGACGTTGAAAACACGCTTTTTTCAAATTCACCGTTTGCCGCTCATTTTCAGGCAAAGTTTCCGGGATATCAAAGGGTCAAAGGGCAAACAGGAAAAAGGAGGCGTATTGTCGCCTTTTGAAGCGGTCAGCCTTTCCATCGGTGCTACTGTTGGTGTCGGTAATATTGGTGGCGTGGCAGCGGCGATTGCGCTTGGTGGTCCCGGTGCTGTTTTTTGGATGTGGATAGCCGGTCTGGTTGGAAAACTGATTAAAATGACCGAAGTTTCTCTTTCTGTACATTATCGTTCCAGGGATAAAAACGGTGAAGCATATGGCGGTCCAACTTATTATATTCGAAAAGGTTTGTATGAGGAACGAAATCATAAAGTGCTTTATAAAGTATTAAATTTCATTTTTATCTTTGGCTTTGGAACCGGATTTGTATTGACTGTACAGAATTATACCGTTTCCGAAGCAGTTGCTACGACGTTTTCGATGAATCACGTTTGGGTCAGTTTTATTTATACGGTGCTCCTGTACGTCATGATCAGCGGCGGTCTTTCAGGATTGGGGAAAATTGCAGTCAAAGTTGTACCCTTCATGATTGTTTTTTATATCTTAGGGGGATTATATATTCTTGCCATTAATATTAATGTACTGCCTGAGGCGTTTGCACTGATTGTGAACAGTGCATTTAATGGTACGAGCGCGGCAGGTGGTTTTGCCGGGGCAGCCGTTGCTGTAGCAATTAAGACCGGCATGTCCAGAGCCGTCTTCACGAATGAGGCGGGATGGGGATCATCTGCTATGATTCACGCGACAGCAAAAACTGACCATCCTATCCGTCAGGGTATGCTTGGTGCTTTTGAGGTGTTTGTCGATACGTTCGTGATTTGTAGCATTACGTCACTTGTTATCATCGTAACAGGTGCTTGGACGACAGGCTTGGATGGAGCGGAATTGACATTAGCTGCTTTCGAGAGGGGTGTGGGCACTATTGGACGGATGATAATTGCTATCGGCGTTCTGCTGTTTGGACTGACGACATCATCCGGTATCTATGCTCAAATCGAAGTGATTTTGCGGTATCTATTAGGTGAATCCAGGTGGAAAAAACGTATCTTGTCGGTTTACAAGTGGACTTATCCAATTCCGGGTTTTATCCTGGTGCTTATTGCTGTTTCCATTGGCATGCCAGGAACGATGGTCTGGCTATTCGCTGACATGACAACAGCTTTGCCCATTTTTGCCAATGTCATCACTATCCTGATATTGAGTCCAAAGTTCTTTGCGCTGCTAAAAGACTATAAAGCGAGACATTTGCACAAGGGAGCGCTCGATCCGAATTTTAAAGTATTTTATGATGATGAGGAAAATAGAGCAGTAACGGAGAAGAAGAAGCAAGCGTAATTATGCCATTGCATTTGGCATCTGTCTTTATTAAAAGGCGGATGCCAATTTTTGTGTGCAGGGCTTGTATCGGCTTCGAGTTCGGGTGATTGTCCTTGTGCCAACACGATTCAGAGATGACATTGTGGGTAGCAGCTTGTACGCGATAGACAAACCGGCTGTGGTCATTTCCCAGCGGGGGATTGAAAGTAATTTCAAAAAATGCATGAAAAAAGATACTTTAAACAACATTTATTGAAAGTGTTTTCAGGGTCAACTCTTCGTTATACACTGACAATAACTAGTCAAATATGAATCTCTGAATAATAGGTGGTGAAGGAGGACAAAAAAGCGCACAGCGTCAATTAATTTATGCTGAAAGGTTTTTAATAACGTCAGAAAGTATAAATGATGGATGACCTTATAAGAAAAGCTTCGGGCATCGCTATAAGACGAGGCGAATGCCGAGTTTTTCTAAAGACAATACATTATCAGAAAGGTAGGTTGTCAAATGTCTCAAAAGAAGATTGTTGCGGTTACTGCTTGTTCCGCTGGTGTTGCTCATACATATATGGCTGCTGAGTCGCTGGAAAAAGCCGGTGAGGACCAGGGCTATGATATTAAGGTTGAGACACAAGGCTCAATTGGTGTCGAGAATGGTTTGACTCAGCAAGAGATTGAAGATGCAGACGTTGTTATTCTAGCTGTGGAAATCAATATTGATATGACGCGTTTTACGGGGAAACGCGTGAAGCGGGTTAAGGCATCAGAAGCAATAAGGAATCCTCAGGAAGTGCTTGAAACCGCTCTAGAGAGTGCTGAAGTTTATGGCGAAAAAGGCACAAAAGCTGGGGTTGCTAAGATGGGGAAAACGGAAGAGGGCGGTTTTTTCCAGCATATCATGGCAGGTATTTCTTACATGATCCCGATGGTCATTGCCTCAGGGCTGATCTTAGCCATAGCAAATGTGTCAGCATTTCAGCGTGATGAGGCAGGCCGGATTGTTGATTGGGGTTTTAATGAATCAACCGTGATGGGTGAATTGATGTCAAATTTATTCGATATTGGCCAGGTTGGTTTCCTGTTAATGATTCCGCTGTTTGCAGGATTTGTAGCAAATTCCATCGCTGGTAAGCCAGCCATTGCTGCAGCTATGATCGGTACCTATATTGCAAATGATGCCGAAATGTTGGGCGCCGATGCTGGCGGCGGTTTTTTAGGAGCGATACTGGTTGCTTTTACAACCGGTTATTTTGTGAAATTGCTGAAGAAGATTCCGTATCCAAAACTGATTCAGCCAATTGTTCCGATTATGCTGATTCCATTTGTCAGCACCCTGTTAATTTCATTATTTGTCCTATATGTGATTGGGAATCCAATGGCATCTATGATGGACTTTCTATATGATGGGTTGACGACATTAAACGAAAATTACAGCTCAGCTCCCGTGATTGTAGGGGTTATTATTGGCGCGATGGTTGGTTTTGATTTAGGCGGGCCATTTAATAAAACGGCGCTTGTGTTCGGTACGGCTGTTTTCACAGATACCATAGCTAAATACGGCGTGGAAGGCGCTAATTTTGTTCCGCAAACCGCAACACAGGCAGCTATTTCTGTTGCCCCATTAGGTATTTGGCTGGCATCTATTCTTTTTAAGAAGAAATTTTCTCCAACCGAAAAAGTTTCAGCGAACAGTGCCTTTGGTATGGGGATTGTAGGTGTCACGGAAGGCGCTATTCCATTCGCTGCGCAGGATCCGGTCCGTATGATTCCGGCGTTTGTGGCAGGATCAGCTGTTGCAGGCGGACTGGCAGCAGGTTTGGGCATTAAATTCTTTGGAGGTATCGGGTCGCCGCTTGGGACGTTTGTTGGTTATATCGAGCAGCCCGTTCCGTTCGTTACATGGATATTCAGCGTGTTGGCAGGTGTGCTTGTCACGGCGTTAATTATTGGATTTACAAAAAAGAGGGTGGATTAATTGGTGCATGACATGTTTCATATCAATCATATTGTTTTCGATTCCTCGGTGAAAACAAAGGATGAGGCGCTGAACTATATTGCCGTTTTTGCTGAGAAGCAGGGGGTTGTGACATCCTCAAAATCCTATTACAAAGGCTTGAAAAAACGTGAAAAAGAGGTGACGACCGGTTTTAAAGATGGGGTGGCCATACCGCACTGCAAGCATAAAACCGTCATTAATCCATCTTTAATGCTGATCAAATTTTCTAATCCTATTGAATGGGAGTCGATGGATGGAAAAGGCGTGCATGTGGCATTTGCCTTGGCCATTCCGGATGGGAAAAACAATGACCATTTGAAAGTGCTCAGCACTCTATCACGGGCATTAATTGATGAACAGTTCACACAGTCGATCTTAACAGCTGATACAGAAAAAGATCTATATCACATTATCCAGAATAAATTGGAAGAACTTAGCAATTAATAGAAAGCCAGGGTGTTAAAATGAAAAATACAATTCACGTTATTGCACACACACATTGGGATTATGAGTGGTACTTTACAAGTAATGAATCTTTCATACAATTATGCTATCACGTGGACGAGGTCATAACGGCACTGGAAGAAGGCATTTTGGATTATTACATGCTTGATGGTCAGACGAGTATTGTTGAGGATTATTTAGAGGCAAACCCTGATAAGCAAGCGCGGTTTATGAAGCTTGTTGAGAACGGTAAGCTAAAAATTGGACCCTGGTATACACAGTCTGATCAAATGATCGTACGCGGGGAGTCATTGGTTAGAAATTTACAGATTGGAATGGAGCTAGGGAATACGTTCGGGGGGACCGATTTACTCGGTTACATTCCCGATGCCTTTGGTCAATCAATTGATATGCCGAAAATATGTCACCAGATGGGGATTGATAAAGCTGTTTTTTGGCGTGGATTATCGTCGGACACCATGAAACAAAGAGAATTTTTCTGGGAGTCCGAAGATGGCAGCCGTGTTATGGCTTATAATATCAAAGATGGTTATTTTGTAGGGGTCCAACTTATTGAAAATGACAACGTTCATGCTTTAATGGAACAAATCAAAACAGACACGGTGTCCTCTCATGTGGCACTGCCGATTGGCGGGGATCAGCGTTATGTTGACATGAATTTAAAAGACAGAATGCATCATTTCAATGAGAACTTGGAAGACGATGAACTGATTGAAAGTCATTATGATAAGTTGTTTGAAGGCATCATGGAGGAAAAATCGGATTTGCCTTCCGTTCAAGGTGAATTGCTGAATGCGCAAGTATCCAAGATTCATCGATCCATTTATTCAACCAGGTATGATCATAAGTATTTGAATGATAAGGTGGAGCGCCGGTTAATTTATCAGGTAGAGCCTTTAATGGCGATTGCGGATCATATCGGGATTCCCTACAAACAGGACTTACTGGATAAGGTGTGGAAACTGACATTACGAAATCATGCGCATGATAGCGCCGGGGGCTGTAATAGTGATAAAACCAATCGATCTATTTTACAGCGTTTAACCGAAGCGGATGAGCTATCCTATTCACTGATCGATTATCTCACCAGGAAAATCAGCGAATCCCGGGAAAATATTAAGCCTAACCAAATGACTGTTTTTAATACACTGCCTGTACGAAAAGAGAAACGACTGAATTTAAAGGTTTCATTGGTCAATTCTGATTTTGCGATTTATCATAAAGGTGAGAAGATTCCCTATCAACTCGTGAACATGACGGAATGCTCGAATGATCCGATTCGCAGGGATGTAAAGCCTGCGTCTGAATCGTTATATCACGAAATGGAAATTCTGGTCCCTGTCACATTGGAGCCATTAGGATATGATGTCCTGGATATTGTGGAGGGGGAACAGGGAGAAATTGCCTCTCCGGAGCAAAACGACATGATAGGTAGCGAACCAGTGTCTATCGAAAATGACTATTATAAGATTATGTGCGAAGATGGAAGGGTAGACGTTTTTGATAAAGTGACTGACATATGGTACCGAGATTTTCTATTCCTTGAAGATAGCGGAGATGATGGCGATAACTATGATTATTCTCCGCCTATGCATGACAACGTATTGAAACTGGACTTTTCCAATGCTAATGCGCAAGCCGAACAAGGGAAAATAGAGCGTTCTATCACCTTATCAGGTTATTTTAATGTGCCACTGAATCTGACGGAACGGGTTGAAGGTCAATTTAATAGCCAAATACCTTATGAATGTACTATTTCCACTAGAACGGATGATCAATCGATCAATGTCCGGCTTGACATGGAAAATAAGGCTTTTGATCATCGGATGCGTTTAGTGGTTAATGGAGATGTTAAAACAGATGAAAGCATTGCCGACACTCCTTTTGGTACCATATCCCGGCCTGTTCGAGATCCTAACTTGGAAAATTGGCGCGAAAAAGGCTGGAAAGAGGAACCGTCTGGCATTTATCCGATGCTGAATTTCGTCAATGTGCATGATAGCGGGAAAAGTATTACCGCGTTTTCAAAAGGCATGAAGGAATATGAAATCGTAGGGTCAGATGGGAAAGGAATTGCCCTGACATTATTTCGGGCTGTCGGCTATCTTGGAAAACCGGATCTGATCAGACGGCCGGGTGTTGCATCAGGCAATCAATTCCGGTACATTGAGACACCTGACAGTCAAATGCAGCAACATATGACATTTAAATGGTCATTGGTTGTTGGCCGGAATTTTAATGCGGCTGATGCATTCGATCATTATCAGCATTATGCTGTTTCAGTCCCTTATTACCAACATCAATCCTTAAACGCGTTTACGAATACGTTGAAGTACTTTGTCATGCAGCCATTAAGCGAGACAGTACCTGATACATTGTCACTGCTTGATGCCAGTCATAGCAAACATATTGTATTAAGCTCTGTGAAGATGGCGCGTGATAAAACCGGGCTTGTTGTTCGATTTTTTAACCCGGCAGATAAAGATGTTTATGATAGCGGTGAGATGGTTTGCCGGCAGCAAATTGATTATTGGCATGTCATCAATATGGCTGAAAACGAGGAATTAAGCAGCAGATATAGGGATCCAACGATTCAATTGGGCGGTTTTAAACCAAAGGAAATCAAGACCGTTTATATTCGATTTTGATTTCGGACGATATGGCTCCTGTATCTGGTCTGATGAACGGGTGATGAGATGTGATGAATCATGATATCTTTTTAACCATCGAAAGTTCTAAATTAAGGTTTACGGCTGTGGAGGAGCAAATTGCTGCTTATTTTCTAGAGGCCAAGAAACCGTTGAAGCAGTCTGAACTTGCTGAGGAAGTTAATGTATCGACTGCTTCAATCACCAGGTTTTGCAAAAAGGTTGGATTTGATAATTATAAGGCGTTTATTTATTGTTACCGCGAGGCTTTGTTGGATTATTCAAATGATATCCATGACGTGACAAGCAACCTCCAGTTTCAATATAAAGAACTCATTAATTCCATTGATGAAAAAGCCGATATCGAGAAGATAAAAGAAGCAAGCAGATATATTCACAGTCAAAAAATCATTCATGTTTACGGTTTGGGGTTAAGTGCTATTGCGGGAGAAGATTTTAAATTCCGCTTCACACGGGTTGGCAAGTTTGTGGAAGTTGTAAGGGATTACGAATCAATTGAAATGATCTCTTCGCTTTTAAATCAGGATAATCTGGTGATTTATTTTTCATTACGCGGTGAGAATCATCGTGTCATGCAATCACTGAAAAAACTCAAGACCAAGGGTGCTGATTTAATTGTCGTTACCGCAAATGAATCAGGGGATATCGTCAATGATATAGCAGATGTCAGTCTGTTAACGTCCCATATCCATAACCCCAATGAAGCCGGGCAGATATCGGCACAAATTCCTTTGTTGATTATTATCGATTTCATCTACTCGCAATATATTCGGATGTATCGGGAGGATATCAAAAAATGGGTGGGAACTGAATCCGCCTACTTGCAAGGTAATAAATATGACAAATAACGGTGGTGTAACGCAAGATATTGTGGGTTAAACGAGTGATTGAAACAGGGGGTGTCATCTATGAAATACTATCTATCATTTGATTTTGGCGGAACGTTTATCAAATATGCGCTGGTGCGGGAGGATGCAGGCGTTTCTATGGCGGACAAAGTCCCGACACCTGCTTCATTGGAAGGTTTAGTGGACCTTGTACTGGAGGTTAGCGATGATTTTCGGCGTCATAGTGATATAGAGGGTATCGCAGTCAGCTGCCCCGGCACTATTACAGCGAATGGCAAAGTTGAAGGAACAAGCGCGATTTCTTATCTGGATCAATTGGCTTTAAAGGATTTGCTGGAAGAACGGACAGGGGAACAGGTAGCCGTCGAAAATGACGCCAATTGTGCAGCGTTGGCCGAATTGTGGAAAGGCGCTGCCCGCGGCTGCCGGGAAGTGTTAACGCTTGTGATCGGTACCGGTATTGGCGGTGCCGTTATCTCTAATGGTGACTTGTATCGCGGTGCCAACCTTTATGCAGGTGAATTTGGCTATGCCATATTATATGCCGATCCCAAAAACAAGCAGGTGGAGCACTGGAGCCATTTAGGTTCAACAAGTGCCCTCATCCGAAAAGTTGCCAAAGAAAAAGACATGACTGACCGGGACATTTCCGGTGAACATATTTTTGAGTGGGCAGAAGAGGGAGATGACATATGCCGGCAAGCTATTGACGACTTTTATTTTATGCTTGCTGCAGGCATACATAATTTACAGCATATCTATGATCCGGAACGTATCTTGGTGGGGGGAGGTATTAGCCACCGGGACGATTTCATCCCTTCTCTCACTGAAAAGGTGGAGGATGTTCAGGATTTGATGGATTTGGATAGTATAAAACCGATTATTCGAACCTGTCAATTTAAAAGTCAGGCCAATTTAATTGGTGCTGCGTATCATTTTATTAAATCGCATAACAGCTAGGAGGCATTTTATATGGCGACTTATACATTTCCTGAAAATTTTTGGTGGGGCAGTGCTGCTTCAGCAACTCAAACTGAGGGTGCAGCCCATATCGATGGAAAGGGAGACAATATCTGGGATTACTGGTATCAGCAAGAGCCCAATCGATTTTACAATCAAGTTGGTCCTGAACATACCTCGCGCTTTTATGAGCGGTATAAAGACGATATTCAAACGATGAAAAAGCTGGGACATAATTCCTTCCGCCTGTCGATTTCCTGGTCACGTCTCATTCCTGATGGAACGGGCGAGGTTAATCAAAAAGCTGTCCAATTCTATCATGATGTACTGGATGAATTGATCGCTGCGGGAATTGAGCCTTTTGTAAATTTATATCATTTCGATATGCCGCTTGTTTTGCAGGAAATGGGCGGCTGGGAAAACCGGAAAGTAGTGGAAGCATTTGCGGATTATGCCAAGACGTGTTTTAGCTTATTTGGCGGTAAGGTTACGAAATGGTTTACGCAGAATGAGCCGATTGTACCGGTCGAAGCGGGATATTTGTACGATTCGCACTATCCTAATGTGGTGGATTTCAAACGAGCTGTCCAAGTAGGCTATCATTCGGCTGTTGCAAGTGCTATGGCGATTAAGGCCTTTAAAGACGGGGATTATAAAGGGAAAATAGGTATTATTTTAAATGTGACGCCTTCTTATCCGAGAAGCCATCATCCAGCTGATCAAAAAGCAGGCAGGATTGCCGATTTGTTTTTCAACAAATCATTTCTGGATGTGTCCGTGAAAGGTACATTTCCTGACGAACTGGTGCAAATTCTAAGCGATCACAGTATGTTGCCGTCCACAGAACCAATGGATGAAAAGCTTTTACAGGAAAATACGGTGGATATTTTGGGTGTGAACTACTACCAGCCGAGACGGGTCAAAGCAAAAGAGTACATGCCACATCCGGACGCCCCATTGATGCCGGAGCACTTCTTTGATTTTTATGATATGCCCGGGAAAAAGATGAATCCATATAGGGGCTGGGAAATCTATGAAAAAGGCATCTATGATATTCTAATCAATCTGAAAGAAAACTATGGCAATGTTGAATGTTTTATCTCAGAAAACGGAATGGGCGTACAGAATGAAGACCGTTTTAAGGATGAAGATGGCATTATTCAGGATGATTACCGGATTGCATTTTACCAGGAGCATTTGAAATGGGTACATGCGGCGATCCAGCAAGGGTCGAATGTTAAGGGTTATCACGTATGGACGTTTATGGATAATTGGTCGTGGTTAAATGCCTACAAGAATCGTTATGGTCTGGTATCGATAGATTTGGATAATGATGCCAAGCGTCACATTAAAAAGAGCGGGTCGTGGTTTCAGGAACTTGCTTTGAATAATGGCTTTCGGGAAGAGGCGTAGTGGTCCAGGTCTCATATAAGTTACGGCCATCCAGTGTGAGGTGCGGGAATAGACCGGCGGAGATGACTTATTAAATAACGTCAGAAAGTATAAATAATGGATGACCTTATAAGAAACGCTTCGGCATTCGCTATAAGGCGAGGCGAATGCCGAGTTTTTCTAGAAAGATCAGAAAGTATATAATTTTTAGCCCTATTGATACTTCGTCGAATATTGCCACGTCCGGCTCTAGCACTAATGCTGTAGCGTGACGCCTCGATAAGTCAATAGCGATTCGCTTGCGCTCCTAAAGTGTTTCCTTTATCTCCCGTGGGCCCTGATCGGCTAAAACCGCCGCGATAGTTTTGCCCTGTTTTCACACGAATAGCGGAATGAGGAA
>NZ_BMNQ01000026.1 GCF_014646635.1 Lentibacillus kapialis
AAATGTGTGGAGGGGAAATGTATCCAACGTATTATAATGGCGTACATGGACAGGAATATAAATTATCGGATTTTCTCTAACGAAGATAGAAAAAAGACCGGGCCGCCTTTTGCCCGGTTTTTCTAATGTTAACGTCAGAAAGTATAAATTATGGATGACCTTATAAAAAGCTTCGGCATTCGCCATAAGACGAGGCGAATGCCGAGTTTTTCTAATTCCTAATGACGATTATAGGGTGAAGTATAAATAACAATAATTTTCAGATATGGCCAAAATCTGCAGAAATTAGCAGGAATTCTAAGATATAAACTTCATGAACTTTATACAATAAAAATTGCACAAATTTATTGGACTATACGAGGTTATATGCTTGTTTGTCTATATATGTTTATCCTCTATACTTGTAAAAGTGTTCAAACGGTAAATCATTATGGAGGTGCAAACATTGTTAGAGTTTAAACAAGTTTCCAAACAATACTCGGACGGAACGACTGCCGTCAAGAATTTAAATCTGAAAATAAATAAAGGCGAATTTGTTTGTTTTATCGGTCCCAGTGGATGCGGAAAAACAACAACAATGAAAATGGTCAACCGTCTGATTGACATTACGGAAGGGGCGGTTCTGGTTGATGACAAAGACATAAAAGAACAGGATGCTGTGGAATTGCGCCGCTCAATGGGCTATGTCATTCAACAGATCGGTCTGATGCCACACATGACCATTAAAGAAAATATTGTACTTGTCGGCACACTATTGAAGTGGCCGAAAGAAAAGAAAGATGAACGAGCGCGTGAGCTGCTGAAGCTTGTTGATATGCCTGAAGAATACTTGGACAGGTATCCACATGAACTTAGTGGTGGACAGCAGCAGCGCATCGGGGTGCTGCGGGCACTTGCGGTCAATCCGCCGCTTATTTTGATGGACGAACCTTTTGGCGCCCTTGATCCGATAACAAGGGATTCATTGCAAGAAGAGTTCAAAAAACTACAGAAGGAACTTAATAAAACGATTATTTTTGTAACCCATGACATGGATGAGGCACTTAAACTAGCTGATAAAGTCGTTATCATGCGCGATGGTGAAGTGGTTCAGGCAGATACACCTGATGAAATTTTAAGGAATCCGGCTAATGAATTTGTTGAGGAGTTTCTTGGAAGAGATCGTCTTATACAGGGCAGGCCTGATGTGACAACTGTCGGACAAATTATGGAAGGTTTTCCAGTCACTGTCCCAACTGGTACGACGCTGAAATCAGCAATATCAACCATGCGCGACCGGCATGTTGACTCATTACTTGTCGTCGACTCGGACAATGTGCTGCAGGGTTATATTGATATTGAATTGATTAACCTGAACTATAAAAAGGCGAACATGGTTGATGATGCGATGGAAACAGATGTGTTTTCAGTATCCGGTGAGAGTCTTTTGCGTGATACGGTCCACAAAATTCTCCGTCGTGGAGCGAAATATGTGCCAGTCGTTGATGATACACACCATCTGGAAGGGATTGTAACGCGGGCAACACTTGCCAATCTTGTTTATGACACGATTTGGGGCGACGGTATGGAGCTTGATGATAAGGTAACAGCAGCAGAATAGGAGGTGTATAACAATGATGGAATTTCTTGCAGAACATGGAACTGAACTAATCATCAAAACCTGGGAACACTTTTATATTTCACTGGCAGCTATTGTGCTTGGGGTCGTTGTGGCGGTACCGCTTGGGATTATCTTTTCACGCATGCCAAAGATTGCTGACCGCTTTATTTCAGTTGTAGGTATTTTACAAACCATTCCCAGTCTGGCGATTCTAGCATTTTTTATACCAATTTTGGGTGTCGGAAAGATCCCCGCAATCTTGGCTTTGTTTTTCTATTCACTGCTGCCGATTTTACGTAACACGTACATTGGTGTTCGTGATGTTGATAAAGGCGTTATAGAGGCAGGTAAAGGAATGGGCATGAGCAATTGGCAATCGATTGTAAAGATGGAACTTCCACTGTCACTTCCAGTCATTATGGCTGGTATACGCTTGTCGACGGTGTATTTGATTGGCTGGGCAGCTCTGGCAGCATTTATTGGCGGTGGCGGTCTTGGCGATTTCATTTTTGATGGATTGAATCTGTATCAGCCATCATTAATAGTTGCCGGTACAGTGCCGGCTACAATTCTTGCTCTGATTGCAGATCGCTCACTTGCTCTTCTGGAAAGCAGGTTAACGTCTGATGGCTTAAAGGAGTCTAGTGATGCAGCATAGTGTTGGAGGTGAAAATAGTGAAGAAAATATTCTATAAAGGAAGCATCATAATACTATTGCTTGTTATGCTGACAGGCTGTTCATTGCCTGGCCTTGCCAGTACAACAAAAGAGACAATTAAAATCGGGGCCCTTGGCACATCTGAGTCAGAAATCATAGCTCAAATGCTGTCGATTATGATTGAACGGGAAACTGATGCTGATACAGACCTAGTAACAAAACTTGGTTCATCGATTGTTCAACATCAGGGAATGACAAGGGGAGATCTTGATATAACAAGTACACGCTACACAGGAACAGACTTATCCGGGGCTCTTGGTATGGATCCTATTACAGATCCGGATAAAGCACTGAACATTGTAAAGCGTGAATTCCAACAGCGCTTCGATCAGACATGGGCACCGACTTATGGATTTGAAAACAGTTATTCAGTAGCTGTGACACAGGAGTTTGCCGAGAAAAATAACATTGAGACGGTATCAGATCTGGAACCATATGCGGATGAGTTGCGTTTTGGGGTTGATAATGCCTGGATTAATCGGAAAGGTGACGGTTATGACGGTTTTAAGAAAGAATACTTTGCATTTGGAGAAGTTTATCCCATGAATGTTGGTCTGGTCTATCAAGCTGCAGCCAGCGGTCACATGGACGTTGTGTTGGCTTATTCATCAGATGGACGGATTAAGGAATTTGATTTGAAAGTATTGGAAGATGACTTTTTCCCACCATATGATGCTTCACCAGTCATTTCCAATGAAATCCTGGAAAAGTATCCGCAAATTAAAGACATAACAGAGCGGCTGCATGGTCAAATATCAACAGAAAAGATGCAGGAGCTCAATTACAAAGCGGATGTTGAGCTCATGAATCCCAAAAAAGTCGCAAGGCAATTCCTTGAAAAAAACAACTACTTTAAGAATGCGGGAAAGGGGGACAATTGATGGAAACACTTGAGGCGTTTATAAACTATGTCAGTCAAAATGGCGGCTATATATGGGAACAGTTTTACAGACATTTTCTTATGGCTGCATACGGTGTTCTATTGGCAGCCATCATCTCAATTCCACTGGGCATTCTGATTGCTAAGTACAGCAAACTGAGCAGTTGGGTGCTGGCATTCGGAAGTATTATTCAAACCATCCCGGCTTTGGGTGCCATGGCCGTAATTATGATTGTCATGGGGCTTGGAACGAATACAGTTATTGTGACATTGATGCTTTATTCAATTTTACCGATTACACAGAATACGTATGTCGGAATGAAAGATGTTAATAAAAACGTTATTGAAGCTGGCTATGCATCCGGTATGACAAAGTTTCAGCTCCTGCGAATGGTCGAGCTTCCGCTGGCAGTTAGTGTCATTATGGCAGGGCTCAGGACGGCACTTGTCATCGGTATTGGAATAGCGGCGATTGGTGCATTCGTAGGCGCCGGAGGTCTTGGTGCTATTATTCTGACTGGAACTAATGCGACCGACGGAACACCGATTATTTTGGCGGGAGCGATTCCGACTGCTCTGATGGCTATTATCGCCGATTTGATTATGGGATGGATCGAACGAAAATTGCTACCTGCTCAAGGATGATAAGCTTAATGCAGCATAAACCCATATAAGCATCTGATAATCGATATAAATAGAGGTGAAACTCATGGAAAGGGTCAGAACTGATAAAAATATTCCATGCAAATTATCGGATGGCGCAGTACTGCGTTCGGACGTTTACAGGCCGGATGATAATGAAGAATACCCGATCCTGATGCTGCGCCTGCCATATGATAAGGAAACGCCGCGCTATTATGATGAATATCTGGATGTTCCCAGACTGGTCGAAGCCGGATATGCTGTGATTCTCCAAGACGTGCGCGGGCGGTTCGCATCCGACGGTGAATTTTATCCGTTCATTCATGAAGGTGAAGACGGGTACGAAGCGGTTGAATGGGCGGCCGGACTGTCTTTTTCAAATGGTAAAGTAGGGCTTTTTGGTATGTCTTATCACGGATATACCCAGTTGGCTGCAGCAGCAGAAAAACCGCCATCATTAAAAGCAATTGCCCCGGTCATGACAATGGGAAATCCATGGGGCGATATACTGGGCGATGAGGGCAGCCCCAATGCCACTGGCAAATTCGAAACGTGGGTTCTGGGCTCGATAGTTGAAGACCAACTAAAACGGCGGAATCGTCTTGACAGAGTAAAACTGAACAGCTATTTAGAAGATATGGCAGAGTGGTTGCATTATGCGCCCGCAGATGAATGGATGCCAATGAAGGAGCTCGATCCGAACTCATTTTTCTTTGATGTGATGCAGGACAAAGTGGATCCGGAGTGGAAAGAGAATGCAAAAGTGAATGGAAAGCTCAAAAGCGGAGAAATTCCGGCTTTGTTTATGGGTGGTTGGTTTGATGCGTTATTAGGTTCTACCCTGGAGGCTTATGAAGCATATGGCGGACCACGTATGCTGTGGATTGGTCCATGGACTCATGAGGAAATGACCGGCCAAGCCGGTGATAAGTTTTTTAATAATGCAGCCGAAAATATTGGTGTCGATAAAATGAAAGACCCGACAGAGGTTCATATTAAATGGTTTGACAGATGGCTGAAGGACAAACCGATGCCAATTGAAAAGCCGGTTCATATTTATTTGATGGGAAAGGCAGAATGGGCAGCTTATGACGAATGGCCATGTGCGGATAATGTAAAAGATAGTGATGTATATCTCCATAGCGAAGGTTTTTCACAAACGCGCAGCGGCGACGGTGGACTAATGCTGCAGTCTCAGAAGGAACAGACATCCAGTGCTCTCAAACTGGATCCTGAACATCCCGTTCCGGTATTTGGCGGCGGAACCTTGATTGCTGGACACGAATCAGGTATGTTTGATGTGAAAGATATACAGGACCGTGAAGATGTGCTTGTATATACAAGTGAGCCGCTTGCCAAAGATCATCAATTACTCGGACCGGTAAAAGCTGTCATATGGGGATCTTCACCATCCGAGTTATTTGATGTGTCATTACGTCTTTCGGATGTGAATGCATCCGGTTGTACTTACAATATTATTGATACATTTCACCGGGAAAAAGTAGCATCCATCAATAAACCATTTTGCTTGGAACTCGACATTGGCTCAACAGCTTATTTACTGGAAAAAGGCCATTATTTACGCTTGGATATCGCAGCGAGCAAGGCACCGCACTTTGATGTAAACCTGAACAACGGGAAGACAACCAAGACTCACGCTGATGGCAAGGCGGCATTTGAGCATATCTATCATGGCGGACTAACGGCATCAAGACTCATATTAAGGCTTGTTGAAGAGAAGTCATAAACCCGGCAAGCATATTGAAAAGGGAGATTGACATGTCTGATCAAAACGAAAAAATAGAAGATGTCAAAACGCAATTTATTGAAAAAATTACAGATAATATGAATGCTTTTGGAGCCCCGACAAGTGTTGGCCGTGTTCTTGGGATTATTTACATGAACGGGGAACCGATGACACTGGATGATCTGGCTGCTGAAACAGGGATGAGCAAGACCAGGATGAGCCAGATTGTCCGTGAAATGATCGATATGAACATTACTGAACGTGTATTTAAAAAAGGTATCCGGAAAGACTTGTATCAGGTTGAAGAAGATTATTATGAAACATTCATTTCGTTATTCACATCGACATGGCAAAGGGCAATCAGCCGGAGCCGTCACTTTGAACAAAAGCTCAAGAAAAAAATAGATGAGATAAAACGGGATCCGGAATTGACGAAAGAAAATGAACAGAGAATTAATGATTTGCTGATTGAGCTTCACGAATGGAAGGAATACTATGACTGGATCCGTAGAGTAAATGACTTTTTCGAAAGCGGAGAAATTTTTAAACATGTTCCTAAAAAACAAACAGGAGGCGGTAAAGATGAATAAAAAGGCAATTTTATCATGCGCAGTGACAGGAGCAGGAGACACGACAGACAAAAGTCCACACGTACCGGTAACGCCAAAGGAGATTGCCGACTCGGCCATTGAGGCGGCTAAAGCAGGTGCGACGATCGCTCATGTCCACGCGCGTGATCCGAAAACAGGCGGTTTGAGCCATGATGTCAACCTGTATCAGGAAATAGTAGAACGTATCCGTGAGTCAGAAACTGATGTAATCATTAATATTACATCAGGTGGCGGCGGTGACTGGGCGCCTAGTGAAGACGATCCGACCAGAGGCGGTGAAGGGACTGACATCCAGACACCTGAAGAACGTCATGAGCCGGTTGGCAAACTGCTGCCGGAAATGTGCACACTTGACTGCGGAAGTACCAACTTCGGTAATATGCTGTATGTCAGCCCGACTGACTGGCTGCGCAAGCAAGCAAAGCTAGTGCAGGAAAGTGGTGTGAAGCCTGAGCTTGAATGTTTTGACACAGGGCATGTTCGCTTTGCCAATCAATTGATTAATGAAGGTCTGATTGACGGCGATCCGTTGTATCAATTCTGTCTTGGTATCCCGTGGGGAGCGGCAGCTGATGCGGAAACATTGTCCTATATGAAAAGCCGTGTGCCGGAAAATGGCAGATGGGCCGCTTTTGGAATCGGCAGAATGCAAATGCCAATTGTAGCAGAATCCGTTCTACAGGGTGGTAACATCCGCGTAGGCCTGGAGGATAATCTATATTTGAAAAAGGGGCAGCTGGCAACTAACGAGCAGCTTGTGGATAAAGCAGTCGGCATTGTGCACAGCCTTGGCTCCGACATTATGACACCGGCAGAAGCACGTAAGGAATTAAATCTCTTGAATCCATATGGAAAGGAAGGCTAGTATGGCAACCGAAGCATCAATTAAACACGTTACCGTTGTCGGGACAGGCGTAATCGGCAACGGATGGATCACACGATTTTTGGCAAACGGCTGTCGCGTGACGGCTTCAGATTTAGATCCTGAAGCTGAAAATCGGACCCGCGAAGCTGTAAAAAGAGCTTGGCCTAAAATGGAAGAAATGGGGCTGGCAGAAGGCGCTTCACAGGATAATCTGTTTTTTGAACCGGATATGCAAACGGCTTTGGCAGAGGCAGACTTTGTACAGGAAAACGTGCCAGAGCGAGAAGAATTAAAGCGCAGCGTGATTGCTGACATCGATAAATATACACCCAAAGAAGCGGTGATTGCATCGAGCACATCCGGTATTTTACCGAGTACACTGCAGGCAGATTGTCAGCACCATCCTGAGCGTGTGATGGTTGCCCATCCGTTCAACCCGGTTTATCTGATGCCGCTTGTTGAACTTGTTGGCGGCAACAAAACCGAAGAATCCTACATTGAAAAAGCCAGGCATTTTTATGACAATTTGCAGATGAAGCCGCTTGTTGTGCGCCATGAGATCGAAGGACACATTGCCGATCGCCTGATGGAAGCTGTCTGGCGTGAATCATTGCACATCGTTAATGATGGTGTGGCCACAACAGAAGAAGTCGACGCCTCCGTCATTTATGGCCCGGGACTGCGCTGGGCATTGATGGGACCATTCATGACATTGCATATGGGTGGTGGCAAACAAGGCATGCGCCATTTGCTGAAGCAATTCGGTCCGGCATTAAAATTGCCATGGACGAAGCTTGAGGCACCGGAATTGACAGATGAACTGGCTGATAAGGTGATCACTGGTTGTGAAACACAAACCGGTGATGAGGAGATGGAAAAACTTGAAGAACGGCGCGACCAATTTTTAATCGAGCTGCAGCAGTTGCTGGATAAATATTGGCCGGGAGCTAACCTTGAAGGCAGACTATAAGCTAACGTGACAGGAGGATTTGCCATGGGTGAACCGAAAGTGATTATACAGCATACGGTTCCGGACGAATGGATCGATTACAATGGTCATATGAATGATGCGGAATATGTTCGTGCGTTCAGCTGGGGTGTTGATCGTTTAATGAAATTGATTGGCATTACAGATGAGTTCCGCGAAGAGAGTCAATACACAATTTATACGATGGAGACGCATATTTGTTACTTGGATGAAATGAAGCTTGGTGAGCCATTTGAAGTGCATATGCAAATTCTTGATTATGATGCCAAGCGTATCCATGTATTTTATGAACTGTTCGGAGAGAACGGCAAACGTGCGGCAACCAGTGAACAGATGCTCATGGGAATAGATCAGGCAGCCGGCAGAGCGGCACGATTTCCTGAAGAAATCTCAACACATGTTCAGGAAATGGCAGCACATCATGCCCCCGATGAAAAGCCAAAAGAAGCTGGACGAGTGATTGGAATAAAGCGAAAATAACCGCATCATCCGGGGCGGGAGACATGAAGGCTCAGCTGACGACTTACCCTTGGTCGAAAAGCCGATTATAGAAAGTAATAGTGCTGGTAAAAAGAAAGAGCCGCTGACGCTGGTCAGCGGCTCTTTCGTCATCTGAAAAATTAGCCTGAGCGTGAAATTCGAGCGCGAAAACATGGGCGCGAAAATCCGGATATGGTCATGTGAGCGGAATCGTCTCTTTTTAACCACGTTCTTACTCTGGATCTTGACTTGCGCCGCCTACTAGTTGCATCCGTTGATTAAACAAGGTTGGATAGGACAAGTAACCAAGCATGATACTGGTGACAACGGCGGTCGTCAATAGAAGGAACAGGACGAGCAATTGAAAGAGCACTGCCTGAACGGGATCGGCGCCAGCAATGATTTGGCCGCTCATCATGCCAGGCAGTTGTACAAGCCCGATTGTTTTCTGACTTTCAATCGTCGGAATAGTACTTGCCTGAATGGATGTGATCAACTGTGTATGGATTGCCTGCTTTGGTGTTCCGCCAAGTGAAAGAATGAGTTCGGTTTCATCCTGATGATCCTCTATTTCCGATGTGAAGCGGTTGAGGAACAAGATAGCCAGGACCATAGAGTTACCGACAACCATGCCGCTGATTGGGATAATATACTGCGCGGTTGCCGGTGTGATATTCAGTCCGAGCAAAATGGCCTGGGTTAGAACTTCTACAAAAATAAACGTGATAACGAGTTTCCAAATAATCCCTTTGATGGCAGCCCCTTTTCCCTGAGCGTTGTGTGTTGCTGCTACAATCATAAGTACGACCATCAGTATAATGTAAATCATATTTTCGGAATTAAAGACGAATTGCAGAACATAACCAACAGCCAGAAGCTGAATAATGGATCGTACGGCAGCGATGATTGTATCCTTTTCCAGGCCAAGGTTAAGCGTTTTGGATAACACCAGCGGGATTATGACGAATAGCAGTGAGATGATTAATGTTAGAAAGCTCATTCGATTTCACCCCGCACAAACTGCTTCACCCGTTCGTTTTGCGGATTCCTCAAAAAACTGCTCTCACCTGTTTCAACGAGCTCCCCATCCATCATGATCCAGGTATAATGACCAATTGAGAGTGCTTGCTGCAGGTTGTGGGTAATCCACAGAATCGTTGTACCATACTGATTGTTCATTTTTGCGATGAGTTCTTCAATATCCTGCCGTGAGATACTATCAAGTGAAGACGTGATTTCATCAAGCAGCAAAATATTCGGCTGGTTCACGAGAGTGCGGGCGATGGATAATTTCTGTCGCTGCCCGCCTGATAAATCCTTCGTTTTCTTGTGTAAGGATATATCGCTCAAACTGACCATCTTCAGCAAGTCCCTGGCCCGGTCTTCTTCCAGTTCTTTTCCTTGTAATTTTAATGGAAGTTCCAGGTTCTTTTGCACAGTACCGCTGATCATGGTTGCTTTTTGCAGGGCAATTCCGACATTCCGCCGCAATTCCACTGGTTCGTAACGCTCAATGGGTTTCCCTTTGATGAAAAGGTCTCCCGAATCGGGTGAATACAGGCCGTTGCAAAGCTTGAACAACGTTGTTTTTCCTGCACCGGATGGTCCGACCAGGGTGGTGATGTTTCTCTCCGGTATAGATCCTGTTATGTTTTTTATAATATGTACGCCGTCTGCGGAAAAGTTGATATTATCAAACCGCATGGCATTATCGGGGTCTGTCATATAGGTCACATCCCTTAAGCCTGTTAAGCGTTATTTGTTCATTCAGTGGCTATATTTATGAACATTATAAAATGGTTGAGAAGCTTTGGAAAGTAAATTGGACACTCGAGGCAGATTCGAAAGTGCTATACAGTAAAGGAACCTTATTCATTACGTTCCATCCTTTTCTGCAGCAACCGACGAATGATGACGCCAGCAATCAAACCAACGGGCAATCCGCCGAGCATCGGCAGCCACATAGGGCCAAGCCGTTGGCCGAATATGGTAAACGTCTGTGAAAATATTAACCCTACAGTAACAAAATAAGCAGAAAACACAAATGGAATAAAGGCGTATGGATTACTTTCACCCTCAGCATCTTTGTATGCATCCCAAATGGAAAAAAAATATAGGCAGGGATAAAACATCAGCCAACCGTAATGTGTTTGGTTAATGGCTTCCTGGATGTTCCCGTTAAAACTTAAAATGATCACGTCATTAAAGTTTCCTAATACGTTCACAATGAATTCTAAAGCAATAAGTAGCAGACCCTTAAAATACTTTCGATTTAACAGCTGTCCAAATCCGGGAAGAGCGATACTCCATAACAGTACTTCCAGTTTATCTCTGTTTTTGCCACGTTTACTGGACATTCGTTCTATCTTTCAACAGTCGTATTATCATTTGCCTTTTCCCCTTTCACAGTCTAAACACACGTCTCATCCCGGACTCGTTTTTAGTTTGGCTGCCAATGAAGGGTCTTATACTGTATAAATCAGGCTTTATGGGAGAAAGTCAATTGTTGGAGGATCTAATGATGTATCAAAAAATCGGCAATTGAAGGATCACATGGTACAATAATGGCAACACTTTCTCAGGAGGCGTAACATGAACCTGGAAACATACATGCAATTGGATGCTTCTGATGTCGCAGAATTGATACGAATGAAAGAGATGACCCCCGGAGAATTCCTTGATTTAGCCTTTCGGCGTATGGATCAAATCAATTCCACCTTGAATGCCGTTGTACATGATCGCAGGGACCGTGCGGCGGCTGAGGCACAGAGTACGGATGTTGGACGGTCTTTTGCAGGCGTGCCGATGCTGCTTAAAAATCTTTCACAATCGCTTGAGGATGAACCGCTTACATCTTCCTCGAAGCTGATGAAAGATCATATCAGCCGTCGGGATTCCAACTATGTCAGCTCATTACGGACGGCAGGTCTTTTATTTATGGGCCATACGAATACGCCGGAATTTGGCTTGAAAAATATTGCTGAGCCTGCACTTTATGGACCGACGCGGAATCCATGGAATACGAATCACGCTTCCGGCGGTTCCAGCGGAGGAGCTGCGGCAGCAGTTGCCTCCGGTGTAGTTCCGGCAGCCGGCGCCAGTGACGGCGGGGGTTCGATTCGCATACCTGCATCATTTACCGGATTATTCGGTTTAAAACCGACGCGTGGACGTACACCGGTCGGTCCGGGTGCCGGTCGGCAATGGCAGGGGGCATCGATTGACTTTGTTCTCAGTCGAAGTGTTCGTGACAGTGCGGCTTTGCTTGATATTTTACAGATTGTTCAGCCTGAAGCAGCGTTTCAAACCCCTCCATTCCCTGGATCCTATAAAGCGAATATGAAGCTTCCTTTTGAAGGTCCGCTCCGAATTGCTTATACTACACAATCACCGGTTGGCACACCTGTTTCCGACGATGCACATCAAGCAGTTGCCAAAACGGTTCGCTGGCTGGAGCGAGCCGGACATATTGTTGAAGAGCAAGACCATAATGTTAACGGTATTCAACTGATGCAAGATTACTATGTGATGAACAGCGGCGAAATTTCGGCTCTTACAGCCAAATTGGAGCATTCGCTTGACAGAAAACTGACACCTGATGATATTGAAATTGAAACATGGTTGCTCCACGAAGCTGGGAAATCGGTTTCAGCGGCGGACTTTTCTGCCAGTCTGGCATCGTGGGATATGGCAGCAGCTCAAATGGAAGCTTTCCACCGGACATATGATTTTTTCATCACCCCGGCTACAGCTTTTACAGCGCCGGAAGTTGGTGAACTTTCCCATTCATCCGATGAACAGGCATTTTGGCGCGGTAAGATGGAGACGGCAGATAAAACTGAGCAACAAGCAATTATTTGGGATATCTTTTTACCGAGCCTCACGTATACCCCATTTACACAATTGGCTAACTTGACCGGCCAACCGGCAATGTCCGTCCCCGTCCATCGTTCAAAAGAAGGGCTTCCATTGGGCGTTCAAGTGATGACGTCCAAAGGAGATGAACATAGACTCTTTAAGCTGGCTTGGCAGATTGAGCAGTCCGATTTATGGGTGGGTATGAAGGGAAATCCTATGCTAAACGTATAAAAATAATGTTTTTAACGCATAATGATTCTAGTATTGATTTAATAGATTAATCAGAATCTAACACACTGCTTTTACTTCATAGACCGTTTTTAGTATAGTAAAAATGTAATAGAATGTTGGGGAGGCGTTATCGGATGATGCAGGATACAGTGGTTTACAATGAAAAGGTTGAAAAAGTCCTATCAAATATAAATAAAGTTATGATCGGCAAAGATGAAGAAGCAACACTCTGTCTTGTGGCACTTTTGGCACAGGGGCATGTTTTATTGGAAGATGTGCCGGGTGTAGGTAAAACAATGCTTGTCAGAACATTGGCTAAATCATTGGATTGTGATTTCAGACGTATTCAGTTCACGCCGGATTTACTGCCGGCCGATGTGACGGGGGTTTCCATATATAATCCCAAAGAACTGGAATTCGAGTTTCGTTCAGGTCCGATCCTGGGCAATGTGGTACTTGCTGATGAAATTAATCGTACATCCCCGAAGACACAGTCGGCACTGCTTGAAGGCATGGAAGAGATGAATGTCACGGTTGACGGCACAACGATTTCACTGAAACGGCCATTCTTTGTGATGGCAACCCAAAATCCGATTGAATATGAAGGGACGTATCCGCTTCCTGAGGCACAACTTGATCGGTTTATTCTTAAAATGAAGCTTGGTTATCCGTCTGCTGAACAGGAGATGAAGATGCTGGAACGAACATCCAAAAAGCATCCGATTGAAGAGATTTCGGCTGTGATGGACAAAGACGAATTGCTCACTGTTCAGGAAGAGGTGAAGGATGTTTACATTGATGGAAACGTGCAGCAATATATTGTGAGACTTACCACTGGAACACGAAACGACAGTTCAATTTATCTTGGCGTCAGTCCGCGCGGTTCGATTGCTTTGATGAAAGCAGCCAAAGCGTACGCTTACGTTTATGGCCGGGATTATGTACTGCCGGATGATGTAAAGTATTTGGCACCATTTGTCATGGCTCACAGGATTATTTTAAATACCGAAGCCAAATATGATGGTTTAACGGCTGACTCAGTTATCAGGAAAATTGTTAAGGATACACACATTCCGATTCGAAAGGAATTTAATCCATGAAAAAAACGATCGGATTTGCAGCTAAATTAAGTTTTGTTATCGTGCTGCTGCTGCTCCTTTTTTCATTTGCGATGTTCCAGGGTGGGTTTGTTAGCTGGTTTTTGTTTTTTGCGACCCTGCCCATTTTTTTATATCATGCAGGGTTATTATTTTATCCCATCAAAAACTGGCATATCGTACGTCATCTATCTCATTATGTCACTAGGGCCGGCGATCGTGTTGAGGTGAAACTTCACATGAAACGTTCCATTCCATATCCGCTGTATTATTGTATTTGTGAAGAGGTACTTCCGGATTCACTTCAGAAAGTTGATGATTTTAGTGAGCGACACCGCTGCCTGAGGCCATCGGATAAGCTGAACATTCCCCGCACGATCAAAAAAATTGTGTTTCCCGGATTTAGACGCGATATTGAATTGTCCTATGTCATTGACCAAATACCACGCGGCGAGCATCGGCTGAAAAAGGTTCGTATTCGTACCGGTGATGTATTTGGAATTGTGACCAAGGAGCATGTTTTTGATCTCGATGATCGGATTGTCGCTATGCCGAACGAGCGGCCGATCAGGATGACACAGAGTATTAACAGCTATGATCAAGGGTCAGCTGCATCAGAGTCCATTCACCTTAAGAATACGAATATCGCTACAGGTATCCGTGAGTATATGCCGGGAGATAAATTTTCCTGGATAGACTGGAAGCAGACAGCGAAAAAAAATACGGTTATCACAAAAGAATTCGAACGGGAAAAAAATACGCGTACACTGCTTGTTCTGAACGCTTGCCACTATCAGGGCCTGAATGCGCTTGCCTTTGAAACAAGCGTTGAACTGACGATGTCGATGCTTGAAACGGTTCAAAAACAGACATCCCAGGCAGGCTTTTTAACAATTGGTGAACACACCGCTTATATCCCGTTGCATCATGATCCGGGAAAAAAAGATTGGATACGAAGACATTTGACCAGGATTCAGCCAGGCGGGGTGAAGTCATTTTCCGTTAAACTGAGAGAAGAAATGATGCAAACCACATCCGGAACCAATACGATTCTTGTCACAACTTATTTGGACCATGAATTCCCGGATGTCATCAAGCAAGTCAGACAGCGCACTAAAAATTTGGTGGTTGTTCTGATACAGGCCTCGGCGCTGATATCCGGGGAAGAACAGAACATGATCCGCCGGCTCCGCTCCGAGGGGGTCGTGATGAATGTTGTTAGCGAAGATGCATTAGCTAAAAAGATGATTGAGGTGACGATCGCTTGAAGGCAAAAATCCCGTATATATATACGTCACTTTTGTATGCGTGTGCATTTGTTCTATTTCTGGAATGGCTTTATCCTGTAAACCAAATCGGTGACGTTGCCAATATGACTGTGTTTCTGTTGTACACTGTATTTTGTTTCTTTATATCGATGCTTAGTGTGAAATGGTGGCTATCCATGCCATTAAAAGGTCTGGGGCTCATATTTATAATCGACAGCTTGTATATGACAGCCCCGTTACTGAGCAGGACATGGGTCGAGCAGTTGCTGTTTGAAATAGGCTATAATGTTAATGCTTTAATAACTCAGCAATGGTACGACTTGACACCATTATTCCGCAGTGTGCTGTTTTTGCTGCTCATTTGGATGCTTAGTTATTTGCTTCATTACTGGTTTGTTGTTATGAAACGGGTCTTTGTGTTCGTTTTACTGACGTTTGTTTATTTGAGTTTACTTGATACATTCACAATCTATGAGGCCGGCGGTGCCATAGTACGGACGTTTGTCGTATCGTTTGTAGCCCTGGGTTTATCCAATTTATATAGGGAGATTGACCGTGAATCGCTTCGTTTCCCATGGCTGAAAAAATCCCCCGTGTGGGTAATACCTCTCGTGAGTGTTGTGCTGTTTTCAACGCTGATTGGCTATGCTGCTCCCAAGTTTGATCCGCAATGGCCCGACCCGGTTCCATTTATCCAGAGTGCTGCTGAAAATGCCGGTGCACCCGGGAGCGGTACGGGTATTCAAAAAGTCGGTTATGGTGAGAATGACAGCCAGCTGGGAGGCTCCTTCGTACAGGATTATACGCCTGTTTTTCAGGCTGCTGCAAAAGACGAACACTACTGGCGCGTGGAGACGAAAGATGTCTACACCGGAAAAGGATGGGAAAAGTCTGCAGAGCCGCAATACGAATTGATGAGCGGTGAGCAAGTTAACATGCAGACATTTTCACCTGACGTTGAAACCGAAGAGTATGACACAATGCTGGATTTCCATGATGACAGTAATATGGAAAAATTGGTCTATCCATACGGTATTTCCAAAGTTGAGTCAGAACAAAGTTTTCACTTACGCACAGATTTTGATCACGGTGAAATTATAACGGAACGGAACCACCAACGTTTAAATCTTGATCAGTACACCATCACCTATCAATCGCCATCGTTTGCCATAGACAAACTGCGTGAAGTAAGGCCCGAAGATGACCCTCGAAAAATCAAAGATCGGTACACACAGCTCCCGGATCAGCTCCCGGACCGAATAGGGGAACTAGCTGCTGATATTACAGAAAAAGATGATAACCGGTATGATAAAGCACGTTCAATTGAATCATACTTTGGGCAGAACGGGTATACGTACCAAATCAGTAATGTTCCTGTTCCAAAGGAGGATCAGGATTACGTTGATCAGTTCCTGTTTGATTCAAAAGCCGGCTATTGTGATAACTATTCCACATCGATGGTTGTCATGCTGCGGTCGCTTGATATTCCGGCACGCTGGGCTAAGGGATTCACCAGTGGTGAGGTTATCAAAAATGGTGACACAACAGATGATTACGATATTTATGAGATCACGAATGCTAACGCCCATTCCTGGCCGGAAGTCTATTTTCCAGGCTCAGGATGGGTCCCCTTTGAGCCAACTCAAGGTTTTTCAAACTTAGGTGATTTTCATATGAATGTCGATGAAACCAATCAGGACAACGCATTGGATTCTGATGAACAAGAGGTAGCACAGGGGCAGCAGGAAGAAGTGCGTGATGACAAAAAGGCTGAAACAGCAGCAGCCCGGGGTGATAATAATGCGTCACATTCTGAAATGAACTGGTGGTACTTGCTGATTAGTATTTCAGCTGTCGGATTGCTCGTCTGGACTGTTTACGTGACAAGATTCCGCTGGCGTACGGCTTATTTATTCCACAAACTGTCACGTCGCCAGGATGCCGAGACATTCCAGGAGGCATTCCATTTTCTGCTCACACTTTTGAATCATAAAGGTCTGGCAAAATACCCCGACCAGACACTGCGTGAATATGCCAAGCGGGTTGACTTCCGCTACGGTACACAAGGTATGCATCATTTAACGGCTCATTATGAACGTATCCTGTATAAAAACGAGAAGGACAATCAGAAAACCGCCAAATTAATCCAATCATGGAAAAATTTAATAAAGCAGATAATGGCTTGACCGATGTTTGACTGGTTAGGTAGAATAAAGTGAAACTTCCTTCAATAGGTACTTTTCCTCCTGAATGCCAGGGGGAAGTTAAACTTTAAAGATGAACAAACGCCATTCATATATCCTCGATAATATGGATCGAAAGTTTCTACCAGGGTACCGTAAATACCTTGACTATGAAGGCGGATTTCAATAGGTTGAGAAGATATGCAACCTGGATTTCTGCCTTCTTACAGTTTTTGGCTGTATGCAGGTGCTGATCCAGGTTTTTTATGGGCATTTGTGTGCAGCGATACCTGTTTCGCGGATTCGCGCGAGGACGGCGTAATTTCGCGCGAGGTCAGTGTAATTTCGCGCGAGAGCAGTGTAATTTCGCGCGAGGTCAGTGTAATTTCGCGCGAGAGCAGTGTAATTTCGCGCGAGAGCAGTGTAATTTCGCGCGAGGTCAGCCCAAAATCGCGCGACAGGTCACACGAACTTGCTCGGGGACACTCTGACAAGGGCCACTTCAGCTTATGCAGCGGAATCATCGATCTATGCAAGAAATCATGCGATAGGAGCGGTAGCAGATGGAACAGAATGAAATGATTTTAGTGCTGGATTTTGGCAGCCAGTATAACCAACTGATCACCAGGCGTATCAGGGAACATGGTGTGTATAGTGAACTGCACTCACATAAGATAACAGCGGATAAGATCAGGCAAATGAATCCAAAAGGCATTATCTTGTCGGGTGGACCGCACAGTGTTTATGATGATAACAGTTTTCGCTGTGACCCGGAGATTTTTGAACTGGGAATCCCGGTTCTTGGAATCTGTTATGGCATGCAGCTGATGGCGCTGCACTTTGGTGGCGAAGTTTCCAAAGCGTCGAACCGGGAGTATGGCAAGGCAGAAATTAACCTGGCTAATCATCCGATTTTATTTGGAAATACACCTGATGAACAAAATGTCTGGATGAGCCATGGTGACAAGGTAATGCGAACACCTGATGGATTCAGGACGGATGCGACGAGTCCATCAACACCCATTGCAGCGATGAGTTATCAGGAGCGCCAATTGTATGGTGTGCAATTTCATCCGGAAGTGCGTCACTCGGAGTATGGCCATCAGCTTCTGAAGCACTTTGTATACGATGTTTGCAACTGTCACGGTGATTGGACGATTGAGAACTTTATCGAAATGGAAGCTGACAAAATCCGCCAACAGGTCGGTGACCGGAAAGTGCTATGTGCCCTGAGCGGCGGTGTAGATTCATCGGTAGTTGCGGCACTCATCCATAAAGCGATCGGCAAACAGCTGACATGTATTTTTGTCGATCATGGATTGCTAAGGAAAAATGAAGCGGCAGAGGTAACAAAGACATTTTCAAATGACTTTGATATGAATTTCATCAAAATTGATGCCGCTGACCGATTTTTGTCCAAATTAGATGGGGTCGATGATCCGGAACAGAAGCGGAAGATTATCGGCAACGAGTTCATATATGTGTTTGGAGATGAAGCCGATAAATTAGAAGATATTGATTTTCTGGCACAGGGGACACTTTACACGGATGTAATCGAAAGTGGTACAGACACTGCTCAGACTATCAAGTCCCATCATAATGTTGGCGGACTTCCTGAAGACATGCAATTTGACCTGATTGAACCACTGAATGCTTTATTTAAGGATGAAGTGCGCGAACTTGGTCTGCAGCTTGGTCTGCCGGAAAACATTGTCTGGCGGCAGCCATTTCCGGGCCCAGGGCTTGCGATCCGTGTTCTCGGGGAAGTGACCAAGGAAAAACTTGAGATCGTTCGTGAATCGGATGCTATTTTGCGCGAAGAAATTGCTCTAGCCGGACTGGACCGGGATATCTGGCAATATTTCACTGTTCTTCCTGACATCCGCAGTGTCGGTGTTATGGGTGATGCCCGGACGTACGATTATACTATCGGCATTAGAGCTGTCACCTCGATAGACGGTATGACATCTGACTGGGCACGCATGCCATGGGATGTTCTGGAGCATATTTCAACACGTCTGGTAAATGATGTTGAGCACATTAACCGTGTAGTCTATGATGTGACCAGCAAGCCACCCGCAACAATCGAGTGGGAATGACGAACGTTGGACATTATTTGTAATTAATTGTTCGTTTTTTGCTTGACGTTATAGCATGCTTGTAGTAGTCTAAGCATATAACTTAATAATGGCGTATAATTTCGGGGATATGGCCCAAGAGTATCTACCGGACCACCATTAATGGTCCGACTACGCAGGATTTAGTCATGATATGAACATGTTGATGTTTCGTCTGATGACCGTTTCCTGCATGGTTTGCAGCGCTCTTGTTAAACAGGAGTGCTTTTTATTTTAACGTCAGAAAGTATAAATTATGGATGACCTTATAAGAAAAACTTCGGCACTCGCTATAGGACGAGGCGAATGCCGAGTTGTTCTAATATCAAAGAGGGGCGCGTCAGTCTGAGATAATGACAAATTAAACGCGCTCTCTTGCATAGCTTGCTTTGCAGGAAAATAAGGAGGAGGAACATTGAAACGTTACTTTCGTTTTGACGAATTAGGCACGAATTACAGACGGGAATTCATGGCAGGCATGACAACATTTTTGGCCATGGCGTATATTTTATTTGTAAACCCGGCGACACTTGCATTGGTTGGCATTGAGGAACTGCCTGAAGGGGTGACCAGGATAGATCAGGGAGCCGTCTTTACAGCTACTGCTATCGCAGCCGCACTTGGTACGTTGATCATGGGTGTGCTCGCGAAATATCCGATTGCTCTTGCACCCGGAATGGGCCTCAATGCATTTTTCTCCTACACGGTTATTTTAGGTTTTGGAATTCCCTGGGAAACAGCGCTTGCCGGTGTTTTGGCATCCGGACTCATTTTTATTGTATTGACTTTGACCGGTCTGCGCGAAAAAGTGATTAATGCGATACCTTCCAACCTAAAAATGGCGGTCGGCGCTGGGATTGGTGTTTACATTGCGTTCATCGGCTTTCAGAACGCCGGTATTATTGTCGGAGATGATGCGACACTTGTGGCGTTGGGCAATTTAACATCACCGACTGTAATGCTTGCTATTTTTGGTATTGTGATTTCCGTTATTTTATTGAGTCTCAACATTAGAGGCGGTATTTTTTACGGCATGATTCTGACAGCAACTGTCGGAATGATCACTGGTTTGATTGAACCACCGTCAGGGATCGGCGGCATTGTTGGTGAAGTGCCAAGCGTTGCACCAACATTTGGTCAGGCATTTATACACTTTGATGATATTTTTACAATCAAGATGCTTGTTGTTATTTTGACATTCCTATTTGTTGATTTTTTTGATACTGCAGGGACGCTTGTTGCAGTGGCGAATCAGGCGGGATTAATGAAGAATAACAAGCTGCCGCGTGCAGGCAAAGCGCTGTTTTCCGATTCGGCGGCTACGGTCGCCGGAGCGGTCATCGGAACATCGACGACAACGTCTTATATTGAGTCAACAGCAGGTGTTGGTGCAGGTGGCCGCACGGGGTTTACCTCTGTTGTGACGGCAGGATTTTTCATACTGGCATTATTTTTCTCACCGCTTTTGAGCGTCGTGACGTCAGAAGTGACGGCACCGGCTCTGATTATTGTGGGTGTGCTGATGTCATCTTCTCTGAAAAACATTGCCTGGGATGAGTTTGAGATTGCTGTCCCGGCATTTTTAACGATTGTTTCGATGCCGCTCGCATACAGCATTGCTACCGGGATTGCCATCGGATTCATCTTTTACCCGATTACCATGATTCTTAAAGGACGCATCAAAGAAATCAATCCGGTTATGTACGGTTTGTTTGTTATATTTATTCTGTATTTTATATTTCTGAGCTAAGAGAGTAAGATCACACCTCTTAGAAAAGCGGAGCGCATCGTATGGCTCCGCTTTTAAATTTGTCGGGTTTTTTCGGCTGTTCACCAAAATCTATGGGTGACAAATTAGATGTCATGTTGATGTAAGCAGTCGCTTCGGAAAAACACTTGGGTGCTCGTCGTGTTGCAAGCATTTACAGTGAAGAAACACGTCTCGCAACGCGTAGCACATTCGGTGGAGTGTTGGTTCGTCGCTTTCCGTGGGCTTGTCCTCAGTCTCCTCGAAAAAAAGAAAAGCTTTTTCTGCGGGGTCTTCACACGGCGCATTCCTACAGGTGTCTTCGTGTTTGTCCTCCGCTAGTTTTACTGCCATATTCATTCATTTCAACTATAGATTTTGGTGTTGACCTTTTTTTCTAATTGTCAGAGTGTGATAAACAGTCAGGAATAGCGCGCCTGCTGCTGCCGACCCGCCTAATACGGCATATAATGCACCACCGCCATATGAATCGATCAGAGCACCCCCGAGGAGTGAGCCGATAATACCTGATATGCCGAAGAATACAGCATAAAATAAAAGATGCCCTGTTGATTGCAGCAATTTGGGAATCAGTCTGGTTACATAGTCTAATGCTGCCAGGTAGAACACACCAAATGTGATACCGTGGAGGAATTGCAGCATAATGATATAAGTTGGATCTTCAATTGCTGCGTAAATAAACCAGCGCAGACTGTATATGATACCGGAAAAAATCACAAAAACAAGCGTGTGATATTTGCGAAACCACCGTCCGGCAAACGCAAATACGAGCGCTTCACTGGCGACGCCGATAAACCAGGCAACCCCTACGAGACCTTCGTTTCCTCCCAGCTGAGTGATATATAATCCGATGAAACTGTCGCTCGCGCGGTGCGTCATCGTAATGAACATCATAAAAAACAGAAATAGCATAAATGGCTTATTTCGAATGAGTTTTTGAACGTCCTGCAACTGAACCGGATCAGATTCCACATTCACATCACTCAACCGAAACGAAACGATCAGTGCCATAGTACCGAAAAACAAATAGGGCCAGATCATATATTGAATGCCGGCAACTGTTAGTATTTGGCCGACAATTAAAGAAGAAATCGCAAATCCAATCGATCCCCATGTACGAATGGTTCCAAACGATACATTCAAATCATCCGCCCGCCGTTGTCCAAGACTGTCGCCCAGACCACCGATCGGCGAGGTGAAGAAGTAAAATACGAAACCGGCAAGCAAAATGGCAATAAGACCATCCATCTGGAAAAACACAACGCTGCTTACCAATAGGCCAACGATACATATCAGCAATATGTGTTTCACAGTTTTATATTTGTCACTCATATAGCCCCAAAATGGCTGAGCCACGATGGCCGCTAACGGACCGACTGCCAGCACCCAACCGATTTCAGTGCCGTTCAGACCTTTATATTCCAAATACAGCGGCAAATAGCTGAGAATGATTGTGTTTGTCGCATGAAAACTGAATAACAGCATTTTTAGGGGTGTCAGTGATTGATTGTTTGCCAACTTGAGGTCCGCTCCCATGTTTATAATGACGTTGATAAGTACCTGAGGTTCAAGTATATGGGAGTGTGATTTGATTAACAAGGAAAACAGAGCGGAACAGCCAAAAAAGGCAGGCATATCATCAGGTCAGAAGAAGTAGAACACCAGCAGAAGGTTAAGAACATCGAAAGGAGTAACAAAGCCAAAGAATAAAGGGAGAGGTTCTACACCTTCTCCCTCCATACGTTCTCTATGAATTCATCGCGCCCGGATTGAGCCCGATCTTGTTGATAGTGTTCCGTGTACTTTTTATAGAAGTCCTGATGATAGTCTTCCGCCGGATAAAAAATCGCAGCCGGTAAAATTTTGGTAACGATCGGGTTCTTAAATTTTCCGCTGTCAGCAATCGATTGCCTTGATGTTTGGGCAAGCTTCCACTGTTTATCATCATGATAAAAAATAGCCGTCCGATAGGATTCTCCGCGGTCATGGAACTGGCCATTATCATCGGTCGGGTCAATCTGCTGCCAATAGATATTCAAAATCTCCTCATACGATATAACAGCAGGGTCATACGTGATTTGCACCGCTTCATAATGCCCTGTTGTTCCGCTTTTCACATCCTCATACGCCGGGTTTGCCGTATGACCGCCGGTATAGCCGGACACGACGCCATGAATTCCACTCCATTGATCGAATGGTTTAACCATACACCAGAAACAGCCACCGGCAAAGGTTGCCTTTTTAAGTTGATTAGACATATCTGTTTCCCCCAAATGTCTCTTATTGTTTACTCACTATAACATAAATATTTCCGACCGGGATAATAGATGAACTTGCGGAATCTACCCTATTTCAATCTAGAAGTAATACGGCCCGAAATATGCTACAAGCATCAGGATATGTGCTCCGGCAAAATAGATGATCCTCGCCGGTGCATGCCAGTCGTGTGTCGCTTTAGTTGACTGTGTGGCGATAAAGGCAATCAAAGCGAAAAACAGAGTATAAATGTAGGAGCTACCGGTGAAGGTTAAATAATCCGGTGCTCTGGCAAACATCCCATCAATAAAGATGATATCATGGAAAATAAACGTTGCCAGCATGTAAATCACTATGCCAGTATAAAAAAACCATGATATATCCTCATCAAGTTTGCGGCCTTTAACCACATACATGAGCACTACGAAGACCACCGGCCAGATAAACCAGATGGTGGTCGCCAGAATTGTAATCAGAACTTTGGCCAGCATTCCGAATGTCTTGCCTAAAGCACGCAGCCAGTCATCCTGGCTAAGCGTCGATGCCTTGTCTATGACTGCTGGATTGCTAGAGGAAATGAGAATGTTGTTGCGTTCAGATCCTTGTTCGAGCCACATGACAGTCGAATTGTTCAGCCGCTTCGGGTCAACAGTGCCTTTGGCTGTGTTGCTTTTTCTTGCAGACTGGATTTCTCCGTTGTCTGTGATGGTCGCAGTATAAACATTGAAGGCCTGGTTCTCTTGATAGGTTGTCTCTGTAAAGCCGTTCGCGCTAAAGAGGAGCTGTAGTGTTTCATTTTGATATGAAATCGTTATATCGTTTGGCTCACTCAAGCTGCCTTCTCCGGCGGGGTCCGGAAAAGTCAAAGGTTTAAGTGACGGCTCCCGGTTACTGCCAATGGAAGTCTTGGCCACATATGTATACGATTCAGGCGATCCTTGACTTTGTTTTTGAACCGTTTCCAGCATGAAGGCAAGATTGCTGTCGCGAACGGCAAAGTCGGTATCCTCTACTGTCTGCATAGCGTCGATTTGAAAAGATGTCGAATACACACGTTTCGCCCCATTGTCAGTCAGTTCATAAATATTAAGTTTCACATCATTGTTAAGGGATTGTTCTGTCATAAAGTAAAGCTGTTTTTTACCTTGAAAAGGAATGATGTCTTCCATTCCCTTATTCAGTTCCACTATTTTTGTTGACGAAAGGTCATCGGGATTGAGTTCATATAAATTATTTTCCTTTATGTAGAGAATTGTGCTGCCTAATGGATAGAATCGTTTGGCATTTGAAACAATCACATCGCCATCTTGATCGTATATATCGTTGTAATCGTGGTAAATCAGTTGATCATGGTTCAGAAAAACCCTGGTCCATTTATCAAGCGGAATATCATAGGTTTTTTCATTAATCTGTTTAAATTCGTGATTGAATATTTGTGCCCGGAGCTTGTCTTGTTCATATGTCTGGATGATGAAATTGCCGCCGGGGGTTTCCTGGACAGGAAAGGTCTTATCGACAGTGGTTGTTCCAATCTCCAAACCTCTGCTCCAGTTCGCTTCAGGCTGTTCTGTCACATCGGTGATGCTCTGATTAAACATCAGAAAGATTCCTGTTATGATAATAATGGATGGCAAAATCCAAAAAAGCTGTTTTCTCATTTTCGGCCTCCTGTCTGTGTCATAATTTTATCACACATTCTTTTGAATTTTGTATATTTTTTTAAATTAACCTTGTGGTATATGAAAATGAAATCTTGTGATATAACGCCATCTGCTGTTTTCGTTTTCCCGGTGTTAAAGATATAATATGATGCAGGGGGTGGGTCGGATGATAAAACCAGTCGTAAATAAAATTTTGACAGGAAAAGTTAAACGTATGGGCAATCCGGATGCCAAGGACCGGATGGAAAGACCGTGGGAGAGCGGGATTTTCAAGGCGAAGGCAGATGGGGAACAATGGATTGGACTCGAGGGATTTACCAGTGACGAAATAGCTGATAAAAAAGTTCATGGTGGTCCGGAAAAAGCCGTGTTTGCTTATCCATCAAAGCATTATGCCCATTGGCGTGAATATTTGAAAATAGATGACATCGGTATCGGTGCAATGGGGGAGAACCTATCGGTCGCAAATATTGATGAGGGGTCTGTCTGCATCGGTGATACGTACCGATTCGGCGACAGCATCATTCAGGTTTCCCAGCCTCGCCGGCCATGCTGGAAGCCTGCCCGACGCTTCCGGGTGATGGATTTTGCCTTGAGGATACAAAGCAGCGGACTGACAGGCTGGTATTACCGAGTGCTGCAGGAAGGATATGTGAAAGCGGGAATGGAAATGGAGCTTATTGAGCGTCGGTATCCCGAATGGACTGTTGCTGCTTGCAACGAGATCATGTATGTGAAAAAACGGGATCTTGATCTCGCTGAGCAGTTGGCATCATGTCCACTGCTTGCGCCTAACTGGAAAAAATCGTTGAATAAGCGACTGCAGGGTAGACAGTCATCTGATGCTAAACGCGTGTATGGTCCGAATAAAGCTTAAGTTCCGTCTGTTAGTCGGACGTTCACCTTATGCCGGCCGGTTTCATCTGAAATGAGCCGGTGCAGATGAATGACCGCCAGACCATTCTGATAGGTGGCACTAATCTTATCGCGCCGTACGGGATAAGGTAGGGTTACGGTCCGCTCGAAAACACCTTGAAGAATTTCTTCTTTGGCCACGGTGCCGCCTGCATAACCAAGATCGATGACACCTTTCAGTTCAAGTGTTGCGTGGTCCACGTAGATCTCAACTTTATTCAGATCGGTTAAGCCCGGAATACCGGCAACGCAAATCAGTTCATGCTCATGCTGATAAATATTGATTTGTGGAATGGCTGGCTTTATAATATTTTCAAATTCGTTCCAGAAATGATCGCCAAAAAAATGATCCATGTTTTTCCGCCAATCAGACATTTGTTTGAATGAATCCATAATAATCCCCATTTCATAAAAAGTGTTGGATGAACAGAATCGCGCATTTATGCATAGTCAGCCGATAATTATCAACGGCTTACCGTCTGTTAAGGGTAAACGCATGGTTTATATTATGCACTGGGCGAATGGCTGGTGACTATCATGGTTCGGGAAACTAAAGCCGCGGTTGTAACCGACAGGAGGTAAAAAAGTTGCTCAGTAATGCGTTTGTTATGGTAGCTATTATATTAATCATTAATATTGTTTATGTGTCGCTTTCGACCATGCGGATGATTTTGACGCTAAAAGGGCGGCGCTATATGGCTGCGTTTGTCAGCATGTTTGAAGTTATTATGTATGTTCTTGGGCTGGGCCTTGTATTGGAAAATCTGAACGAGATTCAAAATATTCTCGCCTATGCCATCGGCTTTGGCATTGGCGTTATTGTGGGGACCAAAATTGAAGAAAAACTGGCACTGGGCTATATTACCGTCAATGTCATATCATCTGACCCTTATATTGAATTCACGCGCCAGCTGCGTGAAAAGGGGTATGGTGTAACAAGCTGGTTCGCCTATGGAATGGATGGCGACCGGCTTGCCATGCAAATTCTGACACCGAGAAAATATGAACTGAAGCTTTACGAAACGATCAAAATGATTGACTCGAAAGCATTTATTATCTCCTATGAGCCAAAACAAATTCATGGCGGCTTTTGGGTGAAACAGGTGCGAAAAGGCCGGCTGTTCAATCAAAATAAAAAATAATAGGGATGTGAACTCCCGGTAGCGCAGCGGTCAATTTCGAAGCTGGAATTGACCGGAGTTGGCATCTTTAAACATAAAACACATTCAACATTATAAAACACGAACATTAATAAATATTTTTATATAATTGTTCGATTTTTATTGACACAATTAAACTTATTTTGCTATGCTGGTATTAGAAAAATTCATACGCTGCCTCATATATATTCGGGGATATGGCCTGAAGGTTTCTACCCGGCACCGTAAATGCCGGACTATGAGGGGAGATGGAACTGCTGTAGGAATGTGGCTGTTTTTAGCTAAAATGCAGCCGGCGCCGGCGATCTAAGTATCAGGATTTCAGCAGGCATACGATTGTTTAGTTGTGCCCAGTCTATTCATCTGCTCTCATACACATGAGGGAGACGGATAGACTTATTTTATTTTGGCTCTTTTCGCCATTTTGTTACACCTCTCACGATTGAGATGAACTGCGACATAGTGAAAGGTTTCTTCCATTCTGAATACGAGAAGTGCCTCAAGACACTCCGGCAATACACGTCGCTTTCCATGGGCACGGCCTCAGCCTCCTCGGAAAGCGGAGTGTATTTCCGGAACGGTATCATAGCACTCAACCATCAGCACTTACGTCGCAGTTTATGGATTGCGTGTCGAAACCAACACACTTTTAGAAATCGTTCTTTATTTTTTTAGAAAGGAAAAGTTAACCATAAACGTGAAAAGAGGGATATGATGACACGAGTCGGCGTCATTATGGGAAGCATTTCGGATTGGGAAACGATGAAATACACATGCGACGTATTGGATGAATTACAGATTCCCTATGAAAAAGAAATTATTTCTGCACACCGGACACCTGACGATATGTTTACATATGCAAAAGAGGCAAGAGATAAGGGGTTGAATGTGATTATTGCAGGAGCTGGTGGTGCGGCACATTTACCCGGCATGACAGCAGCGCAGACGACATTGCCGGTCATCGGGGTGCCGGTCCAGTCAAAAGCACTGAACGGCCTCGATTCCTTGCTTTCAATCGTGCAAATGCCCGGTGGTGTACCGACCGCTACTGTGGCAGTCGGGAAATCAGGTGCGAAGAATGCGGGACTATTGGCTGCCCGGATGATTGGCGCATTCGACCATGATGTTTCTGAGATATTAAAAGAGTATGAGGCAAACATAAAGCATTCAGTCAATGAAATGAGGGATGAACTTGCAGACCAATAAGGTAATACTTCCCATGAAAACAATCGGCATTATCGGTGGCGGTCAACTTGGACGGATGATGGCCATCGCGGCTAAATATATGGGATATAAGGTGGCAGTTCTCGACCCGACCCCAAATTGCCCGACCGCACAAGTCAGCGATCAGCAGATCACAGCAGCTTATGACGATATGGATGGCATACGGAAACTGACAGACATCAGTGATGTGGTCACATATGAATTTGAAAATGTTGATCTTGAGGCGGCGGCTTTTATTGAACGTACAGGCAAACTTCCACAGGGTGCCTATGCACTTGAAATCACCCAAAGCCGCGAAAAGGAAAAATCGATTATGGGTGATGCGGAGCTTCCGGTACCAGCCAATAAGATTGTCAGAAATGGTCACATGTGCAGGCATGTTCTTGAAAATTTTCCGCTCCCGGCTGTCATTAAAACAGTCAGCGGAGGATATGATGGCAAAGGCCAGCTAAAAATAAACGCGAACGATGACATCGATGCAGCATGTGAATTTGCCGATCGAAATGACGAATGCATTGTCGAACAATGGGTACCTTTTGATAAGGAAATATCTGTCGTGTTCACGCGCGGGCAAGCCGGTGAGATCGCGTTTTTCCCGATTTCCGAGAATGAGCATAAAGATCACATTTTATACAAGACGAAAGCCCCGGCTTCCATCAGTGCTGCTGTACAGCAAAAAGCGCTTGATGCAGCAGGCATACTGGCTGAAAAAATGAACATAACCGGAACGTTTGCGATCGAAATGTTCGTTAAAGGTGACGATATCTATCTGAACGAAATGGCGCCAAGACCGCATAACTCGGGTCACTACACAATTGAGGCATGCACCATATCGCAATTTGAGCAGCATATACGGGCCATTTGCGGTCTGCCGCTTTTGCCAATCGAATTGCTGCGGCCGGCTGTAATGGTCAACATACTTGGTGACGACGTGGAAACGGCCTTAACTATACTGCCGGAAATGCAGCATGGCTTCCTGCATTTATACGGTAAAGAAGCGATTAAGCCGAAACGAAAAATGGGCCATATCACGTTTGTAGCGGATACACTGGAAGAAGCCAAAAAACAGTTGGCAGTATTGGAGGAGGCAGAGTAATGATTGAACGCTATACCCGGGAAGAAATGGGTGTGATCTGGAGCGAAATAAACAAATATAACGCATGGCTCGAAGTGGAAATTCTCGCATGTGAAGCTTGGCGCGAATTGGGCATTATTCCGGCTGAAGATGTGGAAAAAATCCGCCGGAATGCTTCTTTTGCCGTTGAGCGGATCCAGGAAATCGAACAGGAAACACGGCATGATGTGGTCGCCTTTACCCGGGCGGTTTCCGAAACGCTGGGAGACGAGCGCAAGTGGGTGCATTACGGGCTTACGTCAACAGACGTTGTTGATACTGCCCAATCCTATGTGCTGAAGCAGGCGAACGATGTTATCCGTACAGATCTGCATCATTTTATCGATGTTTTGAAGAATAAAGCAATCGAATATAAACACACTGTCATGATGGGGCGCACGCATGGCGTTCATGCCGAGCCGACAACTTTCGGGCTGAAAATGGCACTCTGGTATGAAGAAATGAAACGCCATCTGGAACGTTTTGAACATGCAGCACGTAATATCGAATTTGGAAAATTGTCAGGCGCGGTAGGCACCTATGCGAACATTGATCCGTTTGTTGAGCAATATGTGTGCGAACAGCTGGGACTGACACCGGCACCGGTATCGACTCAAACTTTGCAGCGTGATCGTCATGCTGAATATGTTTCTGCTCTGTCATTGATTGCCACATCAATCGAAAAGTTTGCCACAGAAATCCGCGGTCTCCAAAAAACCGAGACGCGTGAAGTGGAAGAGTTTTTTGCGAAAGGACAAAAAGGGTCATCCGCAATGCCACATAAGCGTAATCCGATCGGTTCAGAAAATATGACCGGTATCGCGCGCGTCCTGAGAGGGCATATGGTGACAGCGTACGAAAACGTTTCGCTCTGGCATGAACGGGATATTTCCCACTCATCGGCGGAACGGATTATCTTGCCTGATGTAACGATAGCGCTGGATTACATGCTGAACCGTTTTTCCGGAATCGTCAGCAAACTGACCGTGTTCCCGGAAAACATGAAACACAACATTGATAAAACGTATGGGGTTATTTTTTCCCAGCGTGTTTTGCTTGCACTTGTTGATAAGGGCATGAGCCGTGAAGAAGCTTATGATTTGGTGCAGCCGAAAGCGATGCAGGCATGGGAGACGGGGACTTCATTTAAAGAGCTGATTGAGTGCAATGAGCAGGTCAGCGCAAAACTTACACAAGCTGAGATTGATGCGTGCTTTAATTATACTTACCATCTAAAAAATGTGGATGCTATATTTAATCGAATTGGACTTGGGGTGGAATAATGAAGGCTGATCTGTTATACGAGGGAAAAGCGAAATGGGTTTATCAAACCACTGATAAACCAGGACATCTTGTGCTTGAATACAAAAATGATGCAACGGCATTTAATGGAGAGAAAAAAGAAGTTTATACAGGAAAAGGACGTTTGAACAACGCGATTTCCGCCTATATTTTCAATGCTCTAAACGAACAGGGCATTCAAACCCATTTTGTTGAAAAACTTTCGGAAACAGAGCAGCTTGTCCGGCAGACGGAAATCATCCCGCTGGAAGTCGTCGTCCGAAACGTGGCTGCCGGTAGCATAACTCGAAGGCTCGGTATCGAAACAGACACACCCTTCAGTCCGGCACTTGTCGAGCTGTTTTACAAAGATGATGACCTGGGGGATCCGTTGATCAACGATGCGCATGCCTTGTTTCTGAACAAGGTCACAAAATCCGAACTTCAAGAGATAAAAGCAAAGGCATTGGAAATCAATCAGCAGCTGACTAAACTGTTCGAAGCGATCAATCTTAAACTGGTTGATTTCAAACTGGAATTTGGACGGCTGGCAAGCGGCTGCATCGTATTGTCCGATGAGATTTCGCCTGATACGTGCAGACTCTGGGATACAACGACAAATGAAAATTTGGATAAGGATGTATTCCGGCAGGGAACCGGCGATCTACTGGAAGTCTATCAAAAACTTTTTGACCGACTGGAGGCCAGGACATGAAAAAAGTTACCATTCGTATTATGCCGAAGCAGGGTGTGCTCGATCCACAGGGTCAAGCCATCCGGACATCACTCAACACACTCGGATTTTCGGAAGTGAAAGATGTGCAAACTGGGAAGCTGGTTGAACTGTTAATGGAAAATCATGAAGATATTGATAAACGTGTCGGTGAAATGTGCGACACACTATTGGCCAATCCGGTTATGGAGGACTATCACTATGAAGTGGAGGAGGTTGCACACACATGAAGTTTGCAGTCATCGTTTTCCCCGGATCGAACTGTGACCGTGATATGTACCATGCCGTAAAACACGTTCTCGGAATGAAAGCTGATCTAGTTTGGTACGAAAATAGTCATCTCGAAAACTATGATGCAATCCTGCTCCCCGGTGGGTTTTCATATGGTGATTATCTGCGTTCGGGAGCCATTGCATCGGCATCGGACGTGATGCAACACGTGAAAAAACATGCTGATGCGGGCAAACCGGTGCTGGGTGTCTGCAATGGCTTTCAAATCTTGTTGGAATCCGGTTTGCTGCCGGGTGCCATGCTGCCTAATAAGAATCTGTCATTCATGTGTCACCATGAGGCCCTAGCCGTTTCCAATCATGAAACACAGTTCACTGCAAATTACAAAAAAGACGAGATCATTCATTTGCCGATTGCTCATGGAGAGGGGAATTATTTCGCTGATGCCGACACTTTGTCAGAGCTGAAAAGGAATCATCAGATTGTCTTTACCTATGAAAATAACCCGAACGGATCGGTTTCAGATATTGCAGGGATCATCAACCGTAGGGGCAATGTGCTTGGCATGATGCCGCACCCGGAGCGTGCAGTGGAAACATTGCTCGGCAGTGATGATGGCATCAGACTTTTTCAGTCACTGATCAAAAATTGGAGGAACACCTATGCCATTAACGCATAATATCAGTCCAAAAAACGTTGAACAGGAGAAACTGTATCTGGAGATGGGATTAAGTGATGCGGAATTTGAAAAGGTCAAAAACATTCTGAAACGGCGTCCGAACTTTACGGAGACAGGCATTTTTTCAGTCATGTGGTCAGAACATTGCAGTTACAAAACGTCCAAACCACTCCTGAAAAAATTCCCGGCAGATGGACCGGACGTATTGCAGGGCCCCGGTGAAGGTGCCGGTGTCATTGATATTGGTGATGATCAGGCAGTTGTTTTTAAAGTGGAAAGTCATAACCACCCATCAGCGGTTGAGCCATATCAAGGCGCTGCTACGGGTGTTGGCGGCATTATTCGTGATGTGTTTTCGATGGGGGCCCGTCCGGTTGCTTTAATGAATTCACTGAGATTCGGTAATTTGACAGCCAACAGAACGAAATATTTATTTCGAGAAGTCATTCACGGGATTGCCGGTTACGGGAACTGTGTAGGTGTTCCGACGGTCGGCGGTGAAGTGCAGTTTGATGACAGCTATGAGGAAAATCCACTGGTTAATGCCATGTGTGTTGGATTGATTGACCATGATGATGTTCAAAAAGGTATCGCTGCCGGTGTCGGTAATACGGTCATTTATGCAGGCGCGCCAACTGGACGCGATGGTATCCATGGGGCAACATTTGCATCAGATGACCTGAGTGATGAATCTGATGCAGACCGCCCATCTGTTCAGGTGGGAGATCCGTTTATGGAAAAACTGCTGATAGAAGCTTGTCTGGAAGTCATTAATTCTGATGCACTTGTTGGCATGCAGGATATGGGAGCAGCAGGACTGACGTCATCGGCGAGCGAAATGGCAAGTAAAGCCGGAACCGGAATCACCATGAATTTGGATTTGGTGCCACAGCGTGAGCAGAATATGAACGCTTACGAGTTGATGCTGTCTGAATCACAGGAGCGCATGCTGCTGGTGGTAAAACAAGGGCATGAACAGGGAATCATTGATGTTTTTGAAAAGTATGGTCTGCAGGCAGTAGCTGTGGGTGAAGTTACCGAGGAAAAATCATTTTTGCTCACACAACATGGAGAAGTCGCTGCCGATATCCCGGTTGATGCACTGGCGGAGGAAGCACCGGTTTACCAAATGCCAGCAAAAGAAGCGGCATATGTTAAGGCGTTTCAGAAAATGGAAAACACGGTGCCGTATGTAGCTGACCATAGTGCAATGCTGAAGCAGCTTTTGCAGCAGCCGACCATCGCCAGCAAGCAAAGTATATATGATCAGTACGATTCAATGGTGCAGACAAATACAGTCGTAACACCCGGGTCGGATTCAGCAGTTATACGGATTAAAGGAACGGATAAGGCGCTGGCACTTACAACAGATTGTAATTCACGCTATATTTATCTAGATCCGGAAACCGGCGGCAAAATTGCTGTAGCTGAGGCGGCACGGAATATTGTCGCCTCGGGGGCACGGCCGCTTGGGCTGACAGATGGACTGAACTTCGGCAACCCGACCAATCCGGAAGTGTTTTGGCAGATGAAACAAAGTGTCGAAGGGATGAGTGAGGCGGCACGGACGTTGAAAACACCAGTCGTCAGCGGAAATGTATCGCTTTACAACCAATCAAACGGCCAATCGATTTTTCCGACGCCGGTCGTTGGGATGGTCGGCCTGATTGAATCACTTCAACAATTGACACCGAGCTTTTTTCAGAAACCGGGAGACCTTATCTATGTGATAGGCACAACGGAGGCTGAATTCGGTGGAAGTGAACTGCAAAAAGTTGTGGAAGGGACATATTATGGAAAAGCACCTTTCATTGATTTGCAGGTGGAAGCTGAACGTCAAAAACAGCTGCTGGCAGCAATCCGTCAAGGTCTCGTCAGGTCAGCACATGATTTGGCTGAAGGTGGTCTCGGTGTTGCCCTTGCTGAAAGTGTCTTTAATAACGAAGGACTGGGTCTGGAAGCTTTTATCTCCGGTGATCCGACAATCGCAATGTTCAGCGAATCCCAGTCGCGTTTTCTTGTTTCGGTCAAGCCGGAGCAGAAACAGGACTTTGAATCGGCAGTTACGGACATCCGGCAGATTGGCCGTGTAACCGGTGATGGTAAGTTCCTTCTAAGAGCAAACGGTGGCACATTAATTGATGAAAATGTCCAAATATTGCATGATTTATGGAAAGGAGCCATTCCATGCTTGCTGAAATGAAAGGCATCAATGAAGAATGCGGTGTGTTCGGGGTCTGGGGACACGAAAAGGGAGCGGAATTGACGTATTACGGGCTTCATGCTATGCAGCACCGCGGACAGGAAGGTGCGGGTGTGGTGGTTAGTGATGGTGATAACTTAAAGACACACAAAGGACTCGGGCTAGTCAACGATGTTTTTAAACGTGCTGATTTCAGTAAGCTTTCAGGTGCTACGGCTGTCGGCCATGTTCGCTATTCCACCCAGGGCGACAGAGCATTTGAAAATGTTCAGCCACTGGTTTTCCGATCACAGACTGAGGGGATGGCACTGGCACACAACGGCAACATCATGAATGCTGAAAAAATGCGCGGCGAGCTTGAAGGGCAGGGGAGTATTTTACAGACATCCTCCGATACAGAAGTATTGGCTCATTTAATCAAACGACGAGGTATGGAGATTAGTGAAACGTCCATAACTGAGGCGATCAATAAGATAATCGGCGCATATGCGTTTGTCATTTTAACTGAAGATAAAATGTATGCAGCACTTGATCCGAGCGGAATCAGACCGTTGTCGATCGGCAGACTTGGTGATGCTTATGTGGTGGCATCCGAAACGTGTGCTTTCGATCAGATTGGTGCAACGTTTGAGCGCGAAGTTTTGCCCGGCGAATTGGTGACAATCAGTGATGAAGGGGTATCGTCCACTCGGTTTGCCATGCGGGGACGACGGAAAATGTGTGCGATGGAATATGTCTATTTGTCACGCCCTGACAGTGATGTGAATGAAGTGAATGTACATGCATCACGCAAACGGATGGGAAAAGAGCTGGCCAAAGAATCACCGGCAGACGCCGATATGGTAATCGGTGTACCGGACTCCAGCATTTCATCAGCTATCGGCTACGCAGAAGCGAGTGGTCTCCCCTACGAAATGGGCATCATTAAAAACCGTTATGTTGGCAGAACGTTTATCCAGCCTTCCCAGGAACTGCGGGAACAAGGGGTGAAATTGAAATTGGCACCGGTCCGCGGGATTGTCGCGGGAAAGCGGATTGTCATGATCGATGACTCTATTGTCCGTGGTACAACCAGCAGGCGGATTGTCCAAATGCTGAAACAGGCAGGCGCGGTGGAAGTGCATGTCCGGATCGCGTCTCCCTCGATTCAGCATCCATGCTATTACGGAATTGATATGTCAACCCGGGATGAATTGATTGCAGCTAATAACTCAATTGAGGAAATTGGAGAAGTTATCGGAGCGGATAGTGTGGCGTATTTGTCAGAAGCCGGGCTTGAAGAAGCGATTGTCAGAGATAAAACGATCCATCAAGGCATCTGCATGGCCTGCATGACTGGACATTATCCAGTTAAGGAAAACGGGGAGCAGGAAGCTGCCTACAAAGGCTGTTAAAGTGACACGTCAAACAGCGGAACAGATTTATTCGCTGATTGTCAGTCTTAGAAAAACTCGGCATTCGCCTCGTTTTATAGCGAATACCGAAGTTTTTCTTATAAGGTCATCCATAATTTATACTTTCTGACGTTAGAACATAATCGCGCATTTACTGCCAGGTGAAACGCCATTTACCAACATTCGGTTTGCTGCGCCCACAAGGAGATGGGTTTTACGGCTAGTTACATGCGCGACAAAGGGTGGGATGAATGATGACAAATATGTATAAATCAGCCGGAGTCGATGTGGAAAAAGGCTATGATGCAGTTGAACGCATGAAAAAACATATCGCAAGGACTGCGCGCAACGAAGTGATTGGTGACATCGGCGGATTCGGCAGCTTGTTTGAATTGACGTCCTTAAACTATCAGGAACCTGTGCTTGTTTCGGGAACGGATGGCGTCGGAACCAAGCTCAAACTGGCGATTGATTTTAATAAACACAACACAGTCGGCATTGACCTTGTTGCCATGTGTGTCAATGATATTGTCGCACAAGGTGCCCAACCGCTGTTTTTTCTCGACTATATTGCATGTGGTAAAAATGATCCGGCCATGATCGAGCAAATTGTAGCCGGTATTGCGGACGGATGTGAAGATGCCGGGGCAGCCCTAATAGGCGGTGAAACAGCGGAAATGCCTGGTATGTATGAGGAAACAGATTATGATCTAGCCGGTTTTACCGTCGGAGTAGCGGAAAAATCCGGATTAATAACCGGAGAGTCCATTTCAACCGGAGATGCTGTGATCGGCTTGGCATCAAGCGGCATACATTCGAATGGTTATTCGCTTGTCCGCAAGCTGGTTCAGGATCTGGATTTAACGAAAACCTATGACAGTTTGGGAGAGCAGCCACTGGGTGATGTATTACTAAGACCGACCAAAATTTATGCTGAATCGGTTGATGCGGTTATGAAAAGTGTCTCCGTGAAGGGAATCTCGCATATAACCGGCGGCGGATTCTATGAAAATTTGCCCCGGATGATGCCTGTCGGACTCGGTGCGGAGATTGATCCAGCAAGCTGGGAGCATCTGCCAATATTTCCATTTTTACAGCGGCTCGGTGGTATTGCTGTTGAGGAGATGTACGGTATTTTTAATATGGGAATCGGAATGGTTCTTGTTGTCGCACAGGATGATGCTGCCGATGTGCTGAAAATCATCCGGGGGCAGGGTGACACCGCATCAGTTATTGGTGAAATTATTCCAAAAGAAGGAGTGCACATAACGTCATGACAAACGTAGCCGCGGCCGTATTTGCGTCCGGAACCGGCAGTAATTTTCAAGCTATCATGAACCAGGATGGCAGGTTTTGTGACATCGCACTGCTTGTGTGCGATAAACCCGGTGCTCCTGTTATAAATAAAGCAGAAGAATTGGGGGTCAAAACGTTTATTTTTAATCCGAAAGAATATGAATCAAAGGCTGATTATGAGCGTGTTCTGCTGGAAAAGCTGCGCGAAAAAGATGTTTCTTGGGTATTGTTGGCCGGATATATGCGGATAGTCGGTCCAACGCTTTTAGGTGAGTTTCCGGCCAGGATTATTAATATTCACCCGTCCTTGTTACCTGATTTCCCCGGTCTGAATGCTATTGGACAGGCTTATGATGCAGGTGTGGATACAACAGGTGTCACGGTACATTATATTGATGCCGGTGTCGACACCGGCCCCATTATTGAACAGCAGGAAGTTCCGATTCACCCGGATGATACGGAGGAACAACTGACAGAACGGATTCAGGAAGTTGAGCATACGCTCTATCCGCAAGTGATTCGACGCGTTGTTGAGGAGAATAGCTGAAAAACTGCAACATTCATTAACGTATAGACAACTTGAGCGGGAGAGTCATTAACTCGTGCGAGGGAGTCATCAACTCGTGCGAGAACCGCTCTAACTCGTGCGGGGAAAGCGCAAACTTGTGCGGGAATCACACTAACGCGTGCGGGATCTACCCAAATTTGCGTGACCTATCGAAAGCACCACTACACATCACTAAGATAAGGAGTTTTTCCATGAAAAAGCAGGCATTGATAAGTGTTTCCGACAAAACCGGTATTGCCGATTTTGCCAAGGGATTGCAACAATTGGGGTATGACATTATTTCAACAGGTGGCACATTGCGTATAATTCAGGAGGCCGGCATCGCAGCGACAGCTGTGGAAGACATAACACACTTTCCTGAAATGCTGGAGGGGCGCGTCAAAACGCTTCATCCGGTCATACATGCCGGACTGCTGGCTAAACGGGATAACGGTATGCACAAACAGCAGCTTGAAGAAAAAGGCATTCACCCCATCGATATTGTTGTCGTAAACCTTTATCCCTTTAAACAAACGCTTGATCAACAGAATGCTGCTGAAGCAGATATCATCGAAAACATTGATATTGGCGGACCGACACTGTTGCGGGCGGCCGCTAAAAGTTTCCATGATGTGACGCCGGTAGTTGACCCGGATGATTATGACAAAATCATAAAAGCCATCCGAAATGATGAGCTTGACATAGCATTGCGGAAAAAATTAGCTGCCAAGGTTTTCCGTCACACAGCACAATACGATGCGCTCATTGCGGACTATTTTACAGATGAACCATTTCCTGATAACTATACCATTACATATGAAAAGGCCCAGACATTAAGATATGGTGAAAATCCGCATCAGAAAGCGGCATTTTATAAAACGCCATTTGAATCACCGACGAGTCTTGCATCTGCCAGACAGCTTCATGGCAAAGAACTGTCGTATAACAATATCCAAGATGCAAATGCGGCACTGGGAATCATTGCGGATTATGACAGGCCGACAGCTGTTGCTGTGAAGCATATGAATCCGTGTGGTATCGGGATGGCCGAGGATTTGAATACAGCATTTTCAAAAGCTTATGATGCTGATCCGGTTTCGATTTTTGGCGGAATTGTTGCTTGTAATCGAACAATCGATGTAGATACAGCTAAGCAATTGAGCGGTATTTTCCTTGAAATCATCATCGCTCCTGGATTTAGCGATGAAGCTTTCACGATTTTAACGAAAAAGAAAAATGTACGGCTGCTTGAATTGAAAGTGGATGCATCAAACGTGGGTTCACGCAAATTAACAAGTGTTAACGGCGGTCTTTTAGTTCAAGATAACGACCACAAGAAAATCAACCGGAAGGAACTCACATATGCGACTGAAAAAAAGCCGACAGAAACAGAACTGGACGATTTATTATTTGCCTGGAAAGCGGTCAAACACGTTAAATCGAATGCCATTGTATTGGCAAGCGATATGCGGACTGTGGGTGTCGGTGCGGGACAGATGAATCGTGTCGGCGCAGCGAGAATAGCGCTTGAACAAGCAGGGGATAAAGCAAAAGGCGCAGTTCTTGCATCTGATGCATTTTTCCCGATGCCCGATACGGTCAGCGAAGCAGCGAAGGCAGGTGTAACAGCCATTATTCAACCAGGCGGGTCCAAACGCGATCAGGACTCGATTGACATGTGCCATGAATATGGCATTGCGATGGTTTATACAGGCATCCGGCATTTTAAACACTGAACTGGAGGGGTTTTCCAATGAATCTACTCGTTATTGGCCGCGGAGGGCGTGAGCACAGCATGATCATGAAACTGGCTGAAAGTGCTAAGGCTGATAGAATTTATGCAGCACCTGGGAATGGCGGTATCAGCGAAATTGCAGAGTGTGTGGACATTGATGAGATGGATATTAACAGATTGCTGGATTTTGCCGAAAAAAAAGAAATTGACTTGACGATTGTCGGTCCGGAAGATCCCCTCCTGGCCGGAATTGCTGATCAATTCCGGGCAGCTGGTCTCTCCATTTTTGCCCCGGAAAAGAATGCAGCTTTAATTGAGGGAAGCAAACAGTATGCGAAAGCTTTCATGGAAGAAAACGGTATCCCGACAGCTGCATATGCCAGTTTTTCGGATGCGAATGAGGCCAAAGCCTATATAGAGGAACAAGGTGCCCCCATCGTTGTTAAAGCTGACGGGCTTGCTGCGGGTAAGGGTGTGATTGTCGCACAGACAGTTCAGGAGGCAACGGCAGCCGTAGATGATATTCTGATAGACAAGGCTTTTTCCGAAGCGGGCAGTTCCATCGTTGTTGAAGAGTGCCTGGCCGGTAAAGAATTTTCCTTAATGGCATTTGTTCATGGAACGGATGTTTTTCCGATGATACCGGCACGTGATCATAAACGCGCCTATGATGAAGATCAGGGACCAAATACCGGCGGGATGGGAGCATATGCGCCGGCAGAGGATATCTCCTCAGAAACACTGGCATATGCATCTGAAAACGTTCTGCAAAAAGCGGCTGATGGAATGGTGGCAGCAGGACGCTCATTTACCGGAATCCTATATGCGGGCATGATTATGACGGACGAGCGCCCGAAAGTGATCGAGTTCAACGCGCGTTTCGGTGATCCGGAAACTGAAGTTGTCTTGCCACTTTTAGAGAACGATTTGCTTCAGGTTTTTCTCGATGTTCTCGATGGGACAAATCCTTCTTTACAATGGAAAGATCAAAGTTGTGCCGGTGTTGTACTAGCTTCAAAAGGATATCCGGGGAACTATCAGAAAGGCGTTAAGTTACCTGAAATGAATGTGGATGCACGCTCGTTTGTCATTCATGCTGGAACACGGAAGACGAGCGAGGGAGTCGTTTCTGATGGCGGACGGGTGCTTCTTGCAGGAGCAAAAGGTGCGGACCTCTCAGAAGCTGCAGATTGCGCATATAAATGGCTGGCAGAGAATTTGTATTCAGAAGCGTTTTTTTATCGAAAAGATATTGGGAAAGATCAATGAGCTTTCGATTGTCCATTCCATGCATAACCCGCATTCTGTCAGGGAGGATGCGGGTTATTATTAGCTGCCTGTGTCCGATTCTGTTCAGTAAACATTCCAATGAGAAAAATTGCCTCACCGAATGATGTTTCACTTTATCATTTGCTTTTTCAACTTTTCGTTTCGTTGTTTAAATACGTCGTTATGCGAAGAGACCATTGCAGCTTTATCCGCATCAGGCTGGATAAACTGTTTTGCCTGATTGACGGCATTGGCAGCGTCCTGATAAGCACCTGCTATTAAGTTTAATTTACCGTCATGCATCAGAATATCACCGGCGCCATAAAATCCATCCAGTGATGATTCGCTTCTGGCATTGCCTGAGATGAAATAATTATCGGCGATAGCTATCCCGAGATTGGTGTTTTCCAAAAGAGATGTATCGCGTTCATAACCATGGTTGATAATGACATCGTCAACAGGTAAATAATTAACGGCTCCGGTTTCATGGTTGCTAAGCTCGACTTCCTTAATTGACAGACCGTCATCATCAGCTGTCAGATTGGTGATTGATGTATGAAAGAAACAGACAACAGAACCATTTTTTAGTTGGGTCGCCTGGGATTCATGACAGTCAAAATTGTTTTTTCTGCACGTAATAAAAACGCGGTCAGCCACGTTCTCCAGTTCATTTGCCCAGTCAGTGGCTGAGCTGCCTCCGCCCGAAATCATAACTGTCTTACCTTTGAAACGCTGCAGCGATCTAACAGAGTAATGCAGATTTGAACCTTCAAATTGTTCTGCGCCCGGAACATCCAATTTTTTCGGGTTTAGGATGCCGCTGCCGACTGCCACAATGACCGTTTTGGAATAATGAACGTGTCCGGAATCGGCATGCAGTTCATATATACCTTTATTATTACGGGTAATGGACTTAATTCTTTCATTGAGCGCTATTTCAGGCTGAAATGTTAAGCCCTGTTCAATTATCTGATCAATGAACGTTGCACCGGTGAGGGGAGGGAGTCCGCCAACGTCCCAAATCACTTTTTCCGGATAGACATGGACTTTGCCGCCTAATTCCGGTTGATATTCAATAATTTTTGTTTTCATTTCCCTGAGTCCGCTGTAAAAGGCCGAAAAAAGCCCGGCTGGCCCGCCACCTATAACTGTGACGTCAAACAATTCCGTATTGGTCAAGTCTGCTCACTCCTAAGCAACTAAATGATTATCATTATCAATTGATTATACACGATATAGCCAAAAATAAAAAGGTTGACACTTAATAGAATTCATGATACTGTTTAATTGGAAATGATTATCATTATCATTAACGGGTTTGAAAAACAGTGCAACAGTATATAAGTGACCGAATGATGGAACTTACATAGTGCAAGACAATTTAATACATGAGGAGTTGGTTGCTATGCGAAAGTGGCTATTGTTGCTTAGTGTTATTATCCTTGCGCTGCTTACGGCATGCGGGTCAGAGAGCAATGAAAAGGATACAGAAAGTGATGACGGTGATGGTGAAAGCGGTTCTGATCGCAGTGTTACCATTGAAGATGCTAATGGTAAACAGACTATTGAGGGAACCCCTGAGGATATTGTTGTTCTGGAATGGTATAATGCTGAGCAATTACTTTCCCTTGGGATTCAGCCGGCCGGCGTTCCAAATATAGATGGATTCAATAATTGGATGAATATTGAGGAAGAATTGACTGATAGTGTTGAAGATGCCGGGACACGTCAAGAGCCGAATCTTGAAGCCATTTCACGAATGGATCCCGACCTGATTATAGCGGCTCAATTCAGACACGGTGACATTTTAGACAGATTGAAAGATATTGCACCGGTTGTGACATTTGCGCCTTACAGTGAAGAGGGATCATCTGACTTGTATAAAGAGTTGATGAATGAATTTAAAACGATTGCCAAAATCACGGATAAAAAACAGGAAGCTGAGCAGGCGATTACCGATTTAAATGATTTTTATGACGAACAAAAAGCGCGTTTGGAAGATGCTGGTGTAAAAAGTAAAAATTATATAGCAACGATGGCTTTTTCGTCTCAAAATTCACCCGTCCTCAGGCTTTATTCCGATAACTCTTATCCAGCGGCGGTAATGGAAAACCTGGGCTTTGAAAACGCCTATCATACGGATGAACCGGAGCAATATGGGTTCACTGAAGTAGGGTTGGAAACCTTGCAGAAATTCCAGGAAGAAAATATTCACTTTTTCTCTGTTGTTCAAGAGGATGATAATATTTTTGAAAATCAGTTGAAAGGGAACAAGGTTTGGGAAAATTTAAGCTTTGTCAAAGAAGGGAATACACATTACTTGCCCGGGGATACGCCGGTGATTGGCGGTGTTTCGTCCGCGAAGGCATTAACGAAACAAATTGTTGATACAATGGTAAACGAATGATTAGTCCGAGAAGGGATTGCATCTCTTCCCGGTTTTTCTAATAACGTCAGAAAGTATAAATGATGGATGACCTTATAAGAAAAGCTTCGGCATTCGCTATAAGACGAGGCGAATGCCGCGTTTTTCTAAAAAGATAAGAAAGTATAAAATTTGAGAATATCACAATACCCAATACTGTGTGTTTTTGCGCACCCCGCTGTTGGGCAGTCCAGGTAGTCCGAATCCGCATGATAACTTTTAACTTACAAATGCGT
>NZ_BMNQ01000027.1 GCF_014646635.1 Lentibacillus kapialis
TCCATTTAGCGGAATGAGGATCCGCTCGGTTTGGATAATCCGACTTCGGCGGTTCCTGATTCCGCTATATGCTTTCTGGAATTGTGAGCTTGGGCTGGGGTCCTCGAGACAAAATTCAACTGTGAATTGTGTGGAGGGGAAATGTATCCAGCGTATTATAATGGCGTACATGGACAGGCATATAAATTATCGGATTTTCTCTAACGAAGATAGAAAAAAGACCGGGCCGCACTTTGCCCGGTTTTTCTAAGAGGTTTATAATAGTTTTGGTGGATGTATATACTGGGTATGGAGGGAGGTATTTCATGCGCGAACTCATCGGACAATGTCAGGAGTGCGGTACAAACGTTTATTGTGAGAATGGATTTTTTGACGGCGTGCACGAAAATGGTGAACTTCTGTGCAATGCGTGTGCTGATAAAAAAGAATCGACATAAGGAAACCTTCATGTACTTGGTTAGTCCTTCAATTATGATTTTCACCGCTTCCTTTCGATGTGCATAGGCTATAGCACAGTTTAGAAAGGAAGTGTTTGACGTGGAAATAACCATTTCCCATTGGCTATATGGCATATTTACATTAATGATTATTTTAACGATGATTTTCCGCAAAGGTGTTGTTCTGCCAACGTTACTGGGAACTTTTTTAGTTGCCTGGGTTTATCAGGGCAGCCTTGTTGACGGCTTTACTGCCATATTCAATGCTAATCTCGTCGCGGCAAAAGAGTTGTTTAATATTTTTTTGATCATCACCTTTATGATTGCTTTATTGCACTCGTTACGGGACCTTGGTGCTGATAAACGAATGATCCAGCCCATACAGAAGCTGATGGTGAATGGTCACATTTCGTTTTTCGTGCTGGTCGCTGTCACCTATGTGATATCCCTGTTCTTTTGGCCCACTCCGGCTGTACCATTAATTTGTGCATTGCTTGTCCCAGCGGCTATCAGATCGGGACTCCCGGCAATGACGGCAGCCATTGCAGTTGCATTAGCGGGGCAAGGAATGGCATTGTCTTCGGACTATATTGTGCAGGTTGCGCCTAATCTGTCGGCTACATCAGCAGGAATCGAAACAGCTCTCGTTGCGGACAAAGCCATCGTTTTATCGTTAATTGCCGGTGGTGTTGCCATTGGGACAGCATATGTGTTGTACCGGAGGAGTATCCGTCCAAAAGACAGCGAGCTAAATGAAATTGAAATGAAACGGATGCAAATGGAAAAAGAATCCGAAAACAAACCACAGTCCGTTCATTTAAACACTTGGAGCAGAATATTCGCAGTACTGGTACCGGTATCCCTTTTAGCCGTTGTTGTCTTCATGATGTACACAAAACTGAATTCAGGGCGAATGACGGGATTCGAAGGCGGAGACGGGGCGGCGTTCGTCGGCGGCGTTGCTGTCATTCTGCTGTTACTGTCCACAATAGCATTTGGACGCCAAAAGGCTTTGGACTATATTACAAACCACATTACAGAAGGGTTTGTTTTTGCATTTAAAGCAATGGGACCTGTTATCCCGATTGCCGGATTCTTTTTTATGGGCAGTTCAGATTTCTCAAAAAACATTCTTGGTATTGACGAAAATGCGCCCGGGTTTCTTTTTGATCTGGTAGAAGCATCCCAGGGTTATTTACCGGAAAGCGCACTGATGACGGTTTTCAGCGTTCTGATTATTGGCATTATCACCGGGCTGGACGGTTCCGGCTTTTCCGGTTTGCCGCTGACCGGTGCCTTGGCAGCATCGCTGGAAACCGGATCGGTTGATGCAGGGACCCTCGCTGCCATCGGGCAAATGGGATCAATCTGGACCGGTGGCGGAACGATTGTGGCCTGGTCCTCACTGATTGCGATTGCCGGTTTCTGTGGAGTTTCTGTGATGGAATTGGTCCGTAAAAACTTTCTTCCGGTGATACTCGGTTTATTCGTTTCTGCCATTCTTGCATTAGTCATATTCTAGTAATCACCCGTCACGTATGTTATGTTTTTGTGAAAGACGGATATAAGCATAAACGAACCAACAATTATTCGAGTATCAAAGACAGAGGGTGATTTAATGGGAAACAGTACTGAAACAATTATCCGGGAATCGTTGGATGCGCTAATGGATGATCAATCATTTTTACCGGATTTGAAAGATTCGGAGCGAAAGAAAGCATTTTCTTCATTACATTCCATTCTATCGACACCGGATCACGTTAACAAATCGTATTTACGGATTGCGCTTGAAGATGGTGAAGTGGAACGGATTCCCGCCTTCAGGGTTCAGCATAATAAAATTCTGGGCCCCTATAAAGGTGGTATTCGTTTTCATCAAAGCGTTTCCGAAACAGAGGTAGAGAATTTCGCAGCATTGATGACGTTAAAGAATGCATTGCACGAAGTTCCATTTGGCGGTGGAAAAGGTGGGGTTATTATTAACCCGAGAGAATATTCGCCGAAGGAATTAAACCTGATCTGCAAAAAATACGTGCAAAATTTCAATGAAACTCTTGGCCCGGATAAGGATATACCGGCACCGGACATGGGAACCGGTGAACGGGAAATGGACTGGATGATGGGGGAGTATAAAAATATTCATCCAGGTCAGCCTTACAGAGGCAGCTTCACCGGCAAAAGTGTCATGAATGGCGGTTCACTGGGCCGGAAGCGTGCAACCGGCAAAGGAGTTTATCTTTCCTTCCGTTATATGATGAACGATTTTGTCAAAAAACAGGAAAAGTGGCTTTCCGAACGGGATAATCGGTTTGCCAAAACGGCACTATCGTATGTCGATAAACCTTTATCAATTGCTGTACAAGGGTTTGGCAACGTCGGTTCGATTGCAGCGCTTGAAGCTTATCAGTGCAACTATCTAAAAAACAAAGTGGTGGCTGTTAGCGACCATAACGTCACATTATATAATTCGGAAGGTCTCGATATCCCGAACCTGATCACGTTTGCAAATGATCACCAAGGTGACCTGCCGACAAATGAAGAACAATTGGGTGAAGCAGAGGTGAAGGCTATTATCCGGGATCGGGATGATCTGCTAACTCTGGATATCGATGTGTTAATCCTGGCTGCACTTGAATCGCAAATACATCAGGACAATGTGAAAGATGTGAAAGCACAGATCATTGTCGAAGGCGCAAATGCTCCGATTACAAGTGAAGCCGATCACTATCTGGCTGATAATGGTATCATCATCATCCCGGATATCCTGGCTAATGCGGGTGGTGTTATTGTATCCTACCTCGAGTGGTTACAGGGGAGAGAAACACAATTTCTGAGTGAAGAAAAAGTGTATGAACGCATGTTTGATAAGATGAAAGAGACGTTTGATACCATTTTTCCGGAGTTTTATGGCGACCCATTTCCGCTAAGACAAAATTGCTATATACATGCGGTCATGAAAATCTCAACCATTACGTATCGACAAGGGAAATTATATTAAACACTGACGCTCGTGTTGTGTATCAGAGTCAGATTGCTGAATTGGTTTAGCAAACATAACGTGTAGGGGGGTTCCAAGGAATCTTTTGTGCTGGGGGAGGGGATGTGATGAAGGACTCTATTGTGTTACGTAAGATTGATATTGCAAAGGCAAGAGACGTGTCGTTTGTAAAAAATGCAACACGGTTATTACAGGCTCTTGTTTCAAATGGTGCAGCAATTGGATGGGTCGACCCACCTTCAACAGAAGAGGTGACTGACCTACTTCAGGAACTTGCTAATGCAAGTAAAAATAATAACGCGTACCTAATTGCAATTTGGGTAGACCATTATCTTGCGGGTGTGGGGTACTGGAGACGTTACAGTCGTCCGACACATTATCCTCATGCCGATATAGAAAAGATAGCAATTAGTTCACAATATCAAGGCCATGGGTTAGGTCGCAAGCTTATGAATAAATTAATTTCTGCTGCCAACAATGCCGGAATCGAGGTGTTAACCCTTGACTTCCGTGGTGACAATGAGCGAGCCGCCGAACTGTATAAATCCCTGGGGTTCATGGAATATGGCCGGTTGCCCCGGTTTGTAGCAGTTGGCACTGACCGATACGACACGCGATTCTATGCTCTTGATCTTCGGAATCCAGATACGGGTGCATTTCGGGAGTAAATACCTTCTTGTTGCTGGGTCATTGGACCGTTTAATTGAATATACATCTCCTATGGATTTAGGAATATTTTATCATTTTACCAAAAATTACAAGTATTCTTAATTATTCTGTAGTATAATGTAAAAGACAGGTTATATTAGAGTGTGCTGAGACGAAGGCAGTAGGAGAATGTCTGCTTTTACTTGGCGGCTTCAAATCCCTTAGGTGAAAGGGGTTGAAGAACGTGATACCAATTGGCGGAGTGCTCGAGTTAATGCTAATGTTTGGAACACTCGTAGTGTTAATTGTTGACACGAAGGGAAAATAGTAATCGTGCTACCGTCTACGAAGTTCGGACGCATGGTCATTACTTTTTCCCGTTCCCTATTCGAAGTCGCCACACTCTGATGTTAACCGTCCGAGTCGCAAGTGGCAGCTTGCGACTCGCTTTCGGTCTTGGAAAAAAACAGCCAATTTCATTTTATTTCTTCTGCATAGTAAATATTCCTAGAAAAATAACTGTTTTTGAAACACCTTAGTGCTGATTATGTCTTGGTTCGATTGTACTATAACATTTTATTTAAAGTCTATTTCTTTGCTTCTCATTTCCCATTAAAGCTTTCTATATAACATCATGTTTTACGTTACGGGTAAGCGTCGAATAATCCTCACCTGTTACACAGTTGGGGATTATTTGGCGCTTGTATTATAACTACAATTTATTTGTCGCTTCAAAGATATCAAGTCGTGAACTTTTTTAGCTAAATTGACACTTTACGGTTATCATGGCTGATTTTTAATTGTTTTTGCCCGGTTTATATAAGTATGGATTTCCCTTTTGAGAATTATCTATCGGATCATCTGTATCGATGGATAGTGTTCCGTACTGATTATAAGTGGCCAATGTTATATCAGATATATTCTTTAAATTTAATTGATGCGTTTTTAATTGCATACTTAACCAATCTTCATTTTTTTCGAGGTATTTTAAATTATGATTGATGATTTGCCCATTCATAATAAGCGGAATAGGAATAAATGTGGGAGAAGGTTGTAATTGAATATCGGTGGGTTGAACGGGTCTTACACTTGACTTCGGAATCACACTAATCCTTCCCGTATCCTCCATGGTCGCTAGCTCAACATTTTTGGGATCAGTATATCCCTTTTCCCTTAATGTACTTAAGAGTTCACTAGTTGTTACTTTTGATTTTCTTAATCCTTTTTCATCAATATCTCCGTTTTTAATAAGAACAGTTGGTGAAGCAATTAATAACCAGCGTAATTTATTATTGAGTGTAGAATAAGAAAATAATGCATATATTACTAAAAGTGCACCAGCATAAGCAAAGGCCGGCAAAACACTTTTGGTAACTAACGGTTCACTCACAATAGTACCAATAACAATAATAAACAATAAATCAAAACTAGACATCTCTGAGGCAGCTTTTTTTCCGCCCAATCGAATAAATATAAAAGAGCCAATAAAAATGAATAACGGCTTCAACCCATATGTAATAAAAATATCCAAAGATACCCAACTCCATAAATGAATGATATTAAATAATGGGAAGGAGGCCAGGGACCCTTCTTCCCATTTTAGAATTATTCCTTGTACTGCGGCTCCTGGGATTCAATATATTGGAGACGTGATTTCAGATTATCAAGAATTTGCTGCTGCTGATTTGTTAAATTTTTAAACATTTGTTTAGCGTTTTGATCTTGTGTTTCTAATGAAAATGAGTGTAAGTTTGCAATAGTACTTTCACAACTGGCTATTGTTTCGTGCATCTTGGTGCCAACCGTCATTGTTTTCACCTCCAAGGTTAGATTTTGCTACCTACATAAATTTATGCAGCAGTTGAATTATTCTTAACTCAACTTTCTGATCTAACAAGCATTAGAAAACCATTAATATGACTCGAATTTTCACAAACTAATGAGTGAATTTTATAGTTCGCTTTTTTTGTGGGGTCTTCACACTTGGAACTGCGCATTCCCACGGCCTTCGTGTTTTTTCCTTCGCTAGGAGCCTTGGTCAAAAGTGGTGTTATTAAGAAAAATCCGAACTATTTGGAGCGTTTACATCGCTCCGGAAATATACTTCGCGCACCTTAAGGCGGCTGGTGATCCACCTCGCGCTTCGCATTGTGGGATCTCACCTATGTCCTTCCTCCTGCAGAAGTCTACATATATTTCCTCCGCTAAAACGGAGTATCGTTCGTCTTTAGTATATTTTAGTATAGAATATCTTAATAATGTTTAAGGCTCCTAGCTCGCTTTATTACCATATTCAATCATTTCAACCATAGATTTTGGTGTTGCCCCATTTTTAAAAAGCCTATTCGCTGTGATTGTTGTTACTCAGCCGCAATCTTCTTATCAAATGGCAATGATTTGTTATACAAAATTCCTGATTAAGCAGCGTCTTGTTGGTTAAGCTCTGCATTCATACGGCCTACAGCTAATTTAAAAGTATTTGTTGCATAAATAAGACATTATATGGAGATACTACCTAAAAATGAGGAGGGAGCAATCATGGCAGGTGATAAGCATTCCAAAGACGGTGGAACGCATGATGAAAGCCGCCGCAAATTTATAAAAAATACGGGTATGGTAGCCGGCGGTGTTGTCGGTGGTTCATTGCTTGGCGGATTATTCACAAGTCAACTTACAGAAAATCAGGACACCCAAACGAAATCCGGCCATAAAGAAGCCAATTTTCAAGAAGCACTGCAATTTTTCACCCGCCGCGATGATTTTAATGTATTACAAGCAGCTACGGAACGCATTTTTCCTAAAAACGATCATGGTCCGGGAGCCATTGGGCTTGGTGTCCCTTATTACATAGATAAGCAGTTAGCTGGTTTATGGGGGATTAACGGAAGAGATTACAGACACAGTCCTTTCATGCCCCAGACCCAAAAAGAAGTTCCTAATCCAGAACTGCACCCTGAACAATCCGCTTTAAATAGAGGGCTTATTTTTATCCACGGTTTACGGAGAATGAATGAGGAAAGTCAAAAGCGTTTTAATCAGCGGTTTGATGAAGCCGAGGAAGATCAGCAAATTGAAGTTATGCAGGATGTTGAGCATGATAACGTAAAAATGACCGGTATAGCACCATCGGACTTTTTCTTTTTGCTTCGGCAGGCGACGTTGGAAGGCGCCTATTCAGATCCATTGTATGGTGGCAACAAAAACATGGAAGGGTGGAAAATGAAGAATTTTCCCGGTGCACAGCCATCCTATGCGAACGTTATTGAACAAGATGAGTTCGTCCAAATGGAACCCATTAGTTTGACAGATTATCAAGGAAACTAAGACACGGGAGGTTATACTATGGTGAAAAAACTTGATAAAACAGATGTTGTCATCATCGGTTCAGGTTGGGCTGGAGGTATTACAGCTGCGGAACTGACGAAAAAAGGGCATAAAGTGGTTATATTGGAACGCGGTAAAGCTAAAGATCAGTCGGATTATGTCGGTACAAAAGATGAATTGCGTTATTCATTACGTTATGATTTGATGCAGGATTTAAATAAAGAAACCATAACGTCACGAAATGGTCTGGGCGAAACAGCGTTGCCAGTGCGCGGTAATGACAATGCAAGACTTGGCACTGATACTGGAGGAGCTGGTGTCCACTGGAACGGCATCAGTTTTCGTTGGCTTCCCTACGATTTTGAAATTTACAGCAAAACGGTCGAGCGTTACGGCAAGGATAAAATTCCACACGATATGACGATCCAGGACTGGGGTATTACATATGATGAACTGGAGCCTTATTACGATCAATATGAAAAGACAGCTGGTATTTCAGGGGAAGAAAATCCGATTGGTCCGCCACGTTCCAATCAATATCCTAATCCGCCATTAAAGAGTACACCTACTATTAACTTATTTAAAAAAGCTTGTGAGAGTCTTGGTTACCATCCTTATCATCTTCCATCCGCCAATGTGTCTCAAACCTATGAAAATCCGGATGGTGAAACAATTAATGGGTGCATGTATTGTGCTTTTTGTGAAGAGTACGGATGTGATTTCGGTGCAAAAGCTGACCCGATGGTTACGGTACTTACTACCGCGGAAAAAACCGGTAATCTTGAGCTGCGTAACAACGCAAACGTAACGCGTGTTGCTCATGATGGTAAACGTGCGACTGGACTGGTCTATACAGACACCACTACCGGTGACGTCTATGAGCAACCTGCTGATATTGTGGTATTGGCCGGATTTGTTTTTACCAATACGCGATTACTGTTATTGTCAGACATTGGTAAGCCCTACAATCCGAAAACCGGGAAAGGTATTATCGGTAAAAACTTTACTGGTCACTTCACCAACATTTCCACCTACATCGGGGCACGCGGATTTTTTGAAGACAAACGATTTAATTTGTTTATGGGTGCCGGGGCACTCGGTGCAACGATTGATGATTTTAGCGGTGACAATAAGGACCATAAAAATTTGGACTTTCTGCATGGTTTTGAAGTTCATTACAGCCAGTTGGGTGCGCGACCAATCGCCAACAATCAAGTTCCAAAAGGTACACCGAAATGGGGGAAGAAATTCAAGGAAAACTCTATCCATTACTATAACCGTAATTTATTTATTACACCACAAACAGGGTTTTTGCCAAATAAAAATAGCTATATGGATCTGGATCCCACTTATAAAGATGATCTTGGCAACCCGCTGTTACGTGTGACATGTCAATATAAAGAACAGGACCGTAAGCGGGCCCGAAGCGGAATTGCCAAATGTAAGCAAATAATGGAAGAGATGGGGGCGGATATCGTTGACGTGGATGAGGTGCCTGATGATGCAAACTTTAATCATAAGTTTTATACCGACCACTTTTTCGGTGGTGCGATTATGGGCGGGGATCCCGACACCTCCGCAGTAAACACTTATTCGCAAATGTGGGATATGGAAAATTTATTTGTTGTTGGCGGTTCTTCATTTCCGCACAATAGCAATTATAACCCGACCGAAACGATTGGAGCGTTTGCATACCGGGCAGCAGAGGGGATGAACAGGTATTTAAGCCAAGGCGGTGGGCTGTTGACACAAGAAGAACGTGTCAAAAAGAATGCATGAACGTCCCGGGATTGAGGTTGCCGGCCGGATAGCCATTTTCGGCGGTTCCTTATTCCGTTATTTGCGTCAATTAAAGCTTTTCCAACACGTTAGTGGATCCTCATTCCGTTATTTCCTCTTTTCACCTTAGTTTTGCCCTGCTTTTAGCCGAATAACGGAATCAGGATTCATGACACCACTAAATAGGGCGATTTATGTCCAATTAGCGGAATGAGGATCCGTTAGATGTGGATAACCTGGAAGCCTTAACATAATTATGATTACAACACAAAAACAAACGATACTCTGTTTTAGCGGAGGAATGGAAATAAACGCATAGACTCTTGCGGAAGGAAAGATCGCGGTGAGACCTCCTTAGTGCGTCAGCACGAGGGGGTGCAACAACCGCCCTAAGCGGAGTATATTTCCCGAAGCGATGTATACACTCCAATTAGTTTAGAATGTTTCTTAATAAAACCACTTTTGTTCAAGACACCTACTTTAGCCGTTTTTCTGTTTTGTCAAGTAGTCTTAATCACCCTATAATGTATGTTTCAAAGTTCACCAACCACGATGGATATGTTCCTTTACCTGAATTTGCTTTTACTTTTTCTTCAACATGTTATAATATTAAAAATACAAAGATTATATTAGTAATTAACAGATTGATAGAAATGGTTATGTTTTTTGTAAGGGATTTCATATATTTTTGAGGAGGCGATGACTTGGCGGATCAGGAACATATTGTGGTTACCGTTAACGGGGAGGAGTACCTGGCAGCCCCTGGGCAGAATCTGCTTGATCTGATTAACACAACAGGTAATTTTGTACCGCAAATCTGCTATAATGCGTCACTCGGACCTGTTCAGACCTGTGATACGTGTATGGTTAAAGCGGATGGGGAGATTGTACGGGCTTGCGGGACATCTGTAGAAGCAGGCATGGAAGTGAACACTCAGGTGGATCCTGTCAATGCAGCGCAGCAGGAAGCGCTAGATCGTATTCTACAAAATCATGAACTGTATTGTACAGTGTGTGATTACAATAATGGAACGTGCGAAATTCATAATACAGTAGCCGAATTTGGCTTGGAACACCAGTCACGGCCATTTGAGCAGAAGCCATATGCCATTGATGATTCAAGCCCGTTTTATCGTTATGATCCAGATCAGTGTATTCTGTGCGGACGTTGTGTGGAAGTCTGTCAGGATGTTCAGGTAAATGAAACATTGCTGATTGACTGGGAGCGTGAGCAGCCGCGTGTCGTCTGGGATAATGATGTCCCGATTGATGAATCCTCATGTGTCAGCTGTGGCCAATGTGTCACCGTGTGTCCTTGCAATGCCTTGATAGAGACACCAATGGTTGGTGAAGCCGGCTATATGACTAATCACGAACCGGGGCTGCTGCGCTCCATGATCGAAGTGACCAAAAAGGCGGAACCCGGCTATGGACCGTTATTTGCTGTGTCCGACACAGAGGCAGCAATGCGTGAGGAACGCATTGATAAAACCAAAACGGTGTGTACGTATTGTGGTGTCGGTTGTACTTTTGATGTCTGGACGAAGGGCCGAAAAGTATTAAAGGTCGAGCCCCAGCCGGACTCACCTGCCAATGGTATTTCAACGTGTGTAAAAGGGAAATTTGGCTGGGATTATGTGAACTCGGAAGAACGTCTGAGGAAACCGCTGATCCGAAAAGGTGATGCTTTTGTTGAAGTTGAATGGGATGAAGCACTTGACTATACAGCTAAACGGTTTGCTGAAATCAAAGAGGCAAAAGGTGCTGACAGTTTAGGATTTATTTCTTCATCAAAGGCTACCAATGAAGAATCCTACAGCATGCAGAAATTTGCACGGCAAGTGATCGGAACGAACAATGTTGACAATTGCTCGCGTTACTGTCAGTCACCGGCAACGAAAGGACTATTCCGTACGGTCGGACATGGCGGTGATTCGGGTTCGATTGATGATATAGCGAAAGCTGACATGGTTATCACAATCGGCTCTAATACAGCCGAATCCCATCCGGTATTGGCATCACGGATCAAGCGCTCGCAAAAATTATTGGGCCAGAAGTTGTATGTGTTCGATCTGCGGAAACATGAAATGGGACAGCGCGCTGATAGGTTCTTCCAGCCAAAAAGCGGTACAGACCTTGTCTGGCTTTCAGCAGTGACAAAATATATTATCGATAAGGGCTGGGAAGACCGTGCGTTTATTGATAAATGGGTCAATGATTTTGAGCAGTACAAAAAATCATTGAACATGTTCACATTGGACTACGCCGAGGCATTATCAGGCATTTCCGAAGATGAGTTAAAACACATTGCTGAACAGATTGCGAGCGTCGATAAGCTTGCGATTTGCTGGGCGATGGGTGTAACACAGCATCAGCTCGGCAGTGACACAAGCACAGCCATTTCCAATCTGTTGCTGATCACCGGCAATTATATGCGAAACGGAACCGGCGCTTATCCATTGCGAGGTCATAATAATGTTCAAGGCTGCAGTGATTTCGGAAGCATGCCGAATTTCTTCCCGGGCTATGAAAAGGTGGCCGACGATGAGGTCCGTAAGCGTTACGAAGACGCATGGGGTGTTGACATTCCGGGTGAACCGGGCAAAGATAACCATGAAATGATTGGGGCAATTCATGAAGGTGAACTTCACGCGCTTTACGTTCTTGGAGAAGATACTGGGATCGTTGATGCCAATATCAATTACGTAACAGCTGCATTTGAACAGCTCGAATTCTTCGTGGTTCAGGATCTATTTTTAACGGAAACGGCTAAATATGCCGATGTCATTTTGCCTGCTGTTCCCAGCCTTGAGAAAGAGGGAACGTTTACGAATACCGAACGGCGGATTCAGCGTCTGTATCAGGCACTTGATCCTGTTGGCGATTCTAGACCGGATTGGGAAATCATTATGGATTTGGCAGCAAGACTCGGATTTGAGTGGTGCTATAACGGCCCATCGGATATTATGGATGAATCGGCATCGCTTGCTCCGTTATTCGCTGGTGTCAGTTATGACAGACTGACTGATTATAACAGTTTGCAATGGCCTGTTGCAGCCGATGGAACGGATTCACCACTGCTGTTCGTTGACGGATTTCCGTTTGCTGATCATAAAGCGAAACTCTATCCATTGGACTATGAACACGTCTATGATACAAATGATGAATATGATCTTCATGTCAACAACGGAAGAGTGCTCGAGCATTTTCATGAAGGCAATATGACGTATAAATCAGAAGCCATCACACGTAAAATGCCAAGTGCATTTATTGAAGTTTCGCCCGAGTTGGCGAGCGAACGCGGCATAAACGAAGGTGCGGAAGTGAAATTGATCTCTGAAGCCGGCGATGTGACAGGTCCCGTACACATCACAGATAGAGTAAGTGGCAGAGAATTATATTTGCCATTGAATGATAACGGCAAAACGGCCGTCAATTACTTAACCGACAACCGAGTTGATAAAGACTCCAATACCCCGGCCTTCAAGGAAATAGCCGTCAAAATGGAAGTCATTAAGAAAAAAGGCAAAAGCCCGCTTCCACCGAATAATTACCGGCGGGGAAATCCACAGCCGCAAATTGGTGTGCAGCCTGAGCGGAAGTGGGCACGAAACGACTATGAGTTCCCGGGAAGTCAGGTGAAACAGAATGGCTGAGCAAATATCGAAAGTTAAGCGTATCGAGGTTCCCGAAGAAGCCATCCGAACGAGAAATCTGGAGGATGTAGCAACGTCTGTCAGTGAGAATAAAGATGCCATTTTAAAAGGAATTGAGTTGCTGGAATCGCTGAATCAAAGCGGGATACTGGATATGGTAAACGCATTTGTGAAACATCGTGAAGATGCCCTGGATAATATTATGCGCGAGTTAAATAAGCCGGAGTATTCAGGGATTCTGGAAAATCTGACGAACCTTCTGTTGTTGTTGGGTGCTATGAATTTGGATGATCTGCAGGCGTTTGCCGGTCGGCTCAATGATGGTGTGAAGGAAGCAGCTGCTTCAGGAGCTTCAGAAAAAACGTCGTACATGGATCTAATAAAAGCCTTAAGAGACCCTGAAATTAACCGGAGCATCACCATGCTGCTTCAATTTTTGCGTGGCATGGGAAAAGACTAACCTTCATTGCCCTGGCAGGTGGTCAGGTCGCTGTCGGGGCATTTTAAAACAAAGAGAATTCGCACTATTTACCTTTAACTGTCAAAATAAAAATAGAGTTGTACTAGTAATAGTCCATCATACATAAAATGTACTGAAAAATTCATACGGCATTTTCCAAAAATTAAAAGGGAGGCAAAGAAATTGAATAGTATTTTAGTCGCTATTATAGGTATTATTGTTTTTGCCTTGGGTTACCGCTATTATTCCAAGTTTGTAGCGGAGAAGATATTCCGCCTTGACCCGGATTATGTGACACCGGCACATCGGTATAAAGACGGGGTGGATTTTGTCCCCACAAACAAGTTTGTATTATGGGGGCATCATTTTACCTCGGTCGCGGGAGCCGCACCAATTCTTGGCCCGGCTATAGCCGTGTACTGGGGGTGGCTGCCCGCCTTACTATGGGTGGTCCTGGGAACTGTTTTTGCAGCGGGTGTCCATGATTTCGGGACACTGGCATTATCGATACGGAATAAAGGGCAATCCATAGGGACACTGGCGAACAAACTGATTGGACAACGGGCTAAAATTTTGTTCTTATTTATCATTCTTATTCTTGTGTTAATGGTAAACGCTGTATTTGCCTGGGTCATTGCCAATCTTTTTGTTTCATTTCCGGCAAGTGTTCTGCCGGTATTCATCCAAATTCCGCTTGCGGTTTGGATTGGATATGCCGTTTACAAGGGTAAAACGAAGATGCTTTTACCATCTGTCATTGCTCTTGCCGTCATGTATCTGACAGCAATCCTGGCCAGTCGTGTCGGCTTGTTGCAGATTGACCTGGTTTCCTACTTCGGCGGCGAAGGAAGCTCAGGCATACTTGGTTTTGGTGCGGTCAATAGTGCTTTCTTCATTTGGATTCTGATTTTAATGATTTATGTTTATATCGCATCAACTTTGCCGGTTTGGAAACTCCTTCAGCCGAGAGATTTTATTAATTCACACCAGCTTGTGGTTGGCCTGGCAATTTTGTATCTGGGTTTATTATTGACCAGTCCGGAAATCACGGCACCGGTTACAAACCCGGGAGCTGATACGTCATGGTTCCCGCTATTATTCATCACCATTGCATGCGGTGCCATTTCCGGTTTTCACGGTCTGGTGTCAAGCGGCACATCCTCCAAGCAGGTTGACAAAGAAACGGATGCACGTTTCGTCGGCTATTTTGGAGCAGTCGGTGAAGGTTTACTTGCGCTCATTTCCATCCTGGCGGTCGTTACATTCTTTAGTAACACTGAAGAATTTTTTGGAACCTACACCAGCTTTACGGCAGCTAATGAGGCCGGTCTGAATGTGTTTGTGGAAGGGGCAAGTGTATTGGCTTCCGGTCTGGGAATTCCTGCTGATATTGCTGCAACAATTGTATCGATTATTGTTGTCAGTTTTGCAGCTACGAGCCTTGACACGTCTGTCAGACTGATGCGTTACATCATTGCTGAGCTTGGTACAGAATATAAAGTGCCGGCGCTGACTAAAACGCATGTCGCAACAACTGTGGCTGTCATTTCAAGTACTGTTCTGGTATTGATGCCTGAAGGGTCAAAAGGATTCGGTTCCGGCGGCTATTTGCTATGGCCTTTATTTGGTACATCCAACCAGCTGCTGGCGGGTATCAGTCTCCTGCTCGTATCTATTTGGCTTAAAAAGCGCGGAAGCAATTATCTGGTGACATTGATTCCGATGATCTTTGTGATGTTTATGACGTTGTGGGCAATGTTTGAACAGGTGTTGTTTAAATGGTCCTGGTTTGGAAGCGACCCGAAAATGCTGCTGTTTATTCTTGGTTCCATCATATTTGTGTTTGCCGTCTGGATTGTTTTGACTGCATTCAGTGCATTGACACGCAATATCGTTTCACCGGAAGATCTGGATAAAAATGCGAAATAGTGATTATAACGGGATCAGGCAGGCTTGTGCTGATCCCTTCCTGGTTGAAGATTCACTTGTTATACGAGGGGTGAGATCATGTTTGAACAGCTAAAGAAACTAGCGGCATTTTATGAAGAAGTATTAAGTATGCCACATCGTCAGGAAATTGCCAGAGAACTGCGTGATCAGGACGATTTATTTTTACTGCTTTTATATTCGGAAATGATCGGTATCCCGAATCCGGTTTACTATTATACACTTGAATTGTATCCGTATATGCTTGAAGATTTTCATGACTGGCATTTGCGTATGGGGATGGATAAATCACCGCTGACCGGCATCAGATGCTGTTAACAGATGTCATCTGGGAGAGACGGAATCGCAGCTTGCAAGAAAGGAAGTCTTTACATGCAGGTTTTAGACAAACAAATCATCTTCGTGGGCGGCAAAGGCGGTGTCGGAAAATCAACATCTGCTGCGGGAATTGCTTGGAAATCCGCAAAAGATGAAAACCGGACACTCTTAATTTCCACCGATCCCGCCCACAATTTGGGAGATATCTTTGATGAATCCATTGGCGGCAAAATAACGCGTATTACAGAGAATCTGGACGCACTTGAAATCGATCCCTCCAAAGAAACGGAAGAATATATTAAAGGGGTCAAAGAAAATATAAAGAATGTCGTCCAATCGAGTATGATGGAGGAAGTACACCGGCAGCTTGATACGGCAAAAGCTTCACCGGGTGCTGATGAAGCGGCACTGTTCGATAAGCTGGTCTCCATTATACTGGAAGAAAGCAGCCGTTATGATAAGATTATATTTGACACAGCACCAACAGGTCACACTATCCGCTTGCTGTCTCTTCCTGAGCTAATGGGTGTCTGGATTGAAGGCATGCTTAACAAGCGCCAAAAGACAAATGAGAATTATACGCAGCTGCTAAATGATGGGAATCCTGTTGAGGATCCGATTTATGATGTATTGAAAGAGCGGAAAGAACGGTTTTCCAAAGCAAGGGAGATAATGCTGGATGGTAGTGTGACAGGTTTTGTATTTGTTATCAATCCGGAACGTCTTCCGATTGTGGAAACGGAAAAAGCGATCAAATTGCTTGATCAGTATCACCTGCACGTGAAAACATTGATTATAAATAAATTGTTGCCTGATGATGCTGAAGGCGAATTTTTACTGAGGCGGAAGGAGCATGAACAGCACTATCTGGATATGATTGAGAAATCATTTGCCAATCAGGAAAAAATTTATGTTCCATTGTTTCCGCATGATATAACTGAGAAACACCATCTGGAAACATTTAGTGATCATTATTTGGAGGGGAAATAGATGAAAGCATTTGTACACGAATATGGAGAATTGAAACTGAAAGAGATGAACGAACCATTTGCCGATCATGGACAAGTTGCCGTCGCCATTCGGACGGCCGGCCTGAACCGCAGAGATGTCGCGGTGCCAAACCGCAGAGGAGAAGACGCAGGCGCACTGATACTTGGTTCGGACGGTGCCGGTTTGATTGAGGCGGTAGGAGAGGGGGTCTCGGAATTTTCAGTTGGAGACGAAGTGATTATCAACCCTTCACTTGGCTGGTATGAAAATACTGAAGCACCGCCGAAACAATTTGATATTTTGGGTATGCCTGATAATGGGACATTCACTGAATATATTGTGCTGCCAGCGGAACAGGTTGAACAAAAACCGGCCCATTTATCCTGGGAAGAGGCCGGGGTGCTTGCCCTCTCCGCATTGACCGGCTACCGGGCATTGTTTACGAAAGGGAAAGTACAAGAAGGTGAAACACTGTTCATCCCCGGAGCTGGAAGTGGTGTGGCAACGTATCTGATTCAATTTGCCAAACAAGCCGGAGCGCGAATCATCGTTACGTCCAGAAGCGAGGAAAAGCGTCAACAGGCACTGGAACTTGGTGCTGACAGAGCATTGAATACGAATAGCGATTGGCCGGTGGAACTCCGGGAAGAAACGATTGATATCGTGATTGACAGTGTTGGAAAAGCAACATTCAATCATTCGCTGGAAGTGCTGAAAAAAGGCGGGCGTCTTGTTACGTTTGGTGCGACGACAGAAGATACAATTGAGTTGAATCTGCGCAAATTTTTCTACGGGCAGTATAAGCTAATCGGCACAACCATGGGCAGTCAGGAAGAGCTGCGTGCTATGCTCGAATTGGTCGATGAACACCAGATTCATCCTATAGTTGACCGGACGTATACACTGGATGAAGCACACGATGCGATGGCTTACCTTAAAGCAAGCAAGCAGTTCGGTAAAGTTGCTTTAAAGATCACTAATTAATCAAATGTACAGGCTCTCTATGATGAGGGGGCCTGTTTTTATAAGTTAAGCGGAAACATCAACAGAAGGGCACCGAGAATCCCGATAAGCACGTCTAACCATGATAAAACGCCGCAGCTTATTGTAAGTACGGCGTGATTTTATCGATAGCCTCCTGCATTCGTTTGCTGTTTTTTTGATAAAGCTGTTTGGAATCCCGATTGTCTGTCCCCAGAGCAAACAATTCAAGATCCGCCTGGCATTTTTTCATGGAAGCAAGAAGCAGCGGCTTTTCGGTTGGCTCAGGAACTGTTAGTTTATCATCATACAGATCGACGGTTAATTGTCCGTCACTATCGACCTGTCCAAGAAACACATTTTCGATACTCACATTCATCTTTTCCAGTTCTGTTTCCAGCCAGTTCGTATTTAGTGACGCGTTTGCTAACGGTTCCAGCAGGGCATGGCCGTCCATTATAACCGTTTGCGGTTCTTTTTCAGGTGCAACACGTGCACCGATTATTTTTGGCGTAATCGGCTGATGCTCTTTTTTAGGAAGAATATTCAAGTTTCCGGTTGGTTCTAAAATAGCAAATTCCACATCGGTCGCATTGAAAACGTGATTATCGCGTAATTTTTCAAGCAGATTATCCGTGGTGTACCGTTCTTTCTTTAGATTGTCTTCCATAATCTTTCCGTTTTGAATAAATACAGTGCCTTTTCCTTGGATAATGTTGCGAAACCGTTTACTCTTCAGTGCAGCGTATTCGATCCCTACCGTAATAAGGAACCACACCGCCAGCGCCAGAAATCCGTAAACGGCATTGGTCGCAAGGTCAGTCACATGTATAGCGACAATACTTCCGATAACAATTCCGGTAATATATTGAAAAATATCCAGTTGGGCCATCTGTTTTTTGCCAAGTGCTTTGGTTATTAAAAACAAAACAATCAAAAAGACAACTGATCTAATCACGATTTCAAGCCAGCCCGGCATGATATCCATCCTTTCAAGTGTTGTTCAAGCAGAAATGTATAACGCAACGTTATTAGCCCGATTTTGGGGTTTAATTAGCTTTTATACTGCGGTTCTTCTTTCGTGAGGTGCAGAACCTGACTTTCCAGATCAAGCTGCACCGTTTTTAATGTGTTTTGAACGTCTTTGCAGATTTGTTTCATTTCTTCGTCATTCGTTTTTGCTGCTAAGGTGTTAAGCGTCGCTTCAGCACTTTTAATGGATGAAAAGCATCCTTTAACCTGTGAACTGACCGTCATCATATCCTATCCTTTCGGTTTGAAAATAATTGCCCCGATGACGCCAAAAATAATGGCTGCCGAAATACCGGCACTTGTTACTTCAAAAATACCGGTAACGACTCCAATAATACCGTGTTGCTCTGCTTCTTGCATGGCACCATGGACAAGCTGGTTTCCAAAGTTGGTTATTGGAACGGTTGCCCCCGCACCGGCGAAGTCGATTAACGGATCATATAACCCCAACCCATCCAAAATGGCCCCGATAATGACAAAAATGGTAAGCGTCACACCTGGATTCAGTTTAAAAACATCAAAAAGAATTTGACCGATGACACAGATTGTTCCACCGACAACAAAGGCCCAGAAGAAAATCATGGTTTATCACTTCCTGACTCAATCGAAACGGCATGTGCGATACAAGGGATGGAATCGTTTTGCTGAACGCTTAACGGCGAATGAAGTGAGCCGGTTGCAACCACGAGAATGCGGGTTAATCGCCCTTCCTTCAACAGTTTTAAAAAATGGCCATACACAGCGACTGCTGAACTGGCTGTACCGCTTGCACCTGCCAGAACCGGCTGACCCTCGCGGTAAATCGTCAAGCCACAGTCCTTATACATGTCGCTGTTTATCGTGATATTTTTTTTCTGCAACATATCCATGGACACCTCACGGCCGATATGCCCAAGGTCGCCGGTTATGATCAAATCATAATAGGTCGGGTCGACATTTCGTTCTCGTAAATGGGTTTCAATAGTATCAACGGCAGCAGGTGCCATGGCAGCACCCATGTTAAATGGGTCGGAAATACCCATATCGACAACTTTGCCAATGGTTGCCGATGTAACTCTTGGACCTTCTCCGTTTTTAGCAACCAATGCACATCCCGCCCCTGTTACAGTCCATTGGGCAGTTGGGGGTTTTTGTCCCCCATACTCAGTCGGGTATCTGAACTGTTTTTCGGTCGCGGCGTTATGACTGGCGGTTCCGCTTAAGATATAATCAGCCCCATCACCATTAAGAATGAAAGCCGCAAGCGCAAGACTTTCCATCGATGTTGCACAGGCACTGAATAAGCCAAGATAGGGCACATCAAATGTTTTAGCTGCGAAACTGCTTGGAGTGATTTGATTGATTAAATCGCCGCTGATAAAAAAGTTCACCTGTTCTTTTTGAATCAAACTGTTTTTAATAGCAAGCTGGCTTGCTTCTTCCATCAATATCCGCTGTGCTTTTTCAAAGGATGATTGCTTAAGCCACATATCATCATGCAAAATATCAAATGCCTCAGGAATATTACCTTTAGCTTCAAATGGACCGCCGACAGTTCCGGTTGAAATAATGACAGGGTGGTTGTTGAAAATCCAGGTGCGGTGTCCGGTTAACATTACAACCCACCCCATTGAGTCAAGATTGTTTTAATTAAGGCTATGACAAATGCTGAAAAAACACCATATACGATGACGGGACCGGCCAGCTTGAACATATTGCCCCCGACACCCAGGATAAACCCTTCTGATTGGTGCTCAATAGCAGCAGATATGACCGAATTGCCAAACCCGGTTACAGGTACGGCAGAACCGGCACCTGCAAATTGGCCTATCCGGTCATATACGCCAAAGCCTGTCAAAAACATGGTGATTAAAATGAGGGTTGCGACGGTCGGATTGCCTGCTGTTTGTTCTGTGAACGCAAAAAAATACACATAGATGGTGGAAATGATCTGGCCGATAAAACAAATAAAACCACCAACCAGAAAAGCCTTGATACAATTCTTCAGCAATGGCCGTTTTACTTCCCGCTGTTTTGCGAAAGATTGATACCGCTGTGCATTTGGCGGTAAATTTTTCTTCTTCTTATCTGCCATACATCCTCACACCTTTTTTACGTATTGTCTTTCATCAGTTTAATGAGACGGTCGACCTCTTTTTTTAGTTTCTTACTGGATATTTCATCCCGGGCTATTTTTTCTTCAAGGTTACCGATATCGAAAACCAGCCTTTTGTCGGTTGAAACCTCAACTTTATGACCAGAGAATTGTTTTTCCATGTCTTTTTGCATTTTCTTGCTTATGTTAGCTAATTGGAACCGCTTGTTATGTTCAATTTCAAAGGCAATGATTATTTTCTTTTCCGTATTGACGGCATTAACGGCCGTCACCGGATTATAGTTACTTATGTTCTCTTTTGCCTGGTTCGCAGCAGTTTGGTCGATGGAGCTGCTGGATGAAATTTTACTGAAATTGACGCCTCGGTCGTTTTGTGATGTATCATTGTCAGGTGAGCAGCTTATCAGGAAAATCAGTGCCATCAGTGACAGCAGAGTCGATAATGATTTCATAGTATACCCCCAATGGGGCGAGGTTGGCTGAGTACGCCAACCTCGTCCATTTAAAATCCTTTGTATTGGGGTTCTTCCTGTTCTATTTGCTGTGCGCGTGGTTCGACGGTCTGCAAAATAGTTTGTGTCTGCTGAGCTGCATCCTGATAAAGCTGTTTCGCTTGTTTATTTTCTGTCTGAAGCGCAAACTGTTCAAAGCTTGCCTGCGCACTTTTTAACCCGGCAATCGTTTGTTTAACCTGTGATGAAACGGTCATGGTGGTTAATCCTCCTTAAATTCGGGAATTCATTACTATCCTTGATGTTAAAGTAAATAGAAAACCTGAATGCTTTTGACAACATTCATGATTTTTTCCTAAGCACTTCACTATTTATAATTTTAATGATAGCCATTATTTATGCTTACTATTTTTTACCTTTTAAAAAATCATATGGAACTTTTTGACGGGTTCAATCGTCGTATATAACAGGGAGAGATGGGAATGAAAAAATGGATTACTGTGTTTATCGGGGCGGTATTGATTATAACAGCTGTTTCGTACTATTGGCTCAACAGTGTTGCCGATGCAGAACTCACAAGCAACGAAACCAGTCAGGTAAAGAAGGATGATTTTATTTTACATATGCGAATCGAGTCTGCAGATGAAGGCTTTCAGGTGTTCCGAGCGATTCAGTATGTCGGTGATGAATCGGTTGAAATCAAGCATCAAACACCACTTGTTTCGGTATCGTTTAATCATCCCAATCATGATTATACTGGAAAAACCGTTTCCAATACCTTAACAACAGGAAACAGTTATCATCCGCAGGGTGTGAAGACATTTAAAACCCCTGGTGAAGGCGTTTATACGTTGTTTTGTGAAGCGCGGTTTATCGTCAATGGTGAACCAATGAAAATCTCGCACCAAGAGGAGCTGACCTTTCAGTAGGAAAAGCATCCCGCATTATGGCAGGATGCTCTTTTTCTTAATGTCAGAAAGTATTACCCGTTGGTGTTGAATCTTAAACATTTCATGACAAACCATCCTGTAGATATCAATTTTCTGTCACGTTTGTTAAACTGATGATATAGATATATTGATGGAAGGTAGATGGCAGAGATGCGAAAACCAATCCCGGTTGAAGAAGCGATTAACCGCATATGGAAGCGCCGAATAACAGGGGAGATAGAACACGTTTCTATACGTGATTGCGATAACAGAAGGCTGGCAGAAGATATTGTTGCCAAACATCCTGTTCCGCCATTCCCAAAGTCACCATACGATGGTTTTGCGTTTCGTTCAGCGGATACGATAGAAGCAAGTCGGAATAATCCGGTGACATTTAAAGTTGTTGAACATATCGGGGCAGGGCAAGTTCCGGAAAAAATATTACATAAAGGTGAAGCAACACGCATTATGACTGGAGCTAAGATCCCTGATGGCGCAGATTGCGTGGCCATGTTTGAAATATGTCAGACGTACGAAGAAGATAATCAATCCTTTATGTCGATTAAACGAACCATGGACTCAGGTCAGAATATCATTGGCGAAGGTTCGGAAGTTGCAGAAGGTGAGGAGCTGATTGAAAAGGGGACTATTATTAACCCCGGCATCAAAGCAGTCCTCGCAACCTTTGGCTATAGTCAGGTGAAAGTTGCCAAAAAGCCTGTGATTGGTGTCATTGCCACCGGTACTGAATTACTGGATGTTGGCGAGGAACTTCAGCCGGGGAAAATCCGCAATTCCAATGCGTATATGATTGAGTCGCAAATAATTAGAGCAGGTGCTGACTATAAGTATTTCGGAAAACTGGAAGATAAGTTTGATTCAAGCTACGATATGATAAATGAAATTTTGAACGAAGTCGATATCCTGATTACCACCGGGGGCGTATCAGTGGGTGATTTTGATTTAATGCCCGCCATTTATGAGAAGCTCGGAGCCGACGTACTGTTTAACAAAGTGGCGATGCGTCCAGGAAGTGTCACGACTGTCGCGACAAATGGGGAAAAGATATTGTATGGATTGTCGGGAAATCCGTCCGCATGCTATGTTGGCTTTGAGCTGTTTGTCAGGCCAATAGTGCAGCATTATTTACACAATAGCCATGCTTTCCAGCGAAGGGTTAAGGCCATACTTGGTGATGATTTTCCAAAGCCGAACCCATTCACCCGGTTTGTCCGCTGTTACTTACTTTATGAAAACAGCCGGTTGTACGCTAAATTGGCTGGAATCGATAAATCCAACGTTGTCACATCGCTGGCACACACAAGCGGTCTGATGGTGCTCCCAGGCGGAACCCGTGGCTTTAAAGCTGGCGATGAAGCGGATGTATTGTTACTTGATGATCAGCAGGGTCAGCCCGAATTTAAGACCATTTAGATAGAGGAGAGGTTATTGTGCACAATGAATCAGCACCAATAAAAGACCACTTCGGACGAGTACTGAAAGACCTGCGTATATCGGTGATTGATAAGTGTAACTTCCGGTGCACCTACTGCATGCCGAAAGAAATATTCGGCGAGGACTATGTGTTTTTGTCGGAGAAAGAGTTATTGAGTTTCGATGAAATCATTCGGCTTGCCAAAATGTTTGCCAAACTAGGTGTCGAAAAAATTCGTATCACCGGCGGGGAACCGCTGATGCGCAGAAATCTCGATCAGTTAATTGCTGATCTGGCAGCCATCCCGGGGATAAAAGATATTGCCTTGACTACGAATGCCGTTATGCTGTCAAAAATGGCTAAAAAACTTAAAGCAGCAGGGCTAAAACGGGTCAATGTCAGTCTCGATGCGATAGAAGATGATGTATTTAAGTCCATTAACGACAGAGGGGTTGGATCAAACCCTGTATTGAAGGGAATCGAGGCTGCCCAAGCAGCAGGGCTTGGTGTGAAAGTCAATATGGTCGTCAAAAAAGGAATGAATGACAGCCAAATTTTGCCAATGGCTCGCTATTTCAAAGGAAAAGACATTATATTGCGCTATATTGAATTCATGGATGTCGGCAATCATAACGGCTGGGATTTTAAACATGTCATTTCTAAAAAAGACGTTGTTAACACAATTAATCAGGAAATGCCGATTGAGCCGGCTGAAGAGAATTATTACGGCGAGGTGGCATCCAGGTATCGATATAAAGACGGAGAGGGAGAAATCGGTGTCATTTCTTCGGTCACGGATTCTTTTTGTGGTACTTGCACCCGCATCAGGCTGTCGGCAGACGGCAAACTTTACACATGTCTTTTTGCATCAGATGGCTTTGATGTCCGGGATAAAATACGTACTGACGAATTGTCGGATGATGAATTGGAAGAGGAACTGACACGTTTGTGGGGCAGACGAAAGGATCGTTATTCCGAGGAGCGCACAGAGGAGACCCGTCGTAACCGCAAGAAAATAGAGATGTCGTACATTGGCGGTTAATACAGGGTATCCATGAAGGCTAAATAATGGGGGTGATTGTGTGAAAACATTCAAGCTGAGATCTTTAAACGTTATCAATAATGAAAATGCTGATGTATTGAAACAATCGGTCCCTCTTTTGGATGGTTTGATTATTAACAAGGAAGATGAAGAAAACCGCTGGGTAATCGAAGCTTATGTTGAACAGGAACAATATGATTTTTTTCAACACCTTCAGAGCCGTAACGAACAAGTCCTGATAGAGGTTAAAATTACAAAAGAAAGTAATGATCCTGCAACGTTCATTACATCGATAACAGGAATGAATGAAATTGGCGATCAGATGAATGTGCTTTTCATCGGAACCATTGTCGATCAGCGGAAAGAAATTATTGAAGAGAAATTGAAACTGCTGATTGAACAAGGCTATCAAGGGGAGAACCTGCTGTACAAATTTAAAGAACAGATTTAACGGAATTCCCTGTTTTGTCTTAAAAAAATGACCCTCAGGCTTTCAAAAGCCGGCGTGCTGCTTTTAAGTGTCCGCCGGCTTTTTCACTGTTCTTTAAGTTTAAAATGCCGGCCTAAAAATTACCGAAATTGGAAGCATTCATCGTACTTGACTGCTATAATGTTATTATGTTTTTTCATAACGTCACAAAGTATAACTTATAGATCACCTTATAAAATCGCTATAAGAGGTAGTTCAAAAAGTCCGGTAAAAATGACACTTTGAATTTCTTCGTTGGCTTGTTTCTCCGCTGCTCATGTATCTAAAGGCATACATTCCGCTGCTCGAAACTGCGCCGCCTCGAACTTCTTGGTCCTTTTTATCCTCCTTTTTGAACACGCACTATAAGGCGAGATGAACGACGTGTTTTTCAAAAACAGCAAATAATTTAACGACAATTGCAGGGGGTAGATATGATGAAACATTCTTTTATACGGTGGGTGAATCAATTATCACCGGTCCAATTGATTTTCCTGTTTTATTTTATAGCCGTTATTCTGGCTACGGCACTTCTGGCACTCCCTGCAGCTCATCAGGATGGGGTGGAACCGCCGTTCATTGACGTATTATTTACGGCTGTTAGCGCGCTGAGTGTAACCGGTTTGAGCACTTTAACAATTGCTGATACATTTAGCACAACTGGTATCACGATGCTTGCCGTCATTCTTCAGTTAGGCGGTGTCGGTGTTATGGCAGTGGGAACGTTTATCTGGATGATTGTCGGTAAAAAAATCGGACTCAGAGAACGTCGGCTGATTATGGCAGACCAAAATCAGACATCCTTTTCGGGGATTGTTCGGTTAATAAAGGAAATTTTATCCGTCCTTCTGATTATTGAGTTAATCGGTTTTCTGATTCTTGGAACATACTTTCTGCAGTATTTCCCGACAGCAAAAGAAGCTTATTTTCAAGGATTTTTCGGAGTGATCAGTGCAACGACAAATGGGGGTTTCGATATTACCGGTCAATCCCTTGTACTGTTTAAGGATGATTACTTTGTCCAGTTCATCAATATGCTGCTGATTATATTCGGAGCAATTGGCTATCCGGTTTTGGTCGAAATAAAAGAATTTTTAATTGGAAGTGGAAGCAAAGGCAATACATTTCGTTTTTCATTGTTTACCAAAGTCACGACGTTGACCTTTTTTGTATTGGTTATCATAGGGACTATTTTCATTATGCTGCTGGATATAGGTGACTTTTTTGCAGGTAAATCCTGGCACGAAGTATTGTTCTATTCTTTGTTTCAGTCGGTTACAACACGAAGCGGCGGACTGAGTACAATGGATGTCAGTCAACTGTCCGAGCCGAACCACTTGTTCATGTCCGTCCTCATGTTCATCGGAGCCTCTCCGAGTAGTGCCGGGGGAGGTGTCAGGACAACGACATTTGCGCTGGTTGTCATATTCATCATTACGTACGCGAGGGGAAAGGGGAATATTCGGCTTTTCAATCGTGAAGTATATGAGGAGGATTTGTTAAAAGCCGTCATGGTGACATTAATGGGTTTTATATTTGTTTTTACTGCAATGATTATGATATCCATTGTGGAACCATTTGAATTGTCTGAAATCCTTTTTGAAGCAACCTCGGCGTTTGGAACGGTCGGTTTATCTCTTGGTATAACGGATAACCTGTCAAGTATCAGTAAGATTATTCTGATGATATTAATGTTTATTGGTAGAATAGGGATTATTACCTTCTTGCTTATCTTTAAAGATAATAAAAATGTAGGGAAGTATCACTATCCTAAAGAGAAAATGATTATTGGTTGATGGCTCCCAATCGCTCATATGCGGTGTTCAATTGTCAGTCAGCCTCCCCTTGACTGAAGCTTCGCCTTAATCATCATGATTTTTTGATATCGAGAATTTTTAACTGATCATTTTCGTGTCCGATCGTCAGTTTATAGGTGATTTTTTCTTTGCTTGTTTTTTTCTTATCCGACGATTTTATTTCCGTCGTAACGGTGACGGACGTTTTAACCTGTTTTTCGTCTGTAACGGTGCTGGAAAGACCAGAATATTCAAGGTTTTTAAAATGGATATAGTCTTCTCGAAACTCCGAATAAGACCGGGATGATTGCATTGGGCTTCCAAGCAGTGTGTAAGCCCCGACATAGTCTCTTATGCTGATGCTTTCGAAAAAGTAATCCGCTACATATTCGGCATCTTCAATAAGCTGATCGGTATTGTCTGTGGTGGTGATCTCATCGGCATTTTTATATACCAGCTGATCATTTTGCGCCTTTTTTGACCAGGTTGTCACTTGGTCATAGATTTCATCTGCAGGAATACTGAAACCGATTGTTCCATCATCAGTGCCCACCGAATTAATGCCGATAACATTGCCGGTTTCCCGGTTAATCAACGGTCCTCCGCTGTTGCCCTCGGTTATTTGCGCGGAAATTTGATAGACATTTTCATAATTGAATCCATCAACTGTGAAATTGCGTTCCGTTCCTGAAATGATCCCCAGGGTAACCGTGTTTTGGAAGCCGTGAGGGCTGCCAAGTGCGATGACTGCATCTCCAATTTCTGCTTTTGTATCGTTTTCAATCGTCAAGGAATTTTGATTGGCCAGCTGTTGTACACGGATAACGGCAATGTCCGTATCTTTACCTGTTCCAACTATTGCTGCAGGGTAAACCCGACCGTCAGTTGTACGAACGTCAATTACGTCAGCATCTTTTACAACGTGGGCATTTGTGATGATATCGCCTTTTTCATTAAACAAAAATCCGGATCCGGTGATTGTTTTCTGTTCCGTTTTGCCCTCTATCTGGACAACACTTTTTTCGGCATTATGGATAATTGATTTCAGGTCCAGGTTGCGGGTGTTTGATTCCACCATGTTAATGCCAGGGTTGTTTACTGATATGGGATTTGATCGCCATGTATTATATATCATAGTCACTATCGTAATGCCGGCTGCAACGAGCAATATAGATACAATCAGCGGTCCCAGATATTTTTTATGCATGTGGTCACCTCGTTGATGGCTATTTGATCATGGGTTTCAAGTACGTGAGCATTTAAATGGTTTATTGATCAATATACCATTTGATTGTCTTCACTTTGATATCAATTTGTTTTTTTTGATCAATATCGAAATGTGTGAAATCAAACTCGCCGGTTTGATCCGGATAAAGTTTGTCCGGATAGACATATACTTTATTGGATAAAAAGGCTTCATCATCATTCAGCAGTTCATATTTAACCAAAATGGTATTGATTGGGATAGTCGCGACACTTTTTACTTTTCCTTTTATGACTGCTTTCCCTTGTTCATCTTTTTCGACATTGACCGAAACGAGCTCAATCGCATCATTCTCATTCAGCTTCCGTTCCTCTTCAGCTGAATTGATAGCCTGTTCAATGCGCTGTTGCTGCGCTGTCTCAAATGCCGTTTTTTCCTTTTCAATCGTAGTCTTCAGACTTTGTAATTTTTCAGATTCCGGTGCATATTTCATCCCATCTTCAACCACCAGCAGAGCATCTGAAAATTGTTTATCGTTTAATTGTTCATTTGCCTTGGAAAACGTATGTTCAACAATACGTGTACGGATATTGCCGGTTATCTTCTCAGCCTCCTCATTTTGAATGGCATCGGCTTCCCATAATAGCGTTTTTAACTCATTGATGCTTGGGTCCTGTTCCAGTTCGTATTTAAGCTGTTCCAATTTAATTGTATTACGTTTCTCTGTCAGCTTATTGATTAATGGAATAACCGTATCACCATTGAAATTGGATAAACTGCTTTCTGCTTCATTGATGAGCGCGAGTGCTTTTTGGAATTCCTGTTCTTCAAGAAGATTTTTCGCCCGTTGCATATCTTTTTCGGCAATTTTTGCAATATCGACAAAATTTAAGGCTACATCAGCCTGCGGAAATGACTGATTATGTTCAAGGGCTAACTTCAGGGCGTCGTTTGCTTCCTGATAGTGACCTTCCATAGCATTTTCCTCGCCTTTATTGTATAGTTCTTTTGCTTGAGATGCCTGTGATTGCAAAAACAGATAATAAAAAACACAAGTCAACAGAATGAGTACCATAATCGATATTGGAAAATACCAGTTTTTATTGAATGTTTTCGTGTTTGTAAGGCGTTCATGCATGTCTTCCGGTAGTTTTTTTCCGCATTTTATGCAATAGGATTCATTATTCTGAACTTTTGTGCCACAATAGGGACAGTGGTGCATCATCACACCTGCTTTCGCTCTGGATTATTAAAGGATATACGGATAACATCTTATTCCAAGTTTATCATATTTTAGCTCTAGTCCGCATCAACCAGGGAAAGCCATTGCACTAATAGAAGTTTTACTTTCATTAATACGATGAAATTGGTATGATGAAAGGGAAGATTAGACCTTATAAACTGCACGAAGGAGGTACAAACATGGGAGTGTGGGAAACAGCCTTTGGTATTGTTTGTTTTGGATTGCTTGTACTTAATATTGGCTATTGTATTTTTGATAATGAATAAGCATAAGGGTCAGATACTTTAGTGTATGTCTGACCCTTGTCAGCGATCATTGGTTTATAGGAGAATAATAAGCTCTGATCCGACGGCTGCCTCTTCTTGCCGACGATATCCTTTCATTTTCCATACGTGTGTGATATAACAGTAAACACATCTACTTGCCACGAGATTTATGATCCAGTTTAAATTCCTCCCAAGCGAAAGAGTTTTTCCAGAAATTTCAATTAAAACTTGTCATGATTTGTTGAATTATGCTAGAGTTAAGTAAGTCTGTCATGGAGGTGCCCTTTAGACCATATGTGTGCTGAAGATACGATTTTAAGACGCATTGAATATTTGCGAAACAGGATGACTGATGTTGCGATGGAAAAAGGTTTTACAAGTCCGGAATCTGTAAGGATCAGCCAGGAATTGGACAAGCTGTTAAATCTGTACCAATCTATGAAACATACGAATAATCGGGAAAAAGTAAAGTGAAATTCACACGACCTTGACCCTTTTCCGCCTCTTATGTGTAACCGCAAGCGCAAACATCCTTAGTGTTTCCCCCTCTATCTCTTCCTTGTTTCCTATATGGATTGATTGATCTTTTATTTCATTCCACTAGCGTTGCATAAAAAATAATAGCGAAGTCAAACAATTGATTTCATGATCGGGATTAATAACTGAAATTTCTGATACAGACAATCCTACATGGAAGAAAAAAGGACAACAAGGCTATAAAGGTAGTTCTACATCCATTTTTTTACATTTATTTAGTTGACAGGATCATAAGTTAAATTGTTCAAATGAGCAATATCACCCGATACGTATTGTGCTAAGGTTTGTTCAAAGTACATTGTTGTTGCAGGACAGGACTACCACACCCTAATTATAAGGTTTTTTTATAACTCTTAATAGTGAAAATTACCTTTATTCACAACATTTATTGCTTGACTTTTACTTGAAAATTTTGTGCAACGCTAGTGATTTCACTGAGGTAAAACATGTGCTTAAATTCCGGCTGGGAGTCTCAAGTATTCTTGAATCATAATAAATGTTATAAAATGTTCAAATAATTTTGAGTAGTATAAGGAAATATAGGGTATACTGTAAATAAAACAAAATAGATGATTCGAAAAGTTCGTGCGATAGCTTTTTGAATGATCCATCATGAAGGAGTGTATGACCATATGCGTTTAAAACATCAGACTTTTGAAGATCTGGTTAAACAGAATAAACAGGAACTGCTTGAAGATGATCGAAAACTCAAACAAATCGAACAACGACTTGATAAAAAAGCAGCCGATCGAAATGCTGATAAAGTGGATAAAATATCCTAAACGCTTGTTCAAACGCAAAAAAGAGGGGCATCTAAAAATGTCTCTCTTTTTCTTATAACGTCAGAAAATATAAAATGGTTGACCTTATAAGCTTCGGCATTCGCTATAAGACGAGGCGAATGCCGAGTTTTTCTAAACATCAGAAAGTTATGGAGGACCTTATAAGAACAGCTCGGCATCCGCTATAAATTAAGGCGAATACCGAGCTTTTCTGAAACCGGCTATAATTTTTTAAACAGGACGTGGTTCTCTAGGTGGATATGCTGAAATGTATCGCTCTCCAATTCTGCGAGCCGTGCATAGGTGATACGGTAGGAATTGCACGCATCAATTGGCGGCTGAAATCCCTCAGTGATCTCGCGCATGCGCTTCAGAATATTGCCGCACGTATCATGTTCATCTTCCAGGTCGCCATTGGCTAGATGAATCTGTTCCAGGAGTTGGTCACTTGGATTTTCCTCGTATTCCTTAATCAGTGGAAAAACTTCTTCTTCTTCCTTGACCGAATGTTCCTCCATCTCTGTCTTAAACGCGTTGTAAAGCTTGTGAAGCTCTTTTAAATGCGGATGATTCTTGCCGTGAACACGGAAGATTTTTGAAACAAATTTCCCTAGTGCGGGCAGTTCTTCACACAAATAAGCATGGTGTGTATGAACGATGTGATCAATTAATTCACCGGGGGCTTTGGCATCCCAATCAATGACTTCATGATCTTCCTTTTGCCAATTCTGATAGGAAAGATTAAGCTCACCCATCACTTCTTCTTCATCTATGTTACGTTCTTTAAAAATTTCCGCAAGCGGCCGGTCCCCGCCGCAGCAAAAATCAATGCGCTTCTTTTTAAATAAGTCGCTTGCTTTTGGATACATTTTGACGATGTCAGCCGGTTTATGTTCAATGGTAAATTCAGTCATTGCATTGCCTCCTTAAATTGAACTTACCTAAATCATAACGACTTTTCGCCCGAAATGACGTGATTAAACTCACTATTTTAGGATATTTTTGCCCGGCGGGAGCTGATCTGCATAAGAATGACGGCACCGATTATGCACACCATACCGATCATTTGTGCTGTCGTAAAAGCTTCTTGAAAAATGAATATGCCAATCCACGTTGCTACGACCGGTTCTACTGTCGTTAGAATCGAGGCTTTGGATGCCTCTGTTTTGTTCAGCCCGTATGTGTAAATGAGATAAGCGAATGCTGTTGGAAGAAAACCAAGTCCAACGGCAAAAAATAAGACACGGGGCTGCATCAATACAGGTAATTTTTCTTGGTAAGGGAAAAATGGCAGCAATGAGATGGCTGCTATGATAAATGTATAGGCTGTAATGCTTAACGTTGTGTATTTTTTCAATGCAAATTTACTGAAAATGCTGTAAAGCGCATAGCCAAATCCTGATCCCAATCCGAACAAAATGCTTGCCAGCTGCAGCGTGTTCAAGTTAAGGGGAATCAAACCGACAACAAGGGCACTGCCAAAGATAGTGATTATAAGAGCCGTGATTTTAGGCTTTGTCAGCGGTTCCTGAAAGAGTATGAAAGATAATATGGTAACAAATGCCGGCCCCGTGTAAAGGAGGGCCGTTGCCACTGGAATGGTTGATAGATGAATGGCCGTGAACATGCAGAAATTGAAAAAAACAATACTGAAAATCCCTGTGCCAATAAAGTATTTTATATCAGAAAAGGACGTCAGTTTCAGTTTTTTTGGTTCCTTGATAATCAAGAAAAGCACCAATAATAGGGCAGCGGACCAAACTCTCAAGATCACGACTTCCATAGGTGTGAAACCATATGCATACAAGTTCTTCACATACCATCCGATCGTTCCCCACAGTGCGGCACCGAGTATAATGTAAAGAAACGCTTTATTCAAAGTCCGTATCCCCCCAAACTATGTTTATTGCTGACATTATACCAGAGAGTATCGACGTATAATACGAAAGAGATTGGTTCATATTGGATAATAAACTGGCAGGGAAGAGGTGAAAGCAATTGTTGGATGGCATGGGTATAACGAAGGTAGTACAAATGTTATCAGAACAGATAAACCCTGCATACATTTTTATGATAATAGCGATTAGCGGCATCTATATGTTTGTTCGTCCGTTCATAAAGTGGATTGTTGACTCTAAATCAGTCACATTATTAAACTACGTTATGAGCAGTTTGCTTGTTCTGGTGGTTCTTTTCGGAGGTATTGCTTTATCAGCCGTTTTCCGTCGTTCTATGCTGGAAGTCACCTTACATAGTCTGGCGGTTTTTGGCGGATGTCTGGGAGGGATTCACTTATTACTTCAGGTCTTTCGCAATAAAAAGAAGCGCGTATGACGGATAAGCACAACTCTATAATTATCACTTTTTTATAAAAGAAAAGCGTGACATCCAACTGAAGACTTTTCATCATTTTGGATTTGTTCGTCTAATTTATGGATGATCTTATAAGAAAAACGTCGGCATTCGCTATAAGAGGGGGCGAATGCCGTCGTTTTTCTACCGGCATTTTAACGTGTTTTTCGTTTTGTTTTGCCGGGAGGCCAGTCTATTTTTCCCAGTGATGATGGCGTGAAATAGGAGGACCGGTATTTTTTCCGGTTCGAGCGGTTTTGTGTCTTTTTGACTGGCTGCCAGTCTATGTGGCGGTAGACTATCTTTTTGGCTTGTGAAAGTGACATCTTTGTTGAAGGGTTACGGTAGCTCTGGTCGAGCTCACCTAAATGTTCAAGTTCTTTGAAGTCGTCTTTCGTTGGAGGAATATGAAAAAAATACTTGTCCACTTTAACTAAAAGTGTTGAATGCTGATTGCTGAATCTTGGATTGTTCGAGAAGTGAAGACCAATCTTTTCGGCACGCTTTTCTTTCAATAACCGGCTGATTGATTCCTTCTTGATATGATATAGATGTTTGGGGTCCGGAGCAGTTTTGGCGTGACGGTTTATGGTGAAAAGCGCTTTACCGAGATCATTGAGCGAAACAGTTTCTTTCTCATGCATTCAAAGGGCACTCCTTTCTTATGTGTTCATCTTGCATGTTTCTATCGTACCTTATTGCCAGCATAAGTTCAATTTAAAATGAGCGGGGATTAATCCCCGCTCATTTAACATCGAGCATGTAGATGACCAATTCAGCTGCCATTCAGCAGAAATGGCTATGTCTTTAATTGACGTTTCATTATTTCATAGCCTGAATATCTTCTACTATTTTTTCCATGTTTCCAGCTTTGCGTCCATCATAGTTCTTGATCGCATTGCCTTCCGGGGTAACAATGAAGAAGCTTGTACCATGCATAACCTGATCTGAATCTGGGAGCTGCTCAACGGCTGATTTAAATGATTTGACGGAAAACTCTTTGATTGTCTCAAAATCATAGCCTGTCAGAAGATCCCAGTTTTCAAACGTCCCGTCGCGTTGCTTGGCATAATTTTTTAGTGCTTCCGGTGTATCGTTTTTCGGATCGACACTGAATGAAATGAGCCGGACATCATCAAGACCTGCTTCTGCAAGCTGATCCTGCAGCGAAGACATGTTCGAAGTCATTGGCGGGCATACCGTTGTACAATTTGTGAAAATGAAATCAGCTACCCAAAATTCACCTTTCAGATCGCTTTTGCTCACTTTTTCGCTATCCTGGTTCGTAAACGTGAAATCTTGCACTTTATATGAAAAATCACCATCATATTGATTCCCGCATGCGCTTAAAAATACAGCGAATAATAACAGCGGAAAAACCCATTTAAATTGTGCCATGTGCTTTCCTCCTAGTGGTAATCATTCTCAAGTGTATCACTTTTTTCAGAAAAAAACTATGAACAAAGTGTTACGAATGTATGGAAGAAAGCAGGGCAAGACAGTCCTGAAGCCCTTTTATGATGCCGGGTCCGCTTTAAGGGTGTACGTATGAATCTCAGGCTTGCATAGGAATCTGTATGGCAAACGTGTTGTACCGATTCCACGATTGACAAACAGGCTGAGTTTTCCGTTTTGGAATGTGTGTTTTCCCTGCACATACTTGTGTGCATAAAGCGGGGTGTAAAGATGGCCAATAAAAGGCAGACGGACCTGGCCGCCGTGACTGTGGCCTGACAGCTGGACGTCAACAGGAAAGTGAACGGTATTATCAGCGTAATCGGGTTCATGCGCAAGTAAAATGGTATATAAGTCAGGATTTGCGCCGTTCAGAGAAGTTTGAAGATCCGGTTCACCCAGCATGACGTCATCAATTCCCGCCAGAACGATTTGCTGATTGTCAATGTTAATAGTAGTATGATTGTTTTGCAACAGGCTGAAACCGGACTCATCCATTACTTTTTTTACTATTTGAGTTCCATACCCGCCATGGTCATGATTGCCATATATCCAATACTTTCCATATTTTGCTTTTATACGCTGCAGTATTTGGACAATTTCGCTGTTCCAATTGTACGTATGCGGCTTGTCTACAAGGTCTCCGGTAAACAGGATTAAATCAGGGTTTTGGGCATTAATGGTGCTTACAAGATCTGAAAATTGTTCGATTGTGTAGTGATAACCGATGTGCGTGTCGGAAAACTGAACAATTTTAAAGCCGTCAAAAACGTGTGGGATTTTGCCGGACGAAAGCTCTGCATCGCTAACATCAAGCATCCCGGGTTCTATATCGTGTGCATAGTAATAGGTGCCACCGCTTAAACCAAGAAGCGTGAGCAAACTGCCGATTGATCGTTTCAAGAACGTGCGTCTGTTCATACGTTTCTACCTCTCAAACTGAGTATCAATGACTATTCTTATTTTATATGGGATTACAGTATGATGCCAGTGAAAGATATAGATGTTAGAAACTGTTAATATTTTGCCTTTTAAGTCATTTGAATTTATGATGAATACAGGGGAAAAATGAAATGGGGGAGATACGATGAAAAATAGGACAGTTGTTGTAACGGGCGCTTCGAGTGGTATGGGGAAATATATGGCAGCCAAATTTGCTGCTGAAGGCGCCAATGTTGTGATAACAGGGCGTAATGAAGAGCGGCTGGAGTCAGCACGCCAAGAGTTGGAGGACACGTCCAAGGGAAATGTGCACCCGATTTCGATGGATGTACGTAAACCGGAAGATGTTGAGCGGATGGTTACGGAAACGGTGGATCAATATGGATCACTCGATCACCTTGTGAATAATGCAGCGGGTAATTTTATTGCACCTGCTGAAGACCTGTCTGTCAATGGATGGAACGCAGTGATTGACATCGTTTTGAACGGAACATTTTATTGTAGCCGTGAAGCCGGCAAGTACTGGATCGATCAAAAAATGAATGGTTCGATTCTTAACATGGTGGCGACATATGCCTGGAAAGCCGGAGCAGGTGTAGCTCACTCGTCAGCGGCTAAAGCGGGCGTGCTTAATCTGACACGAACTCTGGCAGTTGAATGGGGAAATAGGTATGGCATTCGTGTTAATGCGATTGCTCCGGGACCAATCGAACGGACTGGCGGCGCAGAGAAGCTTTGGGAGTCTGAAGAAGCTGCAAAACGTACACTTCATTCTGTACCGTTGCAGCGTTTGGGCAAACCGGAAGAAATTGCGGAACTGGCATATTTTTTACTTTCCGATAAGGCAGCGTACATAAACGGAGAAGTCGTGACAATGGATGGTGGCCAGTGGCTCAATCAGAACCCATTTTAAAACACGGCCACAAGCATGTGCCGGTTTATCCGGATAGGACGGTGAAGTGGGCACGCCTGCATGAAAGGCCTCTTCAATTGAGGCTGGTTAAGAATTACCACGGTTTTTTTGCTAATTGAAATGTAAGGGCTATCATATGACGTTTTTAATTTTGACTTTGTCCTGCATGTCATGACTGCACATCCTATGGTAAACTAGATATGAGGTTAATATAATAAACTCCTTATTGTATAGGATTGAAAAGGAGCGTTTTATTATGAGTACAACACAGGATAAGAAATTAACAGATATTGTAATCAGTGATTTAATGATATCCTCGGAAAAAGTAGCGCATGTACAGGTCAACAATCCGTTAGAACATGCTTTACTAATACTTGTGAAGTCAGGATACTCTGCCGTCCCTGTTTTGGATTCATCGTATAAACTTGCAGGAACAATCGGAAAAACGCGTATTTTAAATCAGGTTCTGGGTTTGGAACGCTTTGAAATGGAACAATTATCCCAACTGCAGGTGCATGAAGCTATGAATTCGGATATTCCGTCTCTATCAAAAACAGACACGTTTATGGAAGGGATGAAGGCAGTCATCAATTATCCATTCGTATGTGTCGCTGATGAGGATGGCTATTTTGATGGTATTCTGACTAGGCGCACTATTTTAAAGCAGCTGAAACGGGACTATTATACATTGAAATCTCATACATGAGCGTCATTTATGAATACCTTTGCTCACAGCAGTGCATGTTTTCCCGTAATCATGAACTGCATATTTTAAAAGTCATGAAGAAATACTAACGGTGACATGTATTTGTAATAGCAACTAAGGAGGTATGCAACGATGGCGCGAATTGGTGTGGAAGAAACCATGACCGATGTGAAGGAAGCTCTTGCAGAAATGGGGCATGATGTCGTTGATTTACATTCAGAAGATGATACCGCCTATTGTGATTGCTGTGTTATTTCGGGTCAGGATAAAGATGTCTCGGGTATGTCAACAGCAAGTATCGCCGGTTCGGTAATCAATGCAGACGGATCCAATGCCAAAGAAGTTTGTGACAGAGTGAATGAGAAATTAAAGCAGCAGTGATCTTTAGAACAGACCGTCCGTTGTTAAAATACACCGGAAAAATGCTATACAGTTAATCATTGGTGGACGCCGTACTTGCTCTGTATTGGGGCGAATGCGGCGTTTTTTGTAACGTCAGAAAGTATAAATTATGGATGACCTTATAAGAAAAGCTTCGGCATTCGCTATAAGACGAGGCGAATGCCGAGTTTTTCTAACATTAATTTTGATTGTTATGAACGGCAATTTGCTGAGGAAAGGGTGTTTCAATTCCTGCATGATTGAAGGCTTCTTTAATTTGTTTCCGCATTGCGCGTTCACATTCCCATTGGAGGCCGTTTTCAGTTTGACCAACGACACGCAGAACAATATCAGATGTGCCGAAACTTTGAACACCGATGGCATCAGGGCCTTCCTTAAAGCGTTCATCTTCTTTGAAACCGGCACAAACTTCTTCAAGCACGGTGATGGCCTCATCCAGATTGTCGTTATACCGGATGCTTATGTCAACCAACGCGCGCATGTTCCCGCGGGTATGGTTCGCCACCCCTTCGATGTAGCGGTTTGGGACATAGTTCAATGTTCCATCGAAACTGCGGATTTTTGTCGTACGCAACCCGATTTCTTCCACAATACCATCATAGCCGGCTGTTGTTGCATAATCATCAATCTCAAGCTGACGTTCCAGCAGGATGAAGAACCCGGTCACAATATCACTGACAAGTCCCTGGGCGCCAAAGCCAATAGCAAGGCCAACAATACCTGCCCCTGCCAGTAACGGCCCGAGTGGAATGTCGAGCACCCCAAACAACATTAATACCAACACAAAGAACATAACATAGGTAAACACGTTCAGTAATAATTTTTCCAGTGTTTTAATCCGGGATGGGGATACTTTTTGATTTGATCCCGCTTTGTTTAAGGTTGATTTAATGATTTTTTTACCAATTGGCACCAGAATAATAAATGCCAGAATCATTAAGCCAATTTGCAAGATAACCGGTACGATACTTTTCAGTAAGCCGGCAACATCGATGCTGAATCCAAAAATCTCCATATGTACTCTCCTTTCAGTAAACATTTTAAAACATATAATGACAGATAACAACAAATTACCCAAATTACAGAATTTAAAACAGAAATTAAATCAGACTCGCCGTACGCGGAAAAGCTTTTCAGCATATAGAATATAGAAGTGGTTAAAGAATTGCTCGCGTCAAAAGGTGAGCCAGGCTGTATAATGGAGGTTTTAAACAATGAAATTGAGAGAAGAAATGCCGGAATTGGGACATTCCGGGAAATGGCTTAACAGCAAACCATTGTTCAAACATGATTTGATCGGTCATAAACCGATCGTCATCTATTTTTGGTCAGTTAGCTGTGATACATGCAAAAAAGCGATGCCAAAAGTAAATGAACTGTGCGATGCTTATAATGAGCAATTGGCTGTTATTGGTGTTCATATGCCACGTACTGAGCGCGATCAGGATTTGTCGGAAGTTCAATCTGTCGTCAAGAGTTATAACGTGTCCTTTCCAATCTTAATCGATCATGACCATTCATTAACAAACCAATTTCAAAACAAGTATGTCCCGGGTTATTATCTGTTTGATACGAATGGAAAATTAAGATACCGTCATTCGGGTTCGGGTGGACTGCAACTGTTGCAGAAAAGAATTAGCAGACTGATTTAACCGGGGGGGCAGCTTAAAAGGGCTGTCCTTATTTAATTTAGATTTATCCCGGATTAGAAAGTTTAAAAAATTAATTAAAAGGTGTGGCATTTTATTTCGGAACCCGTTATATTAGATATTACAAAAAGTCATCAGGGGGATTTTTAATGAATACTTTCAAAAAATTAAAACATTTCTATTGGCCGCACAGGAAGTATTTATTTATTTCATTATTTTTCCTGTTGTTTGTCGTAGCCATAACAGTAGTTTATCCGATCGTGCTGCAGTTGACGATCGATGAAGTAGTCTTGCAGGAGCGGTATTCATTGATCCCATACATTGCTGCCGGCTTTTTTCTCATCATGCTTTTCAAGGGGGTAGCGTCGTTTTTCCATCAATATATGGGGGATTTGTTTGGCATAACTGCTGTTTACAATCTTCGTAAAGCACTATATGAAAAGCTACAGGTCTTATCATTTAAGTACTATGACAATGCCAGGACCGGGGATCTGATGTCACGGAAAACGACAGATGTGGAAGGTTTTCGCAATTTTATCTCGTTTGGGATATCGGATTTCATTGAAATCACCATGCTAATCCTGTTCAGTTTGGGTGTCATGTTCTATTACTCAATACCACTCGCTTTAATTACAATGGTTTCAATGCCGTTTTTAGCTATCGTTGTCTATAAATTCGATAAGCGGGTTCATCCGGCATTCCGCGGGATCCGCAAATCATTCGGCAGACTGAATACGCGTGTACAGGAAAATATCAGCGGTATGAATACAGTGAAATCGTTATCAAAGGAAAATTTTGAAGTTGGTCGTTTTTCAGACAGCAATGATAATTATCGTCAACATTATTTATTTACATCCAGTATCTGGGCAAAGTATTTCCCGGTGATGGAATTTATCGGCAATATTTGTGTTGTTCTATTGCTGGGATATGGCGGTTATCTTGTTATGAACGGGGATTTGAGTCTGGGGGCGCTGACAGCATTCTTCAGCCTTGTCTGGTACATTATGGGGCCATTGATGAATCTGGGATTTGTCATTAATACGTATTCCCAGGCAAAAGCCTCCGGTGAGAGACTTCTTGACATATTGGAAGCAAAAGAGGACGTTGTGGAAAAAGAGGAGGCTATCGATACACCAATAGACGGTCATGTCACATTTAACGATGTAACGTTAGCGTACACGGAAAATGACGACAAAGCGCTTAAACATGTCACGTTTGATGCGCCGCAAGGGAAAGTCATTGGGCTGAGTGGAGCGACCGGATCAGGAAAAACGAGCATTACACAGCTGATCCCCCGTTTTTATGAGCCTGAAAAAGGCAAAGTGCTTGTGGATGGCAGACCGGTTGAGGATTATAAACTGCAAACATTACGCGGCCATATTGGATTTGTGTTGCAGGAATCGTTTCTGTTTTCAACGACAATCAGAGAAAACATCCGTTACGGCGACCCGGACATTTCCGAGGAACGGATCATTGATGCTGCCAAAAGAGCCCAGGCACATGATTTTATTATGACGATGCCACAAGGCTATGACACGATGCTTGGCGAACGTGGTATGGGGCTTTCAGGAGGACAGAAGCAGCGAATTGCAATTGCCCGGGCCATCTGCATCAACCCGAGCATATTGGTGCTTGATGATGCGACATCAGCTGTCGATATGGAAACCGAATTCAAGATTCAGCAAGCATTAAGGGAGGTCATGAAGGGGCGGACCACCTTTATTATTGCCCACCGCATATCGTCGCTCAAACATGCTGATGAAATTTTAGTGCTTGAAGGTGGTGAAATTGTTGAACGCGGTAAGCACGAGGAGTTAATCAGTCATCATGGCCCGTATGAGCGGATTTATAACATTCAGTATCAGGACCGGGAGCAGATTATGGAAACAGCCACTTAAAGGGGGAGACGTTATGACACATGAAGCACCAGAAAAAAATCGTCATTTAAACCGGTTTTATTACACAATTGATCATGCGGTGGAAAAGCCGTTTAACTGGAAGCAAATGTGGCGCTTGTTGACATATTTGAAACCTTACGCCAAGACATATTTGCCCGGCGCAGTAATTGCGATGTTTATTTCAACAGCCGTACGATTGATTGTTCCGATCCTCATTGGCAAAGTTGCTTTTGACATGGTTATTGCAAATAAAAATATAACGCTGCTGACCTATATGGTGATTGGCATTGTTGTTTTGTATTCGCTGAGCTATATTGGTAATGTTTTTCGGATAAAATGGGTGAATATTCTGGGGCAAAATGTTATTTATGATTTGCGCCAGCATCTGTTTTCGCATGTTCAACGCTTGTCGCATCGCTTTTTTGATACACGTTCCGGGGGCTCCATCATTGTGCGTATTATGAACGATACCAACTCCCTTCAGGAACTTTTCACCAATGGAATCATCAACTTGCTGATGGATGTTGTCACCCTGACCGGGATCGTCGTTATTTTATTGGCGTTGAGTCCGAAGCTGGCACTGGCGATTATGGTTATATTGCCTATTATGTTTTATATTTCAACAAAACTCAGACGCAATATCCGCCGCTCGTGGCAAGATGTGCGCATTCAGCAATCACGTCTGAATTCACATCTTAATGAGAGTATTCAAGGAATCCGTATTACACAATCATTTTCTCAAGAAAAGGCTAACGAAGAATATTTCGACGGCGTCAACACTGATAATTTTAAAAGCTGGCAGACGGCTACGAAGAAAAGCGCTATGTTCGGCCCATTTGTTGAATTGAGCAATGCACTTGGGACAGTTATCCTTATCTCATATGGTGCTTATCTTATATTATTGGGAGAGGCAGGCGGTGGTATCGCCATTGGAACGTTTGTGTCGTTCGGATTTTATATCGGTATGTTCTGGGAGCCGATATCACGCCTTGGTCAGATGTATAATCAACTGCTGATGGCTATGTCGGCATCGGAACGTATTTTTGAATTCCTTGATGAACAACCGAATGTTGTTGACAAAAAAGATGGTACAGAATTAACGGGTATGAACGGGCAGATTGAATTTGACCATGTGGCGTTTTCCTACGATGAAGAACGAACTGCACTGCATGAGATATCATTGAATATAAAAGCTGGTCAGACTATTGCTTTGGTAGGACACACCGGAAGCGGAAAATCGACGATTGCCAATTTGATCAACCGGTTCTATGATCCAACGGCAGGTTCGGTCAAAATCGATGGTCACGATTTACGGGATGTCAAATTGGATAGTTTGCGTCGCGGAATCAGCGTTGTTTTACAAGACACATTTATCTTTTCCGGCAACATTATGGAAAATATCCGATTTGGCCGACCGGACGCAACTGATCAAGAAGTTATCGACGCGTCAAAAGTGGTCGGGGCAGATGACTTCATTCAGAGGCTCGCAAACGGATATGAAACGGAAGTGGAAGAGCGGGGGAATATCCTGTCAGCAGGTGAACGGCAATTATTATCTTTTGCCAGGGCATTGCTGGCAAACCCAAGGATTTTAATATTGGATGAAGCGACTGCAAGTATCGATACTGAAACCGAGGTCAAAATTCAGAAGGCGCTGCAAAGGCTCTTAACGGGCAGAACGGCCATCCTGATTGCACACCGTCTGTCAACCATCAGGGAATCTGATAATATTTTTGTGCTGGAAAATGGCAAAATACTTGAGAATGGCAGTCATGATGAACTCATGAAACAGCGCGGTGATTATTTTGAGTTGGTTAAATCACAGTTTGAAATGCTTGATGCGATGTAAAGGAACGGAGGCGTATGCTTCCGTTTCTTTTTTAGAAGTTAAGAAAGTATAAATTATTTCTTACTGCATAAATGCAACTAAGGCTTTCGCCATTAAAGCTTGGCGATAAGCCAAGTTTTCTAATAACGTCAGAAAGTATAAAATATGGATGACCTTATAAGAAAAACTCGGCATTCGCTATAAGGCGAGGCGAATGCCGAGTTTTTCTAAGAAGATCAGAAAGTATATAATTTTTAGCCCTATTGATACTTCGTCGAATATTGCCACGTCCGGCTCTAGCACTAATGCTGTAGCGTGACTCCTCGATAAGTCAAT
>NZ_BMNQ01000028.1:0-34881 GCF_014646635.1 Lentibacillus kapialis
TACCAAAGGTTGGGCTCTTTTTCATTTATTTCAATTTCACTTTTTGGGTGATCAGTATCAATGCTCAAAAGTGCCGTCATAACGGAATCACTGAAGGATATGACGTGAAGCTATGAATAATTCAGGCTCCTTTTTAAACCCTCGATGTTTACGTCCTCCCTATTGCATATTTCAAAATCTGAAATTTTATACCACATTTTAAATATAAATTGATTTTTTATTTCATGAAAGATACGATAAATATGAAAACGCTATCTCATATTGGTTTGGAGGTGTTCTAACTGGAAGGTGTTCTTTACAAAATAAGGGAATCACTTAACTATGTTAAACCCTCAGAAGGTGCTGTGGCGGCTTATATTTTGGAAAACCCGGAAAAGGCTGTTTCAATGACCGTCAATCAACTTGCGAATGCCTGTTATGCCAGTCCTTCTGCCGTTATGCGCTATTGTCAATCACTTGGCTACAACGGATTTAAGGAATTTAAATTAAAGTTATCCGGCGATCTGGCCGTTATCAACTTACACGACCTGGAACAAGAAACATTATCGCCCGGCGATTCCATCGATAAAATGATGTCGGTCATCACCAATACAAATATTCAATCATTGTACAGTTCGCTGCAATTAGTGCAAAAAGACCAATTCGAAACAGCGTATGAATATTTGATCAACGCGAAGAAAATTGATTTTTACGGGGTTGGTTCCAGTTTTTTGATTGCTTATGATGCGATACAAAAGTTCATGCGCATCAATAAAGCCTGTACAGCTTACAGTGATTTTCATATGCAAAAAGTATCGGCGGTTAATCTAAATGAAGAGGATGTAGTCGTGGCCATCTCCTATTCAGGAGAAACACAGCAAATCATTGATTGTGTCAAAATTGCACAGTCAAAAGGTGCAAAAGTGATCGCGATTACGAAATATGCAGATTCCGATTTGAGTGAGATAGCGGATGCTGTATTATTTGTTGCCGCTCAAGAAGATGAATTCAGGAGTGCTGCCATGTCATCGCGGATTGCCTCATTAAATGTGATTGACATGCTCTATACTGCATGCGCATATGAAGATTACGACCGTTCACTGGCCCATTTAAACCAAACGTATGACATCATACAGCAAAGTCAGAGGGAGGATACCGGAAGTGGCCGAAAAATCAGCAAAAACAACAGAAAAACGTAATGATAAGACGATGAATTTGGATGAAATGAGCACTCATGACATATTACGTGTGATGAATCAGGAAGATAAAAGCGTTCCAGACGCCGTTAATGAACAAATAAATCACATCGATAAAGCCGCTTCAGCCGTTATTGATTCATTTACCAAGGGTGGCAGACTCATTTATATTGGAGCCGGTACAAGCGGACGGCTGGGGATTCTTGATGCAGTGGAATGCCCGCCGACATTTGGAACATATCCTGAGAAAGTTCAAGGACTTATCGCCGGTGGACAAAATGCTATCATGAAAGCGGTTGAGGGTGCTGAAGATGATCCTGAATTGGCTGTATCCGACTTGAAAAATTTGAATTTAAATGAAAAGGATACAGTCATCGGACTGGCTGCAAGCGGACGGACCCCTTATGTCATAGGCGGATTGGAATACAGCGGCCGTATTGGTGCACACACAGCGTCGGTCAGCTGTAATAAAAGTACCCGAATCAGTCGGTATGCAGATATCCCGATTGAAGTAGAAGTCGGACCCGAAGTTTTAACAGGCTCAACGCGCTTAAAAGCAGGGACCGCTCAAAAACTCATTGCTAATATGATTTCAACAAGTGCTATGGTTGGAATTGGAAAAGTGTATAAAAACCTGATGGTAGATGTCCAATTAACAAATCAAAAGCTTATCGAACGAGCCAAAAATATTATTTCACTCGCTGCACAAGTTGACTACGATACATCTTCAGCTTATTTGGAAAAATCGCATCAGAATCCAAAGATAGCGATTATCATGATTAAACGGCAATGCCATTATGATACAGCCAAACATTATCTTGAAAAGGCTGATGGATTCGTACGTGAAGCCATTAGAATAGCAAACAACAAGGACGGTGAAACAAATGAATAATCAAAAATTGGCGCAAACAATTGTTGAGAATCTTGGCGGTGAGGCCAACATAACCAACCTTACCAATTGTATAACAAGGCTGCGGATTGATCTCAAATCACGCAGCAATGTTGACCTGGAAGCAATCAAACAATTAGAAGGCGTTCTGAGCGTACTTGATCAGGGAACTATTCAGATCGTGCTTGGCCCCGGCAAAGTAACCAAGGTCGCCAACGAAATACACGAAAACACGGCAATTGACGTTGATGTAGAGGATGAAGGTGACGACAGCGAATTTGATATGGCGTCCGACACAAAGGCAGCCTATAAGGCGAAGCAGACATCGATGTTCCAACAATTATTCAGGCATATCGGTAATATTTTCGTTCCAATTGTTCCAGGGCTTGTCGCATCAGGTTTAATGCTTGGAATCGCCAATCTGATTACGAACTTGGCCAACCCTGACGCAGGCATACTCGACCCGGCTGTTCTTGAAACAGACTGGTATATGCTGCTGAAGGCCATCGGTAATCTCTTGTTCGGATCGCTTGGTGTGTTTGTCGGTATTAATACCGCAAGAGAATTCGGAGGTACGATGGTTCTCGGCGGGATTGCAGGTCTCTTGATTTACGCACCCGTGCTGGGTGATGTAGGTTCTTTAAATTTATTTGGATTAACGCTGCAACTCAGTTCAGGCCTTGGAGGTCTGTTGGGGGTTATTGTTGCCGCTTATCTATTCACACAAATTGAAAAATTCACCCGCAAACGTATGGCAGACAGCCTGGATCTTGTTCTGACGCCATTAATCACGGTTATGATCGGGTCAATTGTGACGATTGTGGTTATCCAGCCGCTCGCAGGCTTGCTCATGGATGGCATTACATGGTTCCTTGTTGATGTTATGCTCCAAGCAGGCGGCATCATTGGCGGGTACGTGCTGGCAGCAACATTCCTGCCGTTGGTAACCGTTGGCATGCATCAAGGATTAATTCCTGTGCATCTTGAGCTGATAGATAAATTCGGCTCAACAACACTGCTTCCTATTCTTGCTATGGCAGGCGGCGGACAAGTTGGTGCTATGATTGCCATTTATATCAAAGCCAAAAATAAACGCCTGAAAAATACGGTCGCAAGTGTTTTGCCTGTTGGATTTCTCGGCATCGGAGAACCGCTTATTTATGGTGTCAGTCTGCCGCTTGGGCGTCCGTTTATCACGGCTTGTCTCGGTGCTGGCTTCGGCGGCGCGTTCTTATCACTGTTCAAAGTAGGTGCTATCACTGTCGGGCCATCCGGTGTTGTCCTAATTCCATTGATCGCGGACAATAAATATTTGTTGTATATTATCGGACTTCTCATTTCTTATGCTGGTGGATTTGTCCTGACTTATCTGTTTGGTTACAAAGAAGAAATGGTTCATAAACTTTATGGCGAAAGTACGAGTGAAATGGAAAAGCCGGATTCTAAAAAGCCAGCACAGCAAGAGGAAACGCATTTAAGCAGTCCGTTAGCCGGCGAATTACGTCCGTTAAGCGAATTAAATGATGAAGTGTTTGCAACGGAAGCTGTTGGCAAAGGAATTGCCATTTATCCACGTAATGGTAAATTATATGCACCTGCCAATGGCAAAGTGACTACCGTTTTCCCCACAGGACACGCTATTGGCATAACAACCGGAACCGGAATGGAAATATTGCTGCATATTGGATTGGATACAGTTGACATTAAAGAAAACGTATTTGAACTGAACGTGGCAAAAGATGAAGATGTTGAAACCGGCCAGCTTTTATGCACATTTGATATCGATGCCATCACAAATAAAGGATACGATATAACATCACCGATTGTCATTACAAATTCTGACGCCTATGACACGATTAATCCTGTCAGCCAGAAGGAAATTGAGGTTGGGAATAGATTATTGACAGTAAAATAGAGATAACCGGGAACAGAGTAAGGACTGTTCCCGGTTATCTTGTACCATTAGAAAATATAACCGCGCGCCTAATTTGTTTCGTCTCACAACAGGTTATCCTGAACTGCTTTGGCCGGTTTACCGATTATCAATGATTCACCGTCCGTATACCCTTCATCACGGCCGGTTAGTTCTTTGATAAGCTGGTCCCGCCTATGGCGCACGCGATCACTGTAATCACTAATCCCGGCGAGATTCCGTTTTTCTTCCGGATCGTCCAGCAAATCAAAAAATTGCTCCACACCTGTTTGTGAGAACCAAATATATTTTTCGTTCCCATCTGTAATATAATGATAGGATGTCTTGCCAAATTCGTGTTCTCCATGAATATAATCCCGCCAGATTAAACCGGTTTCACCCCTGCACAATGGCACAACACTCTTACCCTCAACCGATCCGGGTATACTGATACCGGCTGCATCCAGGAGAGTTGGCATGATATCGCGCATTTCCACCACGCTATCAACCGGCGTATTCTTTTGTATATTGAGGTGATTACCCGGGTCAGCCAGAATAAACGGTACTTTCGCACTTCCTTCATAAGGCAGTGACTTGCGATAAAGATGATGATCCCCGAGCAGTTCGCCGTGATCTGAAGCAAACAGTATGATGGTATCCCGATAAACGCCATATTCCTGCATCACTTGTAAAAAGCGTCCGATTTGGTGATCGATGTGCGTGATTAAAGCGTAATATGCAGCCTGAGCACGATGATAGCGCTGTTTGGGAACGACTCCTTCAGCTGTTACCGGATTCAGCCCGGATTTTGAATCATCCTCTCTCATTGCCCAGTCACCCACTGGCGGATCCGGCAATTCCACGTCCTTATACATATCATAAAAAGCCTGTGGCGGGTCCAAAGGCGGATGTGGCCGGACAAACGACATGTTCAGAAAAAATGGTTTGGACGGATCACGACGGCGCAGAAAATCAATAGATTGAGTCGTCACCCAGTTGGTGGGGTGCAACGACTCCGGCAAATGCCAAGGTCTGGCAACAGTTGACGCATTACAATCAAGTCCGGAATCAAGTAAATCCGCATCAGCTCCATATTTCTCGCGCAGCCATTGCACATAATCATCGGTTTGTTCCTGTGATGCCATCGTTGTCGTCTGATGTTTAAGTCGATTGTAATGCATATAGCCATCGTGCAGCACAACATTATGAAATCCGCATAAATGGCGTGTCGGATAAACATGCATTTTCCCTACGCTTTGCGTATGGTAGCCGGCACCGGAAAATTCACCGGCTACCGTATGCTCATATTTCCAGGGAACCTCATCCTGATAGCCAGTGCGACCTGTCGCGGTCTGTGACATGCCGGTCATAGCAGATGCCCGCGCCGGTACACATGAAGGTGTAGCTGAATAGGCATTCTGAAACAAGGCACCATCCCGTGCTAATTGATCCAGATTAGGCGTATCCACAACCGGATGATTCAGCATACTTATACAGTCCGCCCGCATCTGATCCACCATGATCAAAAGAACATTTGGTTTCATTTGGAATCTCTCCCATTAAAGTGACCGATTTATAAGCTGTCCAGCGCTTTGTTCGAATTCATGAGCCAAGATCCTGTGCCCTGCTCCGATAATCCCCTGCTCATTTCCCATATGACTTATTTCCACGTTGTTCAATATGTGTTTTTGTTCATCAATAAGCCAATTATCCAATTTAGCCTTTATCATCGCTAGAAGTTTTGGATTATTGAAAATGACACTGCCTCCAAAAACCATTTTGTGAGGATCCAGCAGGCTGCTGAAAACATATATCCCCTGAGCTAAAGCATAAGCCATGTCATCAATAAGTGATTGGGCTGTTGGGTCACCGGTATAAAACGCTTCGAATACTTGCTTTGCCGTCATATCACTTTTTCCATAAGCGATATTGGCATGCTTTTCAAGCGCGGGACCAGAAGCAACATACTCCAGCCGTCCGAGTGTCTCATCATGAAAGTCGGAATTGACCGGAATCATCCCCACTTCTCCGGCAAAACCGGCTCCACGGATAAATTCACCCGCTTGGATAATCGCACCTGAAATACCGGTGCTGACAGTCATATAAACAAACAACTCTTCCCGGAGGAGCTGGGCTTCTTTCCATTCGGCAAAAGCGGCCATATACACGTCATTATCGACAATGACCCGTTCTGTTCCGAACGTTTTCTTGATGCGTTCAGCTAAGGGGAATTCACGCCACGGAAGGTTATTCTGAAAGATGGCAATACCATTTTTTAGATCAACTTTTCCCGGAACACCTGCACCAATGCCATAAATATCGTGCATAGGGATACTGGAGTGATCAAGCAGTTGCTCGATACATGCTTCAACTTGTGAAAACATGCTTTCCCTGTTGGATGGATCACTATCAACAACCTCCCGCTGAATGATGTCACCTGTCTGGTTTACGATCCCGCTTGCAATTTTTGTCCCCCCAATATCCAACCCAATGGCATACTTCATAGACACTCTCCCCCTCTGATTTTCCATCAATTATATAAACAGCTATTTAATCTGCGCGATTCACACAGACCCTGTCTTTGATTCATACAAATTTACGATTATAGTTCCAAAGCAAAAACAGCAAGCCAGCGAGGCCAATTAATTGCATGAGCAAATACATTTTGCCGACCGTCCGCTGTCCATAAACAATCAAAAACATGCAAACAAGAAAGAAGACAATTTTCAATACACGGAATACTCTATCCTTCATCCCGTATCTCCTCCCATATAAATTCACTCGGTTCCAGCGTCATTCTGTGCACACTGCCACTTCCATCATAAACATCTGTTTCCTGACGACTGCTTGAATTATTCATGACGACATATTTTCCGATTTCCGGGTAAGCATGAACTTCACAGTGTATATTTGAAGCATGCCATTTGTTAAACGCTTCTTCTTTACCGGCTGCATGAAACATGGCCCGCATTAACAAGCGGGTATTTTCGTGACTGTACGGCAGGCCTGCCATATAAACGCCATTTCCTTTGCCAAAAGGTGCCGTGGACAAACGAATGCTGCCATCACTGTATTCGATAATATCCGTTTCATCACTGAGCGCATAGACATATTTGCTTCCTTCACCGAAATCATATGTGGTCACGTCTTCAGTGATAAAATGATGATCTAAGGTTTCGGTAACATATTTATTAGTCGACAAACTGTAGCCCAGCTCTTTATCAACACCGAGCACATTTGCCAATTGAAAATAACGTCCTTGATGATGGATAGCAGATGGTTCACCAATTCCAATAAATCCGCCGCCATGGTATACCCATTCCCTGATAGCAGATACGAGCCTTTCATCCTTCCACCTGATGCCGCCGGAAAAAGCGGTGCCTGCATCACCGGCATTAATGATAACGTCCACATCGTTCGGCACACCATATTCGATAACATCATCAAAACTGATAAACGTAACGTCAGCGGCTGCACCACTCAAGGCCTCAACAATGCCATAATAGGAGTACGTTTGTTTGTATGACTTACCATGGGCAACAATATGCGTTTGCCATGTCCTGAGTTTCCCCCAAGCATTCAAAATGGCGACTTTGATACCGCTATATGGTTTCGTATCTTTGATTTCACTGTAAATTTCACGGAATTCATCCGTCACTTTTTCGACATAATCGATAAACTGAGGAAATTTATACGGCAGGCTCGGATAACCGCCATAGCCTATTCGGTCCAGCGGCTTGCGCATGAGCGCCCTTCTCGCAGTCAGCCAATTTTCATTTGCTTCGATGACCGGATCGTTTCCTTCATAAAAGGTATCAGGGAAGAAGTATGGTAAAAACCGGCCCTCCGTATAAGTAACATTCGGGATGTCTGAAATCAGACGGAGCGTTGTTCCATCACCAACACTTCCGACCACCGCATCCATTCCCATTTCTTTAAAATACGTGCCATAGGGTTCGGTGCCTATCCAGTTATCTCCCAAAAACATCATCGCTTCCTTATCACTTTCATGTACGATATCGACCAGTTTTTTTACTTCGCGGGCGACAAACTTCTGAATAAAATCAATATAGTCCAAATATGCTTTGGACGGAACACGGAATGCCGTATTGTAATAACCTTGGTCCACTATATCTTCAGGACGCAGCCGGTAGCCTTTTTCCTGTTCGAATGCTTTCAGGGCGGCAACTGATACACTGGCTCCATATCCAAACCAGTCCACAAATTTTTCTTGGCCCAGATTGTTGAAAATCAAAGTGAAATGGTAGAAAAACGTGGTAAAACGAACCACATCGGTATCCGGATTTTCTTTCAGCCAATCTTGTAAATAGTCTTTGACAAACTGATTGGAGTGCGGCTGACGCGCGTCGAATGGAATATCATGCGGTTTGTCTCCCCAATCATTTGTGATGTGATTATACATTTGTGTCGGATCCCATTTCATATAAGCTAAAAAGGATACCGTATATTCGTGCCAAGGTGTTGCATCATGAACTAGCAGCCGATCATGATCTTGATTAAGCTCCCAATTAGACGATTCAATGATTTTACCTGTCGTCCGGTCGATTACCTCCCACCATTTTTTAGGATCATGCCGATAATCAGGCTCGATCTGTTCGGTGAAATAACCTTGGAGAAAATCAACCTCCAGTTCGGTATCGACAGCTGTATGGTACGTGGACATGAGATAGAGCTGCTGCATTTCCTCCGGGTGCTGTTCAGCAAACGCATTACGACCGCGCGCTACGAAATAAGTTGTATAGATTTTGGCATTAAGTCGCTTCATCTCCTCTTCCATTGTTGTTCCATCACTGTCGCGCAGGGCATCAGCTCCCCAGCGTTCCATCAATTCCTTTGTTTCCTTTAAAAAGTTTTCCTCAATTGGCAGGGTTACCCTTCCTGTTGTCTTCTTCATCACGGTCACCTATCCTTTCACTCCACCTACAGTCATTCCTTCAGTTAAACGTTTTTGGACAATCATATATAAGATTAAGGTTGGCAGCATAACAATCACCATCCCGGCATACATCGGGCCGTAATTGACTGCTGCCCGTTCGGCCGCCATCAGGTTCAAAAGCCCGACCGGCAGGGTTTTGTTATCTCCGGGCATGATAGTGAGTGCCAAAATATATTCATTCCAGAACAATAAAAAGTTAAACAAAACAACAATGATAATGCTTGGCTTTGCCATCGGCAGCATAACTGAGAACATTGTCCGAAAGTACCCGGCACCATCGATGTTGGCGGCTTCCTCAAAATCTGATGGCAATGTCTCGAAATAACTCGAAAGCAGAAAAATCGTAAACGGTAACGCCGTTGATGCGTAGATCAATGCAAGCATCACCCGGTTGTTTAAGAAAAAATCTTCACCCATCAATGCTCTTAATTGTGTATCCCAGCCAAGCAAAAGCAAGAAGATGGGGACGGCGATATAACTGACATTAATAAACAGACCGGCTTTGACGAATACATTCAAAAGACCACTGGCAAAAAATCGAAACCGTGACAAAACATACGCTGCCGGCAATGCGACTACCAGCAGAAACAGAAGCGCAAGCGCCGTCACCATTACAGAGTTCAGTAGATACTGTCCCATATTTGCTTCGATAAAAGCTTCGACAAAGTTTTGGATATAAAAGCCGTCCGGCAGCGCCCAAGGATTACCATAGAATTCACTGTTTTCCTTGAGGGAAGCCATAAATACCCAGGCAACCGGGATAATAATAGAAATGGCCAGTCCAATAAGCGCGACATATATAAATGATTTAAACAGTTTGTCAGTACTGATCCGTTTCGTTTTTTTCATAAACTATTCCTCCCTAATACTCCAGCACATCTCGTTTGGTTATACGGCTGATAATGGCGGCCAGTAAAAACGAAAAGGTGAACACAACAACCCCGATAGCCATTCCATATCCGTAGGTCGAATTGCCATAAGCCTGTTTATACATATACGAGAGGAAAACTTCCGTTGTACCACCCGGGCCACCACCTGTCATCGCCTTAACCAGCAAAAAGCTAAGATTAATCGTACTGATGATGTAAAACGCGAGCGTTGTGCGGATATTATTCCATATAAGCGGGAGTGTAATGGCAGTGAATTGTTTGATTTTCCCTGCACCTTCCAGTGAGGCAGCCTCATAAAAACTCGCCGGTACGCTGGCCATACTGGACATGTACATGACCATGTAGTACCCGATTGCCTGCCAGACTAGCGCTCCTGCGACACTGTAAATGACAATGTCGTGATTGCCCAGCCACATTTGTTCCCAGCTATCCAGACTTAAAAGACCGAAAATGCTGTTCAATAAACCGTCTTCGGGATCATACACTGCGGAAAATATCCCGGCGATAACAACGATTGAGAGGATATTCGGTATGTAAAATACAATCCGGAACATATTGTTTCCCATAATATTCTCCCGCGTTAAAATCGCCGCAAAGAATACAGCAAAAAACAACGTGATAATAGCAACCAGAACAATCAGCAAAACAGAATTCTGAAATGACTGGATAAAGTCCGTGTCGTTCCATAAGATTTTAAAATTGTCGAATCCCACAAATTGCTTTGAACCGGAAAGACCTCCCCAACGATAGAGAGACATTCGGAATACTTCAATCGTCGGTACCACCATAAACACGGTAAATAGCAGAATTGCAGGTGATATACATATGAAAATGAATAAAGCCCTGGATTTCTTTTTGCTCAACTCGCTCACCTCTCCAAGAAGTAAAAATCCGTCCGGCTGATAATACCCTACCAAACAAAACGGCGAGCCAATTGGAGAGACCCGCTGTTTTGTTTCGGGTATTTCTGAGCCTGTTTTTATTTCATTTCAGGTCTCAATTTGTCACTGACTTTCTGTAGTTCTTTTTGCCACTTACTGACTGACATTTCGCCACTTATAACATTATCAATATTGCCATACAGCGCCTCGCTTATATTTGCTCCAGGCACTGGATTAGTTGAGGCAAATGTGCCCATTGCCGGCAGCACACCTTCATCATAAATGCTATAGAACTTTTTCTTTTGCCCTTCCAGCTTATCTGTCATTCCCTTAATGGGCTGTACCGCTCCAGCTTCCAAGAAGGTATTGGCGGCTTCATCTGAGTACATATATGCGATGAACTCTTTTGCTGCTTCTTTGTTTTCAGCCTGAGTCGGAATCCACATCTGCTCAAAGAAAGTGAAGGCGTACCGATCACCTTGACCGTCTTCAAACGCAGGCACAGCAGTCATGCCCCATTCAAAGCTGTCAGCTCGCGGTGCTTCTTCCATTTCGCCGACAACCCACGTGCCGTTTGGCATAAATAACGCCTCATTATCCAGGATCAGTTGCTGGTTTTTAGTGAAGTCTTTTGGATTGGCATTAGCCACCGTATTAGGATGCGTATAGTTGCCCAGTTCTTTAATCGTATTCAAAACGCGTTCTGCTTCCTTCGTTTCCCAGATGCCTTCTTCGTATGTCATAACTTTTTGGAAAAAGTCCGGTCCGCCGGAAGCAAAGAGCATCGAACTTGCCAGTGTATCGAAATAACCGGAGATTGGATAAGTGAACAACGAAACATCCGCATCGGAAGTCTTATCGCCAAGTTTCCACATCTCATTCCAGGTTTCAGGAACATCCCAGCCTTTTTCATCCATCAAGTTTGAATTGTAGAACAAACCGGATGGGCTGTAGAACATGGGAGCCATGTACATATCACCGTCACCGTATGGATTGGTTGCCAGTGTATCAGCAAACCCATCAAGCATTTTCTCTTTCACCGTAACGTCTTCCCCTGGAACTTGCATATCAAGTACATCCGAAATATTCTCCAGGCCATCTTCTTTAATCATCGTTTCAGTCAAGCCCTCTTCACGACCGGTCGCCAGCAGCAGGACATCCGGATAATCCCCCGCCTGCATGTTCGGTCTGATGACCTCTTCAAGGTTTTTTTCAATCGTTAATTCTATCGTGACATTTTCATGTGAGGCTTCATAATCGTCAATGATGTTTTGCCACATCTCACTGCCATAAGCAGACTCCAGCGCGGCCAGCTTCAAGGTAACCTCGCCGTCACCCGAGGCTTTCGATTCTCCGCCGTCACCTTTTCCACTGTTGTCGCTGCAGGCCACAAGTCCTAGCGTTAACAGCACAATGAATCCGATGAACATTAATTGTTTCCACTTCATATGGGTTGTCCCCCTTAAGTTTATTGACTACAGGTAAATTGTACATGGGCATGAAGCGCTTTCACAATAGATATATTGTTCTTAATTTTAGGTATATTGCTTTCTTTAAAATAAAATCCGATCACAATCCATTTTTTTGGGATTGCTGAATTCCTGATTCGTGATATGGCGCATTTATGGCTATTTTCTCATTTATCTAGTCTTATAGATATATTGCTTTTTTTAGCTCAGACCGATAAAATTATTGTATAATCATTCCAGTTGACGGGAGAGGTGGCTATGTCATACGAATTATATAAAATGAACGGTCGATTGGCGGAAAAGTTGCCGTTTAAACTGTTGTATGTAACACATTCTGAATATGATAAAGGTTGGCACAGCACCTCACACACGCATCACTTCACGGAATTATTTTACATTGTAAAAGGTAAAGGCGCATTCGTCCTGCCTGAATATGATATGCCAGTAACAGAAAACGACCTTGTCATCATCAACCCGCATATCGAACATACAGAGCGTTCCAATGAGCAGGACTCACTGGAATATATTGCTCTGGGGATAGAAGGGTTATCTTTTTGGCTCCCCAGCGACCAAGCGGAAACCGTTGGGCTGTACACATACCGCGGAGAACGAAGCGACATTCTCTTTTACCTGAACAAATTACTGGATGAAGCACAGCATAACGCGGATGAGTATGATGTCATTTGTCATAACATTATTGAGATTTTGATTATTAAATTATGGCGTGAACGGCAATTTACAATTGAAAAGACCAGCCCGAAGAAGACGCTGAACAAGACAACAGCGTTTGTTAAACACTATATTGACCAAAACTTTCGCCGTGATATAACGCTTGACGTGCTTGCCAATGCAGGGCATATCAATAAATACTACTTGGCACATGCCTTTAAAAAGGAAATGGGCGTATCACCTATTGAATACTTGAACCATATTCGCATCAAGGAAGCCAAAACGCTCCTCGAAACAACCGATTATTCAATTGCGGAGATTTCTGATATCAATGGTTTCTCTTCCCATTCGTTCTTTTCGCAAGCGTTCAAAAGGGAAACATCAACAGCTCCGACCACTTATCGGAAAAAAATGCGAAAAAAGAAGAAAGTTCAGTGATGCGTTTTGGAGTGGTGCCGGGTTTATTCCCTTCACACCAAAACAGCCGAACGGATAAGTCCAATCTGTGAGAAGGACTTTGAGAAGAAAGAGAAGGCTCCGTTCTCGCGCCCATATTTGCGATCTCGGGAACATGTTTCTGTTTTCGCGCCCATGTTTGCGCCCTCGGGAACATGTTTCCGGTCTCGCGCCCATGTTTGCGCTCTCGGGAACATATTCCGGGTTCGCGCCCATGTTTGCGATAGGATCACGCATATTAAACATCCCTCACACATCGAAAGCCCAGATTTCCTGTCGAACTGTCCATTGTATTGGAGCTTCTTGCCGCAACCCGGTAACGGTTACAATAAGAATAATGACATAGATAAGATCCGCCGCGCATTGCTTTGGGTGTTTGCAATCCGACCTTAGGTGACAGATTCATAGATTTATCAAACCAATCAGAACACCATTCCCACACGTTTCCAGCTGTATTGTATAGCCCATAGCCGTTTGGAGGGAAAGAATCAGCCGGCGCTGTTCCCAAATAACCGTCTTCCTTCGTGTTTGTCCTGGGAAAGTCACCTTGCCAGATATTACAGTAATGCTTCCCATTTGGGTGCAACACATCTCCCCAGGCATACTTTTTCTGTTCAAGGCCGCCTCTTGCAGCAAATTCCCATTCTTTCTCCAACGGGAGTCGTTTGTCGGCCCATTTGCAAAAAGCCTTCGCATCATTCCATGAGACATGGATGACCGGATGTTCCATGCGTGTTTTAATATCAGAGCCTTTCCCTTCAGGTTGATACCAATAAGCTTCCTCAACAGCGAACCACCATGGTGTCCCTGGCAGTTGCTGGGATTTTTTTAATTGTTTGTCAGATAAAAATTTATAAAACACAAAGGACCAGCCATATTTTTCGGCATCTGTTTCGTAGCCGGTCTCCTCGATAAATTGCTTGAATTCACGGTTAGTGACTGCTGTTTGATCAATATAAAAAGGTTTGACCGTTACGTTTTCAACAGGCCCTTCTTTATCTGCCGGAAATCCGTCCATGTCCTCTGTGCCCAGTAAAAACTCACCGCCGGGCAAATAAACCATTTTCTCTCCAAACGGCTTGCCATTTGCTTTCTCTATATTCGGGTTTTGAGCACTTTCCGGCACACCTTTTACGACGCTGCCCCTGCTAGCCGTACAGCAAGCCTTATGATATGGTTTCTCATTCATAGAAATTTCCCCTTTGATTTGAATTTTGAATGACTGATAATAAATATACACGTCATCCATATGCGCTTATCAAACTATGGCAGCAAAAATGATTCAAAATCCATGACGATTTCCTTCTCATACCGCCTCTTTTTCTGAACCATCCAAAAATCCCGTATCAAATCAAAACCCTCAACGGGAATTTCACGCAGTACTTTGTATTGTAATTCTTTTTGAATAGTCAGTTTTGGCAGGATACTTGTACCGAGACCTGCTTCCACAGCACTTTTTATGGCTTGCATACTGCCAAGCTCCATGGCATTTTCCATTTTTTCCAGTACATGGTTTTTTTGTAATGATTCTTCTACAATCTGTCGTGTACCCGATTCCTTTTCTCGCCATATCATCTTCTCCTCCGGGATGTCACTTAACTGAATGCTGCCCCGTTTTCCCCATCGATGGTTGTAAGCAGTCACTAAGATTAATTCATCATCTGCAAACTTCTGCTTTTTATATGCCTCCTCCGAAACAACACCTTCAACTAATGCAATGTCAATATCATTCTTTTCCAGCTTTGCGAGCATCAAGGGTGTGTTTCCGATTGATAAATTAAACTGAACTGAGGGGTAAAGCTTTTTAAACTGACCAATCAGACCAGGTAGCAAGTATTCGCCAATTGTCAAACTAGCCCCGACATGCAAGGCCATTTCCTGTTTCCCAAGGTGCTCTTGAATTCGTTCATGCGTTTCTCTGTAAATGGCCAGGAATTCCTTCGCGTATGGATAGAGGAGTGCACCAGCTTCTGTTAACTGTAATGTTCCTTCCTCCCTATCGAACAAATTGGTTCCATAGCTGTCCTCCAGCTGGCGAATCTGTCTTGTAACCGCCGGCTGCGACACATAGCCAAGTCCGGCTGCTTTGGTAATGCTCCCTTCCTCGACCACCCGGCAAAACATCAGAAAGTTTTCAACATTCACTCCATACCACCTCCCCACTATAGCACCCGTGTTGTTTCTTTTAATTTCCTTACGTCTGCTTATCATTTTATCATAACAAAACGGGTGTTCATTCATTTTTATTATGGGGAATAAGATAATCTGATTTTATGTCTTCCATACATCATGAGACAATAACAGAGGCATATAGGCTAAAGGGAGACAATTTGAATGGATATATGGACTGGAATAATGCTTCTTGCAATCGGAGTCATTGCAGGAGGATATGGAACGATTGTTGGAGCCGGCGGCGGTTTTATTTTTGTTCCGGCTTTGCTTATTTTATTGAATATGGACCCTGTAATCGCCGCTGGGTCAGGTCTGGTTATCGTCTTGATTAATTCCCTTACTGGTGTCATCGGGTATGCCAGACAGAGAAGAATTGATTATCATATCGCCCTTACTATCGGGATCAGTGCTTTCCCGGGAGCTTTGCTTGGTGTATGGCTTTTGCGGGTATACTCGTCCCAGTACTTTTACGTTATCTTTGCAACGATCCTGGTCGGGCTTGGTCTGTTTCTATTCAGCAAAAATTCCCCCTTTGGCAAGCGAAAAGCAAGCTCTGACAATAACAAACCAGCAACACTAAATAATAAGTGGTTGATCCCGCTCGGACTGCTAATGGGAGTCTTATCCAGTTATTTAGGAATCGGCGGCGGATGGCTCCTAGTTCCAATTCTTGTGTATTTATTTAAAGTGTCCACACACAAGGCAGCCGCAACATCAATTCTATCACTTTGCCTTTATTCCACAGTAGGGGTTATGTCGCAAATCTATTACGGCAATATTAACTGGATGGCTGTTGTTTTCGGGGGCGCCGGTATCATTGTTGGCGCCAATATAGGTGTAGTAGTCTCACAGCGTCTCTCAGGAAGAGTGGTTATGCAAATGCTGTCCGTGCTGCTGGTTATTATTGGGTTCAGGATGTACTTCCAGTGAAAAGGTAAGATGACAATGAAACAACCGCATACCGATTGCCGTTATTATCCGTAAGGGCTATAAAGCACATGGGGAGGCAGATAATGATGCCTCCCCCTTCTTGTTTCCCCTATTCTATTTTGTTTCTACACCTTCAAGCATTTTTTCTTTGAAATCCGGATTGTTTTCAAGAAATTCTTTCGCTGCATCTTCATTCGACATGCCGGACTGGATGCTGTACATAACATCCTGATTTTGTTTTTTCGTCCAGTTAAATTGGTCGATAATTTTATAGGCAAGTGGTGAATCTTCTTTAAATCCTTTTCGGGATACGCCGTAAACATTATCAGGTTTTCCATATTTGTTTTTGGGATCCTCCAGCATCTTTAAGTCAAATTCATTGAAAGTCCAATGCGGTGTCCATAGTGTAACTACAATTGGCTCTTTTTTATCGATAGCACTTTTCAGCTCAGCCGCCATTGCAGGACCCGAGCTGGACTGCAGCTTCCAATTTTTATCCAAACCGTAAGCAGGCATGACTTTTCCTTTCGTTAGCTCCATCATACCCGCTCCGGGACTGATTCCGGTAATATCCCAATCTAATTTCTTGCCTATATTATTTTTATTATTAGCTAAATCCTCGATGGAATTAATATCCTCCATATAAGATGGTACAGTCAGTGCAAGTTCGACCTCTTCTGTAACCATGCTCATCTTGTCAAGCTTGTCCTTATATTCTTCCCAGTAGCTGGCATGCGTGCCCGGTAGCCATAAACCAACTGAGGCATCAGACGACCCGCTTGCAAGCCCGGAAAATTCAATACCGACATCGGTTTCTTTAACTGTCACATTATACCCGACTTCTTCAAGTAACTGCTTCACCACATACGTTGCTCCGATATTGGAAACATATGTATCGGAGGCTAACGTGACAGCTTTATCCCCCAGTTCTTTACCGGTATCATCACTAGATTCACTTTCTTCATTGTTGGCACATGCGGCCAGAGAAACACATGACATTAAAATTAACATGACACTTAAAACACGAATAATTCGTTGCATAAGTTAGCCAATCACTCCTTATTTTTTTTGGGCATGTCCCTTTTAAGTTATGCCAAAAACTCCGATGTGTCAAATATACTCAGTGGATGACCATTAAAAACAGAACGGTCTAACACCATAATGGAAACGCCCGAAATCCGACTAATCATAAAATAATTTTTCTAAAAATATTGACGACAATAAAAAATAATGCTAATATTTTTACCTAACAAACATTCGTTAGGAGAAAAGTATGACACGTGACAAAATTATCGAGGCAACCATTGAGAACTTTGCAGAATATGGATATCAAGGGACTTCAATGCGAAAAATTGCGGAGAAGGTCGGTATTAAGCCGGCCTCCATTTATTATTTTTTTCCCAATAAACAGGAACTTTTTATTCATGTAGTCCGGTGCATTCTTCGTCACCATTTTGCAAACATAAAAGCAGCATATGAACATTACGAATCAGGTAACATAAACACTTTATTTTCTGAATTATTTAAAATAATTGTTTCTCACCATACGCAAAATGAAAAAGAAACCAAAGCTTATATTAAGATGGTTAATTCGCCTATACCAGATATAAAAAAAGAAGTCCGTGAGCACTTCGATGAATATGATGACTGGCTTGTTGACCATTTAACGCAAGTCATTCACCTCAGTTATCCGGATTTAGATCATACAGAAATCAAAGCAATCATTGATTATTTTATTTTCATTGGAAATGGTCTGTTTTGGGGAATTGTCATTTATGATCAGGAAACGATCGACAAGAATCTGCAACAAGCCACTCATTTAATGAATCAATTCTTAAGTCAAACCATAGGGAGTGAGAAAGATGGATCATAGACATCAACATAAATTAATTGAAGATTATGAATTGGACCCGGTCCCTGAAGACAAAAGACAGGGCTGGTTCAAACAAACCTTAGTATGGATAGCGGGGATTGTCGCTTTATCGGCAACAGCTCTCGGGGGAGCATTGGGCAGCGGAATGAATTTAACGGATGCCATCATCGCTTCATTTATCGGCACATTTCTTTTATCGCTCCTGAGTGCACTTTGCTGTATTGTCGGGGCAAAAACAGGTTTATCAACAGCATTGATATCATCGTTTGCCCTGGGAAGATATGGTTCAATGGCCGTATCCGTGATTATTGCCATATCTCTATTTGGCTGGTTTGGTGTTCAGCTGGATTTATTCGGGTCAAGTTTAAATAAAGTGATAATGGATGTGTTTGGCTTGAATATCGCTCCCGGCATCCTCATGATCATTGGTGGTGCACTTATGACGCTCACCGCATGCATTGGCTATCGGGCAATCGAGAAACTCAGTACGATTGCTGTGCCTTTGCTTGCTATATTATTAATTGGCTCCGTTTATATGATAAGCAAAAGCTTTTCATTTGAAGAACTGAATCATATGGCATTGACGTCAAATCCGCTAACAGTAGGTATGGGGATCTCCTCTGTGATTGGCTCACTGTCCGTTGGCGCGATTATAGGTCCGGATATTTCGAGGTATGCCAAATCAGCAAAGGATGCTGCCATTTCAGCTTTTCTTAGTTATTTTGCAGCTTACTGTGTTGTATTAATCATTGCAGCCGTACTGGCAAAAGCAACAAGTGAAGTTGATGTTGTTGCTATCATGATCGGCATAGGATGGGGCACTGGTGGCATGCTTGTTCTGATACTTGCTCAATGGACAACGAATAATACGAATATCTATTCATCAGCATTAGGTTTTTCCGTTATTTTTAAAAAGGTTCCAAAATATATCCTGACAATCATTGCTGGTATTATCGGAACCACTTTTGCTATATCAGGTATCTATGATCATTTCATTCCGTTTTTAAATGTACTGAGTGTTCTTATTCCGCCAATTGGTGGTATTTACACTGCTGATTTTATCTTTAAACACCGGGAATATAAATTTGATAATATTCAGCATATCCCGAACATGCGGGTTCAAAGTCTATTGACCTGGTTTATAGCATCGATAGTGGCATTTATAACAACGCCGAATCCAACCGGTTTTGGGTTATTTACCATTACAGGTGCACCAGGAATCGACTCCTTTCTGGCTGCTTTTATAATCCAGCTGATTATAGGATTCAAGTATAAAAACGAAACATTAACCGTTAAGGGGGATGCAGCATGAAACGAATTGGAAAAGAAGAAATTGAAAATATAGCAGTCGGTGCCGCTTTATTAGGCACCGGCGGCGGAGGAGACCCATTTGTCGGTAAAATGATGGCCCTTCAGGCAATAGAAGAACATGGTCCGGTCAACGTACTGGATATAACCGAAATTGAAGACGACGATGTTATTGTCCCGTCCGCCATGATGGGGGCACCAACGGTTATGGTAGAAAAAATCCCGAGTGGTGATGAAGCTCTTCACGCCTTTCGCTCCTTAGAGAACGTTTTAAACAAACAAATCAAGGCGACGATGCCTATTGAGGCCGGTGGCGTCAATTCACTTTTGCCCATCGCACTCGCTGCAAGCACCGGATTACCTATTGTGGATGGGGATGGAATGGGCAGGGCTTTTCCGGAATTGCAGATGGTCACTTTCTATTTAAATGGTGTCAGCACAACACCAATGGTTTTAGCTGACGAAAAAGGAAACAGTGCCGTATTAAATACCGTCAACGGGAAGTGGGCTGAAAAAATTGCCCGGTCTGCAACGATGGAAATGGGCGGCTCCATCATGAATGCCATCTACCCAATGAATGGCAAACAAGTAAAGGATTCAAGCATTTATCGCACCTTAACATTAGAAGAAAAAATCGGTCGTACTATCAAAGAGGCAAAATCGGATAAGAAAAATCCAATAGACGAAGTGTTAGAGTTGTTAGGCGGATTGAAACTTTTCTCAGGAAAAGTCACAGACATTGACCGAAAAACAGATGGCGGATTCGTACGCGGAATGGCAACGATTGAAGGACTGGATTACTATAAAGATAATTACGCCTATTTAGAATTTCAAAATGAAAATCTATTCATTAAAACAGAGCAGGAAATCCTGTGCATGACACCTGATCTAATTTGTGTACTCGATACCGAAACCGCCCTCCCAATAACAACGGAAGGGTTAAGATATGGGGCCAGAGCAACCGTTATTGGTATAGCTGCTGATAACAAATGGCGTACGGAAAAAGGCATTGACGTTGCCGGCCCACGCTACTTTGGCTATGATTACGATTTTATACCAGTCGAAACATTACATGAGAGACAGGGGGAGTAAACCATGACATTACGGTTAGGCATTGACGTCGGTGGTACAAATACAGACGGGGTCCTGTTAGACAACAATATGAATGTCGTGCATTCTTTAAAAACCCCAACAACAGCTGATGTCGAAACAGGGATTTACAACACGATCGATCAGCTTGTTACCAACGCGCATGTAAACGTTGGAGATATTGAGTTTGCAATGCTTGGCACGACTCAGTGCACCAATGCGATTGTGGAAAGAAAAAATTTGAATAAAGTCGCGGTGATTCGCATCGGTGCTCCTGCAGGAACTGCTATTAAACCACTTGCCGGGGTTCCAGAAGATTTAAAAGCCATTCTCGGAAATTATACGTATATGGTAGAAGGCGGTCACGAGTTTAATGGGGATGAAATGTCGCCTTTAAATGAACGTAAAATTCATTCAATCGCTGAAGAAATAAAAGGTGACGTAGATTCTGTTGCTGTCACGTCCATTTTTTCACCAGTAAGTAAACATCATGAAACGCGAACCGGGGAAATTTTAAAGGAAATATTAGGCGATGACACCTCGGTTTCGCTTTCCAGTGAAGTAGGAAGTATAGGGTTACTTGAGCGTGAAAATGCCACCATCTTGAACGCATCGATCATCAATGTTGCCCAAAAGACTGCTGAAGGGTTTGAGAAAGCATTAAAGGCAAAAGATATCAATGCAAAAGTTTTCTTCTGTCAAAATGATGGCACGCTCATGTCCAAAGATTATACCTTGAAATATCCGATCTTAACCGTGGCGTGCGGACCAACCAACAGTTTACGCGGTGCTTCGTTCTTATCAGATAATAAAGATGCCATAATTGTTGATGTTGGCGGTACAACGACCGACATTGGGGTGTTGACAAAGGGTTTTCCAAGACAGTCTTCCATAGCGGTTGAGCTTGGCGGCGTCCGGACCAATTTTCGTATGCCGGATATCAGTTCCATTGGCCTGGGCGGCGGCACGATTATTCATCTCGAAGGAGACCAATTCAAAGTAGGTCCTGACAGTGTCGGACACCGAATCCAGGAGGAAGCGCTGGTATTTGGCGGCGCTACGCTTACAGCGACGGATGTTGCTGTAGCACTGGGAAAAGTAACGCTGGGAAACCCGGATAATGTGAAGCATTTGGATAAAGGACGATTAACTGCCATTTATCAACATATGGTGGAAATGGTGGAAGAATCGATTGATCGAATAAAAACAAGTGCTAACGATATGCCGGTTGCTTTAGTGGGAGGCGGAAGTATTCTATTCCCGGATAACCTTAAAGGCGCATCCGAGGTATATAAGCCGGAAAACGGCGACGTAGCAAATGCCATTGGTTCCGCTATCTCACAAATCAGTGGAGAAATTGAAAAAATATACGCCCTCAGCCAAGAGAATAGAGAAGAAATCCTAAATAAGGCAAAAAAGCTCGCCATTAGCGAAACCATCAAGGCGGGTGCCGACAGCAAGAAAGTAGAAATCGTCGATATCGAAAGTGTACCATTAGCCTATTTGCCGGGAGATGCAACACGGGTTAAAATTAAAGCAGCCGGTGACTTGGCAATCACTAGGAAATAGAAATCATCATGACATTCCAACTCATCAACTGTTTGTTGGTAATAGTCAAAGCAGAAGCCAAAAAACATCCCTTATCACACCAACAGTGGAGTGGTAAGGGATATTTATGTTTAAGGTCCACCGGCATATGTGTGGCATTTCATGACCATGTTTCCGGTCTCGCGCCCATGTTTGCGCCCTCGGGAACATGTTTCCGGTCTCGCGTGCAATAGTCTGACAATCACCCTACCGGCTCACCCTAAAAAGAATTTCAACCGACGTGTTCCTTTTCAAGCAAACTCATGCTTCCTTATTATTCGATTCTTTGGACTCCAGTTGAGACAGAGCTCTCCAGATAGTAAAACCGGAATAACAAAGAAGCAGAATACCCGGTATCAGCAATAGCAAAGCTCCATTTTTGGACTGGGAAAAGTTAATGAAATAGCCTACATAAGGTATCGTAAAGCCGGTATATTCACCGACAACATCCTGAGACGACACAGGATTAACGTCCGCCCCATCATTATTATCACCTTTTGTCCGGTAACTGACACCATTAGTATCTTTAATCACTTCGATAATTCGGTGCGTAACAAGCATATTTTTCTCTTTTTGAAAGGTAATAACGTCGCCCTTCTTAAAATTCGACCTATTATCAACCGTGTTAACCGCAATTAGGGATCCTGTCTGAATGCCGGGTTCCATTGATCCGGATAGGACGGTTTTTAACTGATAACCGAAAACTTCCGGTTCGCCGCCGGATGCCTTTGCTGAAATGACAATAAGCATCATAGCAATCAATACCGTAAAGAGAATACCAGTCGTGATGTTATTTACCCACTTAACAATTCGTTTCCTATTCAGCCGGCTCATCTAGATTTGTCCCCTTTTCAGCGTTTTTATCGGGCTTGTCCGGTGCTTGCTTGGTTTCATCTTGCTGTTGTGCTTTTTGCTTTTTTGCCGGTGATTGTTTATCCGTTGATTCATCGCTATGTTGAGCACCCGTATTTTCGTTTGCCGTATCCGTTTCATCTTTTACTTGCGGCTTTTGATTGGATTGTTTTGAGTCTGGCTTATGGGTTTCGGTTTTGCCGTTTGATTCATCTTTTTCCTGTTCTTGATTTTCAGCCGTTTTTTTGTCAGAAGCGTTCTGTTTGGTTTCCGCTTGCTTATTCCTATCTTTCTTCTGATCTTCGTCTTTATTTGTTTGCTCATTCTTATCAGCGCACGCTACGGTTATTTCTCCGCTCCAAAATTCTGGGGGCTTCTCATGATGATCCTGGTAACCCGGACGTTGCACTGCCTTAAATACATAAACACCCTCAGCAGCATCGCCGTAATTCAGCGTAACCGCCCCATCGGCTTGCAATGGTTTAATCTTGCCTTCTTTTATAACTTTGCCATTTTTAGGATTGCCTTCTTTGGAATAGTATACGCTGTATTGCGCTGGCCCCAACATGGTTTTTCCGTTATTTTGGAGTGTTACGTTTACCGTACCGGGGCAATTGTCACCAGATGCCTGCACAGGTTGGCCGTTGAATGCTAAATCACTGCCATCCCACCAGGTACCAGCCTGAATAACCTGTGTCTCCTTATGCGCATCGTTAAAATAAGCACCGGTACCGGCGGTTAGGTAACCTGCTGTAAACACGATCAAATAGACGCTTGCAAGCAATTTTCCTGTGATTAACATCTTTGTTTTCTTTCGCATCCATTGATTTTGCTTATTAGCCACTGATTTACCTCCTTTTAAGCTACTCTGCTATCCCTTCAAACGTCCATGTGAGTTCCAGCTTGTCACCTTGAAATTCATTTTGCTCCTGCCTATTGTCAATAAATTCGAATTGCACATCGAGTTTATCAGTGTCACCGGCATTTAATCCCCCGTGCTCTTCGAAATAGGGAATAAATACCTTGTTGCTAACCGTATCAGGGGTCATATTTTCTAAATCATGCAATGTGGTTTTATATATGATTTGATCGGATGACCATTTTTTAAGCATGGATTTATCTTGGTTCCACATAAAATTGACCCGGATATACCTACCAAAATCTTCAGCGTTATCGCCTTTTACATCATGTACTGTATAGTTTGTTCTCAATGCAATCTCCCTGATATCTGCCGCCCCGTCATTATGTAGGGAGAATGAACGTTTCACTGTATCACCGGGTTTAAGATTAGCCACATCAATAATCGTTGATGTACTTGTACTAAGATCGATTTTCCCGGACGGGGATGCCATGCCGGACTCGGCGTCCCCCCACCCCCAAATATACGCGTAGGTAGGTGCTCCAACAAGTGACAAACCTAATACAGCAGTGGCGGCTCCTAACATGAGTTTACCTTTAATCCCCACTTCATCCCTCTTCTCGTAAAAAACTGCATGCATATTAATATTCTATCAATTCATAATACTATAACGTTTTAACCTTATAGTACAATAGATTGCGATGGTTGTCCATCCTGTATGAAAATAATTCCAATCCTTAGCTGCTTGTAAAAAGACTGGGAGTCTTGGACATAACTAAGATATACAATGCTAAGGGTTTTGTCCAAGCCTCCTAGAGGTGAGTCAATGAATATATACTTAAGACGCTGTTGTCATAAATCTACTGGCAAAACAAGTCATATCTACCAGCAGCACTTTTTGAATGAAATGCGGACATTCACCAACTCACCACAATATTAGAAAAACTCGACATTCACCTCGTCTTATAGTGCATGTTCAAAAAGGAGGATAAAAAGGATCAAGAAGTTCGAGACGGCGCAGTTTCGAGCATCGAAAGGGTGTGCCTTTAGATACATGAGCACAAGTAATGCTACCCTGAATCCGCTTCGCACGCAGGAAAAGTGTTTTTCTTTTCCAAGGAGCGGAGAAACAAGCCAACGAAGAAATTCGAAGTGTCATGTTTACCGGACTTTTTGAACAACCTCTTATAGCGAATGCCGAAGTTTTCTTATAAGGTCACCCATCATTTATACTTTCTGACGTTACAAAACAGCCAGTCTTTTTATTCGTTCTGCTGCATTTCCCATTTCTTCAACATGTGTTTTTATGACAATCTTCAACCACTGCACTCTAATCTCAATTAACGAAAAGTAATCGTTTGGTTTTATTGCCATTCTGCTGTCAACGTATTCGCTGCTTCATTCAATGCCTCATATGCCATATCTGAAATCTTTTTTTGTTTCTGATAGTGAGTAGCCATTTGTCCAAATGTCTTCATATGTTTTACAACTTTTGCAGCATTCTCTTGTCTTTCATAGCGCTCGACTGCTGTTAAATGCATCTGTAGCTTGCGAACCGTGCTGTCATCGGTTATCTCTCCGTCATCGGCAAACGCTTTAACCATTGCTTTTACATCCGCAACGGTTTCAGCTGCTGGTTGTTCCGCTGTTGCTACTGGAATGATTTCATGAATTTGCGGCTTCACATCCCCATCCCATGCCACATTAATTTGCAGGACGTGCTCATAGCCGGATGTATCCAGTTCGGTCAGCGATTCTGACAAACTGCCGACGTCATGCCAGCCATCTGTATCCCGTATCGAAACCTCCGCATTAGCTATAGTTTGCGGGTTTTGCAGGATCATAACCTTGCTGAGTTCTGTTTCCTGTGACAGCTTATAATTTAGCTGTCCCGCCTGCGAATCTCCTTCAGGGGTATAGAATGTCGATAACTTGCCGTCTATTGCTAAAGCTGCTTCGTTTTCATTTGCACCCTTTGGATCAGCTTCGACTGCAAGATTCTCCGGTCCAGGTTTCGCCATGCCTTCATTGACGATAATTTCATTCAGGGCCAGCCACACATTATGGTTGTCAGTAGAGACAAGCCGGATATAACGTGCTTGTTCACCGCCAACTTGCACACGTTTATAACGGTATGGCACTTCGTGATCCGGAAAATTCAGACTACGATCACCAGGGTCATCAAACGTATGGATTGTTGTCCAGTTGTCACCATCTTTAGAAATTTGCAAGTCACCCTGACGAAAATAATCCCCTTCACCGTCATCAATCGCAACAGCAACATCATTGATATTCACCATGCCGCCCATGTCAACCTGTACATATTTTCCTTTGTCCTGCATACCGCCGAACCATGTCTTCGTGTTCAGATTGCCGTCAAATAGATTCTCGGCTTTACCTTCGTAAACACTATCATAGTTATGTGTCACGGATGATTCGACAAACGTGTTCCGTTTTATTTGCAGCGTGTCTAAATCAAATGTTATTTCCTCATCTGTCTTGTTCACCAGCCGCACGTACGACGCATTTGGATATGGCGCTTCGGCTGTGATCTCTTGCCACTCCACACCATTTTCCGACACCTGAAGCGTTGCATCAGTCGTACTGCGATCCAGCTGAACAGAGCTGATTTTTTCAATTCCCGGCAATGCGATTCCGATGTACGCTGATGGCTTCAACGTGATACCATTGAGGTCTTTTAATGTCGCCATTGTTTTTGTACCTTTTATTTCTGTTTCTTTTAAGCTATCAACATTTGTATAAACGTTTGCCTCTTCCTTATTCGCATTTACGGTAAATTCCCTGATGGCTGTCCAAAGATCCGGTTTACCGCCCGGTACGCCGGCATGTGTCAGCCGGTAACGCACATAGCGTGCTTTGACATCGAGATTGTCCGCGTCCACTTTATAACCGGAGCGTTCATCGCCGATTGCGGTCCAGTTTTCACCATCTTTCGAGTATTCCAGAACGCCCCTCTGGAAAATATCGTGGTCGTTATTGTTCCTTCCCTGCAAGATATGCACCTCGGTCACAGGAATCGTTTTTCCTAAATCAACGCCATACCAGTCGCCGTTTTTCTGTAGTGTTTTAATATACACCAGCGTTTCCGGATCACCGTCGACCATATTATTCAAGTTGGAATAATTATACGATGTCATCGGAATGTTTGAAGCTGCATCCGGATCGATAGATGTATAGATTTTTGCGTCGAGTTTGTTAATCAACTCATTGGCAAACGGAACCAGTCGCTTAGCGCCTGCTTCCACCGTCACATCCGGGGAGTTAAGCTTTTCAATCGTAAATGTTTTTGATTTAGCCATAGCTTCTGACGCTTTTCCGAGTGCTTCCCATGCAGCATTTTTATCATCCTGATTAAGTGCCAGCACAGATTTCACGACCTGTTTATCTGCCTTAACAACGTTACGCAAACTGTTGAGCCATGGATTGATTTCCTCAACCATTTGTTCGTTGGTACTTTTTTCACGGAAGCCGCTTATAGCTGCCAATATTTTGTCAAATTCATCCATAAGCTTCTGACCCGTTTCGTCAGTCGCTTTATCATTGGAAAACCTTTCTAAAAACGTATTCAATTCCTTCTTGATATTTTCTGATTCCCCAAGTACAAGACCGTGTGTACTTGGGGATGGATCACTCACATGATAGGCAATCGTCTTCAATTCCGACGCAGCATTTGGCGCAACGTATTTAAACGAGTCAAGCCAGCTTTGTTTATCATCGAAATCGTCCACATTCCACGTGTAATCCGCGACAGCAAACAGCGCGATTTTCGATAATTCCGCCCAGCGCATCGGATTGGAAACAACGCCTGCAATGTTATGAGTGCCTGGTTGCAATACCTCGCCTTTACCAAGCATCAGCCTGGAATTCACATAATCGTTGACTGGCCAGTTCAGCCAGACAAACGGATCACGTCCAGTGATATCTTTTACCCATTGCATGTCTTCTTCATTAACCGTTCCTGCAACACCACTGCCGGTCCACATGAATTCCACGCTTTCCGGTACATTACGTAATGCTTCAAGGTAAGGCTTTCCTTGCTCACCAGTCCACGCCTGGTTGTAAAATGGCGGTGTATACACCAATGGCTTGACATCGCCTTTTTCTTCAACCCAATTCGCAATATCAGTGATTAATTTAACGTGTTTATCCTTGTTCTCCAGTGCCTGTGCGGTACTGATATCGTCCATAAACAGCGCAAATTGCCGTACACCTGCACCATAAACCTGATCCAATTTGGCAAGCAGCGTATCGATTTCTTGATCATAGTTGTCCCAGTCGATCATGTTAAAACCGGGATGGATTGCCCAAATAAATTCCGTTTTCGTCTCATGTCCGGTTTGGGCAAGTTCCTCGATTTTTGCCAGTTCATCTTCCGGATAAAGTTTGCGCCACTGGCTGTTATGGTATTTTTCATCTTTTGGACCGTAGATATAGGCGTTCATCTTGATCTTACCGCCGTATTCCATTAAACTTTTGCGCGATTCGTGTGACCACGGGAAGCCGTAGAAGCCTTCAATAAAACCGCGCCACTTGGTATCAGCGTAGTCCTCATACTGCATCGAATGAATTTGTTTGCCGGAAAGCTGATCGATAATCATTTTCAACGTTTCCAGTCCATAGTAAGTCGAATCGCCATCTTTGCCGAGGAGGGCAATTGTTCCGTTTTCCTCAAGCTTTTTATCGATTCTCAAAACATACGGATCGATTTCATTGAAAATAGCGGCATCATAATCAATGTTTTCACTAACGTAATGATCAACATAGCCATTTGATCCTTTTGTTCCAAGTAAGATGTTTGTCTTGCCGGAGACAACATGGTCCGATGTTGTTGCCGTAATCGACTTAGAGGCAAGAATCTCCTGCAGTAAATCCTTTGTTGGTTGATCAATGTCATCTTCCACCACAAGGTTCACGTCATCTGTCACGGTAAAATTTGTGCCTAAGTCCGTTTCGTTTTGCGGCAGCGGGTATATGTCATATTGTGATTTCCCGTTGCCCTCAGCCGCACTGACAGATGTACCGAACAACGGTAAAGCAATCAGCGCTAACATGAATAATACAGCCTGCCATTTTTTCAAATGGTCCACCCTCCCTGTTTGAAATACATCTTACAGCTATTAGAGAACTTAGAGAGAGCACGACATGCTCTCTCTAAATTCATCCAACTATTTTTCCTCGCCTTCACCTTGTTCTGCGTTAAACGTCCAGTTAAGCTGAAGCGAGTCACCCTGGAACTGGTTTTGATCTTCGCCGTTGTCGATGAATTTAAACTTCACAACCAAGTCATCCCGCGAACCTGATTCAAGACCCTGTTCGCCAAATTCAGGATAGAAAATACTTTCATTGACTGCTTCCGGTGACATGTCTTTCAGATCGGCAAGTGTTGTTTCAAACACTACTTCGTCTGTCTTATCTGCGTTGTACAGAAATTGCACCTGGATATGTTCGCCGAAGTCGCCGGTATTATCACCGTTTGCATCGTTCACCATGTAATCCGTCTCCAAGTACACTTTCCGGATATCCATCGTGCCACCATTTTGCAGTTCAAAATCACGTACGATTTCATCACCCGGCGCCAATTCGTCCACATCCACAATGGTTGTTGGATCAACGGATAGATCAAGTGTGCCCGCTGCGAATGTATTTTGTGTTTGTTCACTGTCGCTGAAGTACGCATATGTACCTCCACCGATTAATGACAGTCCCAATGCCGCCGACATAATGCCCATTCCCATTTGCTTTTTGATACCCAAAATGAAGTCCTCCTTAAAATGTTGTATATTTTGGAGCTTCCCTAAGACTGATCTTACTGCCTTAGAGAAGCCGTTAGCCATGATCTTATTTCCACTTGTCTATTACAGCTTCAGTCCCTTGCTTAAGGGTGTTATACGCCTTTTCGGAAATCATCTCTTTTTCCTTGTGATGATCCAGCAGTTTTTCAAAACCGTTCATATGCTTAACAACTTTTGCTGCTTCCTCTTTCTCTTCAAATCGTTCAACTGCCATGAGATGAACTTTCAGTGAGCGTGCAGCACCGTGATCAGTAAATGCATCATCTGCTTCGAATTGTTTTACAAGCTCCAGCAGATCGGACGCACTGCTTACCGGTGATACTTGTTCGATACGGAGGTTGTCCAATATAAATGTCCCAGCGCCTGTGTCCATATTCACACTGGTGCCATCATTGAACAGACCGATATAGGTTTGTCCATTTTCCGAACCAGTCACCGTAAATTCAGCTGTCTTGGTTTCGGTTGATGCTGCAAGTTTTTCATTCAATTTCAACCCTTTTGCTTTATCAATTGAGCGGACGTCAATTGCCTGATCACCGGATATAAAGCGGTACGAATCAGCGGTTGTCTGATAATCAAAACTCACTTTATACGATGTGCCGGATTCAAAATGGAAATGCTGTGGAATTGTCCGGTAAACAAGTCCGTTGTTTCCAGTGTTTACTTTTACCGACCAGTCGCCATCAATGACATCATCGATAACCTTTTTGCCTGCCCAGCCTTTTTGCGTATATGGCGCATGCAGTTCTGACAAATGAATACGATTGTCTTGGACCCCTTCTGTATTACCGATCACAAACGGGTAAATGCCCGATACGACATTTTCAAAGTCCTGCTTAAAGACGGTATCTGACACATCATTATTTAATGATTGTTGCACAATCCGGATATCATCGAATGTCGTCTGACCTTTACCGGCCGTGCGTTTCAGTGTCAGTTGGGCCGTTTCATCTTTAGCCGTAAAGCTGACCTGCATTTTCTGCATCTTACTGTTGTAGCCATCGTTTGTCGCGTGTGAATCAGCTTTGACATAATTCTTTTGTAAGCTTTTAAGCGTGTCATTGCTAACCTCTTTTTCGCCGCCGCTAATGGTAATGGATGCCTTCATATCACTGCCATTTTCCACGTAGACTTCTGCCACATAGTCCTTGCCGGCTTCAAGATGGCTGAGTGTCCGGGTAACCGACGTATCTTTTGACGGACTGTCAAAGTTCAAATAGTAGTCACCGCTGCTTAAGTTGCGGGCATCGCCTTCTTTGTCGGTGCGAATAACACTGACTGCATCAGCATCTCCTTCAACAGTCGTTTTTTCATCATCGATTGTTCCGGTATTGAAGCCTGAATCATGGATATGGTTGCCTGTGCTCCACTCATCAACTTCTACACCCTCATCATCACTTGCTGTTACAACGTATGGTGTCGCAGCTTCAGCGTTCAATGTTACCTGGTTGTCTTTAACGTCAATCGTTTGCTTATCTGTTCTGCCTTGATCCGTCAGCTTGTACACATTCACACGTGAGACATTGTTATATTCGTCCGGTAGTGTCCAGGTTGATTCACCACCCTCAGGGTTCCAGTGATAGAGTTTGTTTGAATCGGGGGTTTCACCTTCAAAGTTCTGCTCCACCCACGGGATCAAGTATGTGTTACCGTCAAGAACGACATTATCATTAAGTGTCATGATACGCTCTCTGGAGTTGTCTTTTCTGCGTACAACAACTGTATCACCGTTATTTGGATCTTTTAACCTAATTTTCTTTGATAGATTTGTCTTGGTGGGATCCCCTTCTGTCTTCTCCCAATTCATCACATAATACTTTTGCAAAAACTTCGTCGGTACATTGGTATTAAACGTTTTACGGATAAAATGGTCAAAGTTCTTATCGGACTGCCAGCCTTCAAACCCGGCCAGTTCAAATCCGCCAAGCAATGGATGATCAGCTGTACCGCCAGCTTCCGGCCAGTTCAGCACCCACGAATCTTTCTGGTGGTTACTGATAAAGCGAAGCACATCAGAGTTGATCCCCTTACTTGATGGACCACCATAGTTTTTATCAGTAGCCCAGTGCTGCCATGTCGAATAGTTGGCGACAGCGTCACCGAATTCTGATGACATCCTCCAGCCTCGGTTCATAATTTGTTCAGCGACGCGATTGGACTCCCACTGATCCTGATACCAGACATCCAAATAGATGAAGTCAAGTCCAGGTGCGGCTTCGTTCAAAGCGTCTAATCGTTTTCCGCGATTGCCTGAATAAAGGTCGCGCAGTTTATCAATGGTGTATGACTGATCAAGCCATCCCCAGCCTTTGGAACCCGGGCCATTGATCAGTTTTTCACTGAACGCATCTGCTTCAGGATACGATTCCTGTGCGTTAATGTGCACGCCAAATTCGGTATTGAATGTGTGACCTTGTTCAATCAAGGTATTTAAATCCGATACGCCACCCATACGCTGCCCCACATCGCCATAATCAGGGTGAGCACTGTCGTGACCTTCACTTCCGTAACCTTTTAATAAAACAGCTTGTCCCAGACCATCCGTCGCAAGCGCCACTTTTTTCACATTATCGAGCGTTTTCAAAAATGGCTGCTGTGCCTGAGAACCGAAATTCATAGCAATACGCATACCAACGTTGTTATTGACATTTTTCCAACCTTTAATGTCCTGCATAATGTCACGATATTCAATTGCTGCATCCTGCCAATCGATTTCCTGATCATTGTTGGTGTCTTCCGCAATGGCTATTTTAATCGTCGGTTTGTTGGAAGACGGCTCCGGCATGAACTCACGATGATAGTACAATTTATTGGAGCTTATTCCCATTGCTTTTATACCATCTGTATTTTCATAACGGTTTGCCAAAAGTTTTTTGTAACCGTTAACTTCAGAACTTGACCAGACACCTGCACTCAGCTCATCATTTGATAAAAATGCCGTGTAGTATCCCGTTGACGTTCCTACGTCTTCCATAGATGAATCAACTGTCACCATTTTATCGCCCGGTTTGGTAACATCTGTGCTGAGATTGGTCAGTTTTGCTTTTGCATCAGCGTTATCCGCGTTGATCGAAATGACATTCATATCGGCAAATTGCAGCGATTCGATCGGTGCACTGCCATTATTTGTAACCTTATCGAAGCTATAAATAACTTTATTGTTTCTCACTTTAAGTGACAGCTTCAATTCGGCATCAAGTTTTTCGGAAATGTTAGTGACAGATAAGGTGTAAACGGCCTCATTGTCACTTACTTTCTCAAAACTGACTTCCGGATAATAAAGCATATTGTTGATGTACAGCCCATAAACAGGGGACACCTGTCCGTGCATGACTTTGCCATCGACATTGTATTCGATAACGCGTGGAAATACTTCATCAATCGTCACATCCATAGCGTCGGAACTGATGGTGTTTTCGACCGGATCGGTGTTTGGCGGCTCCGGCATCTCATATTCTTTAATCGTCACATTGGAAATTGTGATCTTTGCAGCACCACGGCTTTTTTCCAATCCTGGCAGTCCGGCTTTATCAACGCCGCCGGGCTGTGTCCATGAACCCATCTTCTTACCATCAACGTACAGTGTTGCAGTGTCTCTGATGAACTTCACACGTATATGATAGGTTTGGTCCGCCTTTAGCGGAACACCAGTTGACATAGAAGTCCAGCTGTTCGTTGGACCAAAGATTTCACCGAAATACTGATCATTGGAATCACCTGTGCCGACATACGTATACGCGGAAGAACCCTGGACGCGATAAAGCAGCCCGAAGCGGTTCAAATCTTTATCCGCTTTAATGTCCGCTTCAAAAGTTCCGTTCTTTATATCGTTCATGTGATTGTAGACAATTTTATTTTTTTCATCGGACGTTACATCAAATGTTGCAGAACCATCATCATGATATATCAAACTGCCGTCACCCTGGATTATTTTTAAATCGCCCTTTTCCAGGTTGCTGTCGGTGATATCTACTAACTCATCGTCTGCTGGTGGCTCTTCTGTGTTATTCTCTAATTCTACTAAAACGTTTGTATGCTGTTCATAATATTTCCCCAGACGCAATGCTTCCGGAGAGTCAGTAAGATTACCAACAGTATCGGCGAGATTTACTTCCCCAAAGAGATCATTTCCATCTAATGAAGCATTCATGGTTGTTCCGTCATAATCCACTTTTAATGTATACTCGTCTCCAGGCTGCGGCAATGCTGTATCTGGCCTGTCGCGCAAGTAATCTCCCTCGCCGTTGTATTTATACTCATAAAACCAGCCTTGCGCATCATATCCTACAAAGACAAAGTTATTGGAATCCTCATAGTGTGTAAAAAAACCAAAACGAGTCGTTTCTCCTTCAGTTTCAGGAATAAAGGTGTATTCTATTGTTCCTTTTTCCTGACCCTTAGCGTCTTTGTGCCGGAATACAGCCGGGTTATCCCCGTTATTGTTTCCATCACCTGTTCCAAGGCGTGTATAAGTTTTTCCGTTTTGTTCAATGACTTTATTAATCTCGTTTTCACCCGTGGAAATGGTTTTCCATGGATTGGACACTGCCGCATCAGCCTTTAATGGTGATACAGTATTCAACAGCAATAATGGAAGTGCCAGTACGATACCACAAAAAAAGGCAAACACCTTTCTGATGTATCTTTTATCCACACTCAATCCTCCTTGCATGTTACTAGATTGGTCATACACTGGCGATGGTATCTGTGCCGGGTCCGCCTCCTTTCGAATTGGATTCTAATGGACTTATCCAATTAGCAGTTTTTCCACCACCATCTTTCCTTTCCGAAAACTGCTGTACAGATTAAATCCAGATTACATTAAGGTTACATGCTGTGAAACGCTTACACAACGCAAATATTGTCTTTTCTTTTAGATATATTGCTTTTTTTGTAATCTTTGTATTATTTTGTATAAATAGGGGCCTTTTGTACCATTTAAAAGTTAGAAAAACCTTTTAAGGGGTCTCATTCTGGGTCAACACCAAAATCTATGGTTGAAATGAATGAGTGAATATAGTAGTGAAACTAGCTAGCGGAGGAAAAACACGGAGACTCCTGTGGGAATGCGCAGTGTGAAGACCCCGCAGAAAAAGCGAC
>NZ_BMNQ01000028.1:35068-42638 GCF_014646635.1 Lentibacillus kapialis
TCTACGAGTTGTGAGGAGTGCTGCTTCACCGAAAAACTTGCAACACGACGAGCACACCAGTGTTTTTCCGAAGCGACTGCTGACATCAAAATGACATCTAATTTGTCAACCATAGATTTTGGTCAACAGCCCTCATTCTTATATAACTCTAAATTTGAATATTGTCTCCGGAACATAGTTTGAATTTAAGGAACATGGCTTGATGGTCCTCTCCCAGACTCACGTTTCAAAGAAGCAAATAACGGAGGAGAGGATTCGCCTAAACGGGATTATCCATATCTAACGGATCCTCGTTCCGCTAAATGGACACAAATCATCCTATTTAGTGCTGTCATGAATCCTCATTCCGTTATTCGGGTAAAAACAGGGGGGAAACTAAGGTGAAAAGAGGAAATAACGGAATGAGGAACCGCTAACGTGCTGGAAAAGCTTTAATTGACGCAAATAGCGGAATGAGGAACCGCCGAAGTTGGATTTTCCGGACAGAATGAATCCTCGTTCCGCTATTCGAGCAAAATTTGGGCAAAAAAAGGGAATAAGGGAATCAGAATCTTTAATTGAACTGCACACCGTTCAGCTAACGCTTGAAGCGGATATTCTGTCCTACAGATCATTTCCCTTTTCGGTTTTCCCGAGGGTTTTAGACGATACCGAGTTCAAATGTTAGTGATAGTTTTCCAACAAGTTCTCTGCATCATTCTGCAATGTATCGTACGCTTCATCGGAAACGTTATCTTTCTTATGCAATTGAGACAACAGCTGTTCAAAGCTATTCATGTGCTTTACAACTTTATCTGTCAATCCCTTTTCTTCATACTGCTCGACTGCTGTCAAGTGCATCTTCAGTAAGCGCGCTGTACGCTCGGTGTCAAATGCCCCATTCCTTTCCAATTCCTCAACGTGTGTTTTGATCACTGACACAGTCATTGTGCTATCATCACTGATAAACTTGGCACCTGCCCAGTCTGCATGGTCGCTGCCGTTTCCATTACCGCTGTCTGTTACGACGAGTTTAAGTTCATTCACACCAGCAATATCAACATCAACTGCTTTGGCATCGTCTTCAGCTGTCATAAGGCCGCTGTCGTACAGCTTTTCACTGTCACCCCAAACCTGAAAGACAACACTTGCCGCCGATGCCGATGAAACTTCATCATCTACGCCGGCTTTTGCTGTAAAACGAGAGTAATTGCCGTCAAGATGGTAGACAATTTCGGAATGTGCATGAACGCCGAGTCCCTTTTCAAATGTCTCGTCATTAATGGTTAATGTGTTGCCATCCCCTGCACTGTTTCCTCCGACACTCGTATCCCGTTCCACAGGGCCCCAGCCGTTCATGGCACGAACCCAGCCAAGGTCACTTAAAAAGGCCGTCTCTGTCGGTATTGGTGGAATGATGGTCACTTCCTTTACGGTCGATTCACTTTGCTGATTTCCATCGATTATATAGTTAGTGTCGGCACGTAATTCAAAGTTACCGGAAAGCACATCCTCACCCGGCGTTACATTCCAGGTCACGTGCACTGATTCGCCAGGTTCGACAGCAGGAAATATTGCCGATTCATCCGATTCAGCCTTCCATTTATCCGGCACCTGTAAATTCAATGCAACATCGTTTTCAACTTTTTCACTGTAATTGGTAAAGGTTGTTGTGACGGTTGATGATTTTCCCGGTTCCATCTTTTCATCTGCTCTTACGCGAATATTCGCATTGCCTTCAACCCAGTCTTTGTTGAAGCGGGCAAGCGTAATCTTGCTTCCTGCCGGTTTTTCATACAATGTATAAATTGTTTTGTCCGGACCGACGTCCACATCGGAATAGCCGCTCTGTCCAGCATAAATTTCCTTGGACTCATACCATGTCTTGCCATCGTCGTCACTCATCCGAATGGTCATGTTCTTGCGGCTGGACTTATTGGCTGTGTTGGTAAATAAGATGGTGCTGTCATCATAGCGTGCCAGACTTGCCTCATTAATCGGATCAATCAATTTTTTATCGGAAACCGGAGTTGTCCATGGCTCACCAAGACCCGGTGTGGTTGCAGTTGCCCGGTAATCACTACCTGGGTTGCGCATATTGGTCATTAATCCACCACCGGACAACTCCACCATCATGTTTTCATGTATTTTTGAGTAACCGGACGGGTTTGGCACAAGTGGTCCAGCTTCCCATGTTGCACCGCCATCCTGACTGTAAATATAGGATACCGTGCTGTTACGCCACCCCGATGTCGTTAAATAAATAGGCACAACCAGCGCTCCATTGGACATCTGAAAACCGTGTCCAGGACCCATGCCCGCTCCTGATAAATTCTTAAAATAGTGCGGGCTCTCCGGGTTTGTGTACGCATCCAGTACATCCGTTATTTCGCGTGTTTCACCCCAAGTAGTACCATTATCCGTACTCGTCCGTATAAAATACTTTGGATTGCCCCACTCCCAGCGGCTCCAAAGCAAATGCACGGTACTGCCGGTATTTTCGGCAAGCAGCATTGGATTCATTTCCGCGTTTCCGTTTTCGACACCCGGTGCTAAAATCGTTTGCTCAGAAAAGGTCTTCCCGTCATCCATACTGCGTTTGAGAACTAAATCTGTCGGTGTTTGATCACCGCCGGTCCGTGCTTCGGCAACTGCGAGTACGGTACCATTCGCCGTCACTGAAATGCTCGGAATGCGGTATTGTGCATAGCCTTTGCCATCATCAATATTGAATAATTCGTTTTCGTCAAAAAACCCGTTTGTGTCTGTCGCTGTTCCGTTAAATTTCTGATTCGTTTCATCATCCACAATGGTGTTACCCGAAGCATGGACTGACTGAGCAGAAGTTATTGCAGCAGCCAGCATAATCAAAAGAAGAAACTTACCTATAATCCGCTTATTGTACATATTCTCACCTTCTTTGCCGTATTTAAAAATTCATTACAACGTGTTGTTTGAATGATTTGTCACACGCGTAATAGTACAGGCCAGGAGTTATCTGCTCCTGGCCTGGCTTCTAACAGTTTATTGCCACTTCTCCAACAAATAATCTGTATCCGCCATTAACACCTGATAGGCTTCATCTGATAGTGTTTCCTGATTTTTGAATTGTTCGAGCATCTGCTGCAACCCGTTTAAATGTTTGGTGGCTTTTTCTATTTCATTCTTTTCTTTAAATAAGTCAATTGTTGTCATTTGATGTTTCAGCAGGCGCACGTCTCGATCATTTGTAAAGTCGCCATCCTGATCATAACGCTCAACATGCGTCTTCATTGCATTTGCACTTGTCGTCACATGGATGGTGTATGTCTTCTCCGTGGTATTGCCTGCTTTATCTTCAGCGGTCACAATGAATTGGTGTTCACCTGGTTTTCCAGCTAAACTGAGTTTAGAATCCTGCTCGTATGCTTTGCCATCAAAGGTTGCGGAAGATTGAGCTATGCCACTGTCTTCATCCGTTGCTTCCCAGGTGAACTTAATCGTTTCGGTGTCGGTGATGGTCATTCCATCATCGAATGCTTTTCCGTTGATCATTGCCGCAACTTCCGGCTTTGTTTGGTCAAGATCTGCCATAAACTTGGCATCTGCCCAGTCTGCATGGTCATTTCCATTATTGTCGCCGCCATCTGTAACAACGAGCTTCAGTTTCTTTTTACCGGAAATGTCCACATTAACCTTCTTAGCAGGGGTGTCACGATGCATCACACCACTTTCAAATAACTTCTCTCCGTCTGCAAAAACCTGAAAATTAACCGTTCCTGTCGCATTAGCCTCCCGGTCCAGGCCGACATACGCTTGAAATGTTTCATAATCTTTTCCGTCGATATCATACGTTATTTCCGAATGAGCATGTGTGCCGAGCCCTTTTTCGTAGGTGATAGGATCTGTTTCGCCCGTCAATGTCAACGGATTTCCTTCAACACTTGCATCACGATGAACGTTTCCCCAGCCAATTGTTGCGTTTTCCCAGTCCAAATCACTCAGATACAGTTCATCAACAACCTCGAAATGAATCACATATTCAGCAGATAATAAACTATCCGCACTCGTCACTTTCACAACTGCCTTACCTGGCAGGGAATCTGCTTGGGTGATCTCTACCGCAGCATTGTTACTAACTGGTGTTACATCTACCTCAGGGACCTTATCTTTTGTGCCCTTCAAGTATTTCTTTGTATAGTCATCTACAGTTGCATCAAAATTCGCCAATGATTCGCCATCAATACTGATGTTTTTCACCAGTTCATCGGTGACCTCCCGCTTGCTGAGTTTCATTGGTGAATCTGCCGATGAAATCGGACGCAGACGGTAACTGGACGTATAGGTTTGATCAGCCTGCATCGTAAATTCCGGATGCGGACGTGCACCCCAGCTGTTATCACCGCCAAGACCCATCTGACGGTCATTTAAATTAACGTAAATATCTTCTTTTTTATCCAATTCATATGGATGGTCAGCGTCTTCCAAGTCCTTTTCTGTATAATGGAGTGCACCGAATTCCATCTGCGGCAGTCCTGTCGCCATGAGACCTGTGCCATCTTCATTGGTGAACGTTACCCAGCGCACATCCGTTTTATTGCTCGTTTCCTGTGGTACCGAATACGGGAAAAACTCATCGTCAACCGTACTGCTGTAAACCCCTACAGGATAACCGGTTTTGCGGTCCCAGTAGTTACTTTCAGGTCCGCGGCCATACCAGTTAATCTGCTCAAACTCGCCAGGGAGCGTTAATTCCATTCCGACTGCCGGGATTTCCGGAAGACCTTTGCCGGGTGTAAGCGCGTTTTTGACTGCTACTTCACCTGTACCATACACGGTATAGACCGTTTTGTAGTCGGACTCTGTTGTTGTCGGCAATGTACCGGTCACCTCAATACGGACTGCATTTTCCCCGTATTTTGTGACATTCACATCACTGACAGCGCGCTTTTTACCGGCATCACGCCATGTGCCTGTACGCGATGGCATACCATTTCCAATATCGTTCTCGTTTGGCGCCCGCCAGTAATCAGGTTTCGGACCGCTTTTGAGCAATTCCTTCCCTTCATGCGTAAACGTGCTGATCGTTCCCTTTGCTTTGTCAAAATTTAACTTGAAATCATTGCCGTCAATTGTCATTACCGAATCGTCATTATCAACGGCGATTTCCGGCATATCACCAATTGCTTCCGGCTGTTTTTCCGGAATATCATATGGAACTTCGAACTGCTGTGCAGCAATTTCATACCCTTCAGATGCCCAGTTTGTATCTTCTTTCAGTTTAAAACTGAGATTTAAATAATACTCAGAACCCGCTTGTAAAGAAGGCTGTTCAATTGGCAGTTCGACTTTCTCTGTCGTCAGTGGTGCCACATTAAGGTTTTCAAGCGCACCTTCCTGTATCACGTTATCATCCTGCTTCAATTCCCAATGCGCATCATACTGACTTAAGTTAGTAAAAAGGAACTCGTTTTTCAGTTTGATAACACCATTTTTGACATCCTTATCTTGTATCTCGATATTCTGGTAAACTTTTTTTACTTCCTTCAGTTCTGGCTGGACTGTTCGATCTGCTGACACAAGCCCGTTGGCAAGGAAGTTACCGTCATTCGGCTCGTCTCCCCAGTCACCGCCATACGCAAAATACGACGCGTCTTCATTTCCCGGCACCGGTTCCAGCAAATTCTGGTCTACCCAGTCCCAGATGAAGCCGCCCTGCAGGTTGTCATAGCTGTCAATGACATCCCAGTATTGATACAGATTTCCAACACTATTACCCATGGCATGCGCATATTCAATGAGCAAAAACGGCTTTTTCTTGCCGGACTTCCCATAATTTTCAACATAGGAAACAGCCGGATACATCACACTATCTATATCAGACCAGCGTGTATCGCCTTCATAATGAACAATTCTCGTCGGATCCATTTCGTGTGCCAAATCGGCCATCTTTTTAAAGGTTGTTCCGCTTCCCGCTTCATTTCCCAGTGACCAGATGAGTACCGACGGGTGATTTTTATCCCGCTCAATCATACTGCTCAACCTATCCAGTGATGCCGGGAGCCATTGCGGGTCACTTGCCGGAAGTTCAGACCGTCTTCCATGTGATTCCAGATTAGCTTCGTCGATAATGTAAAGACCATATTTATCCGCTAAATCATACCACTCGCTTTGATTCGGATAATGCGAGGTACGTACTGCGTTGATGTTGTGTTTTTTCATCAGCTTAATATCCTCAATCATCCGTTCCCTTGAAACCGTCCGCCCATCTTTGGGATCAATCTCATGGCGGTTCGTCCCTTTGAGTGTGATTGGTTTGCCATTAATTTTCATTTGGCCATCGTCCACTTCAAACTCGCGGAATCCGACTTTTGTGCTCGTTGTTTCGATAATGTCCCCGTTTCCATCCTTCAATACTGCAACCAATGTATACAGATTAGGGTGCTCAGCAGACCATTTTTTCGGATTTTCAATTATTTGTTCTGCAGAAACGGTCATTTGATTGTCGTCCTTGAAGGTGACATCATTTGTAATCGGCTCATCAAGCACTTTTTGGTTATGTCCATCATACACGTTCATTTCAACGGTCTGACCGTTCACGTGTTTCTCACTATATTTACTTACATCAACATTCACATTCAAAGTTGCATCTTCAAAACGTTCATCAAGGTCTGTTGTTACACTGACATCACGCATATGCGTGTCCGGTGTCGAGTACAAATAAACATCCCGGAAAATACCACTAAGCCGGACAAAGTCCTGATCTTCCAGCCAACTGCCGTCAGACCAGCGATACACTTCGGCTGAAATCGTATTTTTCCCATCGCGGTTGATATATTCGGATATATCAAATTGGGCAGGTGTAAAGCTGTCTTCACTATAGCCCACCTTTTCACCATTGACCCAGAGATAAAAAGCTGATTCAACCCCTTGAAATGATACATAAACCGGATCGCCATTCCAGCCCTCAGGTACGGTGAATTCCTTTTTATACGAACCGACCGGGTTAAACTTTGTGGGAGCTTTCGGGGGTTCCGGATTCTCCACTCCCGTCCATGGATAGGTCACGTTCGTGTAAATTGGATGACCATAGCCTTTCAACTGCCAGCTTGACGGTACTTCGATGGTGTCCCACTTTGATACGTCATATCCTTCTTGGTAGAAATCTTTCGGGCGCTGTTCCGGGTTCTTTGCCCAGTTGAATTGCCACTCACCATTTAGCGTTTTGTAAAAAGGTGATTTGCTCCGGTCATCTTCTAATGCCCTATCAATATCTTTGTAATGCGACATGGCAGCATGCGCATCCTCCCGGTTCACTTCATACGTTTTTGGATTGTTATTCCATTCTGGTTGGTCCCCATTCGTTTCCGCCGACACAGACATCCCTCCTGTCCCAAGCCAGCTTAGCATCAAAACAGAAACGACAGTTCCGCTGCCTAACACTTTTTTTAACATCCGTGTATCGCCTCCCTTTTGAAAATATTTGTAATCGAGTAGGAGACTAATCATTAGTTGATTAGTCGTCCTCTCACACCACCGTACGTACGGTTCCGTATACGGCGGTTCAATAGTTTGAGTACGCACGCCTATATAGTTGATTCAGGTCTTTTAG
>NZ_BMNQ01000029.1 GCF_014646635.1 Lentibacillus kapialis
TATGTGACCGATGCCATGCATGACGTACGCAAAGATGTCCAAAAAAACTTGCCGACACAGGCAAGAAAGCAACTAAAGCGTCATCATCACTTGCTGGAAAAACGCTATGATGCCTTAACTCATAAGGAACAAGCAACTATCCAAGCCATTTTAAAGTATGATGAACAGCTAAACGCTGCATACAACTGGAAAGAGGCTTTTATTGATTGGTACGACTTAAGTGCCGATGCGAAGCAAGCTAAGCGGACATTGGATCAGTGGTATAAACAAGGTCACCAAGTTCACCACGCAGCTGTTGAATCCTGTATCAAAACCATTCAGAACTGGGAGACAGAAATTATCAACTATCATCGGCTGCGATTTACAAATGCGGTTGTGGAAGGACGCCATAATAAAATAAAAGCTTTACAACGGCGCCATTATTTCACTCGTAATCGGAATGTATACAAAGATCGCATCTTAGTCGAGTGCAACTTAGCTTACATGCAAGGGATTGCTTAATGGCGTCAACCATAGATTTTGGCGTTGAGCCAATTTTGTTTGTTGAAAAAAATGTATTCCTTTTTAAAAAAGGAGTATTTTCATTTTTGTGTAGTATTCTGGACAGTCAAAAGTTCTAGCAGGAAAAATAACCCTTTCTAGCGAATGATATAGGTGACTAACCATATCTCTGAAAGGAGTTCAGATTCGCTGAAAGGGTTATATAGTGAAAGTATACATGACTTTCATGCGAATCGCCACAGCTATGCTTAAATTTATCAATACCATTTTACGCGAATTTCGTTCCTGCTTTTCCCGGGAAAAAACGTTCCATTGGTTTGTTACCATTATCATCGGTTTAATGTTGCGTTCGGATCAGTTGGGTTTGACGTCGATTATGCGTGACCTTGCCCTACCCGGTCATCGTTACGAGACGCTGGTGCATTTCTTTCGGTCGTCTGCCTGGTCGCCCGCATCCCTGCGAAGCAAATGGCTGCAGATAGTTAAGCGTTTTGCCCCTCTTTTTTGCCTTAATGGTCGGATCGTGCTCGTCGGAGATGGGATGAAACAGGCAAAGGAAGCCCGGCATATGCCCGGTGTCAAGAAGCTCCATCAGGAGTCCGAGAATACCTCCAAAGCCGCCTACATTTTCGGCCATCTGTTTGGTGCTATCGGTGTTTTGATGGGCACACCGAGGAAATGGTTCTGTTTGCCCTTATTCATCAATCTGCAAGACGGCGTCAAAGCCATTTTCGACTGGAGCCATTCATCCGAGCGTTCTGAATCCCATGTGATTCAGATCATAGACCAAGGCTTTAACGCGGCAAAAGGATTGAAGGAGTATGCTCTCCTGCTTCTTGATCGTTATTTCCTGTCTGTCCCTGCCTTAAAGCGATTGACCCAATTGAACCAGTCAAGGGATGCCCAGTTGCACATTGTAACCAGAGCTAAGATGAACGCCGTTGCTTATGAACTCCCTTCCGGGGAAAAAGAAGGGGCGGGGGCGCCCGCGCAAAAAAGGAAACATGATCAAGCTGAATACATTGTTTCAAAGCCGTGCGAACGAATTTCAAACAGCCACGGTGACGATGTACGGCAAACAAGAAACCGTCCAATATCTGTGCCTGGATTTACTATGGGGGCAAGGCCATGACCAGAAATTGCGTTTTGTACTGGTGACATTTAACGGAAGCGTCTCGATTTTGGTCAGCACTGATTTGACGCTGAAAGCCGTCGATATCATTCACTTATATGGGCATCGTTTCAAAATCGAATGCACCTTTCGGGAGATGAAGCAGGCGATTGGTGGATTTAGCTACCAATTCTGGAGCAAATCCATGCCCAAGCTGAAAAAGTATCTCAAAAAAGGGGAGACACACCCGTTGGAGCAAGTCACCAAGCCAAAAGACAGGCGGCACATCCAGCAAACCGTCAAAGCCATTGAAGGGTTTGTGATGTGCAGTTGCATCGCCATGGGCCTGTTGCAATTAATGGCTGTAACCTTTTCGCATAAGGGCTAAGTGCGTTTCCTTCGTTATCTGAGAACGCCATCCAAGTCTATCGTCTCGGAGGCTACGGTCATGGCTTATTTACGCCGGTTTATTTTTCTCATGTTTGCTCGCAACCCGCATTTGACCGTAACCCAAATAATTCAAGAGAAATGGAAGAACACGGAAGAGATGCCTTGTCCCGACGATGATCGGATGGTGTCTTAATGTTTAAAACTTTTTACTGTCCAGTTTTTAAATGTTCATCACAAAAACATAGGTGTTTTTTCGTATTCCATATCAGACATTAAATTTTTTATTCTATGTCCTTTTGTTCGTTGGTTAAAACGTTTCATATTCGTTATGAAATCAACCTAATTCTTTATTACTCGTCATACCAGCTCCTCATACTACTTTTTTTCTCTTATTAGTGTGCTTTTTGAGATCCCGATTTTTTCGGTTACTTCCTTGTTCGAATTTGTTTCCAAAAGTTTTAAAGCTTCCTAAATATGAGCCTTCCTGAGAGTATATATTAACTTTTAATCATTTTGTGCTATTATTAATCATTTTATATGTGCAAAAAAACGGAGTTTTCGTGTATTTTAGGTGTAAGGTCTTTTAAGGAAATAACAGTATCAAAAGGGAGGGAATGATATTATTCTTATTTGGTGGCGTTTTCAACATGGTTTAGTAAGACTTTAATACTATAATCGGAAATTATCAAGTAGAGTTATCAGGCGTGCATTATAATAATATAGTTATAGTTGGTTTGTGATGGTTCGGAAAAATAGCATTTTTTGATTATTATTTTGTTCGTTTTTTTAATCTATAACATACAAATAGAAAGCGGCGATAAGTAGAAAAAGAAACAATTGATGTTATTCGTAGTGGAGACGTTAATTACGACAACATGTAATCAAAAATCCGAAATATCGAAATATAGTTCTTTAGGAGAAATAAAAGGTGAATTTGTACTTTGGCATTCATTTACACAAGGCTTAGAAATGATTTTGTGGAGGGAGGGGCTAACTCGTTTATGAAAGGGCATTCAGGAGTATTCTTACACTATGATTAGTGAAAATATTTTTACAAGGGATACAGGAATTAGTAAGGGTGTTTTTATGGACATGCCTATATAACTCAATGCGATGAAAAAAGTATTTAAATCTCTTGAGAGGAGTAAGTCTGAAATAAATCACTGGAGTTGCAACTAAATAAAAGCGCATGACAAATAAGCCATCACGGGGTGACTTTTTTGGTAAATTATGGAATATCAAAATCTTTATGTTACTGTTTCGGTAATTCGAAAGCCTTGAGACTTTGCCAATGATATTGCTTGTTCAACTGTGATTTCGCGACTTACTGGAAGAACATCAGCTTTTTGGTACAGATCAGGATTATAAGGTTCTTTTTTCTTCAGGATGTGGTAAATGGCTGTTAACAACATTCGTGCTATGGCGATAATGGCACGCTTGTGACCGCGACGCTTTTTGATTCTCAAATAGCGGTTTCGGATTTCGGGATGCTTATCGCTTTTGACTACAGCCGTAGCACACTGTACCAAAAGGGGTTTGATATATACTCCTGCTCTCGAGATTCTTACCGATTTTTTCTTGCCGGCACTCTCGTTATTCGTAGGTGTTAGCCCTGCCCAGGAACATAAATGCTTAGCTGTCGGGAACTCGTCCATATCGACACCTATCTCCGAAATCACGGCAATAGCGGAGAAGACGTTTTTAAAGGACGGAACAGTTAAGATTAAGTTAATTTCTTCTGTGTAGGGCTCGGCAAGAGAATGGATAAGTTTTTCAAGTTCTTCTTTACGAGCCTGAAGATTATCATAATGTCGTTTAATCACAGCTAGTTTTCCTGCTTGTTCAGGTGTAATAAAGCCATCAATGGCAAGTTCTAACTCGGGAATCTTGTCCTTCATCGAACCGTGAATAAGTGGTTCGATGGCAAAATCGGTATCAGTTGGATCTTCCAGCAGTTTCTCAATAATATTCATGGAACTCTTTCCAAAGGTATCCGACACGGTATTGCCGAGCTGGATGTTCGAAACCGTTAAGCTGTTTTGAAATCGATTCTTTTCACTGGACGTAAAATTCGTGAGTTTAAAACGATAACGCATCAAGTCACGAAGTTGCCGAATAGCCAGAGGAGGCATAAAGCTTCCAGCTACAAGATCATGTTTGAATAAATCGGCAATCCACTTGGCGTCTTTCTTATCCGTCTTTTTACCACGGATAGCCTTGACGTATTTAGGATGTGCCAGCGTGATTTTGCAGGAATCCTCCAACACATTAAACACGGGAATCCAGTATTTCCCGGTAGATTCCATGCATACATCCTTACAATCATTATCACAAAGCCATTGTGACAGCTCTCTAAGCCCTTTGGTATAGGTAGAAAAGCGATGGCGTTTGAAGTCGTGACACCCTTATTGTTGGTAGAAGCAATACAGGCGACGACAAAAGTTTTGTGGACGTCAATTCCACAACAAATGGGATAAACAATTTTTAGACCCATAGGGGGTAACTCCTTTCTATGATATATAGGGATAGACAGCATTGACTGATTGCCCAGCAATAAACGAGTAATGTTTATACAAAGATAAGTCTGCGTGCTCAAAGTCACACTTATTTGTGCTTGAAAAGGCAATCTACACATATAAATATGCGGTCACTCCGCAATCGGAATGGCCCACTCACCTCCACGTGATTTGTAGTTAACTGTGCATCTCTATAGATATAGAATAATATAAATATCGCTCAGTACAAGTACATTTCATAGCGTTTTGTGCCCTGAGCGAAGCGAAGGGAATGGTTATAATAATGGATGAAGCAAAATCATCAAAAATGATGCCTACCAAAATAATGTCTATCGGTCGCGTTAGGTGGCTCATGGTATCTTTATTATTTTTTGGAGCAATTGTAAATTATCTTGACCGTAGCACTATGAGTGTCGCAAACACTGTTATTGCTGATCAGTTTGACATTGGTCCTGCTGGTATGGGACTTCTTCTTTCCGCATTTTTATGGCCGTATGCTTTGGGAAGCTTACCGGCAGGTTGGATAATCGATAAAGTTGGTCCTAAAAAAACTTTAGGATGGTCGATATTTCTGTGGTCTTCGGTAACTGTAGTTAGTGGGTTTGCAACAGGTTTTCTCTTTTTATTTATTATGAGAGTTTTACTTGGTATAACAGAATCACCGTATTTTGCGTCAGGTGTTAAAGTTACAAATCGATGGTTTCCTAAGGAAAAAAGAGCCTTTCCGACATCAGTTTTCAACATGGGACCAACTGTTGCGAAAGCCTTATCACTCCCTTTACTTTCCGCAATTATGTTGGCGATAGGCTGGCAAGGTATGTTTATCTCAGTTGGGTTACTTGGATTTGTATTCGTTATCTTATGGGTTATTATTTACAGGGATCCGAATGCTGAAAATAATTTCGAAATTAATAATGATAACACTCATAAAAGTAACTACCAGTCTAATGTTCAAATATCCTGGGGGATGTTATTTAAGTATAGGTCTACTTGGGGGATGATGATTGGTGCATTTGGTACAAATTTTACACTTTGGCTTTACCTTACCTGGCTTCCGGGTTACTTGGAAACGGCCCGCAATATGGATATTATGACAACAGGTTGGGTAGCCTCTATTCCATTTGTTGCCGGTATTTTTGGTGTCCCCATTGGTGGACTTGTATCAGACTATCTTTTAAGAAAAGGATTAACTCCAATTAATTCGAGAAAAATTCCAATTGTGGTCGCAGCTATATTAGCAGCTGTTTCTGTTATGCCAGTACCATTTATTTCAAGCACCTCTATTAGTGTTTTGCTCCTTTCAATAGGTTTTTTTGCAAGTTCGGTACCTCCGAGTGTTATGTGGACATTAAATACTGATGTGGCTCCTCAAGGAAGGGTTGCCTCACTTGCAGGTATACAAAACTTTGGAGGATTCTTAGGGGGGGCTCTTGCTCCCGTATTAACGGGAGTGATAGTTCAAACAACTGGTTCATTCAAGTTGGTCTTCATTACTGGATCTTTATTATGTATTGTTGCCGCTATAGGTTATGGAATTATTCTTAAAAAACCAATCACGAATCATGTTTAAGAAATCGTTTTACTATAATTAACTGTTATAAAGTATATAGAGTGAAATAGTTATAAACACAAAATTTTAAATAAGGAGTTGTAAATATGAATCAGATAAAATATGGAATTGTCGGTACAGGATATTTTGGTGCTGGACTTGCAAGAGAACTAAACAAATTAGAAAATGCACGTATTGTTGCCATATATGATCCGAATAACGTAGAAGAAATAGCAAAAGAATTAAAGTGTGATATTGAAGAAGAAGTTGAATCCTTATGTCAACGGCAAGATATAGATGCAATTATTGTTGCATCACCTAATTGCTATCATAAAAAACCAGTTTTATTATCAGCCAAACATCATAAACATGTATTTTGTGAGAAACCAATCGCCCTTTCCTATAGCGATTGTGATGAAATGGTTGAAATGACAAAACAAAACGAAGTGATTTTTATGGCTGGACATGTTATGAACTTTATGAACGGCGTGCGAACGGTAAAGAAATTAATTAACCAAGGAGAAATTGGAGACATATTATTTTGCCACGCTGAACGGAATGGATGGGAGGAATCCCAATCACAGATAAGCTGGAAAAAGAAAAAAGCTTTATCAGGAGGTCATTTATATCACCATATACATGAATTAGATTTTGTTCAATTTTTAATGGGGCCAGCGACTAGAGTGTGTATGACGGGTGGAAATGTAGCTCATCAAGGTGAGCAATTTGGTGACGAAGATGATATGCTGTTTATTACTCTGGAATTTGGCGGAGATAGGTTTGCGACTTTACAGTATGGATCTGCGTTCAGATGGGGAGATCATTTTGTGAAAATCCAGGGAACAAAAGGAGCAATTTTAATAGATTTACAGGATGTTAAGGTTATATTGAAAACTCCAAATAATGAACAACAATTTTTGTTACATGAGTCACAGGAAGAAGATGAAGATAGAACTAGGATATATAAAGGAATAGAAACAGATGGAGCTATTGCGTATGGTAAACCTAATCAAACTCCACCGATGTGGCTGCATTCTATAATGGAAAAAGAAATGAAGTATTTTCATAGTATTATGCAAGGAACAGGGATTGAAGAAGAATTTATTCCATTATTAGACGGTACTGCGGCTAGAGCCTCTATTGCTACAGCTGATGCTCTTACTTTATCAATGGAAAAAGACAGAAAAGTAAGTGTGGAAGAGATTCTGACAAAAGAGGTATTAGCAAATGATCTTCGACAAAATTGAGAATCTCTCAATGTACACGTTTGCCAACGAATCTCTTAATCAAGCGATAAAACATATTATCGGGACACCAATTGAAGAAAATGGTTCAAAGGAAAATTTTCAAAAGAACAATTACCAATATTCAACTTGTAAGCTATAGGGATTGTATGCTATCACCTCTTGAGGTATTTTATCTTAAGAGGTGATATTTTGTTTAACCCATTTTGATTAAAAATGATAAAATACAGTGAATACTACGGTTTTGATTATTTATAGTAAAAAACGTGGAATTTGTATTTGGAAATCAAAAAATGTATTAAATGTTAAACAAGGGAATCAAAATATATTTAAATTCAAAATGCGAGTTGTCTATCTCGGTGCGGCCGTCAAAGCTGAGAATCTAATGGAGTGAAAGTATCCTTAAATTAACCGATTTGGATTACTAATAAATCCAATACATGGAGAGGTTACAAACAGGCCCTGCTTGGAAGTAAAAGTCAGGTAACGATGGGAAAATCCTACTTTCAGACGGGTCGACTACAACCGTCAAAGACCAACCATATAGGATACAACCGAGATTGGATTGGGGATTTAGGATTGACGCATGAGGTCGTAGTAGCGAAGAGGAAAGAGTAATGCCTTTCTAAGCAAAGAGTGCTATGCTTTTATAATGGTAACACCGGAGTATAGCGAAGGATCTTTGGGCATTTGGGTCGCCATTAACACAAACAGAACATCAGATTCAAAGTCTATAAATTATTGGTTCATGTCTAGCACATAAGCAACCTATTTTTCTATAAGTGAATATGTGTATTTACACTTAATTCCAAATTCACTTTCCACAGCAGGTGGTCGTTTAATGTTACCTTTAAGAGAGAGAAGGATTTTAATGCATCAAAATAGTGTGTATAAAGCTTTGCGTCTGAATTATCTATATGTAGGTCAATATACTTTTCCAAAAGAATGGAGTTATTTTGAATCTATTATTCCTTATTCAATGATACGTCTTATTAAAAGTGGGTATGGAAAGTTTGTCATAGATGACACGGAGTATATTGTTGAAGAAAACAATATAATTTATATTCCTCAAGGAAGCAAACTTGCATGTGAATCATTATCTGAGGAGTTTACGTTTATTAGTATTCGGTTTACTGCTTCTATTCCTTTAAATGATATTGAATTATGGTCAGATACTTTAGGCTTAAACACAAAAATTGTTTGTAATGACGTTCAAGTGCGAGAATATTTTAATCAAATGATTATGGAAAAACAAACAAATCATAAAGGTAAATCCTTCTTGTTAAGGGGATATTTAGAATTAATTATAGGATATGTTATCAATTCATCAGAGTTAATTATAGAAGAAGACAAGTATAAAAACAGAAAAACATTAGTTGAAAAAAAAATAGATAATAGAGTCAAAACAGTAATTGATTATATGATAAATCATCCTGAAAAAAAAATATGTATTGATGAAATGGGTAGCATGGTCGACATAAGTTCATCATCACTCAGAAGGCTATTTAAGTTACACACAGGTAAATCGCCAGGTGCATTTTTAATAGAATTAAAAATGACTTACGCGGCGCGCAGTTTATTGGAATCTGACGAAAGTATTTCTTATATTGGATATTCTCTCGGTTTTGAAGATATGAATTATTTTTCAAGAGTATTTAAAAAACACTTTGGAGTAACTCCTAGTTCTTATAGGAAGATATCAAGAGATTGATTATTTAGCAGAAGTTGGGAAATGTGTTGGAATTCTTGATGAATTATTGGAACAAATTACTACAGCAAAGGTTTATTAAATTAACGGGCGCGCGCGACAAGTTCCGCTATAAACGCTTTGAGGCGTGAACATGCGGGGAATTTTATTAAATTCTAACGTTACAACGGAGGATGGGAATGATGGAACCACGTTTCCTGAAACCATCCCGTCAACAAATCCTGCATGTGTCAAGGTTGACAGGCTTTGGGGTATGAAGCACAGGTGATTCGGCTGAACGAAGGCTGAAGCCATGTAACCTGGATTCCCGCCATTACATAACGATGAATTGGGTAAAAACATGAAAATACCGGGCTTTATGCCCTTTTTTTATTGTTTTCATAATTCGTTATGTGTTACAATACACATAACGAGGAGGCGAAAACATGGCTATCGTCTATCAAACAGATAAGCGTTCAGGGATCACCTATGCGTATGAGTCCATTTCCTACTGGGACAAGGACAAGCAACAATCTCGATCCAAGAGAACCCTAATCGGACGGTTAGACAGTAAAACCGGAGAAATTGTTCCGACAGACGGCAGGGGACGCAAAAAGAAAGAGAGGCATGCCGTGATAAAGAGAGGTCCTGCTCCCTCTGTACAAACCGCACGTTATTTTTACGGTGCCACGTATCTGCTGGACGAGATCGGTGCGAGTACCGGCATTACAGAAGACCTGAAAGCGTGTTTTCCCGACAAGTACCGCCAGATTCTATCCATTGCATACTATCTGGTCCTGGAGGACAACGCTCCGCTCTACCGTTTTGAAAAATGGAGTCAACTACATAAACATCCTTACGGTCAAAACATCACGTCTCAGCGAAGCAGCGACCTGTTCGCGTCCATCACCGAAGGCGCGAAATATAAGTTCTTCCAGTTGCAGGGAAAACGGCGGACGGAAAAGGAATTTTGGGCCTATGATATCACCACTATATCCAGCCAGTCTGAACTTTTGAGACAGGTGCAATACGGCTGGAATAAAGAAAACGATCCACTGCCTCAGCTAAACCTGGCGCTGGTGTTCGGCGAAACGTCCAACCTGCCGTTTTATTACCGCAAACTGGCCGGTAATATCCCGGATTCCAAGACCGTCAGAAAGCTGCTTGCCGATTTGGATGTGCTTGGCTTCTCCAAAGTGAAGCTGGTCATGGACAGGGGCTTCTATAGTCAGGAAAATATCAACGCCTTATTGAAAAGCCATTTGAAGTTCCTGGTCTCCGTCAAAATGTCTCTTACGTTCGTCCGGAAAGAACTGGATGCGATCTATGACGGTTTTCGATCGTTTGAACACTACAGTGAGAAATACGAGTTATATGCCCGAACGGTCCGGACAACGTGGCATTATACGCAGCACCGTCCGTATAAAGGGGACATCCTGACACAGTACAGGCGTATATATATTCACTTTTATTACAATATTGACCGAGCTGCGGAGGACGAAAAAGCATTTGACCGCAAGTTAATCAACCTGCGTCGTGAATTGGAATCAGGGAAAAGGCTCCCGGAACATGAAAAGCAGTATCAAACGTATTTTGAGACAAAAACCACACCGAAACGGGAGACAAAAGTCACCGTCAAAGAAGAGGCTGTCGACAAGGCCAAGCAATATTTTGGATTTTTTGCACTGATGACTAATGAAACGATGGGTGCCATCGCTGCGTTAGAGCTTTACCGTAATAAGGACGTTGTTGAAAAAGCGTTCGGGAATCTAAAGGAACGGCTGAACCTGCGCCACACATTGGTATCATCCGAACAGAGTCTGGATGGAAAGCTTTTTGTGGAGTTTGTGGCACTCGTCTATCTTTCGTATATCAAAAAACAAATGCAGGATACTGATTTATCCAAAAAATATACGTTACAAGGCGTGCTGGATCAACTGGATGTTATAGAATGCTTTGAAGCGCCCGGGAAAGAACCGCGTATTGGCGAGCTTCTCAGCAAACAAAAAGAAATATATGGAAAACTTGGTGTTACCCCGCCTGCCTCGTTATGAGTAGGCGGGAATCCAGAAAGCCACTCTTTTTTTAGCCTGGATTCCCGAAATTTATAACGAGGGAGGTTTCACTCCGAGCGCATGGTAAATATCTTTTTGTTTTTTTGTCATTTCCCCTAATACTTGACCGTACTCTGGCGCCTCCAGTAGCTCAATAATGTCCAATTCATCGAGTAATCCATGAATCGTCCATTTATCTATCAAATAAACCGGCATCCTGCATCTTCTTTTTGATATAGGACAAGTAAATAAGTGCCATAAATTCGATAAAAAGCTTGCCATCCAGTGATAATTCGGAAGAAACTTGAAATCGTCTAACGTTAAGGCGCTCTTTAAGATTGCCAAAACCTTTTTCCACGATATCCTTGCTGCGATATAGCGACAACGCTTCAAACGGATCTTTGACCTCATTGGACAACAATGCAAAATAACCATAATTTCTGGCGGCTTCCCGCATGGCTTCTTCTTTCGGTTGGACTTTCCTCCCACGCTTTGGCGTTTCCGTCACCTCAAAGTATTTGTCATAATCCTTCCTGCGATACTCTTTCAGTGTATTATTCCGTAAATCACGATGCAGGCTTGTCAAATAATCATTCATGTCCGCTTGGTCTTTAGGTGCTTTTTCCGGGTTGTGAAACAATAATAAATACGGGAATCATAAGGAAATTATAAAATTGAAATTCACTTATTCAGCAAACCCTAATTAGTGTTGTGAGAGTGGTTTTGCATCACCATTTAATTTATAAAAATTAAATAGATTTAAATTTTTAGATAAAACAATATTGACAATATTATCAACGTGCTATATTATATACACAACTAGTTGTATATACAACAATTTAGTAATGTGAATTGGAAACTGTAATCGTTTTCCGGACATTATGATTATCAAATGACGAAGAGGAGTGTATGAATATGAGAAAAAGACTAGTATTATTTCTTGTCTCAATTTTTACTTTCAGTGCTTTATTGGTTGGTTGCGGGAAAGGAAGTGACTCTGCTCAAAGTGACTCTGGAGATAAATCGGGGGAAGGGTCTGAAGTTAATCTAACTAAGAGACCAATTACTTTGGTGGTTCCTTGGTCTGCCGGTGGTATTACTGATGCAACAGCTCGTATACTAGCTGAGGAGGCAGTCAATTATTTACCGGAGGGCGCTGAGATTGTGGTTGAAAATCGTCCGGGAGCTAGTGGGAGTATTGGAGCAACAGAGATAGCGAGTGCAAATCCCGACGGGTACAATTTATTAATTTCGCCTTTAGTTCCAATAACAGAAGGTCCACATTTTGGGGAAACTTCATACGGTTATAAAGATTTTACACCAATAACTCAAGTTTTATCTACTCCGACGGTGTTTGCTGTTAATGCTGACAGTGATATAAAAAGTTATGAGGAATGGATAAAATATGTAAAAGATAATCCGGGAGAGTTTAGTTATGGAAGTCCTGGAGCGGGAACGCTGGACCATATAGCTATGGAAGCCATCGCACTAGAACATAATTTAAAAATAGAACACGTCCCCTATAAGGGAAATGCTCCAATGATTAGTGACCTATTAGGTGGGCACGTGGATGGTGGTCACATGCAAATACCAGATTTAATACCTCATGTTAAGGAGGATAAAGTAAATGTTCTGTGGAACACTGGAAGCAAAGGATTTCCTTATATGCCTGAAGATATCCCTACAATCAGAGATAAAGGAATTGATTTAAATATGGATGCCATCACAGCTATTGTGGGTCCCGCTAATCTTCCTGAAGATATAAGGGGTGCATTAAATGAAGCTTTTAAAAAAGCTATTGAATCAGAAACATTTAAAGAAAAAATGAATAAATCGAACCTTGCTCCTTCTTATGCAGGTCCAGAAAAGTTAAAAGAAATTATTGAGAAAAGATATGAAACCAGCGGAAAAATAATTGAGGAAGCAGGTCTCGCTGAATAAATATATTATTAAATATAGTAATCTTATAGAATTATGTTTAGAAATAGAAGCTGACATGTGATAGAGTTCAAACTGAAAAAGAGTTTTTGAACCTTGACATGTCAGTGGGAAAAGTAGTTCAGGCTTAAGGATGAACCTTAATTCCTGATTTCATTTAATCAATGTATGTAGTTACTATAAAAATGATATTAGCATGTATTTAAAAAGAGGAAGACAAGGTCCGAGAATTTCGAGGCGGCGCAGTTTTAGCAACGAGATAATGCCTTTAGATACATGTGGACTAGGGATGCTTCTCGGAATTCGCATCCCCCGACAGAAGAAAGTGTTCTTCTCATCAAGAAATGGAAAAACAAGCGAAATTCGACGCCTCGAAAATTCTCTATTATTAGATCAAAGAAGATATTGCGGAGTGAAAAGTATGAATGAAATGAAACGTGAAAGATATACTGCGCTTTCGTTATTAATTTTTGGTACTACCTTATATTTATCAATTCCCTATGTAATTCAAGGAAGTGAAGGGTTAGGAGAAGTTGGTCCAGATTTTTTCCCTAGAATTTTAGCTATTCTTATTATCGTTTTAAGTGCTATACAGTTTGTTAAATCTTTCTTTCCTAAAATTTTTAACATAGAAGAAATAGAAGCAGATGATGAATTTGAATATGTAGAAAACGACAGTAAGAAAGGAAGATTTCTGGCAAGTGCTTTTGTTTTTTTAATGATGTTACTTTATATATTTGTGCTAGTTGAATTTTTAAGTTTTATCTTATCTACAATTATTACTATGTCTGTTATTATGTGGGTTCTTTCCGTGCGCAAATGGTATTTTTACCTAATCTTAATAAGTTTTGTTATTATAGTTGACTATATATTTAGGAATTTATTGTATGTTCAACTTCCATAATAATATTAAAAAAGGGGGGATAAAGTGGGAGATCTACTACTACAAAGCCTGTTGAGTGTTCTTGAAATCAAAAATATTTTATTTATGACTGTGGGAGTATCTTTAGGTATAATTTTTGGGGCTATACCTGGCTTAACAGCTACTATGGGAGTAGCTGTCTTACTACCTATTACTTTCGGAATGGAAGCGACTACAGGTCTGTTATTTCTTTTAGGGATTTACTGTGGTGGTATTTATGGAGCCTCTATACCTGCGATTTTAATAAGAACACCAGGTAGTCCTGCTTCTGCAGCAATAATAGATGATGGTGACATGCTTGTTAAAAAAGGAATGACCGCAAAAGCATTACATGTTACGGTGTTTGCTTCAGCCTGTGCAGGCATTATAAGTACTCTTATTTTATTATTTGTAGCGCCTCAATTGGCACAATTCGCATTAAAATTTGGCCCAACAGAGTATTTTGCTATTGCTCTTTTTGGTCTAACAATGATAGCGGCAGTTAGTGCTGAGTCAATAGTTAAAGGGGTCATAATGGGAGCCTTAGGTATGTTAGCGTCAACAATAGGGATGGATCCAATAACAGGATCTGCTCGATTTACTTTTGGCAACATTAATATGCTAGGAGGTATTGCCCTTATACCAGCATTGGTCGGGATGTTTGCCATATCTGAGATATTAATTCGCTCTCAAAATGCTCATGTTAAATTACAAGGAAAAGAAAATAAAATTAAAGAAAGACCGACTCCAATAAAAAAAATGGTTAAATATTGGAGAGCTATTGTTAAATCGAGCTTTATTGGTACTTTTATAGGAATGATACCTGGTACTGGAGCTCCTTTGGCATCGTTTATAAGCTACAATGAGGCTAGAAGAAGTTCAAAAAATAAAAAAGAGTACGGTAAGGGATCTTTAGAAGGTATAGCCGCTGGTGAAGCAGGCAATAACGGTGTTACTGGTGCAACTCTAATACCTTTGCTAACTCTAGGGATACCCGGTGATACAGTAACAGCTATCTTACTTGGAGCCCTTCTAATTCAAGGGTTGAATCCTGGTCCACAATTGTTTACCAATCATGCAGATGTAATGTATGCGATAATGGTAGGTCTACTAGTAATAAATATTATAATGTTTATACAAGGAAGATTAGCTGCACGATTATTTGTTAAAGTAACTTCTATTCCCATGAATATTTTAATACCAATACTAATCACATTATGTTTTGTAGGGGCTTTTGCCGTTAATAATTCTGTTTTTGATGCAAAAGTAATGTTAGTTTTCGGCGCTATAGGATTTATGATGTCGAAATTAGGCTTTCCAATAATACCAATGCTTTTAGGGATTGTGCTTGGTCCAATAGCTGAACCTAATCTTAGAAAAGCTCTAATAAATTCTAACGGTAATTGGTTGGTGTTTTTCACGGATCCTATTTCATTAGTATTTATGATATTGGCAATTGCTACATTTTTCATGCCATTAATTAAAACCTATTTTTCCAATAAATCAAAGTCACCTGTTTAAATGTTGACTTTATCGAATTATAAAACTATAGTTGTATATACGTGTATACAACTATAGAAATTGTACTAGGAGGAATAACATGAAATTAGACAATTATGGATTGGAAATGTTTCGTTTTGAGCTGGAAGAAGCTGTAGGGTTAGAAAATGTGATAACTGTAGAAGAAACAAGAGAGGAGCTATCAATTGATCAATATTGGTTAACTCATATGTGGAAAGAAAAAGGTAAGGATTTAACCCTGCCATCATTCATAGTGCGCCCGGGTGCTACAGAAGAAACATCCAAGGTAATGCGTATTTGTAACACTTATAAAATACCGGTTGTACCAAGGGGAGGAGGATCAGGTACAGCTGGTGGTGCTGCTACCATTCATGGTGGAATTGTACTTGATTTAACACGGATGGATAAAGTAATAGATATTGATGAAAAGTCTTTAATATTAACAGCGCAAACAGGAATTAACGGAAGGGTGTTAGAAGATTATCTTAACGAAAAAGGATTAATGTTAGCTCACTATCCATCCTCAGTTGACATAAGTACTTTAGGAGGATATATAGCAGCCCGAGGTTCAGGTGTTATGTCTACCAAGTACGGTAAGGCTGAAGATATGGTACTTTCTGTAGAGGTTGTTTTACCAGATGGACGAATTATTGATACTCTAACGACCCCTAACCACGCATGTGGTCCAGGACTGCTTCAACTTTTTGTTGGTTCAGAAGGGACGTTAGGTGTTATTACAAAAGTTAGGATGAGGTTAGATCCTTTACCAGAATCAAGAATGTTTCGCATGATTCAATTTTCTACAATACATGAAGGTCTTGAAGCGGGTAGAGAAATTATGATAAGCAGGTTAAAACCAGCTGTTATCAGATTGTACGACCCAGGTTCTACGGAAAAATCTTTAAAAACAACAGGTGTCGACCTGGATGGAAACTACATGGTGTTGATGTTTGATGGATATAAAGAACTAGCAGAAATAGAAATGAAAAAAGCCGTTAATATTTGTCTTGAAAACGGCGGAAAAGACTTAGGGACTGAGCTAGGAAAGCATTGGTGGGATACAAGGTATGTTGCTTATAAACCGCCTGTTCACCCTGCATACCCGTTACTTTATGGAACACCAGAAACTGTTACCACTTACGATAATATTGAAAAAGTTTATATTGAGAAAAAGAAATTGATAGAAGAAAAATATAAACAATGGAATGCCAAGTATACGGCCCATTTCTCTCATTGGTATTCTTGGGGAACTATGATTTATGACCGGTTTTATGTTGAAAATCCTCCAGAGGACGCTAAAGAAGCGTTTCGGTTATACAATGAAATGTTTGCTGAATCCTCACGTATAAATTTAGAAAATGGTGCTATTCTTAACGAACATCATGGAATAGGATTTAAATTAGGTTGGTTAATGCATGAGCAGTACGGTGATTCTTTTGATGTATTATTGGATATTAAAAAGGTAATAGATCCAAAGTGCATTATGAACCCAGGAAAATTAGGTTTTGGTATTTGGTGAAAAGTGGAATCCGGCATCTAGGTGTTGGATCAGACATAATAAAGGGGAGTCTTATGAATGGAAGCTTTAGTTTATGAAGGTAATAAAACTTTATGTGTGCGGGACGTAAAAAAACCGGAAATAAAACAAGGTGAAGTGCTTATAAAAGTCTCATATGCAGGTATTTGTGGTTCTGACTTACTTATTTGGAATGGTGGTTATCCAAGAGTCACACCTCCTATAACAATAGGACATGAATTCAGTGGTATAATTGAACAAGTAGGATCGTCTGAATCAGAATTTAACGAAGGCGATCGCGTGGTTGTTGAGCCACTTATTACCTGTGGTATATGCCCAGCCTGTGAAACAGGTGATTATAATTTGTGCACTAAATTAAATTTAACCGGTATAGATCAAAATGGTGGTATGGCACAGTATGTAAGCGTCTCTGAAAACCAAGTAATACAAATTCCTGATAATGTTACATTGAGAGATGCTGCTTTTACCGAGCCTTTAGCTGTTGGTGTCCATATGACTGGACAAGCTAATGTATCTGCAAACCATGTTGTTTTGGTAGTGGGTGGTGGCCCTATTGGATTAATTGCTGCATCCGTTGCTAGATCAAAAAGCGCAGACGTATATATATCTGAAATTAATGATTTTCGCTTAAATAAAGCTCAAGAATTAGGTTTTAAGACGATTAATCCAAAAGAAACGGATGTTACAAGTGTTTTAGAATCTATTACTGAAGGATATGGATGTGATGTAGCTATTGAAGCCACTGGTACAGCTTTTGGTTTAACAGATTGTATTGAAACTACTAAACCAAGAGGTACAGTTCTTATAGGTGGAATGGCTAAGAAAAAACTTGAGGTTGATACGTATAGAATTTTGGCTAAGGAACTTCATGTAACCGGGTCACGTGTTTATACAAGGAAAGATTTTGTTGAAGCATTGGAATTGATAAAGACAAATAAATTCATTCCAAAGAATCTTGTAACGCACCTTGTTCGCTTAGATGAAGCTGTTTCGAGAGGGTTTGAGCCGATTGAACAAGGTGAATCAGTAATGAAAGTATTAATTACTATTGATAAAGGATAGGTTGCTTATGTCAAGGGAATTCGTATTGGGGGTAGATCATGGTACTGGAGGGTGTAAAGTAACATGTTTACGATCAGATGGAAAAGTCGTTTCAGAAGCTTACGCACCCTACCATTCATTCTACCCACAAGAACGTTGGGTAGAACAGGACCCAGATCATTGGATAGAATCGGCTGTTAAAGCTTGTCAAGAAGTATTGTCAAAGTTTACAGCTGATGAACGAAAAAAGGTAAAAGGAATAGGTTTTTCAGCCCCTCACCATGTTGCGGTGTTGCTAAATAAAAATGAGCAAGTAATACGCAACCCGATTATGTGGAATGACCAAAGAAGTGGTGATGAGTCTCAGGAGTTATCTGAAAGATATGGTGAACGTATTTTTGAATTGACATCAAATGCACCAACACCAACATGGACTTTATGTCATTTACGTTGGATACAGAAAAATGAACCCAAAGCATTCCAAAACATTAGACACATATTACTTATGAAAGATTATGTTCGTTATCGTTTTGGAGGTGAAATGGCAACAGATTATATTGAGGCCGAAGGAACGCTATTGTATAACATTAATAAACAAGAATGGTCTGAAGAATTATGTGGATTAATATCACTTAATTCCGATGTTCTTCCTAATATTTGTGATCCAATGGAACAGTCAGGGGAATTAATCCCTGAAATGGCAGAAGCGCTAAATCTTCCTCCAGGAATCCCGATTATTATCGGAGTGCCAGACACGGCTGCTGAGATTTATGGTAGCGGGGTAGTATCTGAAAAATCAGGATTAGTGAAGCTCGCTACTGCCGGAAATTTTTCCATTTCCACACAAAATAAGGTTAGGAATTCTAAAATAACAACATATCATCATGTGATTAATAACCTGTACTATCAAAACAGTGCCACAAATTTTGCGGCTTCATCGTACAGATGGTTTAAAGAGGGGTTCCTAAAAGAAACAGAAGGTGATGCTAGTCATGATTCCGTATATAATATTATGAATAAGAAAATGGAATATATATCCCCGGGTTCGGAAGGTTTAATTTTTCATCCTTATTTAAATGGAGAGAGGTCTCCACATTGGGATCCCTATTTAAAAGGAAGCTTTTTTGGTATTACAGCTCGACATTCGAGAAAACATTTTGCTAGAGCAATTTTAGAAGGGGTAGGATATTCAATAAGAGACGCTTCTGATGAATTTCCATTTGATGTGAACTCTCCGCTTAAAATTATTGGTGGTGGAAGCAAAGGTGAACTTTGGGTTCAAATCATGGCTAATATAATGAATAATGAAATGGAAGTTCCTCAAAACAGTGATTCTTCTTTTGGAACTTGTTTAATTGTAGCAACAAGTGTAGGCTGGTTCGAATGCTTAAAAGAGGCAACAGAGAATGCACAAAAAATAGTGTATAGAGCAACTCCAAAGAAGGATGCAGTTAATAAATATAACGAATTATTTGAGATATATCGTGAGTTCTACAATAATACTAAGGATTTGTCACATAAACTAACAAATATTCAAGAAAGAATCTAAATTTTATTCAAGATATAATTCACTGATATATTTGAATACTAAAATTAAAGGTATATAAGGAAGGTTAGGTGTAAAACATTGCCATTTATTCATGTAGAAATATTAGAAGGTTTGACAGAAGACCAAAAACAAGAAATTGTTGAAGAAGTAACATCATCATTTCAGAGAGTTGCTAAAGTACCCCAGGATAAAGTTTTTATTTTCTTTGAGGATTTAACAAAAAGTAATTATGCTAAAAATGGTAGCTTAGTATCTCGTTTGCAGGATAAAAACTTATGATAATCGATAATATACTTTATAGGAGTCATGATGATGCTTACTAATCATATTCCGATTTATATGCAGATTGCGGATGATATTAGAAATAAGATTCTCAATGAAGAATACAAGATTAATTCCAAAATTCCAACAGAAGATATGATTGTTGAGCAGTATGATGTATCACGTATGACAGGAAGACAAGCAGTTACTGAGTTGGTTAATGAGGGATTGGTATACAGGGTACATGGAAAAGGTGTTTTCGTGTCTAGAAAGAAGTTGGAAAGGAACCTAAACAGGTTAAATGGTTTTTACGAAGACATGAAAGAAAAAGGATATACTCCTGGATCTAAAATAATTAAATTTCATAAAAGGTTGCCAACTCAAAGAGAACAGCACATTTTATTAATGAAATCAAACCAAGAGGTTTACTATATTAGACGCATTCGCTATATTGATGATATTCCTATTGCGCTTCAAAGTTTAATAGTACCGGTACATCGAGTGCCTAATCTTGATTGTATTGACTTGAATCAAAGATCCTTTTATTCCTATTTAGAAGAAAATGGTACTCCGCTTAAGAAAGCGGAGCAAAGAATGGAAGCTATTATGGCACCTGAAATAGCAAATGAAATGGATATTTCGCCAAAGTTACCGTTCTTTTATTTTGAAAGAATATCATGCGATAAGAATGAAGTGCCTTTAGAGTTACTATCTTCATACTTTAGAGGGGATCAATATTCTTATGCGATAACATTATACAGAGATTAAAGATTGTCAGTCATTTTTAAGCTTTAATTAGTTAGTTTTTATTTATTATTAGCTTAAGGGGTGAAAATATGAAAGTAAAATCTGCTGTACTAACAGAGTCCGGGGCTACGTCTCCATATGTAGAATCATTACCAATTAAAATTGAAACCTTGGATCTTGATCCTCCGGGAGAAGGCGAGGTTTTAGTGAATATTAAAGCAGCAAGTTTATGCCACTCCGATTTATCCGTAGTTAATGGAACTCGCCCACGTCCAACACCAATGGCATTAGGACATGAAGCATCAGGTGTAGTGGATAAAGTTGGTGAGGGTGTTCACAATTTTGTCCCTGGTGATAAAGTGGTTTGTGTATTCGTACCAAGTTGTGGTAATTGTCTATCTTGTCGTGAGGGGCGGCCAGCTCTATGCGAAGTTGGTGGAAAAGCTAATAATGACGGAACATTACTAAATGGAAATATTTGTTTACACAAGAATGGTAAAGATATATATCATCATCTAGGTGTATCCGCGTTTTCGGATTATGTGGTTGTGAATAAAAATTCATTGGTAAAAGTAAATAATGATATCCCTTTTGATAAATTAGCTTTGTTTGGTTGTGCGGTGATTACAGGAGTTGGTGCTGTTACAAATACTGCAGATATTAAGTTTGGGAGCACCGTTGCAATTGTTGGTCTGGGGGGAGTTGGATTGAGCGCTCTTATGGGAGCAATTGCGGCGGGGGCCAGCCATATTATTGCAATTGATATTAATGATGAAAAATTGAAATATGCTAAGAAATTAGGGGCTACAGATACATTTAATTCTAAAGATAAGAAAGTCATAGATGAAGTTCTTAAAGCATCAATAGGCGGGGTAGATTATGCATTTGAAACAGCAGGAGCAATCGCTGCAATGGAAGTTGCATATGGTATAACGAAACGTGGAGGATCAACGGTTACAACTGGATTGCCAAATCCAGAACAGTTTTTTTCTTTTCCATATGTTACTTTAACCGCTGAAGAAAAAAGTATAAAAGGCTCGTATGTTGGAAGTTGTGTTCCTCAAAGGGATATTCCCAGATTTATAGATTTATACGGACAAAACAAACTTCCGGTTGATGAGTTGCATACAGATACAATATCACTAAAAGAGATTAATGAAGGTTTTGATAAGTTAGAAAATGGTGAGGCACTTAGGATCGTAATTGATTTAAGTAAATAAATCACGAAGAAAATACGAAGGCTAAAAAAGTTTAATACCCCTCAAGAAGGTTGGCTAGCCCACCTTCTTCATCAAAATTCTGGGTTCTTCCTATTCTTTAGAGAAACACGCAAAATTGGTGCAATGGCAGATCTTGCAATTGTGGAAGCTAGTGAGTCAAAGCAGATTGTTACTTCTTTCAGCGGGGATAAATTCGAATGTTGTTCGGTAACTTGCACCACTTGTATAACAGATAAAATATTAGAACAGGGGTTGTATATACTGGAAAGAGTCTTCAGCAAAGTGGATTATATGGAGGGAGTTACTGGTAACATGTCATTTGACTCATTTACTTAATTTGATTGGTTAGCAGAAAGGGGTAATATACATGCCGGAAACACTACGGGTGACAAATCCTGCAACAGGAGAGCTTGTTGATGAAATAAGAATAAATACTAGGGAAGAAATTTTTGAGAGATTGTCAAAAGGTCACTCAGCATTTAAACAATGGTCCAAAGTGAATGCACATGAACGGTCAAGATTGTTAAAAAAATGGTCCGATCGAATCCAGGAAAATAAAACAGATATTGCCAGAGTCATGACGCTGGAAAGTGGGAAACCCATCAAAGAGTCCTTAGGTGAAGTGGATTATGCAACCAGTTACATCGAATGGTATGCAGAAGAGGCAAAACGTATTTATGGTCGTACCATCCCGGCCAATACAGAATCCAAACGTATAATTGTCACGCTTCAGCCAGTGGGACTTGTTGCAGCCATTACACCATGGAATTTTTCTGCGGCCATGATGACGAGAAAAGCTGCGCCGGCACTCGCTGCAGGATGCACGTTCGTGGTGAAACCAGCAGAGGAAACCCCTCTGACAACAATTAAATTTATTGAGTTGGCACATGAGGCTGGTATACCTGAAGATGCAGTTCAATGTGTAAACGGGTATGGCAATGAAGTCGGGAAACTGTTCACCGATAGTGAATACGTGCGCAAAATTACATTTACAGGGTCCACCCCAGTCGGAAAGCATCTTATTAAAAACAGTGCAGATACATTGAAACATGTCTCGATGGAATTAGGCGGGCATGCCCCACTGATTATCGCAGAAGATGCGGATCTTGGTTTTGCTGTCGCCCAAACGATGGCTTCCAAGTTCAGAAATGCCGGTCAAACGTGTATATGTGCGAATCGCGTGTTTGTACATGAAAATATAGCTGAGGAGTTCTCCGACAAGTTAACCAAAGAAGTTAGCAAACTAACAGTAGGGAATGGTATAGAAGAACAGACACAAGTTGGACCTGTGATTAATGAAAAAGGCTATGACAAGGTAATTTCACAACTTGAGGACGCCACGGAAAAAGGAGCAAAGGTGTTATGTGGCAATCAATTTAATGCCAACAGAGAAGCAGGTTATTTTTATATCCATCCGACTGTACTCAAAAATGTAAACGAAAACATGAAAATGATGCAGGAAGAAACATTCGGACCAGTTGTCCCAATAACAACCTTTGAATCAGTTGAAGAAGCGGTGAAGATTGCCAATGCAACACCTTTTGGATTAGCTGCCTATTTCTTTACCAATGATTATCGAAAAGGAACATTTCTTCACGAAAACTTAAACTTCGGTATTGTTGGCTGGAACGATGGTGCCCCGTCTGCCGCACACGCACCATTTGGTGGCATGAAAGAAAGCGGATTAGGACGTGAAGGTGGCATAGAAGGTATTGAACCTTATTTGGAAACAAAGTATTTGTCTGTTGGAGGATTGTAAGAGCTGTTCAGCTAAAAATGAATTTCTTATCTAAGATAATTTATGTGAGGTTTCAAAACCTCACAAATTTCAATGAAAACACGAAAATGGGTTGAAGACAAGTTCGTGTTTTTAGTGACCTAATAATACAACATGAGAAAAATGAGGAATCCAAGAAATACTAAATAAAACCGTCGAGTAAGGATGGCTTGATGTAAGCCGCCTATAGATCTTTATATTAAAGTTATTTTTGACCTCCTAGTCAATTATTAGCCTGTATTAAAATTAAGGCGCAGCTTATATCTGAATAATAGACACCTTGGTATATTTATAAAGTGCATAAGAACTCCCGTAGAATTATTTTAGTTTTTTCTGCGGGAGGTTTTTGTGTAGAAAAAAACCTATATAGAGTGGACTATTCACTAAAGTTACTCACTTTTTGGAATAACGATTTTTCTTAATAGTCTTGACAATCAGTCAATATCCGTGATAGTTTAAACGTACCATGTAACATGTTACATGGTACAAGGAACTTAAAAACCTTTGTAAACGGATTCACTATTGTTGCTATAAGAAGTGAGGTGAAAACTTTTGGAGTCACAGAATGTTAACCAAGACAGTTTAGAAAAAACATGGCAATCGAAAATTTTAAAGTATATTGGTGTTATTTCAGCAGTGATTTTATCAATATTTCATTTGTATACTGCCTATTCAGGTATATTCATTACTGCCATTGTGCATTACTCTATTCATTTATTACTAGTTGCAGTAATCTTTCTGACTATAACTAAACCCTTGAGTAAAGTTAATAAACATCTAATATGGCTGGACCTTTTGTTTTTGACCTTGGCAGCGTACTCAATTGGCTATGTCATCTTTAATTATTATGAAATCCTATCTATTATGGGACCTACTACAATGAGTTTGGAACAAAAACTCTCTGCTACAGTAATATTGCTTCTGGTATTATATGCAGCATTTAGAATCAACAAAGCTTTTTTTATCCTGAGTATATTAATGCTGCTTTATGGACTCTTTGGAAATAACCTTGGAGGCCCTTTTCAGCACGCAGGTATGAGTATTGAACGACTCGTATACTTGATTTCTTATACTACGGACGGGGTTTTTGGTGTAGCTCTGGGTATCTCAGCCACATATCTATTTATTTTCATCTTCTTTGGTGTTGTTTTGGAGAAGACCGGAACAGGAGATTTTATCCTTAAAGCCTCTCAAGCTTTGGTTGGAAAGTATGTAGGTGGGTCTGCAAAAACATCAGTTATAGCAAGTGCAGGGATGGGGTCTGTTGTAGGTAGTTCAGTAGGGAATGTAGTATCAACAGGGTCATTAACTATACCTGTGATGAAAAAGTCAGGGTTCAGGCCTCACATCGCTGGTGCAGTTGAGTCAGTTGCCTCTGAAGGAGGGCAAATATTACCACCTATATTAGGTGCTGGAGCTTTTATAATGGCAACGATGACCGGGATACCTTATGTGGATATAGTTGTAGCCGCGACAATTCCTGCTCTTTTGTATTTTATTTCTGTTTTGACTGTTGTCGATTTTGAATCAAGAAAATTTAATATAAAAGGATTAACCAAAGATAGATTGCCTGACTTTAAAAAAGCATTTAAAGAGAAAGGTCATCTATTAATCTCAGTTGGAATCTTGGTTTATCTCTTATTATTTGATGGAATGGGAATTATGAAAGCTGGTTTTTTTGCAATCATTTCATTACTCTTGCTAGCGATGCTTCGCGAAGAAACTCGTTTAAAATTTACTGATTTTATTAGGATATTAATTGATGGCGCAATCGGAGCGATTGAAATAGCAATCATTTGTGCAACTATGGGTATAATTACAGGCGTTGTAGTATTTAGCGGAATTGGTGCAAGACTTAGCGAAATTATTATAGGTCTAAGCGGTGGAGACATTTTCTTGACATTAATTGCCGCAATGGTTGTTTCCATTATTTTAGGAATGGGCTTGCCCACCCCGGTAGCTTATCTGATGTCCGCACTTTTTGTAGCGCCTGCCTTAGTGGATATTGGAGTTCCAGTATTAGCTGCACATCTATTCTTGTTCTATTTTGCAGTTAAATCAGGAACAACTCCACCTATTGCAATAGTTGCGGTGGTTGCTTCGAATATTGCAAAAGCAAACTGGTTTAAAACGGCGATTGCGGCAAGTTTATTTTCTTTACCAAGTTTCGTTATTGCCTATGCGTTTGTCTTTCAACCTGCATTATTGTTTGAAGGATCCTGGAGCAATATTTTGTTAACATTTATGACCGCTTTAATCGCAGTAATAGGAATTACAGGAGGAATCCAAGGCTGGTGGTTGAGAAAATCTAATTGGATAGAAAGAGGGGGGCTAATTGTTTTTTCAATATGTACAATATTTCCAAACACAATTTTAACCATCATAGGCGTTCTAGGTATAATAGTAATAACCTTCTATCAATACATGGGGTTAAAAAACACTGCGTTTAAAGGTTATGAAAATACTATATAAAAAGTAAGGAGTGAATTAAATTGAAAAAATATCTGTTACTGATGGTTGGTTTATTGTTTATAGTTGGCTGTAGCTCGGAAAGCGATGGAAACGCTGAAGATGGGGACACTACCCAATGGGCGATGGGAACCTCTTCTTCCGGATCGAGTCCCTATGTTCTTGGTTCTTCAATAAGTAACGTTATAAATAAAAATAGTGATATACTGAATTTATCTGCTCAAGTTACAGGTGGATATGAAGAAAATTTCTCTTTAATAGAAAGCGGAAATGTAGACGTAGCGCAGCAAAACTTATACCAATATAATCTAGCCTATTCAGGGGAAGGCGTATATGAAGGTAAAGAAAAAAAGAATGTAAGTGCCTTGTTTAATGCGTCCATAATGCCGGTGCAAATTGCAGTGTTGGCAGAATCAAACATTGAAAGCTATAAAGACTTAGAAGGAACTCGGTTTAATATGGGCGCTCCAAGACAGGCTACGCATAATGTTGCTTCAATTTATTTAGATACAATTGGCCTTTCTAAAGAAAAAGATATTGAAGCTGGTGTGCAATCAACGGGCGATGCAGCCGCAGCTCTTCGAGATGATCAACAAGATGCTGTCTTTCTACTTTCTAACGTACCTCATTCGGGACTGATTGAAACTGCTTCTACTAAACCAATAGACTTGGTCTCTATTGAAGGCGAAATGGCGGATAAGTTTATCGAGAATTTAAATAATTCAGTTGTTAAGACAACAATTCCTGCGGATACTTATGAAGGTCAAACAGAGGATGTTGAAACTGTAGCTTTCCCTATTGTGCTTTACGTGGATGAGAGTGCTTCTGAAGAAGTAGTATATGAATTCACAAAGACATTTTGGGAGAATCTCGAGCAATTGCAAGAGGAATTGCCAGCTACTGAAAATCTGACTCGGGATTTAGCAACTGAAGGAATTCAAGCACCACTTCATCCAGGTGCAGAAAAATATTTCAAAGAAACAGGAATGATGGAGTAGTTAAAATGAATATAAAGGGGGCATCTCTTTCTGAAAAACAAAAAGAGATATTGTCTCATCAACATGAACTTTTCTAACTTGAAGTTAAATTTATTAATACAAAATACTATAGGCGGTGTATTTCTTGGTTTCGATTACCACTTCAAGCGTAACAACACAAGTTACGGATGCGATAAGAGATGCGATAATAAAGGGCAAATATAAACCAGGCGAGAAATTATCAGAGGCTTTACTATCAGAGTACTACGAGGTTAGCAGAACACCTATTAGAGAGGCCTTTAAACGACTTAGTATTGAAGGGTTAGTAGAAGTGAAGCCCCGTGTAGGGACTCGTGTTACTAAGCCTACAGAAAAGGAATTGACCGAACTATTTGCTGTCAAAGAAGTTTTAGAGGGTCTTGCTGCGAAATTGTTAGCTGAAAAGGAGAACAATACAGGTATAGAGCAATTGGAACATTCGATTAAAAGGATGGAAGATGCATTAGAAAGCTCTGACTACAATATATTTGTAGAAGCAAACGATAATTTTCACAAATTCATCAGAGCTGAATCGGAAAACTCTAAATTGAATTTTTTTCTTAATTCACTGCTAAATCAAATTTCTTATAATAGATATGTTCATTTAAGTATTGAACAACCTAATAGGTTAGAAGAATCAATAATGGAGCATAAAAGGGTTTTAGCGGCAATTAAAAGTTCAAATCCCGCAGAAGCTGAAAAGTATATGCGTGAACATGTAAAGGCTAGTGGCCAGGTACTCAAAAAAGGAGTAGCTAAGGAATTATATGAATAGGAATATTTTAAGGAGGTTTATATTTATGTTAAAAGTTAGAAAGACTTTAACGGTTGAAGAGGAAACAATGATTGAGGGAGGAAAAACAGTTGAGGAACCCATTAAAATGGTTGCGGCAATAGCTGTCATTGAGAACCCATGGGGTGGTCAAGGTTTTGTCGAAGATTTAAAACCTAAAATAAATCAGTATGCACCTGAGCTGGGTGAACTGTTAGTTAAAAACTTATTAGACACAATTGGTGGACCTGAGGAGGTTCAGGCATTTGGAAAGGCTGCGACGGTGGGAGTAGAAGGGGAGATAGAGCATGCCTCAGCATATATTCATACTTTGAAGTTTGGAAATAAATTTAGAGATGCTGTAAATGGTACGAGTATTTTAAGTTTCACAAATAAACGTGCAGGTCCTGGTTCAAATATAACTATCCCTATGGTCCATAAAACTGATGAATCTAAGCGGTCTCATTATCTTACATTTGAGGTAAACTTGGCAGACGCTCCGAGATCTAACGAGATCGTAGTAGCAATCGGCGCTGCCAATGGAGGACGACCACATCCAAGAACAGGAGATAGACATACGGATATGAAAGAAATGGGATTGGATTAGGTGAGTATATGAGTGAAGGTTATATAAGAAGAATTAACTTTATTGAGAAAGGAAATGGACCTCCTGTTATATTAATACATGGTGTGGGTCTTGACCACACCATGTTTCGTCATCAAATTGACTTTCTCTCTCTCTCTTATAAGGTGATAGCCTACGATATGTTAGGTCATGGGAAATCAGAAAATCCTGATGGAAGCTACCAATTATTACATTTCGTTGATCAACTAAATCAGCTACTCATGGAATTGAAAATTGAAAGAGTCAATATAGTTGGATTTTCAATGGGGGCAATGGTTGCTCAGTTATTTGCTATACGTTTCCCCGAAAAAGTAATTTCTCTTTGTATTATGAGCGCTGTTGCAAATAGAAATGAGGAACAACAACAAAATATCATGAAAAGAGTGGAACAAGTTAAAGAGAACGGACATTTATCAACTATAGATGCCGCACTTTCCAGGTGGTTTACCCAATATTTTGCTCTTGTTAACACAGATTTAGTAAATGAAGTAAGATCAACTCTCGAGAATAATGACTCAGAGGCATATTTAAAGGCATATTCACTGTTTGCTTTATCAGATCAGGATTTATGGCACCAGTTAGGTTCGATCACATCTCCTACCTTAATTGTAACTGGTGAGAAGGATACAGGGTCCACCCCTGACATGGCCATGCAAATTGGGGAAAAGATTCACAATTCCAGAGTTGTGATTGTTCCATTTGTTAAACATATGCTGCCCATGGAAGGGAAAAAAGAGCTTGAGCATCACTTATTAAAATTTTTGAATGAAAATAATTTTAACTAGTTAGGGGTTGCTGAACGATTTTCAAACAGCCCATTTTAGTTCTGCAGAAACTCCAAAACATCGTAGTAAAAAATGATAAAAAAGAAGGCGGAGTCTGCGCTCCAGGTTCATCACCAGCAGTTGTATGGAAATGACCGTCTCACTTGTTTGTTGAAGGCGTGCGAAAATAAGCCCCATTCCATAGTGGCGATTGCCTTCGATTTCGTTTCGTTCCGCGGCATCCTGTTTGACCAGTTGTTTTTGTATTTGGGCCTTATCTTTCGATGGACGTCCAAGGGCAGGACCACTGAGACGGATCCCTTTTTACTTACAGTATTGACGGTTCTCACGGTTTCGATAGATCTGATCGGCAAGTATGGCTTCCGGATAATGACCAAACCGGCTTTTATACCTTTCGGCAGACTCTTGAAGCGTCGTGCCTTCGTTGTAGTTGTCCCAGCCAAGGTTATCCATCAATGAATAGCCGTTCATCCAGCTGACGGAAACCTTGGCGCCAAATTCCGTGCCGGCTTTGGTCTTGCCGCGCGCAATCGGACGTACATGGGGCTGTGAAATACTGACGATCCGATCATCGATATGCTTTGAGCGTTTATCATACATGTCACGCTGCTGACGGCACAATTCACTAATAACCAAGATTGCTTGTATTCCTGCTTTGTCAATAACGATAAATGGCTCTCTTCCTTGAGTTTGGAGACAATTTTTAAATCCCGTTCAACGAATCCTAGCTGTTTTCCAATCGCTTTGCGCATTTTTCTGGTCTTTGGTTTACGCTGTTTGGCAACACTTTTCGGGCCTTCTGACGATATGTGCGGGGCTTTTTCTTCTTTCCGCGATGCGGTGCATGCAGCACATAAATGATATGTTCTAATTTTTCACGTGCTTCATTTAAAAGACCAAGGTCCGTTGGATAGGCGATATCTGTAGGCGAACAAGTCGCGTCCAGAAGCAACTTCCTTTGATTGGCGGACTGATCATGATTTGGTTGCGAATCAGCGTTTTTTGTGGATGAACTCCCCGATGGTGGGGCATCGTTATCATCTGAATCATCACCCTGATCATCAACCTCCAGATTTCTTCCCAGTTCTTCCATAACGATTGCTTCGTTCAATTGATTGATCATGTCTGCATCAGGCTGCTTGCGAAAGTGCGTCATCATGGAAGCGTCGAAAGGAGGCTCTTCCTGAAATTCGGGCAGGTCAATAAAGTATTGAAGATAGGGGATTTCCGTGAACACTTCAACCGTATCCTGGTCACTTAGCCCTTTGCGTTGTTAAATGTACAACGCATCGAGAGCCATACGAACACTGAATACCTGCTGGCCACGGGATGATCGTTTCATCGTATTGGCATAGGTCTCTTCGAATGTCCACCATGGAATAAGGGTTGCAAGTTTGACCCAACGATTGTTTTTATTCAATTTGCCGCCAAATGGAAGGAAAAAGTCCTCTGGTAAAACAAGCTGGTTTTCGGTCATTTTATACATGCTTCATTGCCTCCAAGTGCAAAGGGTTTTTAAGTAAATCTTAGAAAAGTCCTTGCATCTATATTCGACATAAATCGTCTGAATTCCTTGTTATGAGTGAATTTTTGTTTGTTCAGCAGTCCCTAGTTATTCTGATAATAGTTATAGAACTGATTAAGTGTTACAGTGTTTTCGCTAAGCCAAAACGACCGAAAGTTGACGGTTATGCCTGGCCAGAAGTAGACTAATATAATAACCGAGGATTAACCCTGAGAAAGGAAGGACGCCCCAAATTAAGGAATTAGTGATTGATTAATGGCAAAAACAAAACCCCGTCATTACGGGGTTCTTACACTCTCAAAAAAATCATATTTGTTTGTTATCTCTCTGTAACTCCCAACGTCTTTAATTTGCTCGGAGTTCTTATTATAACACTTACGGTGTGTGGTGCCATTCCCTTCATCCAGCAAAACCACATCATCATTTTTATAAATTTCCCCACAAACAGGACAATGCATTTTCATTTTCTCACCCAATATTGTTGGTTAATTATAGTACAGTTTAATATATCGGATTTAAAAGATATTTCTCATTTTATAACCGGTCACAATTTTGGTAACGTCCGTATCGAAACAATTTGAGATGAACTGAAGCAGAATCGATAATATTCACCTAAACAACTTTTATAGCCTGATACGGTTTCCGGTACTAGTGCTCTTCATTTTTTGTAGAAAATTTAAAAATATATTAGACGAAAGCACAAAGTGGACATGTAATCATATTTAAATTTCTTAAAAAAACCTGTGATAAACATGTGTAATATACAAGAAATATACAAAAGTACCTTTAAATCCCTGTTTTAAAGTATATACCAGTTCTCAAAGCAACCATGCTGTGTCAAAGCTCTCTTTCCTGTGCGGGGAAGAGAGCTTTTTTAATTTAATGCTTTTTCAGTAAGCGGTTTTCTAAAAAAATGTTGCCATTTCTATTATCTCAAGAGTGAAACCTTATTTAACAAATTCTATAAAATACGACACAATGATAATGGTTGAGTGCTATAAAATCGCTGCGGAAATACACGCCGCGCACCATAGAGCGGCTGGTGAGCCCGCGGAAAGAGAGTATATTCCAGCTGTGTCATTAGAGATTCTCGCTAAATGCTGCAAACGAACGCTACTTGTTTGTCGCGGTTTCTATCAATTGCAGTGGGAAAAACCAAGGTATAACGAAAAGAGTCTCATTTCAGTAAAGTAATCGTTTATGTTTTTGTCCGTATAAGCATTTCATTTCATGGTGATTCCCTGTATCATGAACATAACGAAAATAGGCAGGAGGTGTCCCATAGTGACAGATATTAAACGATTATCTTTAACAGATGCTGACAATATTTTTGCCTTATCGCAATTTGCGTTCCAATATGATTTAACAAAAGATGCATTAAATAAGAAAAAGGAAGAAGCAGAGCGCCATATCATTTGGGGATGGATGGCAAATGATCAGCTGGCTGCCAAACTGCACCTCATCCCCCTATCGTGCTATATCAACGGGAGAACGTTTGAGATGGGTGGCATCAGTTCTGTAGCGACGTGGCCTGAGTATCGCAGACAGGGAGCTGTGAGGGACTTGCTGTATCATGCATTACATCATATGCGTCAACACGGACAAACCCTCTCATTTCTGCACCCGTTTTCATTCGCTTTTTACCGGAAATACGGCTGGGAACATACATTTTCGGAAAAGACATACACCATACCAATCACTGTATTAAAGCGGCAATGGCAAGTTTCCGGTTATGTTCGGCGTATTGAAGATGATATCAATGCTTTACATACGGTTTATAGCGAATACGCCAAAAATTTTAACGGGACGCTTGTCCGTGATGAAAAATGGTGGGAACAGCGGGTGTTACGCGGAAACTGGCATAAAGCGGCTGCTTTTGAAGAAAACGGTAATACGGCGGGATATATTCTTTATAACGTGAAAGACGAAAAAGTGACCGTTCATGAACATGCCTTTACCACGCTTAATGCGCAAAAATTACTCCTGCAATTTATTGCGAATCATGATTCAATGGCGGAAAAAGTTGAAATGACCGTGCCGGAAAATGACAATCTGACGTTGCTTGTCGATGAACCCCGGTTTGAGCAAAAAATCACTCCGTACTTTATGGCGCGCATTGTCGATGTTCACGCATTCTTACAAGCATACCCATTCATAAAAGAACTCACTGAAGCGGTGACTTTACATATAACAGATGATTTTTTGCCGGAAAACAATGGTGACTATCAGCTATCACGGACAGAAACCGGCATAAATGTGACTTGTATGCCATGGAACATCAGACAAGATGAAGGTATTGACTGCAGCGTGCAACAGCTCACTTCCATGCTGATGGGCTATAAGCGGCCTTTCGAGCTTTATGCTGCAGACCTGCTCCGAGGGAGGTGGGAACAGGTTCACCAGCTGGAAAATATCATTCCGCATCGGCAAACATATTTCCCGGATTTTTATTGAGTTTTCGGGGAATACGAGCTTTTATTACAAAAAACATTGAAATTAGTGTGATATTTTCATATATTACGTTAAAATAGACAGTAAAACGGTAACAACCATTATTTACTAAAGGAATGTCGTTCATGCTCTATCATGTAAATCCTGTAAAATTCTTTTTTCCAATTGATGATCATTTATTCCGGCTGAAAAAAGCAGAGGCTCTGAAAAATTTGTGGAAAATCAGTTTGTTGCTGATCCTATGCAGTACAGGTGTATATGCCTGGATGGCGCTCCTTGGTGTTGGGTCAGGTATGATTTCTGCCGAGGCAATATCTTTGACTTCATTTGAATATGAGGCGGGCAAGGTTTGGTTCGTGCTGGGACGGATGGTATTTGCCGTCGTTTTTGCTTTATTGGTGCTATTTATTCCATCATTATTCTTTTACTCATTTACGGATATCCCTTTTAAAAAAATCATCATCCTGCAGCAAATTGTTCTTTTTGTCATGCTGGCTGAACGGGTCTTGTGGATACCACTGGCCGTTTATGGTGGGCTGGACTGGTTTGTATCACCATGGTCGTTTGGTATTATAGCTTCATATGTCACCGATACGCTGTGGGTCGTTGTCTTTTTCGGTGCTATTTCACTCTTTCAACTGTGGATTATCTGGTTTCAGGTGAAATTTTTAAACTATCTGTCACCGGTTAAAAAGCCTTGGATTTGGCTGAGTGTGATTTTTATACATATCTTTTACTGGATCGGTACAGCTGCACTGGCATTTCTGGATAGTCATTTGGTAAGTGGGTGGTTTGCATGAGTCGTCGCAAAAAACTTATTTTGACAGTTTCTGTGTTATTTATTGGTATTAATAGTTTGCTTGTATATTTTGATGATAAAGACCGTGTCTCGCGGTTGACATATGTCCGGGATTGGGCTGAAACTGTTGAAAAAGATATGTACGAGACAATCGAAACAACCGCGGTTTTGGCCACTGCTGAAGAGAAAAATGTCTACTTTGCTCAGGAAAAAGGGAGTTTTCAGGAATTCCTTGTTAAAGAAGGGGCTGACGTGGAAACGGGTGATCCGCTGTTCACATACCGGGTTGACAGTTATTTTGAAATAATGGCGGATTTGGAAAGTAAACAACAAAAACTCAACGGAGAAATTCAGGCAATTGAATCGGCGATTGCCTCCATATCAGCTTATCGTATACCGCAAACTGACACGGATACCGAGTTTGATAATGAAGCGGGTACGCTGGAAATGACGCGTAAATCGGTTGATGCCAACTATATGAAAGAACAATATCTGGCTGAAAAGGAAAAAGAACTTGCTCAGAAGGAAGCTGAATTGAAGAGTGTACAGGCACAGATATCCGAACTGGAGACGAACGGTGAGACGATTACGGTAGAAAGTCCCTATCAAGGAAAAGTAAGAGCTATTTCTGATTCACTCGATAACCCTGTTGTGACCATTTGGGGTAAACAGCTGCAGGCAGAAGGTGAGTTAACAGAAACGGAGCGAATGGCAGTTGAACAGAAGATGCCTGTAAAGGTAGATATCAGGGAAAATGAAGCTGTTTTAACGGGAACCTTGGATGCTATAAGTGATTCACCTGAAAACATTAATATCCGTGGCTCGAGTCAGTACGCGTTTGAGGCGGGTTTAAAGGATGAATCCGATCAGCCCGCAGAAAATGATCAGTCGGCACAATCTGAAAGCGCGCCGCAAGCGGAAGAATCTGAAGGACAGACTGACCCCGCACCTGAAGAAGAGACAGAGGAAAATGGTCACCAGGAGGGCGCGCGTGAGACTGACGGGGCAGTTTCAATCAAAGAAGCTGCAGATTCAAATCAGACGTCAGAATCCCCTGAATCAGGGGGGGGAGCCACACCACCAGACACTGAATCAGTTGAACAGGCTAAAGAGGAAAAATCCCGTATGGATCATTTATTGCCCGGTTATCATGCAGATGTCACGATAATAACCGATGAATCCAAAAAGGCAACCGTTGTAAAGCGAAAACAGCTTTTCAATAGTCATTTATGGAAAATGACAAGCGAAGGTCTGCTAATTAAGCAGCAGGTCGAGACAGGCATTCACATGGATGATCTGGTTGAGATGACAGAGGGCACAGCTCCCGGTGAATGGGTTGCTGAAGCAGATAACAGTCAATTTCGTGATGGTGCCGTGTTTATTACGCCATTGAAGCTTGATGACATAGAATGGCAAGATTTGAGTAAATATGATAATGTAAACTGGAAACGCTATATGATTATAGGGTTATTGTCGAGATAAACAGGGAAAAAACAAACAAGGAATGTTGCATTTTGGCTATGGATTATACCTGTTTTTCTAATTAACAGGGGTTTGAGGATGATGTTAGAGCAATTCTTCCAATTGAAAGCAGCCATACTGAAATGGAACTATCCGGTATGTTGACAGTAAAGGAGGGGTATATCTTATGGATTTAGTCTACATAGGTGTTTTAATCATCGCTTTAGCGTTTGCGCTTGTAGTCACTTACGCTTCCCTTGTATTAAAACGCGCAGCAGACACGATGACAAGCCTCAGTCAAACGCTAAACGAAGTGGAACAGAAATTGCATTATATTACACCGGAATTGCGTGAAACGGTGGAGAAAACAGGTTATACTGTAGACGACCTGCAAGATAAAATCAATGCTGTGGATGATTGGTTTGGTACGCTTGAAAATTTGGGCATTTCCATAAATGAGGGAAGCCGATTTGTGAACAAGCAGGCAAAGAACGCCTCATCATATACAACCTCAAAGAATCGAAGCAGGGTGACGCAATCGATCAAATGGGCCGATGTCGTATATAAACTTTATAAAAAAGTGACATGAACATGACTCACAGAAATGATCAACAAATTCAAAAAAAAAAACGGGGAAATGAGGGATAATTATGAGTTTGACCGGAATTGGTGTCGTACTGATTGGAATAGCTTTTCTTGTGATTGCCGTATATGCGGCTTGGACATTGAATAACCTGGCTAACGTGCTTCGGGGAATCGAGAAAACGGTCGATCAGATGCCACAGCAGCTGGATGATATTTTCAGAGAAACAGGCCAAATGCTTAGCCATACAAATGTTACGATTTCAGAAGTGAACGATAAACTGCGCACATTAAGTCCTTTGTTTTACATGGCCAATGATGTGGGTGAGATGTCCAGAAAATTAACCACCCCTCTGGCCAGGTTCAGTATAAATAAGCGCCATAAAAAAACTGAGAATGAAAAGTAAATCCCCTCGTGGCAGGGGATTTACTTATTGGCTTTATTCTTTTGATATAAACCATATCCTAACGCCATGACGCCATAAATACCCTCAAGGTGATAGCGCTCCATCATGGCATTATCTGTTTTATGTTTCATGTCGTCATTGATTTTTGCCATACTATTGAAGAGATGCTCCAATGATTTGCCAATGTTACCGATGATCTGAAAAATCGGCGCAAGTTTGCCAAGTTGTTCATTCAGATGTTTGACCGTATCGTTAGCCGAACTTAAGGCGGTTTTCAAATCTGTTATCATATCAGCCACCTGGTTCGGAAGATTGTCTGTTGTCTTTTGCACACCAGCCAGCACTTTCGTCAGGTTTTGGAGTGGTTTGATCAACAGGAAAACAAGTCCGAGCAATGCAAGGCCAATGATGATGACACCAATTCCTACCCAATCCATATAATTTCTCCTTTTCGATTTGTTATGTCATATACACTTCATTCCTTCTTTTATCTTATCATAAACGAGAAACTCGTCCCATACAATTAAAAAAGCATAATGATAAGGAGCGAACGGTATGGCGCGGTTTAAAAGGATTATTTTATGGGGGCTAGGGGTTATTATTTTGGCGCTGCTTATCCAATTTCCGATTCAACAGGTGGACTCAACATGGCAAACTTGGTCTCTGCCATTGTCAGGAAAGACGATTGTGATTGATCCCGGCCATGGCGGAGCTGACGGGGGAGCGGTTGGCAAAGATGAGACGCTGGAGAAAGATGTTGCGCTGGAGGTTGCCAAAAAAGCGCGGGATTTTCTTCAGCAGTCCGGTGCCCTTGTATATCTCACCCGGGAGGAGGATAAGGATCTTGCCCCGAAAGATACCGAGGGACTGTCACGGCGAAAAGCGGCGGATATTCGTAAACGACTGGCGTTCATTCATAATAAGGAAGCTGATTTTTTTATTACAGTCCATTTAAATGCATTGTCATCCGAGAAATGGCATGGAGCACAAACTTTTTATTATCCCAAACAGGACAAAAGCAAACATCTGGCTGAGATGATTCAGTCTGAGATTATTCGCAATCTGGAAAATACAACACGCGAACCGCTGACACTCAATAATGTTTATTTGTTGAAACATGCAGAAGTACCCGGTGCTCTTGTTGAACTCGGGTTTTTATCCAACGAACATGAATTGGAGCGCTTGAAGCAAGATGCATATCAACGGAAAATGGCAGGGAGTATTTATCAGGGAATATTGCGATACATTACTGAGGAATCTGAACAGGAATAACTTAATCCCTTAAAATCAAGGCTGTTTAACAAAATCAATGATTCAAATCACTTAGAATTTAAGTGTTTTGTGTTATACTGGCGTTGTATGCAAATTACTAAAACGTTGTTGTATATATGCCAGGAAAGGGATGGTGACCAGTCGTGTTATCGAAAGAGGAAATAACAGAACTCCTGAAACCTGTTCAGGATCCGTTTTTACATAAAACGCTGGAGGAAACAGACGGAATTAAAGGGATTAGTATTAAAGAGGAGAAAAAGCATGTCAGTGTAAAAATTGGCATTGCTAAAACGAATACCGCAGAACAAATGGACCTGCAACAGGAAATCGTCGGTATTTTGAAGAAAAATGGTGCATCAACCGTCGGACTTCGTTTTGAACAATTGCCTGATGAGGTTATCCAGCAATTTCAGCCGGCTGCAGAAGCAGAAAAGGAAAAATCGCTCCTGGGCGTCAGCAAACAGCCTAACTTTATAGCTATTTCAAGTGGTAAAGGGGGCGTTGGAAAGTCAACGGTGACCGTCAACTTGGCGGTGTCATTGATGCGCTTGGGTAAAAAAGTCGGTATCATTGATGCAGACATTTACGGATTCAGTATACCGGATATGATGGGCATTGAAAACAGGCCACAAGTTCGCGGTGAAAAGATTATTCCGGTCGAACGTTTTGGGATACAAGTCATCTCCATGGGCTTTTTTGTAGAGGATAATTCACCAATCATTTGGCGGGGACCAATGCTTGGAAAAATGCTGAATAGTTTTTTCAAGGAAGTCGAATGGGGCGATTTGGATTATCTGCTGCTTGATCTTCCGCCGGGAACCGGTGATATTGCTATGGATGTCCATGAATTGATTCCCTCGGCCAAAGAAGTGATTGTTACCACACCCCACCCTTCAGCAGCATTTGTGGCGGCACGCGCCGGACAAATGGCGATTAAGACAGAACATGAAATCCTTGGGGTCATCGAAAACATGGCGTATTACGAAAGTAAGAAAACCGGGGAGAAAGAGTATGTGTTTGGTCAAGGCGGCGGGCAAAAACTAGCGGACGTACTGCAGACGAAAGTGATGGGCAACCTGCCACTGCAGCAGCCATATGAGGAAGAGGATGAATTTTCGCCGTCCGTTTATCAAGAAGACCATCCGCTTGGCAAGGAGTACCATAAAATAGCATCTAAAATTGTTGCGAAAGTGGAGGAATAATTGCAAGCTAAGGCACATGCATACGTTGATTTAAAAAGAGGTGGCATCTGAGGTGGTCCAATACCATTTGGGCTCACCCGGTTTTGCCACCTCTTTTTATGGATCATGATTAAAAACGTCGTAAGGGTGTTATGATCCTCCGCCGTTCCCGCTGGATCCACCACTCCCCGAATTGCTACCTTGCTGGGATTTTTGACCTTTCTGCTTGCCTTGTTCTTCAGCAGCCTTCAACAGTATTTTGCTTATTTTTTCCTGAAAAATCGGCGTTTCAAGTGTTTGCTGAATTTTTTTCTCCAGATGTTTGCTGAATTCCTGACTCTTCATAACACTCATCATTTGTTCGGTCATCTGAGGATCTTTCATCAGATCAAGCATTTGCTGCTGGAATTCTGAGTCTTTCATTAGTTCCTTCATCAATTTTTTTTGTTCATCAGCCATAGACTGGGCAAATGTTTTAACAAACGCCGGATCTTCAAACAGCTTCTTCCAAATGTCAGTCGCTTTATCTGAGGAGAGAACTTCCTTTACTGATTTTTTAACAGCATCAGAATCCATAATAAGCTGCTGTTGCATTTTTTTATCGCTCAGGATTTCCTGAAGAGCTTTCTTCCCGTCCTCGGTTTGTAATATGTCAACAACCATTTTTTTCGTCGTGTCATAATTGGCTTCTTCTCCAGATGCACCTTGTCCAGTACATCCGGAGATAAATGCAGCGGAAAGTAGGAAAAGGGAAACCAAAGTGGTTCGGAACATATTCAAATCCTCCTTCCTGTCATGTTTAATATGTGTCAAAACACCAAAAAATATGTATATATAGAAGTAAAAAGGACGCGTTCATGCTAAAATATATGAAGAATGTCGAGCATGCTTTAGGAGGAAATGTATTTTGAATAGTCGAAAGCTGACAGGTTTGTTTTTGAAAACGTTACTGATTGGCGGGGTGGCAGGATTACTTACCAGTTTTTTTGTCAAACCGGCATCTTATACAGATAATTTTGCCCCATTTGATGCTTTTGAACTCATCGGTGTTATTCTCTTTTTTCTCGGACTCGGTTTTGTATTCAGCGCTGTCAGTCAAACTGGTTTTTTTGCGTATTTGTTTATAAACCGGTTCGGACTCAGTTTGTTTAGGACGTTTTGGCCAACGGTTCAAGTGCTGCTGATTACATTTGTTGTGTTTGACTTGATTTACTTTCCATACAATGATTCGGGTGGTCAGGTATCCATATTTTGGTTTGTTTTAATGGCTGCAGTCATTCTTGGCTACGGCTGGGTCGTATCGGAAATTAAAGCACGTGAGACGAACCGGAGGGCATTTATCCCGGCCCTTTTTCTGATGGTTGTCATGACGACTGTCGAATGGGTACCGGGTCTGAGTACTACTGGCACGGATTATGCATGGCTGATGATCATACCGCTGCTTGCTTGCAATACCTATCAATTGCTCATGTTACACCGTTTAACGGAATCGGACGGAAAAACGAGAGCAAATTCTTCTGTAAAAGCAGGGGCAGATAAGACATAACAAAAGCCCGGTGTGCACGTTAGCACATCGGGGCTTTTGTAGTTCTGGGCTGGCGGAAAAGGCGCTTTATCTTTGGTGTTACTCCGCAAGCTTTGATTCGGCATGTGCTTGGTTGATCAGCTCGGATATGCCAACAAATTTAAACCCTTTATTTTTAAGACCGGGGAGTATTGTCTCCAACGCTTCAGCTGTCTGCTTAACAGAATCAGAAGCATGCATTAAAATAATATCCCCGTTGGTTGTTTCTTCCATGACCATATCTGTCATTTTTTGCGTCCCAGGATTTTGCCAATCATTTGGATTAACATTCCAGTGTGTAACTGTGAATCCCTGGTCTTCAGCCAATTCAATAATATCTTTGTTAAAATGGCCATTTGGCGGCCGTAACAGTTTCATGTCTTCATAACCGAGTTTGTCGAACACCTCTTTTGCTTCCAATAAATCACGACGTACGTCGTCCAGTTCCTGATCGAGGTAACTTTTGTAGCGGTAGCCGAGCATGCCGAGTTCATGCTCTTGGTCTGTTATCTTTTCTAAAATTTCCGGATGGCGTTCAGCCCATTCACCGCTAACAAAAAAAGTGGCTTGCACCTGATGCTGCTTAAGTTTTTTCAATATGTCATGAACCTTTTCTTCACCCCAGCTGATATTGAATGTCAATGAAATATCCGGCTCATCAGCATTTCCTTTGGTTAAAGCAGATGGCTCGCTTCCTGATAGAATCGAGAATGCCCCGTAGCGCTCAAACCATAGGAACAAGGCAGCAAACAGTGCCAATAGAATCACGATTGTATAACGTTTCCACTTTTTAAGCGTCATCACATAAAAATGATCCATTATATCATTCCTCTCAAACAGCTTTAATATATTCTATGAGCGAAAAGGCTTAATATGAACAAGCTATATAGGAATTAAGTGAAACGTAAATTTTTCCTTGTAACGTCAGAAAGTATAAATTATGGATGACCTTATAAGAAAAGCTTCGGCATTCGCTATAAGACGAGGCGAATGCCGAGTTTTTCTAAGCAGTTAAGAAAGTATAGATTATTTCTTACTGCATAAGTGCAACTAAGGCTTTCGCCATTAAAGCTTGGCGATAAGCCAAGTTTTCTAACTGCATTTTAGGAAGCAAAACGGGGGATATAAGGTCAAACGCCTAACATTTTCTGTCCAATTCATATAGGAGAATGGGTGATATTTAAAAAAAAGCGGATATAAAAATAAAAAATTGGGGAATAGTATAGTCTGTGCAAGGCAAATTAACTGTATATTTATAACATGAATTTCGCCAAAGGATAGGTTATTATTTTGAACAAGAAGGTCAGGTGTTACAATGCTTGGATTTTTGATAAATGATGAAGAACAAAGAGAAATGGAATATTTAATAAAACGGGAGCTAGAAGAACTATTAATGGATATGGAGGATTATCGAATCGACCAAATAGTCAAAAACTCCATGAAGGAGCGGTATCAGACCGTATTTAATTTGTATCGCCGTATTGCGAGCAAAGAGGAATGCATTAAGTATATGCCGAGGCGCACTGGTAACCAATAAATGATGCTGAGCGCCACTTCCTGTCTAAAACGCCGATTAATAAAATATAAGGGCTCCATGATAGGTATACTGATCATTCATTCTCTAAGCTAAGCAGCATAGTTTCTTTAAAGCGAAGATAGTTACTGGATTAGCAAGTTTTTTGTTAATGTTGTTTATGTATCGTTTTCTGATGAAATCCAGTCCTGTTTGCAGCTGCTCCGTACAGTTAGAGCGTATGAATTAATATAGTCACGCAGGTTATAGGTTAATCGTCATATAGGGGCGTCTTTAAATTTTCTTTAAGATTTTTTGATTTTCCTATTGAATGAGGCAAATTATTGTGCTATATTATTTTTTGTTGTCAGCAAAACATAACATATTTCAGCAGTGACATTCACAATTTAAATTGCTTTAAAAAGTTATTGACATTTTGTTGCGACCATGATAAATTATAATTCGTCGCTTAAAACAGCGGTGAAAAATTGATCCTTGAAAACTGAACGAAACAACCAGTATGACAAAGATGTCAGAGGTAAGCGGCCATTCGTCGGAACGTTTGTTTTGACGAAAGGGCCATCAACCCCTGAATGGATTTTTTGGCAAGAAAGCCAT
>NZ_BMNQ01000030.1 GCF_014646635.1 Lentibacillus kapialis
AATGTGGATCAACCTTAATCTGGAGTGGCTGTACCGGTTAATAAAGCAGCCGTCCCGTTTTAAGCGGATACTGAAGGTGTTCGAATTTATCATACGAATTAAACTGAGAAAAAGCTGATGCTGACGGGTTCCATTGTCTACTACAAACATTAAAAATGTAAGCAAAAATGACTATCAATTTGCAGATTAATTTGATAGTCATTTTTTATTGTTATGAATGGGTTTTTATTAAAAATCACCTTACATTTTCATCTACTTTTGTTTTCATGTCAGAAATATTATACAATATAGGAAAATCAGGAATAAGGGGATTAAAATGCCGTACGATAAGGTAAGTTATTGGATAGATATGGCTGATTATGACTTGAAAACAGCAAAAGCTATGCTTGATACAAAAAGATTTTTATATGTGGGATTCATGTGCCATCAAGTGATTGAGAAGCTTTTAAAAGTATTTTTTGTTTTTCAGAAAGATGAGGTTCCACCTTATACGCATAATCTGGCATATTTGACTGAACTTATAGGGTTGAATGAAGAGCTTTCAGATGAACAACGCGCATTCATTAGAGAGCTACGTCCGTTGAATATTGAAAGTCGTTACCCAGAGGACAAGGATAGGATTATGCAAGCTCTCGATAACAAAAATGCCAGCAGATTTATTCAAAGACAAAGGAGTTGTCTGAATGGGTACAAAAGAAGTTGAAAAGTTAGTTGAAAACTATGCAGAGTTAGTTATTCAAGAATATCCGGCGGAATTGGTTGTTTTATTCGGATCCTATGCCAAAGGTACAGCCCATACACATAGTGATATTGATGTTGCGGTTGTAGTTAATCACATCGAAGGGAATTATCTTCAGTCCTTAACCCGGCTTTTTCGAATTGGTGAGGATGTTCATGTCTTGATTGAACCCGTTCTAATTGGAAAAGATGAGTACAGAGGTGGATTTTTGGAAGAAATTAAGAAAACGGGTAAGGTGATTTACCGACGGGATCGAGCTTCTGCCTAGATGGGGGCTTGTTCATTTCAGTTATCGATCTTTCTTAATCGGGCGCTTTTAAGTAGGGGTTAGCGGCCATATAGTATATAAAGGCCATCTAGTTGAGTGAATCATATATAAAACTAAAACTGCCGGTCTTATCCAGACCGGCAGTTTTATGATCAATATGAACCTGTGTTTTCTCCTGATGCAGCTGGTGATTCATCTTCTTCCGTTGCGGTGGCTTTATCACTTAGTTCAAGATGTTTTTTCAGCATGCTTTTGGTCTCAGAAAGTGCCGTCGGGTCAAGCTGCCAGTAATACGTTCCGTTTGGCTGGTAGTCCGTGCCTTGCAGAGTGTACGTCTCGAAGTTCAGTTTGTCACGGGCTCTGCCATATGAAATAAAGCTTTTCATTTCGCCAAATTTCATGTTGGTGGTCATATTGGTGCCCACGGCTTCAATGATATCGTCATATTTTAAGATGGAATTCAGGGACATCGCCTTGTTGGCAACAGCTTTTATGATCTTCTGCTGGCGTTTGCCGCGTTCGATATCATTATCGAGCTTTCTGGTGCGGGCGAGTGCCAGCGCTTCTTCACCATTGAGTTTCTGTTCGCCGGGCATGAGGTGAATAGCTCCTGCCTTGTCTTTTGAGTTCTGTTCCGTTAATTCGTAAGGGACATCAAACTCAATACCATTTACTGCATTCACGACTTCGATAAATGCTTCAAAGTTAAGCTTCACATAATAATCGACCGGGATATCCAATAAATTTTCCACTGTGCTGATGGTTGCATCCATACCGCCATAAGCATGGGCATGGTTTATTTTGTCTTCGCGGCCGACTTCCGGGATGTAAACCAGCGAATCCCTTGGGATGCTCAGCATTTTGACACTTTTCTCTTCTTTATTCAATGTAGCCAGCATCAATGTATCCGTTCGCGCATTGTCAGCATTGTTGCGGACATCACTTGCATCGACACCGGTAATCAAGATGGAAACATTATCCTCGGTCGGATCCACCTCTGTTTCACGAAGTTCGGATTTTTCTCTGCCATCATCTTCATATGAATCCGATAATACAGAGTCAGCCTTGACGTATAAATAGGTTGCATAAGATAATCCGACAACAACGATAAACAAGGGAATTAATATAAAAAAGGCTCTTTTCCTTAATCTGCGTTTTTTCTTTTTACGCATCGTTCGTCTTGATTCATCAGTCATAACACTATTCCTCTCCGATTAGCTTTAAATATATATAGTCAGTATTATTTAAAAGTCGCTGAAAGTTTACATTCACTTAACAATAGACCAATCCTCATTTTACTATGGATTATCAAATAAGTAAATCGTGTTTATATTACAATCCAATTAGAAAAGCATTTCAAATTTGTTGTATATGAGACGATGCTGCAAGTAAAAATGTTACAGCGAATGGGACGTTTTTATAACGTGTACAATCATCATGACTGTTGATCATGCGGATTTTCTGCGTCCTGTTTTATAATGAACCATTCTGGCCAATAATAAAGGTAAACGCGAATGAAGGGACCCATATGCCGCAGCTGACTATCATAATTCCGCATTATCATTCAACAGCTTCATTAAGCAGACTGATCGGGACGATACCCGGATCAGAAACCATCCAAATCATTGTGATAGACGATCACAGTGATTCGAACCAGCAGCATGAGCTGGCTCGAATCTGTAGGCATCATGCACACAAAAATCTGGTGGTTCATTACAATGAGCCCGGTAAAAAGGGAGCCGGTGCATGTCGAAATATCGGGCTGAACCATGCTGAAGGCAAATGGATTTTATTTGCTGATGCGGATGATTATTTTACGGAAGGTTTTTACGACCGCTTGCAGCCCTATTTTCAGTCGTCGGCAGATATCATTTTTTTCAAACCAACCAGCATTGAAAACGATACCGGTAACAGGTCAGACCGGCACCTGTCGTTTGTGACATTAATTGACGAGGTCATGCGTGCGCCCCGTTCAGAAGAAGCGGAATGTTCACTGCGCTATAAATTCGTCGTTCCCTGGTCAAAATTAATGCGAGCGTCTTTTATAAATGACTATCAAATTCAGTTTGACGAGGTTATGTCCGCCAATGATGTGATGTTTTCGACTAAAGCGGGTTATCATATGACGACGTTTCAAGTTTCGGATGATGTGATTTATTGTGCGACAACCACTAAAGGCAGTCTGACAAAAACATTAAACGATGACATATTTAATACAAGGCTGGACGTGTTTATCCGGCAGTATCGTTTTTTACAAACGCGCTTGTCAAAAACAGCATTCAAGAAACTGGGGTTAACCGGCAGGCCCTTATTGCTTAAAGCTGCAGATTACGGATGGAAAAAAGTCATGACGGTTTTTCTTAAACTGAAACGGCAAAAAGTGCGCTTGATTGAACCGAAACTGTTTAATCCGGTCTGGTTTTTCAGGAATGCCGTGTTTGTCTATCAAAGACAGAAGCGGGAACGGAATTATCATCTTAAAGGATAAAAGGGATTGGCATGAAACAAACACTATTAACGTTATGGAAAAGGCCGTTTGTGCGCAACGTGGTCATTATGGCTTCCGGTACTGCCGCAGCTCAAGCTATTTCACTGGCATTAACACCCATAATCACTCGCTTGTATGGACCTGAGGCGTATGGACTGATGGGTGTGTTTATGGCGATTATCCAAACCGTCGCCCCCGTTGCGGCTTTAACGTATCCGATTGCGGTGGTTCTTCCCAAGAGGGAAGCTGAGGCTAAAGGGCTGATGCGTCTTTCGATATATCTGTCAGTCGGGATGGCGGCTGTTGCAGCGCTGGTCATTATATTGTTTGACAAGCCGCTTGTGCAGTTATTCCAGCTCGGAGATGTCGCACCGTTTTTGTTGTTGGTGCCGCTTGTGATTTTATTTTCAGCTTTCATGCAGACGAATGAGCAATGGCTTGTCCGTACGAAGCAATTTGGCGTCACCGCTAAGGCATCTTTCCTGCAGGCGCTTATAGTGCAGGGGGGTAAAGCCGGGATCGGGTTCATCCACCCTGCAGCAACTGTGCTGATTGTTTTAACAGCGTCGGCAAATGGGATAAAGGCGTTGTTAATGCTGTTGCTTACGACTAGATATACGGGTGATGCAAATGAGGAAGCATTATCGTATCGGAAACTGGCTAAGCGATACAGTGATTTTCCGAAGTATCGCGCGCCGCAAGTATTCATCAATGGTATATCACATAACATACCCGTCATACTGTTATCCGGTTTTTTCGGTCCTGCATCGGCGGGATTTTATAGTATCGGACGGACGGTGTTAAGTCTCCCTATTCAATTGATCGGTAAATCGGTCGGGGATGTATTTTATCCCCGGATCACTGAAGCTGAGGACAAGGGTGAAAATCTCACCCGTCTGATTGCCCGAGCAACGGTGACACTTGCATTAATTGGGATCATCCCGTTTGGAACGATTGTGCTGTTTGGGCCATGGCTTTTCAGTTTTGTGTTTGGCTCTGACTGGGTAACGGCCGGTGAATATGCACGCTGGATGTCGCTTTGGATTTTTTTCATATTCGTTAATCAGCCTTGTATTAATGCACTGCCGGTTTTGGCGGCACAGGCTTTTTTTCTGAAATACTCGATTGTTACCGTCATCATCCGGACGGCTGCACTGCTGGGTGGTTATGTCTTATTTTCAGATGATGTTGCGGCAGTGGCTTCGTTCAGTGTTGCAGCAGCGCTTCTGAGTCTTGGACTGATATTAAGGACGCTTCACATCAGCCAAACACATCATTAAGTCAGGGAAAGAGGTGTCAAACGTGTCACGAATGAAGGACCGGCTTAAAAGCAATTCAGTTTGCATGAATGTCTATCATAAGGTCTTCGCAAGATTTATTGCCGTATTCACGCGCCTATCGCCTTATTTGGCTACGAAATATTTGTATAAAAAATACACCGGGAAACGCCTTAATTTAAAAAACCCACAGGATTTCAATGAAAAAATCCAATGGCTGAAACTCTATTGGCAGCATCCCCTTGTTGCGAAATGCGGTGATAAATATGACGTACGCAACTATGCAAAGGAGGTCGGCTGCTCAGAAGCGCTAATTGAGTCGTTTGGTGTTTATGATGATGCCACAAATATTGATTGGGATGAGCTTCCGCAAAAATTTATCCTGAAAGTGACCAGTGCATCCACGTTGAATATGATGTGCGATAATAAAAGCACGTTCGACTATGAGGCGGCTGCGGCAACACTGAACCGCTGGCTGAAAGTTGATTACGGCTTGGACCGTGCCGAATTGCATTATTCCAGAATGACGCCGCGTATTCTATGTGAACGATTGATTGAGACACACGATGGCAAGCTGCCGATTGATTATAAAATTTTTTGTTTTAATGGCTCACCTGAATTGGTATTGGTGGCGCTTGACCGGGCGACCGAAGTGAAACGCTTTTTCTTTGATCTGGAATGGAACAGCATCCATTTTGAAAAAGATCAGACGGTCAAACAAGCGGCATTTATTGAGCGTCCCCGGTCATTTAATGACATGGTGCACTATGCCAAAAAATTAGCAGCGCCTTTTCCGTTTGTGCGTGTTGATTTCTATGATGATAACGGCAAAGCCCTGTTAGGCGAAATGACTTTTACCCCGGATCGGGGCATGGCATCACATTATAACGAAAACATGCTTAGCACATTAGGCGATATGATAAAATTGCCCCAGGGATATTAGGGTCTGGGCCCTTTTCCCTCGATCGGCATTCCATCGCGCTTCATTTAATTTAAGGGTGTTGATTTTCGGCATACGCCGAAAATCTTCAATTATCCAAGACCTTCTTTTCTCTATAATCGAATCCTGCCTGAAAAAGGTGGCATGAAAATAATTTGATTTTCGTGCCCCTTTTTTGTGTTTTATTTCGATTATAGGGGTGAAGGGAGGTGAGCAACATGGCCTTACAGCATATGGTTAACTCACGGATGCGCCTTATCTTGGACGACGGGGTGGACGAAATGTCCGGGAAACAGCTTTTCAAAACGAAAGGATTTAACAATGTGAAGACAGAAGCAACTGCCGATCAGCTTTATGCGATCGCCACGTCGGTTTCAGGATTGCAGCAGCGCCCGCTGGTGGAAGTGGAGCGTAATGACAGCTCTGAAATCACCGCATAAGTCAAACCATGAGGACGATTCAGCAGGCAGCAGAACGGTTCGGGGGGATTCGTGATATAACGGATTATCGTTCTGCCGGAGGATGTGAATAATTCGCATCAACAGGGGGGAGGTGACACAATGAAGAAGCTCGAATTGAAATTTTTAAATGAAGACGGCAAGACCGTCACATATTCAGTGGAAAAGCCGGTTGAGCCGGCCGATCCGGCAGCCATCAAAGCTGCGATGGAGGAAATCATCAATCAGAATGCCTTCACTTCATCAGGTGGTGATGTCGTATCCATCAAGGAAGCCAGGATTGTTGATCGTACGGTTGAGGAGATTGAATTGGCATAATGAAGGCAAGGCAGCTAAGGGAATAAAGGGGCGCTGAGTATGTCGGCGTCCCTTTGGTATATTTGGGGCGGCGCGAGGGTTTTTGACTTGTGCGGGAGCGTGGTCAACGCGTGCGACGACGGCCTGATTTCGCGCGAGGGCGGCCTGATTTCGCGCGAGGGCGGCTTGATTTCGCGCGAGGGCGGCTTGATTTCGCGCGAGGGCGGCTTGATTTCGCGCGAGGACGGCTGAATTTCGCGCGAGGGCGGCTTGATTTCGCGCGAGGGCGGCTTGATTTCGCGCGAGGGTGTCTTGATTTCGCGCGAGGGCGGCTTGATTTCGCGCGAGGGTGTCTTGATTTCGCGCGAGGGTGTCTTGATTTCGCGCGAGGACGGCTTGATTTCGCGCGAGGGCGGCTTGATTTCGCGCGAGGGAGGCTTGATTTCGCGCGACACCATCACAAGGTCGCGCGGCACACATCAGAAATCGCGCAATGCCCCATATATCGCGCGAAAGTCCTATTGATAGAGTGCGGTAGGGACAGGGTGTCAGATCCCAGTTCCTATGCTCCGTCTCAAGCTTTAGGCCTTGAAAATAAACGGGGTGGCAGCCATATAGTGGGTATGAAGAGGATATAAACAATGCAGGCATTCGCTGGCTTAACAGCTGCGAATGCCTGTTGCATAAACATCATTTACTGATTGTCCCACATGCGAAGCGATCGCCTGCATCGCCCGACGGTTGTGATTTTCCATCATCTTTACCTTTGTGGATGACCAGTGCGGTGCCGCCATCACCGAGAAGGGAATTGTCCTGACCGTTTTCCAATGTCACATTTTCTGCGACATAAGACATTTTTACAGTGCCATCTTCGCCGACGGTAATGTTCGGCATGTCGCCCGCATGCGGTCCTCCTGATGTATCAAACCCATGCTTGGTATCGCCGGGATTGAAATGTCCGCCTGCCGATTTGAAGTCGGGGGCTTCACATGTGCCTTTTTCATGAATGTGAAAACCGTGCGTGCCTTTTGGGATGTTCTTTCCGTCAAGCGTTACCTTGACACCTTTCGATACGTGTTCTAGCGTGGCGGTGCCAACGGATTCTTCTTTTCCATTTTGTAAGTCCACTGTAACGGTCTTTCCGCTGTCGCCCCCGGTTTGCTCACTTGATTCAGTTGTATTATCTCCCTGGTCTGAATCATCGGTATTTGAATTTCCGCCGCAAGCCGCCAGTGCAAATGCGACAACCAACAGCATCAGCAACACTATCCAGCGTTTCATTTACATTCTCCTTTCCCGATTTACTACTACCGTTGTAACCGGGAACTTGAGCTTCTAAACGATTATAGCAATAATTCATCCTAAAATACCATGATGTGTCACCACAGCTTGTGATTCGAAGGTCCTTTTGAGCGGGAGCGTCACGAACTTGAGCGAGAGCATCCTCAACCCGTGCGAGAACGCCTTGAACTTGAGCGAGAACAGCCTCAACTCGTGCGAGAACGCCTCGAACTTGAGCGAGAGTATCCTCAACTCGTGCGAGAGCGCCTCGAACTTGAGCGAGAGCGTCCCTAACTTGTGCGGGAACGCCTCGAACTTGAGCGAGAACAGCCTCAACTCGTGCGAGAGCGTCACGAACTTGAGCGAGAGCGTCCCTAACTTGTGCGGGAACGCCTCAAACTTGAGCGAGAACAGCCTCAACTTGTGCGGGAACGCCTCGAACTTGAGCGAGAGCATCCCCAACTCGTGCGAGAGCGCCTCGAACTTGAGCGAGAGCGTCCCTAACTTGTGCGGGAACGCCTCGAACTTGAGCGAGAACAGCCTCAACTCGTGCGAGAGCGTCACGAACTTGAGCGAGAGCATCCTCAACTCGTGCGAGAACGCCTCGAACTTGAGCGAGAACAGCCTCAACTCGTGCGAGAGCGCCTCGAACTTGAGCGAGAACAGCCTCAACTCGTGCGAGAGGGTCCCGAACTTGAGCGAGAGCATCCTCAACCCGTGCGAGAACGCCTTGAACTTGAGCGAGAACAGCCTCAACTCGTGCGAGAACGCCTCGAACTTGAGCGAGAGTATCCTCAACTCGTGCGAGAGCGCCTCGAACTTGAGCGAGAACAGCCTCAACTCGTGCGAGAGCGCCTCGAACTTGAGCGAGAACAGCCTCAACTCGTGCGAGAGGGTCCCGAACTTGAGCGGGAGCGCCCCCAACTCGTGCGGGAACGCCTCGAACTTGAGCGAGAGCATCCTCAACTCGTGCGAGAACGTCTCAAACCCGATAAGACGCCGACATTTCAATAAACTCCCGCACGGCATATGGTATATAGTTATCCTTATTCCAAACCATGCCGAGTTCCAGGTTAACGACAGGTTGGGCGAAGGGGATTGCTGTAAGGTTATCATTGTTAATCCGGCTGCAGATGCGGCTCGGGAGTAGGGTGCTTCCCAGTTTGGCCTCAACCATTTCAATCATAAAGTCTTTCTGGGAGCTTTCGCAGACGACTTTCGGGTCAAATCCGTAATAGGTACAGGCTTCCATAATCTGATCATGAAGCGAAAAATCCTGGCGATATAAAATAAGCGGTTCGTTTTTGATTGCGGTAAACTCAAGTGTCATCTCACCAGCGAGCGGATTGTTTTTGTGTACCATGAGCATTAGAGGATCTTTCAATAGTTGTATGGTTGCAAGGTTTTCCTCGCTTGCCGGGGTATTGCAAATCAGGCCGATGTCCAATTCGCCTTCACTGACACCCTGTCTGATTGTCTTACTGCCGACTTCTGTCAATAACAGGTCGATTGACGGATACGTTTCTTTGTAGCGGCTGATGTATGGAGCGAAAAAAGCAGCACCGATAATTGGGGGGATACCGATTTTGATTTCACCTTTTTTGACATCCATCACATCTTCCATTTCAGATGTGAGGTTTTCAAAGGAATCAAGCACTTTTCGTGCGCTGATCAGAAAGGCCTTACCCGCATCGGTCAATTTCAGCTGATGAGTACTTCGATCAAACAGCGGAGCATCAAGTTCTCGTTCCAGATTTTTGATTGTTTTGCTCAGTGATGGCTGTGAGATATGAAGTGTTTCAGCTGCCCGTGTGACATTTTTTTGCCGTGCAACCTCCGAAAAACAAGTCAATTGCCTGATGTCCATATGGATCGCCGCCCCTTCATATATCTATGGTTACGCCTATTATACGTCAAGGTATAGCCAAAAGGAATAGTGTTCATGCAAAACATGTATTTTAGTTTTTGCCCGGGCCGTATTAAACTGAAGAAAAGCACAAGGGAGGATTCAGGGATGACAGAATATATCAAATCGGGGCAGTTGCAAGTCGCCAAGGAACTTTACGATTTTGTCAATTTGGAAGCGCTGCCGGGAACTGGTTTGGACAGAGCAGCATTCTGGGAGGATCTTGAAAAATTGGTTGCTGATCTGACGCCGAAAAATCAAGCATTGCTGGATGAACGGGAATCGATACAAAAACAGATGGATACATGGCATAAGCTAAATAATACGTTTGATTTGGAAACGTATAAAAGATTCCTTGAGGATATCGGCTATTTGGAGTCTGAAGTGGATGATTTCAAGATTACGACTGAAAATGTCGACGAGGTGATCACCAAGCAGGCGGGACCACAGCTTGTTGTACCGGTTGACAACGCGCGCTATGCCTTGAATGCTGCTAACGCACGCTGGGGATCACTTTATGATGCTTTGTATGGTACCGATGTGATCAGTGAAGAAGACGGTGCTGAGAAGTCCAGTTCGTACAATCCTGTCCGCGGTGCAAACGTAATCGCTTTCGCTAAAAAATTCCTTGATGAGCATACACCACTTGAGAGCGCCTCACATACAGACGCCATTCACTATACAATAAATGACGGAAAACTCGATGTGACATTGGAAAATGGCAAGACGACCAGCCTAAAAGACACATCCCAGTTTAAAGGCTACCGCGGCACTGTCGAAAAGCCCGATGCCATTTTGCTCGAGAATAACGGACTGCACATCGAAATACAGATTGATGCTGATCATCCGATCGGCAAAACAGATTCAGCCGGTGTCAAAGATATTTTCATGGAATCCGCGACAACAAGTATCATGGATTGTGAAGACTCGGTAGCGGCCGTTGACGCAGAAGACAAGACGCTTATTTACCGCAACTGGCTTGGTCTGAATCGGGGCGATTTGTCGACGACATTTTCGAAAAATGGAAAAGATGTAACGCGCGAATTAAATCCTGATCGTACGTATACGAGTCCGAGCGGTGGAGAGGTGAGCCTGAACGGCCGTGTGCTTATGTTTGTACGCAATGTCGGGCACTTGATGACGAACAGTGCTATTCTTGATCAACATGGTCATGAAGTGTTCGAGGGCATTATAGATGGTGTTTTCACAAGTCTGATGGCAAAGCACAGCCTGCTCGGCAACGGACCATATCAAAATTCACAGACCGGTTCTGTTTACATCGTCAAGCCGAAAATGCACGGATCTAAAGAAGCGGCGTTTGCCAATGAATTATTCAAGCGTGTTGAAGATATGCTCGATATGGAGCGCAATACGCTGAAAATTGGTTTGATGGATGAAGAGCGCCGCACCACCCTGAACCTGAAAAATTGCATTTATGAGGTGCGCGAACGCGTGGTGTTTATCAATACCGGGTTCCTCGACCGCACAGGTGATGAAATCCATACATCCATGGAAGCCGGTCCGATGATCCGCAAAGGCGAGATGAAAGCATCAACCTGGCTTAATGGCTATGAGAAAAATAATGTCAGCGTTGGCCTTGATGCTGGTCTGAAGGGCAGAGCGCAAATCGGCAAAGGCATGTGGGCGATGCCGGATTTAATGGCTGCTATGCTTGAGCAAAAAATCGGCCACTTGCAAGCAGGCGGCAACACAGCATGGGTGCCATCCCCGACAGCTGCCACCCTGCACGCGCTGCATTACCATCAAGTGGATGTGAAAAAAATCCAAGCGGAGATCGAAAAAACACCGCAAGACTATCGAGATGATGTATTGCAGCTACCTGCTACGAACGATTCAAGTTTGTCAGCTGATGAGATCCAGGCGGAAATGGACAACAGCTGTCAGACACTGCTTGGTTATGTTGTGCGTTGGGTCGAGCAGGGCGTCGGCTGTTCAAAAGTCCCTGACATTAATGATGTTGCCCTGATGGAAGACCGCGCGACACTACGCATCTCCAGCCAGATGCTCACCAACTGGCTTTATCATGATATCTGCACCGAGGAGCAGATGATGGATACCCTGAAACGGATGGCCAAAATTGTCGATCAGCAAAATGCGGGTGATCCTGCATACCGTCCAATGGCCGCTGATTATGCCGACTCGATTGCATTCCAGGCCGCATGTGACTTGGTGTTTAAAGGACGGGAGCAGCCAAACGGCTATACTGAGCCGATATTGCATAAGCGCCGCTTAGAAGCGAAAAAGAAGGAAGCATTGAATATGGTGGAATGAGGGGACAGCAGGAAATGAGAGGGATTTTTATGGCGATAGCCTGCCCTCTCAATTTTCCTGCTGTTTTATATCCCTTAGTAACCCGTCAAACAACGGCGGATTGGGCGACATGGACAAAGAGTCAGACATCGCGTCCCAGCATGGTGCGACAGCAGCCCGAACTCGTGCGAGAACGCCTCGAACTCGTGCGAGAGCGCCCCGAACTCGTGCGAGAGCGCCTCGAACTCGTGCGAGAACGCCTCGAACTCGTGCGAGAGCGCCTCAAACTTGAGCGAGAGCGCCGCGAACTCGTGCGAGAGCGCCGCGAACTCGTGCGGGAACGCCGCGAACTTGAGCGAGAACAGCCTCAACTTGTGCGAGAGCGCGCTGAACTCGTGCGGGAATGCCGCGAACTTGAGCGAGAGCGCCCCGAACTCGTGCGGGAGCGGCTCGAACTCGTGCGAGAGCGCCTCAAACTTGAGCGAGAACAGCCTCAACTTGAGCGAGAGCGCCCCGAACTCGTGCGGGAACGCCGCGAACTTATGCAAAACTCCAATTCGACTCGAGCACCCCTGACGAATTTTGACTGTCCGTTAAGGATAAAAGGGAAAAAAGTACCAGTTCAAAAGACGGGCTTAAATGCATGATATTTCTGAAAAATGAAACAAAAGTTATATAGACGGGCTTGTCATAAATTGATAATCTTATTGTAATGATTCGTCATCATTTTACAATAATGGTGTGAGACCTCACCTTCCACCCGAGAAATTTCACATTCTGTCCTCAAGATGAAATTTTACCCGGATACAACGAGCCAATCGGAAAGGGGGAAGTATCGTGTAGCGACTGATGTCATGCTATTTTGGCATAAATCTATCAGGCTATTTAAAAATTTTATACCCCAAAATAAGAATTATCTGGGAGGCGTAACATGAAAAATCGTCATTTGTTGTCAATCCTTTCTTTTCTGCTGGCTTTGATGCTTATTTTCCCGGCTCATACATTTGCTGACAGCGCGAGTGGAACAGAAGATTTGATCCGCGATAAGATGAACGACATGACGTTAGAGGAAAAAATCGGGCAATTATTTGTCGTCCATGTTTACGGACAAACACCGACTGATCCGGATTATGAGCAAACCAACCTGGATCGTAATCGCGGTGGAAAGAATTTTAAAGAAGTGATCGAAAACTACCATATTGGTGGTGTGCTTTATTTTAACTGGACCCATAACATTGAGAAACCTGTTGATACCGAACAAGTGAATGCGCTCTCAAATGGTCTGCAGGAGATTGCCATGGATCAGAAGAGTGAGATTCCTCTCTTTGTTGCAACGGACCAGGAAGGTGGTATTGTGCAGAGGGTGACAAGTCCGGGGACTGTTTTTCCAGGCAATATGGCACTCGGGGCGACACGCTCCGAGGAGTATGCAGCCGCTTCAGCCGGTATCCTGGGTGAGGAATTGAGCAGTCTTGGGATTAACACGAACTATGCTCCTGTTGCGGACGTCAATGTCAACCCGGCGAATCCGGTTATCGGTGTCCGCTCGTTTGGTGAGGATCCTGATTTGGTTTCGCGTCTGACGGCTGCACAGGTAAGCGCTTACCAGGAAGAAAATGTGATGGCATCAGCGAAACACTTTCCGGGACACGGGGATACGGACGTGGATTCCCATTACGGACTGCCGGTTATCAATCATGACTTGGAGACGCTGCATGAAGTGGATTTGAAGCCGTTTAAAGCTGCGATTGATGCCGGCATCGATTCGATCATGTCGGGGCATATTGTAGTGCCGGCGCTGGATGATTCCGGGCTTCCGGCAACACTTTCAAAGCCGATTCTTACCGGCTTATTGCGTGAAGAGATGGGTTTTGACGGGTTAATTGTCACAGACAGTCTCGGCATGTCAGGGGCCAATGTGGTACCGGAGGACCGTGTCGCCGTTGAAGCGTTCAAAGCCGGCAACGACGTTCTTTTAAATCCGCCGAATGTTGAGTTGGCCTATAACAGCATGATGGAAGCTGTCGAAAGCGGGGAGATCAGTGAGGAACGGGTGAATGAGTCTGTTTTCCGCATTTTAAAAGCAAAAATGGATAAGGGTCTTTTTGACGATCCGTACACTGATCCGGGAGCCATTGAAGAGATCGGCACGGACGACCATTTGCAAACGGCTGAGGACATTGCGGACAAAAGCATTACGCTTGTGAAAAATGAGAATGACCTGCTGCCGCTGAAAGGCAATGATGAAGTATTCATTACCGGCCCGTCCGCGGCGGAACCGGATTTGCTTTCGGATCAATTGAATGAAAAAGGGATCGAAGCAAACAGCATGGCAACAGGGACAAGCCCATCCGATACAGAAATCAAGAATGCTGTGGCGAACGCCCGGGAGGCCGAGAAAGTCATTGTCACAACATATACCGCCAATACAAATGAGGCCCAGGAGCAGCTGGTGCAGGAGATTGAAGCAACCGGCAAGCCTGTTACGGTGGCAGCAATCCGGAATCCTTATGATCTGATGGTTTTCCCAGAGGTGGACGCTTATCTGACAACATATGGTTTCCAGGACGTGTCAGTGAAGGCACTGGCAAAGGTCATCGCCGGTGAAGTCAATCCATCCGGGAAGCTCCCGGTAACCATTCCGGAATTGTATGATTATGGGCACGGATTGGATTATGTGGACACACCCCGGAGCGCAGACGGCATGAAGACACTTGTTGACAACCTGATAGAACAAGGAGAAATTGAGGATGACTCGACAGCGCGTTCCATTACGATGCATTTAACGTCCGTGAGCCATTATGAGAAGAAAGATGCGTCAGAAAAGGTCGTTAAACATATGAAAAGTTTCAAACAGTTAATCAATCATCACAAAAATAATGGGAAGATCTCAGCGAAAGCCCATAGCTATTTGATGACCGAAGCTGATCAGCTCATTGAGAAATGGAAAACGGCACAATAAAATGCAGGCATCATCACTTGCATCTTATCACATCTGACATCGTTTGGAATGGCCATAGAGGCATTTAAAATAATACTCCACAAAGGAGAAAACTATTAGAGGAGGCATTTTTAATGGGGATTAAAAAGCAATTAGGCATGGGGGTTCTGTCGGCAGCACTTGGTTTAACGTTAATCGGTGGCGGAACGTACGCCTATTTCAGCGATAGCGAGACAACAAACAACACATTTGCAGCCGGGGAGATTGATTTGGCTGTCGAGCCGACGAAGGTCATTGATGTTGATAACATTCAGCCGGGCGATTCCATGACCCGTGACTTTGAACTGCAAAATAATGGTTCGCTTGCAATTGATAAAGTACTGCTGGAGACGGATTATTCCGTAACCGATGCAGAAGGTGACAATACAGAAGACTTTGGCAGTCAAATCGAGGTTGAATTTCTATACAACGCTGACAAGCTTGATGAAGTGATTTATAAAACAACATTGGCAGAATTGAAAAACATGGAGCCTGAAGCGGTGAACGAGCACGTTTTCGATCCGATGCTTGAGGATGGTCTTGAACCCGGTTCACTCGATGATCTTGTCGTCAAGTTCACGTTCGTCAATAGCGGAGAAGACCAAAATCAATTCCAGGGCGATGCGTTAAATCTTGAATGGACATTTAATGCACAACAAGCAGCAGACGAAGGCGAGAACGGCAATGAAGATGAGAATAATAATAACTGATTGACACCCGGGAGAGAGGCAGGATAAACCTGCCTCTTTTACGTAAAAGACCATATGTGGAGGCACTCGCTAAATATTGGAGAGACCACTAAACATTAAGCCGTTTAAACCTTGACTTAAAATCAATCAAAATGGAGGGAAATCTATGAAAAAATGGTCGATCGTGACGCTGGCAGTTGTCCTGATGTTAGCACTGTTACCGGCAGCAGTGGCCGGTGATGAAAAGGAGGATTCAAACGGCCAGGAACGTTTTTCGCCTGGCGTTGAAGTGCTGCTCAATGAAGAAATTGACCAGCTTGAGGATAAAAATGTCGGCTTGATTACGAATCCCACAGGGGTTGACCAGGAATTAAACAGCATTGTCGATACACTAAACAATCATCCCGATGTGAACCTCGTTTCTTTATACGGTCCGGAACACGGTGTTCGTGGGGGTGCACAGGCGGGCGACGATGTTGACTTTTACATTGACGAAAGGACCGGACTGCCTGTTTACAGTTTGTATGGTGATACGCGGAAACCGACACCGGAAATGCTGGAAGACGTTGATGTCCTGCTGTTTGACATTCAGGATGTCGGCACGCGTTTTTACACGTATATTTACACGATGGCTTTAGCAATGGAAGCCGCTGAAGAAAATGACATTAAGTTTATGGTGCTTGATCGTCCGAATCCGCTCGGTGGTGTCAAAGTAGAGGGGCCGGTGCTTGACCCTGACTACAAATCGTTTGTCGGAAAGTATCCGATTCCGCTTCGTCACGGTATGACGGTTGGCGAGCTCGCCCAATTATTCAACAATGAGTTTGACATTGGAGCTGATTTATCAGTGGTTGAAATGAACGGATGGGAGCGTTCTATGTACTATGATGACACTCCACTTGAATGGGTGCTGCCGTCACCAAATATGCCGACACTGAATACAGCCACTGTTTATCCGGGAGCCGCCTTGATCGAAGGGACGAATGTCTCGGAAGGACGCGGCACGACCAAACCATTTGAACTGATTGGTGCCCCGTTTATTAAAGGAGCCGACCTTGCAGAACAGATGAATGATGCTGAATTGCCTGGTGTTCAATTCAGATCGGCTTACTTCACACCGCAATTTTCAAAGCATGCCGGTGAACTGTCCGGGGGCATTCAAATTCATATCAAGGACCGGGATGAATACAAACCTGTAAAAACAGGTCTGACCATTGTCAAAACAATTCATGATATGTATCCGGACGATTTTAAATTCCGCGCTGAAAATAGTGAAGGTGTCTCATTTTTTGATAAGTTGATCGGCAATGGTTGGGTGCGTGAAGAAATCGAAAACGGCACATCAGTGGATGCAATCGTCGAAGAATGGCAAGCCGGTTTGGAAGATTTCAAAGACGTACGGAGAGAGTATCTTTTATATACAACAAGCGCCCAGGAAATGATCGACATGGTTGAGCGTTTTGAAGCAGAAGGAGCCTTTTCCGATGATGAAGCCGTGCGGGCTCTGAAAATGCACTTGACAGCCGTGAAACGGTTTGAACAGGACGATTCGGCTGACAAAGTCGCTAAACATATTGAGGGTTTTAAGCTGCTGCTTAACCAGCAACTGGAGAATGAAGCGATTTCTGAGGATGCGTATGATGCGCTGATGGCCAAAACAAAATCCATGATGGGACAGTGGGGATAGGTTTTTTATAGTGCCTCTTACGGCGGGGGCTTGCCTCGCCGCGGGGGGACTTTATTTTAACGTCAGAAAGTATAAATTATGGATGACCTTACAAGAAAAGCTTCGGCATTCGCTATAAACGAGGCGAATGCCGAGTTTTTCAAATCGGGGAGGCGATATAGTATGAAAAATAGATTGATATCAGTCACACTGGCCTGTGCTGTAGTTGCTTCGGTGCTTTTTGCAGGCAACGGGAAAGCTCTGGCTGCTGCGCCCATTGTGGAACCCGGATCGCCAAACAGTGTGCAAATGCTGCAACAGCCATTGGATGACATCGATGGCATTATTCAGCAGGGCATTGATGATCAGTATATGGCGGGTTCTGTCTTTTTAGCAGCCAGAAACGGCACGATTGTGAAAAAAGACGCTTACGGCTATGCCGCGCGCTATTTGGATGATGATTTTACCGAAATGGAAAACCCGGTGGTGATGCAAACGGATACGATCTTTGATTTAGCTTCCATAACGAAAGTGTTTACGGCGGCAGCTGCCATGCAGTTGTACGAACAAGACAAGCTTGAACTGGACGATCCGGTGGCAGACTATATTCCGGAATTTGCGCAAAATGGAAAGTCTGATGTCACGATCCGGCAATTGCTGACACACACATCCGGTTTTCCGGCGTGGATTCCGTTTTATAAAACGACGGATTCCCGGGAAGAAGCCTATCAGGAAGTGTTCTCAACTGCATTAGAGCACGAGCCTGGTACACATTACGGGTACAGCGATCTGAACATGATTACAATGGCTGCCGTGATCGAAGAAATTTCAGGTGAGCGGCTTGACCAATATGTTAAAGCAAATATCACCGAACCGCTCGGCATGACGGATACGATGTTCAATCCGCCTGAATCACTAAAGAATCGCATTGCGGCAACGGAGTATCAGCCGCAAACAGATCGTGGAATGGTTTGGGGTGAAGTGCATGACGAAAACGCCTGGGCGATGGATGGTGTTGCCGGTCACGCCGGTTTGTTTTCGACTGCAGAGGATTTAGCGGTTTTTGCCCAAATGATCCTTAATGATGGCACATATCAAGGTACACGCATTCTTGAAACAGAAACCGTCGACATCATGGAGCAAAATCAGCTGCCTGAATTTCCGGGTAATGCGCATAGTCTGAGCTGGGAATTGAACCAGGATTGGTATATGGGTGATTTATCCGGGCCGGTTACGATGGGACATACCGGGTTCACGGGAACATCAATCGTGATTAATCCAAACAAGGAAACGGTGGCCATTTTACTAACGAATAAGGTTCACCCGACACGGGAGGCGCCATCCACTAATCCGATACGCCGAGCAGTTGCAGGAAAGACAGGTGCTGCTATTAACGCCTGGAGTGCATCCACTCTGAAAACACTTGTCGAGGATTTGGCAGCGGATAGGGAATTCTCAAGCGATCGGGCCGCGCACGCATTAAAAGTCCATCTCGATGCAGTGAGCCATTATGAGGACAAGGGTTCTGCGGAAAAAGTCATCAAACATATGGAAGGCTTTAAAAATTTGCTCGAGCATCAGCAGGACAACATGTCAGAGGATGCTTTTGAGACACTTCAAACAGATGCTGATTATTTGATTGGGAAGTGGCGATAAAGGTTAACCCGGGCGGGAGCGGACGCAACCCATGCGGGAGTGGCGTGGACTCGTGCGGGAACGGTCTCAACTCGTGCGAGAGCGGCCTCAACTTGAGCGAGAGCGAGTTCAACTCGTGCGAGAGCGGCCTCAACTCGTGCGAGGGCGGTCTCAACTTGAGCGAGAGCGAGGTCAACTCGTGCGAGAACGGCCTCAACTCGTGCGAGGGCGGTCCAAACTCGTGCGAGAACGGGCTCAACTCGTGCGAGAGCGAGGTCAACTCGTGCGAGAACGGTCCAAACTCGTGCGAGAGCGAGGTCAACTCGTGCGAGAACGGTCCAAACTCGTGCGAGAGCGAGGTCAACTCGTGCGGGAACGGCCTCAACTTGAGCGAGAGCGAGGTCAACTCGTGCGAAAACGGTCCAAACTCGTGCGAGAAAGGCCCGAACTCGTGCGGGAACGGCCTCAACTTGAGCGAGAGCGAGGTCAACTCGTGCGAGAACGGTCCAAACTCGTGCGAGAAAGGCCCGAACTCGTGCGGGAACGGTCTCAACTCGTGCGAGAGCGAGGTCAACTCGTGCGAGAACGGTTCAAACTCGTGCGAGAGCGGTCTCAACTCGTGCGAGAGCGGCCCAAACTCGTGCGGGAACGGTCTCAACTCGTGCGAGAGCGGTCCAAACTCGTGCGAGGGCGGCCTCAAACTCGTGCGGGAACGGTCTCAACTCGTGCGAGAGCGGCCTCAACTCGTGCGAGAGCGGCCTCAACTCGTGCGGGAACGGCCTCAACTTGAGCGAGGGCGGCCGCTCTAAGAAATGGAGGGATTTACGTGAGAAAACGGTATATGCTCATTGCTGTTCTGGCGCTTGTCATACTGTCTTCAGCCGGTCATGTCAGTGCAGATAGCAATGTTTCAAGTAACGAAAAGAATGCACAGCCCGCGGATGAAATTACAGCCACGATGGCCACTTATAATATGCACGCTGGTATCGGGACAGATGGCGATTACAATTTGAACCGAATCGCCAATACGATTCGCGAATCCGGCGCAGATATCATAGGTTTGGAGGAAGTCGATGTTCATTGGGGAAACAGAAGCCAGTTTGACAATCAGATCAGGACTCTAGCCAATAAACTGGACATGGACTACTACTTTGCTCCGATTTACAATTTGGATCCTGCAGCATCAGGTGATCCCAGAAGGCAATTTGGTGTAGCCATTTTAAGCAAATATCCGATTCTGCATGCTGAAAACCGCGACATAGCAAGATTGTCCACCCAGGATGCTGAACCTGTTCCAAAACCTGGCCCGGGCTTTCTTGAAGCGCAAATCCATGTCGACGGAGCGGAAGTATGGTATTACGTCACACACCTTGATTACCGCTCAGACCCGACTGTTCGGGAAATGCAAGTAGAAGATATGCTCGAAATTATGCCCGCGCGCAGTAACAGGGTTTTAGTCGGTGATATGAATGCAACCCCTGAATCACCCGAATTGGACCTACTTTTTCAGCAGTTTGAAGATACCTGGAAATTGACGCGTGATGATCCAGGCCATACGTATCCGGCAAATTCGCCGAACAAACGAATTGACTATGTGTTAACAGCACCGGGGATGGATGTTCAGTCAGCCAGTGTCTTTCCGTCAATGGCATCCGACCATCTTCCGGTTACGACAGATGTCTCTATTGATCCAGAGAAGCATCCATTTGACGCATCCGGTATGAAGGCCCTCGTTGAATACTTTCAGGAAGAAGGGGAAATGGAGGGTGCTGAAACCACCCGTTCATTAAAGCTTCACCTCGATGCTGTGAGCCATTATGAAGACAAGAGCTCTGCCGACAAGGTCATTAAACATATGGAAGGCTTTAAAAAATTGCTGGAGCACCAGCAGGAAAATATGTCAGAGGATGCTTTTGAGACACTTCAAACAGATGCGGAATTGTTGATGGGTGAATGGCAATAGAACCCAACAAAAATGAGAAGGGACTGTCCCTCTCATTTTTTTCACAGGGTTGGATGGGGTTGGCCCGAACTTGAGCGAGAGCGGCCTCAACTCGTGCGGGAACGGCCTCAACTTGAGCGAGAGCGGCCCAAACTCGTGCGAGAACGGGCTCAACTCGTGCGAGAGCGGCCTCAACTCGTGCGGGAACGCCTCGAACTTGAGCGAGAGCAGCCTCAACTCGTGCGGGAACGCCTCGAACTTGAGCGAGAGCAGCCTCAACTCGTGCGAGAACGGTTCAAACTCGTGCGGGAACGGCCTCAACTCGTGCGAGAACGGTCCAAACTTGAGCGAGAGCAGCCTCAACTCGTGCGAGAACGGCCTCAACTTGAGCGATAACGTCTCAAACTCGTTCGAGAGCGTCTTCAACTCATGCAGGGCGATAGCAACCGGCTAACACTATTTTAATAAAAATCAGTTAAAAGACAATTTTTATAAAAAATATAACAATATATTTATTGTGAAATCGCTTTATAAAGCGTTAGTCTTAACTTGTGTTATTGAACTTGATAAGGGAACGTCTGAGTATGTTGCAGGGGATAAAAGCGTGGAATCACGTGGCAGACGCATGAAGCTGCCGGTGTCGGATGTATGATATTTTCTATCGCCTTCGTTAAGACCTGGCTGAATCTTGATTACCGGCGGGGATCGATAGAAAACATTGTGTGAAAATATCAGTAACTCTTTTTCATAGGTTTACGATTTTATAGCCCTAAGGCAAGTCAGCAACTTTGCCTTATTCATTATAATATAGATTGCCATCAATGTAGAAAGGAGATCTATGAATGAAAAATAGTCATCAACACCTCCTAACCAAGTTACTGGTCTTTCTGTGTTTATTTTTTGTTTTACAAAGTCCGGTATTTGCCGAGTCAGCGGGAACGGGTAAAAACAGCCACGTGAACAATGAAAAACACTCTACTCAGAACTCGGTGTTTGAAACAGAAAGTACCAAGAAAGCAGTAGAACGTCTGATTGGCAAGAAATTTGCAAAGCAATTTCATTTTAAAGCGGTAGAAACAAATGATGAAAAAGACTATTTTAGCATTCAAAAAGGACACAAGAATAACGGTACCCAAAACACTATCTTAATTGAGGGAACGAGTACTTCAGCTCTGTTAACCGGGTTTAACTGGTATTTAAAATATGTTGCTGATGCGAACATTTCTTGGAACGGTGAACAGCTTAATTTACCTGAAAAACTGCCTGTTCCGGAATCTGAGATAAAACAAGAGGCAAATGTTCAGCATCGGTTTGCTCTGAATGATACGGACCAAGGTTATACACAGCCATATGCAGACTGGGATTATTGGGAACGTAAGATTGATGTTTTGGCGCTTCACGGCGTCAATGAGGTGTTGGTTTACCCAGGACAGGAGGCTGTTTATAAGAAAACGTTTCAAGAGTTCGGTTATACAGAAGAGGAAATGATTGAATGGATTCCGCAACCAGCTCATCAATCCTGGTGGCTGTTGCAGAACATGAGCGGCTTTCCTGACCCAATTTCAAAGGATGTTATTAATAAACGTGTGGAATTAGGGAAGAAGATTGTGAAACGCTTGAAGGAACTTGGAATGACACCGGTTTTCCCTGGGTATTTTGGAACGGTTCCGGCGGATTTTGAAGAGAAAAACCAAGATGCTAATGTTGTACCTCAAGGGACATGGAGTGGATTTCAACGCCCGGGATGGCTAGATCCAACAAATGTATTATACCAAGAGGTTGCTGCATCTTTTTATAAAAATCAAGAGGAAATATTTGGCGAAACAACAATGTATAAAATGGATCTATTGCATGAAGGTGGCACAGCTGGAAAAGTTAATGTCCAAAATGCGTCAATAGCGGTACAAAATGCACTGGAAAAAGCGCATCCAGGAGCAATATGGGCCATTCTTGGTTGGCAATCCAACCCACGTAAAGAAACAATTAAAGCAATAGATCGCAGCAAAATGCTAATTGTCGATGGTTTATCGGATCGCTATACTGGCCTAAATCGGGAGGAAGAGTGGCTTAATACCCCATATGCATTTGGATCTATTTGGAACTTCGGCGGACATACCACCATGGGAGCGAATATGTCGGTATGGAATTCCACGTATTGGGATTGGCTTGAGAAACCGAATAGCGCATTATCTGGGATTGCGATCATGCCGGAAGCAAGTGATAACAATCCAGTAGCATTCGATTTCCTTTCTGAATTAGCATGGCGGGATACACCGGTGAATCTTGATACATGGTTTAGCAAATGGACAGAGCGCCGATATGGCGATTTTGATCAGCATGCTGTGAACGCATGGCAAGCACTTCAGGAAAGTGCCTATAGTATGCCGGCAGATGGGTGGAGTGAAGCGCAGGATGGATTATTTGGTGCGGAGCCTAGCCTCTCAGCGACCAAAGCAGCCTCCTGGTCACCATCATCCATGCGTTACGATCCGAATACCTTTGCAAAAGCTCTCCCGGAATTGCTGAAGGTTGATTCATCTTTACGTACCAGCAGTGCATATAAGTATGATTTGATGGATGTTACTCGCCAGGTAATATCAAATGAAAGCCGGATACTGCTGCCCCGGATTAAAGCAGCATATAACGCAAAAAACAGGGAGAAGTTTAACGAACTTAGTGATCAATGGCTGCATTGGATGAAATTACTTGACCAAGTAGTAGGCACGAATAAACAAACAATGATTGGACCTTGGCTGGAAAAGGCCCGTTCTTTCGCCCTCAATGAAGAGGGAGCAGCAAATCTGGAATATGATGCTCGTACGCTTTTAACCGTTTGGGGCAACAGGTCCGGATCTGAGGCTGGATTACAAGATTACTCTAACCGGGAATGGCAGGGTCTGGTTGGTGATTATTATTACTCAAGGTGGAAGGCTTATTTCGACTCACTTGACAAAGCCCTGAAGACAGGAGAAAACCCGAAATCAATTGATTGGTACGAGTTTGGTAATAATTGGGCAAAGCAAACAAATGATTATCCGCTTGAATCAACAGGTGATATTTATGAACTTGCACAACAAGTCTATGATGAACTTGCTTCCCAGTCTCTGGCAAGTATAGAAATGAGTAATGATCGGGTGGCTGTTGCACCTGGAGAACCAACGACGATATCTGTCACATTTACCAACCACAATATGTTTGAGGATGCTAAGGATATTCAATTGTCATTAGACACACCAAATGGAATGACGGCGGAGGCATTAACCGATGTGTCAAAAGATTCTTTGGCTCCGGGGGAAGCATTTACGGTTAAATGGAGGATCACCGTTTCAGAAGAAATTGACAGTAATTTTTCAGTAAACCTAGATGTTGCTGGTAGTTATAAACATGGCGCTACCAATGCAGAAACGTCAAACAATATCAATTTGCTTATTGTGAAAGATATCCAGTCACCATTTAAGACAAAATCGTTTAATAATGCCATATTCAGTCAGTCCGGTGAGCAATTTGCTATCTATGGTGGCGGTAGTGATCTGTGGGGCTTGACCAATGAGTACGGCACAATCTATCAAAAGGATGCGTTTAGTAGTGGAAAAAGTGTGACCACCAAAGTTATGTCGCAGGATCACACCGCTCCATGGGCACGTGCAGGAATAGTTGTCCGAAATGATTTAGCCAAACAAAATGGTTCAGCTGGATATATTAATCTGGCAATTACACCAGAAAACGGCTGTGTTTTGAGCTGGGATAGTAATGGTGACGGGTACGTTGATTCCTATAAAAAGACAAAGAATAAAACGACACCAGTATACTTACGTCTAACGCGTGAAGGAACCACTTTTATAGGTGAGTGCAGTACGGATGGAGAAACCTGGACAACAGTTAGTGCAGACGATGTTCCGGGAGTGGCAGAAGCACCGGATGCTGGATTGTTCATGACAGCCGCAAATGGGTCTAACGATCATAGGGGCGTTGTTAAGTTTAAAGAGTTTTCCATTAGCCCAGCGCAGGACTTAACCGTGACGGATGTGAAGGAGAAGATAAAAGATTACCGTCAATCGGGGGGGATTAATAGTGACAAGGCTGCGCATGCTTTAACATTGCATGTAACTGCTGTGGAACGATATGCCAACAACAACGAAACTGAAAAGGTTGTCAAACATTTGAAAGGATTTGGTGACTTGCTGGAATATTATAACGAGAGCGGTTTGGTTTCGGATAAGGCTTATCAGGAAATTAAAATGGATGCAGATTATTTGAAGGAGAAGTGGCAGTAGAGGTTAACTTGAGCGAAATCGGTTTAAACTTAAGTGGGGGCCGAACTCGGGCGAAAAACGGCAGCAAGTCGAGCGGGAGTTGCTCGAACTCGGGCGGAAAGCGACCTGATTCGGGCGACGTCATTTTTCCAAATAAACGACTACGATAAAAAAGCCGGAATGATTCACGTCATTCCGGCTTTGTTGCTTTAGGTTGCTAAACGTCTGCATGTTTTTAAACTAAGCTAAACCCTTTATAAGCACAAGTTGAGTAGAGGTGGGAGCTCAAGAGGCAAGTGATCGGGAAGACAGGATTTGAACCTACGACCTCCACGTCCCGAACGTGGCGCTCTACCAAACTAAGCTACTTCCCGTAATGGAGCGGAAGACGGGGCTCGAACCCGCGACCCCCACCTTGGGAAGGTGGTGTTCTACCAACTGAACTACTTCCGCATCGATGTGATTCGCCCTATTTATAGGTTCTCAACCTTTTTGAATCGACAATTTTTATGTTACGCCCGGTGCTTAAAAATGTCAAACACCTGCTTTTTAACCTTACCGATTATCAAGTCGAAAAAGAAAAGAGGGAAAGCCGTCTCAATTATGGAGAACGCTCCAAGCTCGTGCGAGAGCGGCCTCAACTTGAGCGAGAGCAGCTTCAACTCGTGCGAGAGCAGCCACAACTTGAGCGGGAGCGTACTCAACTCGTGCGAGAGCAGCCACAACTTGAGCGGGAGCGTACTCAACTCGTGCGAGAGCAGCCACAACTTGAGCGAGAGCGCCTTCAACTCGTGCGAGAGCGGCCCGAACTTGAGCGAGAGCAGCTTCAACTCGTGCGAGAAGCACCGCAACTTGAGCGAGAGCGGCTTCAACTCGTGCGAGAGTGCCCTGAACTTGAGCGAGAGCGGCTTCAACTCGTGCGAGAGCAGCCACAACTTGAGCGAGAGCGGTCTCAACTCGTGCGAGAGCGCCCTGAACTTGTGCAGGAACCTCCACAACTTGTGCCGTAATGTGCTGGTCAGTATGCTCATAGGAAAGGTGCAGTCGATGATGACTGCGCCCGCAAATTTCTTGGTGAATTTTTGTATGTACCTTCTGTTAAAAAAACCCCTCCTAATCTATCAATATAGATTATAGTAACGTTTACCCATAAAAATAGAAAGAGCGTTTCGCATTAATTTTCTGAATAAAACAAGGCCTATTGTAGGAAAAAAGCACTGTATACCAGACCCCGGACGTCAGCGGAGGTATCAAGCCTCAATGACATTTAACTGTCATTTTATAAAATATATTGACAGTCAAATATCATGTTGTGTATAGTGAATGTAATCGTTTCAGATTGATTTTAGTTAGGTGTAAGGGGATTATTTATGGACATAATGGAAAAACTCAGGCAGAAATTGATTGTGTCATGTCAGGCCTTGGAAGATGAGCCGCTTCATAGTCCTTATATCATGTCAAAAATGGCTTTGGCAGCGAAGCAGGGTGGTGCCTCCGGTATCCGTGCCAATACGGTGCAGGACATTCAGGCGATCAAAAAAGAAGTAAACCTCCCCATTATTGGCATCATAAAAAAGGATTTTGCTAATAGCGGTGTTTTCATAACGCCGACGGTTCATGAAGTCGATGAACTGTATAAGGAAGGTGTGGACATCATCGCGTTTGACGCCACCGGACAGGAACGGCCCGATGGAATAAGCTTCAAGACATTCTTTTCTGACATAAAGGCCAAGTATCCGGACCAATTGTTCATGGCGGATATTTCGACACTGGAGGAGGGGATCCATGCTGAGAAAATGGGGATTGATATCGTCGCTTCAACGCTCGCGGGCTATACACCCTACTCAAAACATACGGTGCCTATGAATCTTGTGACGGATTTGATTGACCATCTATCGGTTCCGGTGATTGCGGAAGGTAATTTCGACTCACCGGAAAAAGTGAAGAAAGCATTACAGCTTGGCGCTCATGCCGTTGTCGTCGGAAGCGCTATTACACGACCGCAAATAATCACGGAGAAATTTAATCAGGCTGTACAGGAGTTTGACAACAATACAGCAGAAAGAAGGGTAAAAGAATGAACGGTTTATATACAGCGTTAATGTGTTCGTTTGACGAAAAGGGTAATGTGAATGAAAAAGGTCTACGGGAAATTGTCAGGCACAATATTGATGTTCAGCAGGTTGATGGCTTGTATGTGAATGGCAGTACGGGCGAAAATTTTCTCATCTCCAAAGAGCAGAAGAAGCAGATTTTTGACGTTGTGAATAATGAAGCGGGCAATGATGTGAAGCTGATCGCGCAGGTGGGAGCTCTGGATCTGGACGAGGCTGTCGAGCTTGCGACGTATGCAACAGATCTGGGTTATAACGCCATCTCCGCTGTGACACCGTTCTATTACAAGTTTGATTTTGAGGAAATAAAAGATTACTATAATACGATTTTAGACAGTGTCGATAATGATTTGATCATTTATTCCATTCCAGCATTGACAGGCGTCAACATGAATCTCGAACAGTTTGGTGAACTGTTTAAGAATGAAAAAGTAATCGGTGTGAAATTCACGGCACCTGATTTCTTCCTGTTGGAGCGCATTCGACATGCCTATCCGAATAAGCTGATTTTCTCAGGCTTTGATGAGATGCTGCTGTCTGCAAGCGTGTTAAATGTTGATGGTGCGATCGGCAGTACATTTAACGTAAACGGCCGGCGCGCAAAACAAATTTATGAACTTGCCCAGAAAGGTCAAATCGATGAAGCGCGCGACGTGCAAAAAGTGACCAACGATCTGATCGCTGAAATTTTGGATAATGGCCTATATCCAACCATTAAAGAAATCCTGAAATATAAAGGTGTTGATGCCGGGGTTTGCCGTAAACCAATGAAATCACTTGATCCAGAGGGCGTCACAAACGCTCAACACATTGCTGACAAACATTTATAAACAACATTTTCGATAAAATGATTTCTAACAATCATTTTATCGAAAATTATTGACAGTAAATTTTCAAAATGATATCGTTTACGTACATTGAAAACGCTTAAACTGGAGATGGTCGAGAAGATTTGCAGCTAGCGTAAGTGTGTTAAAGACGATAATAAAAAAATTAAATGGGAGGGACAAACGTATGACAGGTCATTTTGAGGTTATTGATTATATAATCTTATTTGGGTACTTATTATTCATCCTCTATATTGGCATGGCCGTTGCCAAGAAGGGTATGAAAGGAAAAGAGTTTTTTAAGGGAGATGGGAAAATCCCGTGGTGGGTTACTTCAGTAAGCCTATTTGCAACACTATTAAGCCCAATTTCTTTCTTATCCCTTGCCGGAAATTCCTATTCAGATTCATGGCAATTATGGGTTGCTCAACTGGGGTTGTTTATTTCAGTACCTGTAGCCATTATCTTTTTCTTGCCGGTATACCGTAATTTAAATTTGGATACAGCCTATGAGTATTTAGAAAGAAGATTTGATAAAAAGATGCGATTGCTGGCAAGTATTCTATTTATTATTTATCAAATAGGCAGAATGTCGATTATTATGTACTTGCCTTCCATAGCGTTATCTGCTGTAACAGGAATAAATGCTATATTCATAATATTGTTTATGGGTGTCATTGCCACTATTTACTCAACTGTCGGTGGTATTAAATCAGTACTTTGGACGGATTTTATTCAAGGGGTCGTCCTAATAGGGGGCGGTATATTTGCCCTTATTGTGCTCATTTTTTCAATCGAAGGTGGTGTGTCTGAAATATTCAGCACCGGTCTTGAAAATAATAAATTTTTCAGTGAAGAAGTAATTTTTGATTCAAATCTCGTGAATAACAGTCTGTTTATTATCTTTTTAGGTGCCGGGTTGTCGACTGCGTTCTCTTATATATCCAGTCAGGATATGGTTCAGCGTTATCTCACCACGAATGACTTGAAACAGATGAATAAAATGACGATTGGTAATGGATTGCTGTCACTTGGTACTGCGACTTTGTTCTTTTTCATCGGAACAGCTTTGTTCGTCTTTTATACACAGCAAATGGGAAGTGATATCCCCAGTGGAAATTCTGATTTGATTTTTGCGAACTTTATTGTGAGTCAGCTCCCGGCCGGGGTATCCGGTTTGTTGATTGCCGGCTTATTTGCAGCGGGCCAATCGACGTTATCAACTGGCTTGAATAGTGTGGCAACAAGCTGGACGCTTGATATTCAAAAAATCATTAAACCTGATTTAAGTGATGAAAAAAGTACAAAAATAGCTAAATTTGTATCAACTCTAGTAGGCGTATTCGCTATTGTTTTTGCGATTGTCCTTGCTTATTCTGAGATTAGCTCGGCATATGAGTGGTTCAATGGATTGATGGGACTCGTTCTTGGGATTGTCGGTGGTACGTTTACACTGGGTGTTATGACAAGAAAGGCAAATTCAAAAGGAGCCATGTTTGGATTTATTGCTACGACAATCATTGCCATTTATGTATCTTACTTTTCAGATATTTCATTTTGGGCATATTCTATAATCAATTTGATAGATTCGCTAGTCTTTGGTTATGTGTTTAGTTTAATTTTCAGCGGCAAAAGTAAGGCTGAAGACAAAACACTAGAACTTACTTATTATGATCGAAAGACAAAGATAAATGGATATAATGATGATTCTTATGCTCAGTAAGCGAGATTAGGTGGGATTATGTTGGAAATTAGCCAAAAAATAACAACGGAGGTTTTAGTAGTTGGAGGTGGGCTTTCAGGAATCAAAGCAACTAAAGAATTAGCATCTATGAATCGTGACGTTTTAATGGTGACAAAGACGAAGCTGGCTTCAGGTTCCAGCTTCTATCCCTTAAAAGCATCTTTGGGTACACAGGTAACTAAGGATGAGGAAGATCACAATATTTTCTTTAAAGATATAGAAGATCTGAGCCGTGGGATGCACAGCCGGAATCTTGCTGAAGCTTATGTGAAAGATATTCCCGAACGAGTAAAGGAATACAAAGACATAGGTGTTCAAGCAAAAAAACTCGAAGGAGAAAGAAAGGCTTGTTTTGCCAATCATCCCCGAGATATTTACCTATTGAGTGACTGGGATCAGATTCGAGAAAATGTTAAAGAAATTTTTAATCAATATGACAATTTAAATGTCATGCAGAAAACAGTTGTTGTTTCTTTAATTAAAAAAGAAAATCAGATTGTAGGCGCAATCCTTCTGGATGATAAAAATGAATTCGTTATGGTGGAGTGTCAGGCGGTGATTTTAGCATCAGGGGGATTTGGCAGCATATATAAGCATAATCTGAATCCTGCTGATGTAGATGGTTCCGGTCATATGCTGGCACTTGAAGCAGGTGCTAGTTTAGTGAACATGGAGTTCATCCAATTTATTCCTGGTATTACCACTCCAAGGTACAAAACGCTTTTCGGCGAGCACACCCTTATGTATTGCCGGGATATTATTGATGAACAAGGGGAAAGTTTGCTTGATCAGTATCTTCCCGAAAATATATCAAAAAAAGATTGTCTGGAAATCAGAAGTACACACGGCCCTTTTACACATTCACTTGAATCAAAGTATTTTGATATTGCTATGATGGATAATATTATCAAAACTAAAAATGAAAATGGTTTTACATTATTTTACGAAGATGAACTTTATGATAATGAAGAAGAATTTTACAAGGTTTATCTGGATTGGCTAAAAGAAAAGAATGTTCACTTAACGAAACAAGAAGTAAAGATTGCCCCGTTTGCTCATGCTAGCAATGGCGGTGTGTTTATAGATGAATATGGAAGAACTGGTGTTGAAGGACTATATGCCATTGGAGAACTTTCAGCTAACATAGAAGGGGCTAATCGGCTTGGAGGTAATTCCACCGGTGCTTGTATGGTGTTTGGAAAAAGATCGGCCTTTGATTGTGACCAGTATTTACAGTCAGTTAAGGCTTACAGACTAAGTGAAGCAGATGGACAGGAACACTTGGAGCAGCTCATTAAGTCTATTGATTCAGTCTCACCATCTGAAAATAAACTCACCGCAAATAAGATGATTGATCAGATTAAAGAAATCATGTGGTATCATGGAAATGTCGTTCGTTCAGAAGATCGACTGAAAGATGCCCTAAAGCAAATCAGTGAGTTTGAATCGGGATTCATGTTTGCGGATCTCCTTGAGAACAAACACTCAAGAAAGCTTGCGATTAAAGGAAGGAATTTTATAAAGGTGGCGGGGATTCTGCTTCAAGCAATGCAGGAAAGAAAAGAAAGCCGGGGAGCGCACTATAGAGAAGACTATCCTGCAGAAGATTCATCATATGATAAACGATTATTTATTTCAAAAAGGGATGAAACACTATCATATAATTTTTTATATCAATGAAAATTGATTGATATATTAAAGAGAAAAACCTGATTGTGGTTTTTCTCTTTTTATAGCAAAGGAGACACGTTATGTTCATAGCAGCTTTTGATATCGGCGGAACGTCCATAAAATACGGCGTTGTGAATGAAGAAGGCACCATTTTAATGGATAATTCTTTCCCTTCAGAGGCGCACCTCGGCGGAAAGGCCATCATTCAAAACATCATTGCCAAAGGTAAAGAACTGCAGCAGGAATGGGATCTTGCTGGTATCGCCATCAGTTCAGCGGGACAGATTGATAACAAAGCGGGTGTTGTTGTCCATGCAACCGACACTATCCCTGGCTACACGGGTGTCCAGATTAAACAGCGAATAGAAGAGGCAACAGGGTTGAAAGTAACGGCAGAAAACGATGTGAACTGTACGGCACTCGGTGAACATTGGAAGGGCGCTGCAATGGACGCGGATGACTTTCTTTGCGTTACAATCGGAACCGGGATCGGCGGTGCTATTTTCACCGATGGAACATTATATGCCGGGTCACGTTTTTCTGCTGGAGAAATCGGTCATATCAATTTATACGCCGGTGGAAAGCCTTGTACTTGCGGCGATAGCGGCTGTCTGGAACAATACGCATCAAGTTCTGCGCTTCAGGAGATGATAGGTGCAGTATTTGGATATAAAATGGAGTTAAGGACTTTTTTTGATGGATTACGCACCGACGATGAGAAAAGCATGGTATTATATAACCAGTGGATTGATGATCTGGCAACGGGTATGAAGTCGATGGTACATATATTAAATCCGGAACTGATTGTCATTGGCGGCGGGGTATCAGCACAAGGTGATTTTCTGCTGGATCCGGTTAAGGAAGCGCTGATGGAAAAAATCATGCCGAACCATGCAGCGAAGTTGGATATCAGAATTGCCCAGCATGCTAACCAAGCCAATTTGCTGGGAGCAGTCAAACATTTTATAGATTGTGGTGCAGGAGGGTGATTGATTTGGATAAAAATCAGCTGAATGGTGTCAAACCATCGATTACGATGGAGCAGCATAAGCACAGCTTTACGAAATCCGAGAAAAAGATCTATGAATATATCCAGTCCAACAGCCAGCAGGTACTGTATCATTCATTAACCGAATTATCGGAGGAAAGCGGCGTTGCGGAAGCGACTGTGCTGCGTTTTTTTCGCAAACTCGGGTTCAAAGGCTTTCAGGATTTTAAATTTTTATTTGCCCAAGAAGTTACTGTAGATGACGACAATGATCACAATGAGACGTATGCGGATAAAATCAAATACAATATGATGCAGGCCATCGAAAATTCGCATGAAATTATTGATTATGATGAACTGCAGAAATGTGTGGATGCGATTGATGCCGCAAGAGATGTCGTGTTATTTGGTGTGGGCTCCTCGGGGATTGCCGTTTTGGACATGCAAAACCGGCTCATGCGAATCGGCAAGCACGTGGGTGCTGTGACCGATCCTCATTTTCAGTTCATGCGCGCTTCCTCAATGGATAAGGATACGGTGGTCATCGCTGTCAGCCTCACCGGGAGTACGAAAGATATTGTCGATTCGGTCGAAATTGCCAAACAGCAAAACGCAACCGTAATTGCGTTAACCAATTACATTAAATCGCCCCTGACACAATTTGCTGATCACGTTCTGCTTTCTTCGGCTAAAGAAAGCCCATTAGACAGCGGATCTCTGGTAGCCAAAGTGTCTCAATTATTTTTAATCGATCTGGTTTGCACCGGCCTCACTATCAAAAATTATGACAATGCAGAGAAAGTCAAAATGGGCATTAGTAGGAATACGGCCCGTAAGTTGTATTGAAAAGCTCTTAATTGATTAACCAATATATTGGACATTGAACACTGAAACAATAAACAGAGAGACTGACCCAGAAGATAAATCCTGTGGGCTGTCTCTCTGTTTTTCATCATCACGGAAACAGTGCGAGGGATAAGCAGTCAACATTTTTTCAAATTTTCCTTTTTAGCTCTAACGTTTTCTTGTTCTCTGTGCTCACATTTAGTGTTCCCGGATTCAGATTTAATACTGCCTCGATCAGCCCCGGAAACATTTTTAACGCTTTAACTATTTGCATGGGCTTAATGGTGCCATCATCCAATAATTCAGTCACCGCTTGTTTTAACAACCCCGGATTGGAAAGCTGTAATACATTATCGTATGGTTCTGTTTTTCGCATCTTTTTACCGGAAAGTTGTTTCTGTAGATATTGATACTGTGTGTAAGTGATTAAATTCAGGTGATAGCTCCGTACAATCATGGCATTGATCGAAACCATCCAATATTTCTTTAAATGAATATATTCCTCCAGTTTCGGTTTATATATGGTGGATATAAATGCTTCTTTTGGCAATAAAAATGCAGACGCGAAATAATCCGCTTCTTTCTCCATTCGTCTTTTTTCGTCAGGTTCCAGATCGGTATCTTCTTCAATCCAACTGTGCATCAGTAAATGGCCAAATTCGTGAGCTGCATCGAATTGCCTCTGAACAGCGGATTTTTTATCTTTAGCTAAAAGCATAAAACAATAATCCTGCCCATGTATAACTTTCTTTTGACTGTAGGCATTTACGTCCTGTGTATTTGTTAAGATACCGGATATGAAAATGCCGTTCCGTTCTAATTCAAAAATGAGATTATGAATTGGTTCGCCGTCAATTCCCCATAAGCCTCTTACGTTTTTAGCAAGCTCCTCAATTTCTTCTTTTTCCCAGGATTCTTTAATGGGTACATCAGGTATATTTAGTTTTGGAAATTCAATATATTGCTCTAAAAACTGTTGTCCATTAAATAAAAAATCGACTACTTGCACGTGAGCATTTAATTGTTTTTTATTGATATTGACTTTTGACCTAAAAAAAGTGTAGCTGTTATATCCGGTATCTTTATCAAATGAATAAAAAAATTCGCGGGGGAAATAGAGTTTATTGACGAGTTTAAACATCGTTTCTACTCGTGGCGTGATTTTACCTTGTTCATATTGGGAGATAGCTTGTTTTGTGATATTGGTCGAATGTGCCAATTCAGATATCGTGAGACCACGGAAAATTCTCGCTTGTTTTAATTTACTGGGATTGAATTGATTCACTTCCATGGAAATGCTCCTTTACGCTTGAATGCTTCGAAAATATTAACGGCCTTCTTGTTTTTCCTGGTTTTTGCGCTTTATAATATCTCTATACTTTTGTTCTCCGGATTTTGATGTATCATCATTGGCAATGTTTGGATCTGCATGAGGTTCTTCAAAGCCAGGAACTATAAATTGGCTCCATTTATTCTGGTGTATCCAACTGTTCATATCATATGCGGGAACTCCGATCGCAATATCAGTAAGGTTTTCCTCTTTATCGATAACAAATGTTATGAATGCCAATGTATTATATTCAAATCCTTGTTCGAGCTGGGTGTGATTGAAAGTGTTAAGGTCGTTTTGTTTATCGAATTCAAATTCCAATTGGTATGATAGCCGCCTATTTACTTGAGCATATTCTTGTATGTATTCTGAAACGTCATCGCCTGGCGATTTAAACATATTTCTCGGCAGACTATCTATTGATTCTACTCTTTTTAAAAGAATTAAGTTTTTCTTTTTGGTATCAAAAATCATTAATACCTGATACGGGGAACGTCCGGCTGTGATAACATGATGTAAAAATCCTTCTTCCTGGAGATTAATCAGATATCTGTCCATGTATTTATTAATTTCATCCATTCTTTTATGTCCTAAATGATTTGTTGTCGGATTTTCTGCGACAGTTTGTTTGTAATCGGAAAACGATTCAAGTCCGTTTGAAATAATTTCAACAAAACCCTTTGCGATATGCCTTTGATAGTCAATATCATATTGATTCATCACATCACAACCTTTTATTTATTTGTAAATAACATTACCAATAATTCACTAAAAGTCAAGTAAAAAATGGGTTGAACGGGTTTTATCATAGAAACGGGGCAAAACCTTAGATGGAGAGAACATGAAGTAATGTAGCTATTATGAGGATTGGTATGTCTAGAGGTGTCGAATCGTAAATTAATCCGTATTTCCCGGGCAATAATTTTGTCAATAATTGTCTTATCCCTCTTCCAATGCTCCATTTTTTTGGCAGTTAAGGTTAAGCTGAGTTTGTGCGCAAAAATCGTTAAAAAATACAAAGAGGAAAGCCGCATTAAATCTGCGCCCTTCCGGATATCTGAATGGTTCCTCTTTAACCCCTTAGACAGACATTCCACGGCTCTCTATTTAAAATAGCCTTAAAGTGCGTGAAAAAAGGAGGATAAAAAGGACCAAGAAGTTCGAGACGGCGCAGTTTCGAGCAGCGGAATGTATGCCTTTAGATACATGAGCAGCGGAGAAACAAGCCAACGAAGAAATTCGAAGTGTCATTTTTACCGACTTTTTGAGCAACCTCTTAAACTAATTTCAATTATTTATCCTTGGCTTTCACTATTTCCAGAACGGCTTCCAATGCCTTATCAGCCATCGAATCCAGTCTGTAATCAACCGGGCAAAAGTCCAAATCCTGTGTGATGTCATTGGGAACGATGACACATCTCGCTCCTGCATGCTTGGCTGCTATTGCTCCGTTTGCCGAATCCTCAAAAACCAGACATTCAGCAGTTTGTAAACCCAAACATTTTGCTGCCTGTATATATAAAGCGGGATCAGGTTTGACCGCTTCAACGTCCTCAGCGGTCCTGATGCAGTCAAAATAATGCAATAGATTCAGGTTTTTTAAGTATTTGCTGACCCACTCATAGTTGGAACTGGAAGCCAATCCAAGCTTTAACCCCAGCTCTTTAGCGGTTTTCAGATAGTCCTCTACTCCTGGACGTGCCTTCTCCTTCAGTAACCTCGAATGAAGATCGCTTTCCAAACGCGCTTCAAGCTCCTGGTGATCAACACGATGGCCAGTCAATTCTTCCAAGTAGCTAAACGGTGAAAAACCGGTATGGGTTCCGATTTGTTCTTGCCATTTAGAAACCGGCAATTCACTTCCATGGTCTGTAAAAATAGCATTCAATGCTTCATATAAAATAGTCTCAGTGTTTAAAATCAATCCGTCAAAATCAAAAATAATCCCGTTTATCATGATGGCTGCTGTCCCCTTTTTGTCTAATTTAGCTATTATCCTACTACATTTTTAATAAAAAGAAAATGGCTGTTCACCAAAATCAAATGTCATTTTGACGTAAGCAGTCGCTTCGGAAAAACACGACGCTTTCCGTGGGCTTGTCCTCAGCCTCCTCGAAAAAGAAGGTCGCTTTTTCTGCGGGGTCTTCACACTGCGCATTCCCACAGGAGTCTCCGTGTTTTTCCTCCGCTAGCTAGTTTTACTACTATATTCACAATTCAACTATAGATTTTGGTGTTGACCCAAGAAAATGACCGGATATTTTTCGTTGACATTCGACAGAAACGTACTTATAATGAAAACAGTTTCATTGCACATATGACTATGATATGCACATATGTGCAAAACAAGGAGGTGGCAGATGGATCGGGAAGAGGAACGCTTACTTTATAAAATAGCGAAATTATACTATGAAGAAGACTATACACAAGCAGAGATTTCATCGAGATTGGGTATTTATCGGACAACGATAGGCAGGATGCTCAAAAAGGCACGTAAAGAAGGTATTGTAAAAATCACAGTACAAAGCCAATTGAATGAACAAATTCAATTAGAGGAAGAAATCTCCGAGCATTTCGATATGAAGGAAGTTATCATTGTCCCTTCAAGCGAGAACGGCAATCATTCCGGCAACGAAGAGGTAGGCAAGGCGACTACCAAGTTATTAAATCGTGTCATTAGAGATAACGATACGATTGGTTCAGCGTGGGGGACCACTTTGGGTACGACAGTGAATCAGCTTTATGATCTGAATTCCAAAAATGTAACGTGTGTACCGCTTGTGGGCGGTCCCGGTGAAATGGAAGTCGACTTTCATGTGAACGCCATTGTATACAAACTTGCACAGGCTTTTAGCGGCGAATCGCATTTTATTGATGCTGCAGCGGTGCATCAATCGAAAGAAACGGCTCAGGAAATACTTAACTCAAATTATATGAGTAAAATTCTTGATCTCTGGGAGCAATTATCTGTGGCAATTGTAGGGATCGGAACGCAGTTAAAATCATCAAACTTGATCTGGTCCGGATTTCTTGGTCAGAAGGATCAGAAGGAGTTGGAAGCACATCAGGCAATTGGGGATATTTGCTCACGGTTTTACACGCTTGGTGGTGAATCCATTGCCTCACCGATTTCGGAAAGGACGATTGCCGTTAAACTGGAAACGTTACAAAGCCTGCGTTACTCGATTGGGATTGCTTATTCAAAAGAAAAGGCTAAGTCTATCATTGGCGCAATGCGAGGAAGTTTCATTAATACGCTGGTGACGGACGAGGAAACAGCTTTTGAGATTAAAAGATTGATGGAAAAGGAGGGGTGACATGGAAATTCTGCTTATAATGGCCGGTATTATGGTTGCTTGGGTTCTGCAGACATTATTGGGATCAACGCAAATTAAAAATTTTAACAAACACTATAACGCATTAAGGTCTCAGGGTAAAGTCTCAATTGGACGGTCAAAAGGAATATTTCGGTCGGGGGTTGTCCTGCTGATGTCCCTTGACAACAAGAGAAGAATCAGAACGGCTAAGAAAATGCAAGGCGTCACGATTTTGGCCAGGTTTAAAGATTATTCAATACTGGAAGGGCAGGATCTTCTCCATATAGACGAAGCGGTTTATAACAAAATGGATCGTTTTACCCAAAAGGCGTTTGATGAGGCTGTTGAAGTTTATACGAAAGTATCTAAAGGTGAGGAGATCCCGCCATCCAAGAGTCCGTTCGGCAAGTTAGTTTCAAACTTTAGTAAATCATAAGGAGGCGTTAAGATGGACGCAATTGTAAGTTTAGCGGAAGGTTTTATAGGCCTTTTTGAAGCAGGCGGCGAACAATTTGTCAGTTTTGTCAAAGATATTGTTCCATTGTTGCTTGTATTATTGGTAGCCATGAACTCCGTCGTTCATTTGGTCGGGGAAGAACGAATCAATAAGCTGGCAATGGCTTCATCCAAAAATATCTTTCTCAGATACATGGTCTTGCCATTTGTCGGTACATTTTTCCTGCTCAACCCGATGACGTTGTCACTTGGAAGGTTTTTGCCGGAAAAATTCAAGCCAGGTTATTATGCAGCAGCAAGCTATTCCTGTCACTCAATGAATGGTTTGTTCCCGCACGTTAATCCGGCTGAACTGTTTGTTTTCCTGGGTGTAGCAGCAGGTATCACTGAACTTGGGTTCGAAACGACCGATCTGGCCCTGCGTTACTTATTAGTAGGTGTTGTAACGAATATGTTCAGAGGATGGATTACCGACTTATGTGTCACTTATGTTGAGAAACAGCAAAAAGTTAAACTTCCTAAAACGTTGAATACAGAAAAGGGTGCTTCGTAAATGGCAGAATATAAGTCAATTATCGTACATGCCGGCTCAGGAGGATTTGGCGGGCCATTAACCATTCCAGTAAATGAACAGAAAAACAAGATTGTTAACATCACTGGCGGTACAATGTCTGAGGTAGCCAGAAAGATCGCAGACATAAGCGGTGGTGAACTGGTGGACGGTTTTAATACGAGTGTGCCTGAAGATGAAATGGCTTGTGTCATTATTGATTGCGGCGGTACATTAAGAGCTGGCATTTATCCAAAAAAGCGAATTTATACCATTAACTTGAAAGCTACCGGTCCGAGCGGGCCAATGGCTGATTTTATTAAAGAAGATATTTATGTATCCGCAGTTAAAACAGACAATGTCTCCCTGGCTGAAGCAGATGGAACAGCTGAATCACCAGCACAGGAATCAGTTGGAGAAACAGATGAGCAGCAGAAATATCCGCAAGCTGAGGAAACGACAGAAAGAAAATATAACGCCTCACAAAAGGTAAGTGAACAACAGAAGCCGAATTTGATGGCTCGGATTGGCCAGTCGGTCGGTAACGTTGTAGGTGTCTTCTATCAAGCCGGACGTGAAGCCGTTGATACAGTCATCAAAACAATCCTACCATTTATGGCATTTGTTGCGATGCTGATTGGTATCATTACGGAATCCGGGATAGGTGATTTATTTGCGAACTTCCTTTCACCGTTAGCAGGCAGTATATGGGGGCTGATTCTATTATCAGCGATTGTTTCTTTTCCACTATTGTCTCCATTTCTTGGGCCTGGGGCCGTTATTGCACAAGTTATCGGTTCATTAATCGGTGTCGAAATTGGGAAAGGGAATATTCCTCCCCAATACGCTCTGCCGGCCGTTTTTGCCATTAACTCCCAAGCTGCAGCAGATTTTGTGCCAGTAGGGCTTGGATTGGCTGAGGCGGAACCGGAAACAGTGGAGGTCGGTGTTCCTGCCGTGTTGTATGGACGCTTCTTAACGGGGGCACCAACAGTGTTTATTGCATGGTTAGCTAGCTTTGGCATGTATGAATCTTAGAAAAGGATGATGAATAATGCGTGAAGTCATTTATCAAACAAACGTTAATAAATTGGGTGAATCTGTAACTGAATTTCTCGATCAGGGTATGTTGATCTTGTTCAAAGATAACGCGCCTCAGGAACTTGCGGAATTTTGTATTCTGCATTCAGAAAATGACCTTCGCGGTGATATCAAAGTGGGAGACAGCTTTATCATCGGCGAAAAAGCCTATGCAGTGACTGCTGTCGGCAGTGCGGTTAATGAAAACCTTGAAAACTTAGGGCATATCACATTACGTTTCGATAGTGCCGAAGAAGCTGAATTGCCCGGCACCTTGTCACTCGAAAATAAAGACATCAATCAAGTGAATATTGGAGATGTCATTAAAGTAGAAAGATAAAGCCGTTTTATGCGGCCTTTTCTTTCTTGATGATTATAGGAAAAAATAGAGATTGGAGTTTGGATTATGAATACATCATGGATTGACCTGAACCAAAAAATTGTGATTGTAACCGGTGGTAATTCAGGTATTGGCAAGCACATTGTACAACGGCTGTTGGATAATAATGCCAACGTTATCGTAGCAGATTTAAACGTTGAGAACGGTAAACATGAAAATGGATCTTATACCGTTAAATGTGATGTAACGAATAAAGAAAGTGTTGAAGCAATGGTCGATTATACGGTTGAGCAATTTGGCAGAGTGGATGCATTGGTCAATAATGCCGGTGTGAACCTTCCGCGACTTCTGGTGGATGTGAAAGGTGAGCAGCCAAAATACGAATTGGATGAATCTGATTTTGATTTCATGACCGGAGTCAACGTTAAGGGACCATTCTTGTGCGCACAGGCAGTCAGCAGACATATGGTTAAACAGGAAAGTGGCGTCATTGTTAATATGACTTCCGAGGCCGGCGTGGAAGGCTCTTCAGGTCAAAGCTGTTATTCAGCAAGTAAAGGGGCGTTGAATGGTTTTACACGATCATGGGCAAAAGAGCTTGGCAAATATAATATTCGTGTCGTTGGTGTGGCACCGGGGATCAATGAAAAAACCGGTTTAACCACGGATTCCTATAATGAAGCGCTGGCTTATACCAGAAACGTTAGTGTCGAAGAATTGGGAACGAACTATGCAAGCTCGATTCCATTAGGCCGGGTTGGCCAACTGGATGAAATCGCTGATCTGGCAAACTATCTGGTTTCAGACCATTCCAGTTACATCACGGGTACGACGATTAACATTTCCGGTGGTAAGTCACGAGGCTGATTGTTCTATCATATTTTTGAAAGGGATGTATTGAATGGAACTGTATTTAGATACCGCCAACTTAGAGCATATCGATAGTGTGAACAAACTTGGATTCCTGGATGGAGTCACTACCAACCCAACTATCCTGTCCAAGGAAGAACGCCCGCCATTTGATTTGATTCAAGAGATTGACAGAAAGCTGAGTGGAAAAATTTGGTATCAGGTAACAGGATCCACAGCAGATGAGGCTGTTGAAGAGGCAATCAAGGTTGCCAATATGTGCCATAATAAGGTTGTCATTAAATTCCCTTTTACACTTGAAAACTTAGAAGGCATCAGACGGATTTCCCAAAAAGGAATTGAAACGAATGCGACATTGGTTTATTCGATTCCACAAGCTATTTTCGCTGCTAAAGCAGGTTCGACCTACATCAGTCCTTATTTAGGGAGGATTGATGATGCGGGCGGTTCCAGCATCCAATTTATTAATGATGTTAAGCAAGCATATGAAAATCTTGGTTTTGATACAAAAATTATTGGAGCCAGCATCAGAAACGCACAGCATCTAGTGGACTTATCGAAAAATGGCATTGATGCCTTAACCATTTCATATGGCAATTTCGAAAAAATGCTTCATAACACCATGACAGATGCGGGGATGGAGCAGTTTCAGGAAGATTGGGATAAGATTAAGAATTTGTAGAGAGGTAAGGTAAGTGGAATTAAGGCGTGTCAGTCTTTCTTGTAACGTCAGAAAGTATAAATTATGGATGACCTTATAAGTAAAAGCTACGGCATTCGCTGTAAGACGAGGCGAATGCCGAGTTTTTCTAATCAGATAAGAAAGTATAAAATTTGAGAATATCACAATACCCAATACTGTGTGTTTTTGCGCACCCCGCTGTTGGGCAGTCCAGGTAGTCCGAATCCACATGATAACTTTTAAGTGT
>NZ_BMNQ01000031.1 GCF_014646635.1 Lentibacillus kapialis
CATAAAAAAACCCCCCTAACAATATGCAAAAAATTTAGCATATTACGCCGGGAAAGTACAGAAATCAACTGGAGAATTGTGAACAAAACAGGCTTGTTTTGGCTGGAATTAAGTGATGCTTTACATTATTGATTATTCAATTAAAGGAATTGATATCCACGAAGAAAGTGAAAGAATTATAGAAGACATGTTGGAAGTATGTTCAGGAAAACAAACACAACTAGAGATGTTGGAGTTGGGCGAGTTTTCTATACCACACTTAGGGACTACCTATTAAGGAGGGATACCGTTGAGCCAAAAAGTAAATGCTCTTAAGTTAGACGAAGAGGATAATGTTGCGGTAGCACTTGAAACTTTAAAAGCTGGAGAACTTTTATCTATAAAAAATGAGATAACAAAAATCAGCGCGACAAAAACGATACCATATGGACACAAAATTGCACTTAATCCAATTCCTAAGGGTAATAGAGTCATTAAGTACGGGGAGTGTATGGGGCTTGCAACGGAGGATATAGCAATAGGCGATCATGTTCATGTATCCAATGTTCGTGGATTAACTGAGGAGGATAAAAGTTTTCAAAAGGAGTGTATCGATGTTGAAAACATTTGAGGGTTATCGTAGAGCAAATGGAAGCATCGGGGTTAGAAATCATACTATTGTTATCAATACAGTTGGTGAACTAGCCGGACTTACCAAAAAGTTGGCTAATCTCGTTCCGGGCGTTATTCCAGTCGTTCACCAAGCAGGCCAATCCCAATACTCTGAGGACAGTGACCAAACCATTAAAACGTTAACAGGTACAGCTGGACATCCAAATGTTAGTGCTGCATTATTTTTAGGGATGGGAACGGAAGACCCTGCTGAAGGAATTGTAGAAACGCTAAAAAAGGATGGCCATCATGTCTATTCCATTATATTTGATAAGAAGAAATCAATTGCCGAATGTCTTGAAGAAGGGAAAGTCTGGCTTAAAAATGCATTAGAGCTAAGTAAGCAACAAAAAACGGAGAAAGCTGATGTTTCCGAATTAACAATTGGACTCGAATGTGGCGGTTCAGACGCATGGTCAGGAATCACTGCTAATCCTTCGATTGGAGCCTTTTCGGATTCTATCGTTGCGGATGGGGGGACAAGTGTTCTTGCTGAAACAACAGAAGCGGTTGGTGCAGAACATATTTTGGCAAATAGAGCGGTTAATTCAGAAGTAGGTAACAGATTCTTGGAAATAGTGAAAAGATATGAACAACGAGCAAGAGCTGTGGGAGAAGATATTAAAGCTGCTAATCCTTCCCCTGGTAACAAAACAGGTGGTTTAACGACACTAGAAGAAAAGTCTCTTGGGTGTATTAAAAAGGGAGGCAATTCTACGTTAATGGAAGTAATTGACTACGCGCATTCACCAACGGAAAAAGGATTTATATTTATGGATACACCAGGCTATGATGTTGAATCTGTTGTAGGATTAGTGGCTGGAGGGGCACAGATTGTTTTATTTTCCACTGGCAAAGGTTCTCCAACCGGGTCTCCAATCGCTCCGGTCATTAAAATTGGAACGAATCCAAAATTATATAAAAACATGCCCGAACATATCGATGTGAACGCGGGAAAGATAATTGATCAAAATTATACGATTGATCAAATTGGCGAGGAAATTTATTCAAAAGTTTTACAAGTAGCTAATGGCGAAATTACTGCTTCTGAAAAGTTTCATAACCAAGAATTCAGTATATGGCGATTAGCGGAGACACAGTAATACGGGAGTTATCAAATGGATATATAGGGAGGATTTTAATTGCGGATTATTCGTTTCTTAAATAATAAAAAGCCAACTTTAGGTGTTTTAAAGAGCCAGCAGGTTTCCCCTTTGCCTTATTCTGATTTTATGGAATTAGTAAATGATGCGGAAAACAAGAAAACTACACCATTGAAGCTGGTTCAACAATTAATTGATGATAAGAGGATCACTGAGGTATTTGTATATGGTGAATTGAACTTATTAACCCCTGTTGCAGCACCCGAAGTGTGGGCTTCAGGAGTAACATACTTCAAAAGTCGCGAAGCGAGAAATTTTGAAGCGTCTAACGGGGATATGGATAGTTCGCAAACATTTTATGACAAAGTGTATGATGCTGAACGTCCTGAACTATTCTTGAAGTCAACGGAGGCAAGAACAATAGTACCCAATAAAGATTTGAATATTAGAAGTGATTCGGAATGGCAAATTCCAGAACCGGAAGTTGGCGTTGTAATAAATAAAAAAGGTAAGATTTTAGGTTATACGATAGGCAATGATATGAGTTCAAGGGATATTGAAGGGGAAAATCCATTATATCTACCCCAGGCTAAAATTTGGAAAAGTTCTTGCTCATTTGGGCCTGCAATCGTATTGGCAGAATCATTACCAGATCCTTATAATTTAGAGATTACGTTGAGTATCTATCGTGAAGGCATGAAAATAGTTGAGGAGAGTGCAAATACGAATCAATTGAAGCGGGAGTATGATGAACTTGTTTCCTTCCTGACAAGGGATAACATGATTTTTGACGGGACAGTTTTATTAACGGGTACGTCTATTGTTCCACCTAATGAATTTACACTTCAAGATGGAGATCGTATCGAAATTGAAGTACCAGAAATTGGAATATTAACTAATCCTGTTAAGAAATTAATTTCAAAGGATAGTCGTGTGGTTAATTAATCGTAGTAATACCATATATTCTAAAATTTTAACTTACTGGAGGTAGATAAATATGAAATCAGTTACATTTATGAAAGATAATCGTCCATCATTAGGAGTTAAAGTTAAAGAGGGAGTAGTAGATGTTGCGTCAGCCTTATCTGATCACCCTATGGAACACGTTCCAACAGAAGTTATGGATTTAATTAACGGGGGAGATAAAACGTTATCTGTTTTGAAGGACTTCATTAATACCCTTGATACTAGTTCTGATTCTCCTTATGTTCTCAATGATAAAATGTTGGATTGGGGGCCTTGCATTACAAATCCGGGTAAAATAATTTGCGTTGGCTTAAATTACCGGAAGCATGCTGATGAAACAAATGCACCTTACCCGGAAACTCCAATTTTATTTAATAAATACAATAACACATTGACAGGAAACTTTTGTGATATTGTAGTTCCTAATGTAACGGAACAGTTAGATTATGAAGTGGAATTGGGGATTGTTATTGGAGAATCAGCAAAAGAAGTTACAAAAGAAAACGCCTTGGATTATGTCTATGGATATTGCACAGCAAACGATCTATCTGCAAGGGATTTGCAATTTAGAACGAACCAGTGGTTACTAGGTAAAACGTGTGATGGTTTCAGTCCCGTTGGTCCATATCTGGTATCGGCAGATGAGGTAATCGATCCAAATAATTTACCGTTAAAGACAACAGTTAATGGAGAAGTACGCCAAAACTCGAATACGTCAGATATGATATTTTATTGTGACGAAATTATTAGTTATATTTCACAATATATGACGCTCAGTCCTGGGGATGTCATTTTAACTGGTACACCAGAAGGAGTCGTTCTTGGATTGTCCGAAGAAGAACGAGTGTATTTGCAGCCGGGTGATGAGGTGACAGTCGAGATCGAGAAGTTGGGGAAATTAACAAATACATTTGTAACAGAATGAATATAGTAAATAAACAAACGAAGCAAGTAATGGTATTATTTTGCTTTTATTAATATAAAAATCCAAATATGGGGTTGTAACGAATGACGGAAAAATTATCATACTTGAATACGGAAACTTATAAACAGTTAGGTCAGGCAAATCTTTTAAATGATTATCCAGAAAGAATAATTCAAATTGGTGATGGGAATTTTATTCGTGGTTTTGTTGACTGGATGATCTTTGAGATGAATAAAAAGAGTGATTTTGGGGGTAAGGTAGCTTCCATTCAAGCAACTCCAAGAGGCAGAACTGTTCCTAAGCTTAATCGTCAAAATGAGCTTTTTACTTTAATCTTGCGTGGTATAGAAAATGGGGAGACAGTTAAAAGAAAACAGGTTATCAATTCCATCAATAGAGCAATTAATCCCTACACAAACTGGCATGATGTGATGAAATTAGCAGAGCAACAAGAAATAGAGTTCCTTTTTTCAAATACTACGGAAGCTGGTATTCGATATGAAAAAGAGGCTTACCCAGAAGATGTATCTCCACTATCCTTTCCTGGTAAAGTAGTAGCACTTATTTACCATCGATATGTTCATTTTAATGGAGACAAAGATAAAGGATTAATTATTTTACCATGTGAGCTTATTGAAAACAATGGAGAAGAACTAAAAAGGATTTGTTTGAAAGTTATTGAAGATTGGAATCTGTCAAAGTCATTTGTTCAATGGATTGATGAATCATGTGTATTCTGTAATACGTTGGTTGACCGGATTGTACCCGGTTATCCGAAAGAGGAAGACCAACAGTTGTTTAACTTACTTGGATACTACGATGAATTACTAACAGTAGCGGAACCTTATCATTTATTCGTTATTGAAGGACCCGCATCTGTTGAATCAAAGCTCCCTTTTAAGCAGGCAGGCTTGAACGTTCATTTTGACAAAATTTCTTCTTATAGAGAATTAAAAATAAAGTTACTTAATGGACCTCATACAATGCTTGCAACGATGGGATTATTAAGCGGTATTGAAACTGTTCGAGAGGGTATAGAGGATTCCTTACTTTTCTCATTTATTAATAATGCTTTAATTGAAGAAATAATTCCAACGATTCCTTCAAACGAGAAGGAAAAGGCAAGAACCTACATTATACAAACTTTTGATCGATTTGCTAATCCTTTTCTGAACCATAGATTGATTAATATAAGTTTAAATAGTTATGCCAAATTTAAAGCAAGAATATGGCCAAGCATCTATGAATATCGGTCCAAAATTGGGGAGAATCCAAAGCGATTAACTTTTGCCTTAGCAGCATTGCTTTATTTTTTTAAAGATGAACAAACAAAGTATGAGATAAAAGATGATACACACGTAATTGATAAGTTCCGTCATTTTTATAGTGAATTTGATAATACAAAGGGAAGCCTCATTGCATTTATTAGGGATTTGATTGATGAAGATTTCTCACTGAATGATGAGGAATTGAGTGATCTGTATGAAGCGATAGCAGATTACTTTTTGCGCATTGACAAAGAGGGTATTAAACCAGCCCTTTTAAACTTAGAAAAGGGAGATTGACCAATGAAATCACTAGTTTTAACAGAGCCAGGTGAAATGAGTTTAAAAAATAAAAAGGATCCTGATGATCTTGAAAATGAAGATGTTTTAATAGCGATTAAAAGGATAGGTATTTGTGGAACTGATATACATGCATTTAAAGGAAACCAACCATTTTTTACCTATCCACGAGTCCTTGGACATGAAATTTCTGGCATCGTTGAAGCGGTAGGTAAAGAAGTCAGAGATACTAACATTGGTGATACTGTAACTGTTATACCTTACATGAATTGTGGTGAATGTGATGCATGTAGACATGGGAAAACAAATTGTTGCACAAATATGCAAGTGTTAGGTGTACACACTGACGGTGGAATGGAGAATTATGTAACAGTCACTTCTAGTCATGTGCTGCCGGTAAATGAATTAACATTGGATGAAGCAGCTATTGTAGAACCGCTAAGTATTGGTGCACATGCTGTAAGACGAGCGCAGATTCAGAAAAGTGATACGGTTTTAGTTATTGGAACAGGACCTATCGGATTAGGTGTTGCCCGTTTTGCAAAGTTACAAGGTGCGAAAACTATTGTAATGGATTTAAATGAGGGACGTCTAAACTTTTGCCAAGAATGGGCTGATTGTGATGCAATTATAAATGATCCCAATAATATCTTGCAACAGTTGATGGAGATTTGTGAAGGTTCATTACCTTCAATCGTTTTTGATGCGACGGGTAATAGGCATTCAATGATGGAATCCTTTAATTATGTGGGCCACGGGGGAAAACTCGTTTTTGTAGGATTAGTAAAAGATGAAATAAGTTTTTTTAATCCCGATTTTCATTCTAAAGAAATGTCGCTAATAGGGAGTCGAAATGCAACAAAACAAGATTTTAATTATGTAATTAACTGCTTATCGGAAGGAATGATTAAGCCATCTTATATTTCAAATAAAATTACGTTTGATGATACCATTTCTTATTTTAAAGTGGGTAATTTTCAATCCAATAAAACTGTAATATATCTAGATTAGATGGTAAGCTTAATGATGACAGAATCTTTTTTCCTATAAGAAGTCTGTAACCGAGACTATGGTGGTTGTCACATACAATTTGAATGCCGTATAGTAAATTTCTTGTTTCTGAATAAACCAATCCCATCATTAGTATTTCACATGACATTAAAGTGTCTTTATGCAATAATGGAAGTGTTGAAATCTGCAACAAACGAGGGATAAGATGATTAAAACACTTCTAATTGCCCCGTATCAAGGTTTGGCTGAAACAGCTAAAAAAGTTGATGCACCAGATGATATAGACTTGGATGTAACGGTAGCTAATCTTGAAGAAGGTGTAAAGGCGGCAAAATTAGCGGAAAAACAAGGGTACGAGCTAATCATAAGTCGCGGTGGAACAGCTACTATGATTCAAGATGTTGTTTCGATACCTGTCGTTCATATTGATATAACCGGGTATGATATGTTGCGTGTTTTCACCCTCATTCGTGGAATAAAAAATGGAGTGGCGCTTGTTGGTTATCCAAATATTTCGCAAGGTGCAGCCACAATATGCAGCATATTAGAATTTGATGTGAAGATGATTACGATTAAATCAAGGGATGAAGTGAGCGGTCACTTGGAGGAACTGAAGCAACAAGGATTTAATGTAGTTATTGGGGACGTTATTACTGTTCAAGTCGCAGAACAGATTGGATTGCGCGGTGTTTTAATTACTTCCGGAAAAGAAGCGGTTACTGATGCTTTTGAAGAAGGCAAAAGAATATATAGCTTCTTTCGCAGAGTGAACAGCCAATTTTATTATTTTCAGGAAACCTTCAATTCAATGCCTTTTCCAATTATTTTATTGAACAAAGATGCTGAAGTTATTGAAAGAAATCTATTGTATGAACAAGATAATCAGTGTCATGAAATTTTGGATTCCCCCGTTATATTAAAGGTGATTAAGCGAGTTTTGGAAAATAAAACAAGTCAGTGGGCTGAAATTGAGGGTCAAAATAAAACATACGATATACAGGCTTATTTGGTAAGTATAACAGAGTCTATTGTAGGCATTAACATTTATGATTCAGTGATGCAAACCGATAACAGGGCTGTTAAAATCATTGGGGATCCTGTACATATCCCGATTATTGGTGATAGTGCCGAGGCCAAATGGTTAAGAAATAATATACAGCAACTTGCATATACTGATGCAAACGTGTGTATTGTTGGGGAACTGGGGACAGGTAAATATACGGTTGCACAAGCATTACATTTTGAGAAATTTGGTCAGCAATCTCCGCTCGTTGTTATAGAGGGAGGTTACTTAACTAATGATGTTAAAATAGAGAAAATAAGGAACAAGCTTACAACTATAAAGTATGGAACAGTTATAATAAAAGATATAGAGTCAGTATCAACTAACATACAAAATGCTATTAAAAGCTTATTACAACATATACCTGATACTATAAGAATCATTGTGCTTGCTAATGAATCGCTCGATTATCTTGTACATAATAGAGCCTTTGATCAGGAACTTTATAAAAAGATTTCTATTCATGTCATACATCTTTCACCATTACGTAATAGGAAAGAAGATATTGGGGATTTTGTTGATTATTTCCTAGCTGAATTTCATGCTGAAAACGGTAATGAAACAGTGGGGATGAAACCAGATGCAATTGACTGTCTCTTGCAGTTTGAATGGTTGGGCAACTTGTCTCAATTAAAGAAGGTCATTCAGGAATTAAGCACGATGACAACGGACAACTATATAGAGCTTTTCCATGTTAAAAAATTTATGAATAAATCTAAGCTTATGTCGATGGCTCATGATAATAGTTTATCACTTGATGGGACGTTGGAAGAAATTGAACAAAAAGTAATCAAGCAGGTGTTACGGGAAGAGGGGGACAATCAATCAAAGGCAGCAAAAAGATTGAATATTAATCGTTCTACTTTATGGCGGAAGTTAAAAAAGTAATATTGCTCATATTTTGGTTTATAAAAGGAGCCCTTAAGAAGGGTTCCTTTTATATTGTTGTAATATGCAACAATCATTGAGAAAAACGTTAATTAATTAGGGCGATAATTTAAAATATGTTGCATTTTATATCAAGATGTATTAGAATGTTGACTATGAAAACGTTTTAAATTTTATCAAGCGTTTTAAAATTAAACAGAGGGGGAGAAGCATGAGAATTAAGGCATCAATAGAAAAAGTTCCTGGAGGTATGATGGTAGTACCTTTGTTGCTTGCTGCAACACTTAATACTGTCGCTCCCGATTTACTTAGAATTGGTAATTTCACACAGGCGTTATTTGTTGATGGAGCAAGCACTCTTATCGCACTATTCTTATTATGTACAGGGGCTCAAATTAATTTACGTAATGTTGGGGTCAGCCTTGGTAAAGGTGCCACATTGTTAACGACTAAGTGGATAGTAGGTGCGATTTTTGGCCTTGTTGCCTATATGTTAGCCGGAGATAGCGGGCTTTGGTTAGGTTTAGCACCAATTGCAATTATTGCTGCTATGACCAACAGTAATGGTGGTTTGTATGTGGCGCTGGTTGGTCAATATGGTGACAAAACAGACCGTGCGGCATACTCATTACTTGCGTTAAATGATGGCCCTTTCTTCACAATGGTAGCATTGTCTATATTCGGGGCGATGGGCTTTGTTGATGGGTTGTTTTCATTTGTATCCTTTATCGCAGTGTTGTTACCCATCATTGTTGGTATGGTGTTAGGTAATTTAGATGAGGAAATGAGAAAGTTCTTTGATAAAGGGAGCTCCATGTTAATTCCGTTCTTTGCCTTTGCGCTTGGTATGGGAATTGACTTTGGTGCAATTATTGAGGGTGGACTTTCAGGTATTGTTCTTGGTCTAGCAACTGTATTCCTAACTGGAACTGCAGGATTCTTCGTTTTTAAAGCATTTAAATGGAACCCGATTGCTGGTGCAGCAGAAGGCTCAACAGCAGGTAATGCTGTAGCAACGCCGGCTGCGATTGCAGCTGCCAGTGCAAGTTTTGCTTCACATGTTGATCTTGCTACAGTGCAGGTTGCAGCATCTACTGTTACAACAGCTATTCTATTGCCGTTATATATCGGTTTCCTTGTGAAGCGTTTAGAGAAAAAAGGCGTAAAAGTACCCGACGACTATGTGATTGAATAATATAATTTTGCTAATAAATGAGGAATCAACATGAAACACAATATAGGTATTATTGCAGATGATTTAACTGGCGCTAATGATAGTGGTGTTCAACTTACAGAGAAAGGCGTACACACTTCCGTTCTTTTTGATATCCCGGAAGATCAGAATAACCTTGATAACGGTGTTGTGATTGATACGAATTCACGCGCGTTGTCCAGAGAAACGGCAGCTTTTATGACGAAGCAGGCTGGCCGGTTTTTAAAACAAGCAGGTTATTCATCGATTTATAAAAAAATGGATTCTACCTTGAGGGGACATATTGGGACTGAATTGCAGGCCCTTTATGATGTATTTAAACCGGAGTTTGTATTCATTGCTCCGGCTTTTCCTCCTCTTGGAAGAACGACGAAAGATGGTATACACTATGTCAATGATGAAAGAATAGCTGAAACTGAAATTTCAAAAGATCCAAAACATCCTGTTACTGAGTCATCCATCCCCAAGCTTTTGGAAAAAGAAATCGGAAAACCGATTGGCCTTTTGAAAAAAGCAGATATTGAAGCGGACAAAACTGTTTTTGGGGAAAAAATGCGTACCTTTAAAGAAAATAAGCTAAGGTATATTGTTTGTGATGCGGAAACACAGGATGATTTAAAAAATGCGGCACAAAAAATGCACGCTGTATCAGATCAAGTTGTTTGGGCTGGATCAGCTGGTCTTGCAGAAGTACTTCCGGAAGTACTTGGGATTAGTGAAAAGGTAGATAAACGAACATTTCTCAAATCGAATCATGTTATGGCAGTATGTGGAAGCTTATCTCGGGTAACGCAGAATCAAGTGCGTTTTGCAGTCAAACAGTCCGATATAACAGCTGTGGAATTGAATCCGATGCGAATTTTCAGTGGTGATTGGGAAAAGCATAGACAGAATAATATTGTAGCATTGCTTGAGGGATTGGAAAATGGGAATGATCTAGTTTTATATGTTCCCTCCAATAAAGAGGTAAGGGAACAAGTTACGGAAGTCGGAGAAAGTCTGAATTTAACAGGCTATCAAATTGGAGAACGCATTTCCGGAGCGATTGGCGAAGTCGTGGCAGCAGTTGCCGAAACAAATAAAGATTTGACTGGTTTGGTGCTAACAGGCGGGGATACAGCAAAAGACACCTCGAGTCACTTGGGTGGCATTGGCTTCCGTTTAATCAAGCAGGTTGAAGCAGGAATTCCATTGGGCACGTTAATCGGCACAAATCTTGATTATACTATTGTAACAAAAGCAGGAGCATTTGGAAAAGAAGCTTCGATTTATAATGCCATGCAGGAATTGAAGGGAGTTTATAAAGATGAGTCATAAACCAATAGTAGGTATTACGATGGGGGACGCTTCTGGGGTAGGGCCTGAAATTATTGTGAAAAGTTTACAAAGTAAGCATGTATATGAGCAGTCTCACCCAATTGTTATTGGTGATGCGAAAATACTGAAGCGTGCTGCAGAATTGCTAAGTACTGAATTAACGATTAAGGAAGTAGATGGTTATTCTGATTTCACAACACGTTTTGGAGAAATAGCTTGTTATGATCTTGATTTACTGCCAGAAGATTTGCCATTTGGACAGGTTTCTTCAGAGGCTGGAAATGCAGCTTTTGAGTACCTGAGAACTGCTATTGAACTCGCAAACAATGGTCGAATTGATGCGATTTGTACCGCTCCTTTGAACAAAGAAGCATTGCATAAAGGTGGACATATTTATCCGGGACATACAGAAATTTTAGCTGAGTTAACAGGTACAAAAGACTTTTCCATGATGCTTTCTTCGCCTAAATTGAAGGTAATTCATGTAACGACTCATGTGGGTCTTATCGATGCTATAAACATGATTAGACCGGAACGGGTTCACGAAGTTATACGTTTAGCACATGAAACACTTACTAATGCTGGAGTCAGCCACCCTAAAATAGGTGTGTGTGGGATTAATCCTCATGCCGGTGAAAATGGGTTGTTCGGCTATGGAGAAGAGGAAGAGAAAATCATTCCGGCTATTGGTCGTGCAACAGAAGAAGGGATTAATGTTGAAGGGCCACTACCGGCCGATACGCTATTTTTCCGAGCTCAGCGTGGTGATTTTGATATTGTAGCAGCCATGTATCACGACCAAGGTCATGGTCCTATTAAGGTATTGGGACTTGAAGCTGGCGTGAATATTACTGTTGGCTTGCCAATTATTAGAACAAGTGTTGATCATGGAACAGCATTTGATATCGCTGGCACAGGTATAGCAGATGAAAGAAGTATGCTAGAAGCTTTAAGACAAGCAATTGAGTTAGCGCCGAAGAAGGAGTGACGTTTTACACACCCCAATGTAACGTAAAGTAAATAATCACTATCCATCATTACACCCTCATAAATTAGAATTATTCTAGTTTTTATGGGGGTTATTTATAGTTTAATATGAATTAGTGAGCAATATATGTGAAATTCAATTTCACGTCGCTTTTTTGCCCCATGTTGTGAAGCATAGTTCAGAAAATCCCCAACTGACTCAATCAATGGCGATTATAGGAATTCTACCATACAAACAAATGAGCCATGGTTACAAATAGAGCAGCCAATAAGTAGTGGATTACAATTAAGGGCCAGATCCATTTTACCCATTTCACCCAAGGTACTTTAGCAATGGCTAATGCTGCCATAAAGGCTCCGCTTGTTGGGGTTAATATGTTGGAAATGCCATCTCCCATTTGAAATGCTACCACAGCGGTTTGTCGGCTAACACCTACCAGGTCGGATAAGGGTGCCATGATAGGCATGGATAAAGCGGCCTGACCGCTTCCGGAAGGGACAATGAAATTGAGCAGGCTTTGAGTAATTAACATTCCAATCGCCGTCAGTGCCGATGGTAAATTAGTGACTAAATCGGAGATGCCGTATAGAATAGTGTCGATTGTGCTGCTCTCCTCAAGAACGACTAGTATACCATAAGCAAAACCTACAACTAACGCTCCCATTACTATATCCTGACATCCTTTGACGAATCGTTCTGCAATCTGATTTAAGCGCAGCTTTCCAACTAATCCGACTAAAATTCCCATGATAATGAATAAAGCTGCAATCTCTTGGATATACCATCCAATGAAGATTACCCCTAAGGCAAGTGTTATGAGCGTAAGGATTAATATTGCTATAACCAGGATATTTCTTTTTGATATTGATGTATCATCGTACTCCCGAGGAATATTAATTTGTCTTTCTTGATCTTCTTCATACATAATACTAATTTCTGGGTTCTTTTTAACCTTTTTAGCATAAAACATAACATAGGCTATACTAGCACCTACAAAAATGATCCACATAAAAATCCTAAAGCCTATGCCCGAAAATAACGGTAAATCTGCTATAGTTTGGGCAACGCCAACGGTAAAAGGATTCAAAAAAGCTGCGGTAAATCCTGAGTATGCGGCAAGGAGTACCATTGCGGCTCCAACCATTGAATCAAATCCCATTCGTATGGCAAGAGGGATTATAACTAACATAAAGGGAATTGTCTCTTCCGCCATGCCAAATGTGGCTCCCCCCAAAGCAAAAATAACCATTACGATGGGAATTGTGTAAATTTCTTTGTTGTTCATTTTCGATGATATACTAGTGATTGCTTCATCCAGAGCATTAGTCGAAATTAAAATATTAAAGGCCCCTCCGACGATAAGAATAAAGAAGATTATTGTGGCTGATTCAGACATACCATTAGGAATAGCTAAAAAGATGTCAAACAATCCAGTGGGGTTACTTTCCACGCTATGATAGGTGCCTTCAACCACAACCGTTGTTCCATCTTCGGTAGTGGTCCTGTCAAATTCACCGGCTGGGATAAAATAAGTGGCAACAGCCATAATAATGGTTAAACCAAACAAAATAATAAAAACATGAGGAAATTGAAATTTTGGTTTTTTCCGATTCTCTTGATTATCTGGGCTGCTTATTTGAACACCCAAAATTCATCACACTCCTTTGTTTTTAGTTTATTCAGCCAATATGTTTATTTTTTCAGTATCATCAATAAGTTTTTTCCATAAGACGAAGGACATTATGTGTATTAATCGATTGAGTCAAACTCAGATTTTATGCTCTTTAAGAGCTCTTTATCCGTTAATATGTCATAGCCAGTTAGCGCCAGTGCCAGAGCCCCGGATGATAATGCTTGATGGCCTTCTTTTGTAACAGTTTTATCTGCAAATTTTTTCGTATGAAATACTAATCCTGGTTCGTTTAAACTAATAAAAGGGTGAATCGCCGGCACAACTTTACTAACATTACCCATGTCTGAAGAACCAAAGCTTTGTTCACCGGGATGAACAGGATGTTTACTCACCTCTTGCAACCGTGTAGTAAAAGTTTTTGACAAAACATTATTGGTAACCAAATTATCAAAGCTAGATTCGAAATTGGAGATGTTGAGGGTGGCTCCTGTCATTAAAGCAGCGCCCTCTGCAATGTTTTTAACCTTTTCAACAACATAATCTAAATGTGAACGGTTCCGTGCTCGAATATAAAAATTGGCAGTGGCTTGTTCGGGGACAACATTAGCGGCCTGTCCACCTTCTGTAATTATTCCATGGATACGAATATCCGAGGTTAGGTGTTCCCGGAATGCATTGATGCCATTAAATAACTGAATAACACTATCTAGAGCATTAATGCCTGCTTCAGGTTTAGCTGCGGCATGGGAGGCCTTTCCAGTATAGGCAAATTCGATAGCATCCATAGCTGACATGCTACCGCTTTGATATGACTGATCAGCAGCATGAACCATCATTGCAACATTAATATTGTCAAATACCCCTTTGTTGCTCATGTCGACTTTAGCTCCATTTGTTTCTTCTGCCGGTGTTCCAATGATGACAACCTTTCCACCAGTTTCTTTAACAATTTGACTAAGTGTTACTCCTGCGCCAACACTCATTGCAGCAATCAGGTTGTGACCACACCCATGACCTATATCAGGAAGGGCATCATATTCCGCTAAGTAGGCAACTGTTGGCCCAGGTTTTTTACTTGCAAACTCCGCTTTAAAGGCTGTTGCTCGATTGCTAACCCCGGTTTCCACTTGAAAATGATTTTGGTTCAAAAAATCAACGAGCAGTTGCATTGATTGATATTCTTCATCACCAAGTTCAGGGTTTTCGTACAGGTGGTCACTAATATCCCACAATTGTTGTTCAATTCTTTTCATTTCATCGGTTAATACATACTCCATAAATGCTCCTCCTTGCAGATTTAGGATTTGTTTTGATAGTTGATCCTTTTGATAAAGGAAGTGATACGTACAATCAGGAAAATTGCGATTATTACGTTTGAAATAATAACGCTCTCAAAATGATATTTCCAAATAATTTGCGATAAGATATCTCTAATGATATTATACAATTAAATATATTCAAAAAATTAACATAAATTAAATTAGTTGTCAAATCTACTTTAAGTCATATGAAAAAAGATGCGTTTTATAAATCTACAAGGAGGGATTGTTATGAAGATAACGCAAATAGAGCTTTATCACGTCAATTTACCACTCAAGGAACCTTTTATTGTTTCTTATATGAGGTATGATATGATGCCTTCGATTATTATTAAGATCCATACGGATGAAGGTATTATAGGATATGGGGAAAGCGTTCCGGATGAAAATGTAACAGGTGAGTCGGTTCAAAGTGACATAGTTACGCTTAAACATTATCTTATACCTACTGTAATAGGAAGTGATCCAAGAAATATTTATCAAGTCCATGAGAAGATGAATCGAAAAATATTTGGCAATCCCGCGGCAAAAGCCGCTATTGACATCGCATGTTATGATATTATCGGAAAATACAGTCAACTTCCAATTTACTTATTGCTAGGTGGAAAAAAAGATACAGCACCTTCATTACCATTTGTGCTTAGCATTCTGGAGCCAGGTGTGCTGGCGAAACAAGCAAAGGCCGCTGTTGATGACGGTTATACGGAAATAAAAATGAAACTTGGGGCAGGTGATGAAAAAGATATCCAAAGGGTAAAAGCAGTTCGAAAGGCAGTTGGCAATGACGTTTTAATCAGAGTTGACGCTAATCAGGGATGGAAATCTGTCCAGAGGGCGAAAAGGATAATTGAATATTTATCCCCTTACAATCCGTCATGGGTTGAGCAGCCAATTGCTGCAGATGATGTATCACTTTTTAAGGAATTAAAACAAAGTACTTCTATACCATTAATGGCAGATGAAAGTTTAGTCACAGTAAAAGATTTAAGAATATTGGCAGAACATCAATCAGTTGACTATATTAATATTAAATTGATGAAAAGCGGAGGGATATATCCTTCACTCCAGTTAGCCACACAAGCGGATTTTATGGGGATACAATGTCAAATAGGGTCAATGGTCGAATCCAGTATTGCTTCTGCTGCGGGGTTCCATTTAGCTTTATCCAAGAAAAATATTATATCAACTGAAGTCTCTGGACCAGTGATGTTCACAAAAGAACCTGGTGATCTCGATTATTCACCACCGCATATTAATTTAAGCAATAAGCCTGGCCTTGGGATAACTGTAGATGAAGATGTGATTCAGGAATTGGTCGTTAAATAAAAGTTTGTTGCTACTGATGGAGGAGGCAGTGTAATGGTAAAAAAATGAATGCTGACTTATATACGAAATTAATTGAACCTTATGATAACAATCATGACTATGGTGGAATTTGCGGGGAACGGCTGGCAACGTCTTTGGAAGACTGGAAGGGAAGCAGAATGGTTTTCCGTCTATTATGAGTGGTTCTCACTTAGATAGTGTTCCGAACGGCGGCCATTTTGACGGTGTGTTAGGTGTGTTATCGGCACTGGAAGTGGTGGAGGCCTGGAATGAATCAGAATTTCAACCTAATAAAACTTCGAAGTAGCGATATTTTCAGATGAAGAAGGTTCACGGTTTAATGGTGGCTTTAATGGCAGTGAAGCTTCCCGCCAGTATCAGTGATTCTGCTGTCGCAACTGTAGGAAGGCAAATAGTAGAGCCAAATGGTGTTAATGTTATACTGGGTCAAGTAACGCTTTATGTAGATATCAGGGACTTTCATATAGAAACACGCGATCAATTAGTGGAGGAAACCATTCAGGTGGCCGCGATATGCAGAAAAGCATCGAACTCGGGAACAGCCCAACAAATAGCGGATACTGGTTTATTTTCTACACCCGGAATAAATTAAAACATATGAATTGAACAAAATTACTTTATAAGACCCGCCTGAACAGCAATTGGGAATCCGCTCAATCAAGGTGGATCCCAAAGCTTTTAAATGTACCAGCAGGAACGAGTATGTTGACAGCTCGACGGAAGCTGGTGGATGCGAATGGCGGAATTGTTGAATATGATCGGCTTCCTATTGCTCAGATATGTATTCATTTAAGATTAAACTTTTCAGGGGAAAATGGCATGACTTGGCTATTTAAACAGATGTTAGAAAAACTATCTTTTCTAACATCGGCTAAGATAGTCTTTTTGTCGTTTTGGGGTGGGTAACTCTGATGCACTGGTACGAACATTAGAACCATGTTGCTATGTGTGGGTAACGATCTTTAATATAACATTATGAAAATAAATAGAAAGCTGTCGACTTTAATTGATAGAGTCGGTTGAAGAGGGAGAGATTGTTATCACGTTCATGATAGCTTTTGGTTTAGCGAGTATTATGCTCTGTGCTGGCATGATCATACGAACGAAGGTTTCTTTTATTAGCAGAATGCTGGTACCTGCCAGTGTCATTGCCGGCGTGTTGGGTTTAATTGTCATGAATACGGGTCTGATTACATCTGTTGACGCGCAAATGTATGTCGATATTGTGACCTTCTTATTTACGGTTACCTTTATTTCTATCGGATTGACCCGTAATCCTAAGTCCAAATCATCGAATTCTGTTGGGAAAAGTATAGCGAAAGGATCGATCGGATTGGGCTTTCTCTGGAATTTAATCTATGCCCTTACCCCAGCTGTTGGAGCGATTATCATTATTGGGATTGGCGGCTTTTTCGGGATGAATCCGGTATACGGCTTATTAATTCCTTTTGCTTTTACCCAAGGACCGGGACAATCAGCGACTTTTGGATCGATTATGGAACAGCAATACGGTATTGCCAACGCTGCGACAGTCGGTGTCACCTTTGCCGCGTTAGGATTCCTGCTTTGTTTTCTCGTTGGTGTCCCGTTAGCGAGGTACGGGATTAAACGGGGATTGGCGAAAAACATGGGGTCATCCAAGATTGAAGATTTCGTTGAACGAGGCTATTACGTCAAAGACGAAAAAAGAAACACATTGGGAAACGAAACAATGTTCAGCGGCAACATTGATACGATGACTTTTCATTTCGCTATTATTGGTCTCTGTTTTCTATTGGCTCTAGGCATGTCTGAAATTGTTTCATTCATCCCGGGGGTCGGCTCAACATTTAGCGGCATGCTGTTTATTTATGGCATGTTGGCCGGGTACCTGGTTAAATTCATTATGAAAAAATGGCGTATCGATAACATGCTAGATAATACATTTCAGTCTAAGATCACCGGCTGGTCAACAGATTACCTGATTGTTGCGTCATTTATGGCTGTTCCATTCAGTGTGATTGGAAAATGGATGATTCCCATTATCACCGTGACCATAGTGGTTATGCTCCTGAGCGTTATAATCTGCATCTACTTTGGCCAGCGCATGGGTGGCGAAAATGACTTTGAAAGAACAATCGGCTTATACGGGACAGTCACAGGAACCGTCCCAAGCGGTATTGCGCTTGTAAGGATTATTGATCCTTCTTTAAGAACCTCAACAGCAGTTGAATTAGGTTTGATGAACTTGCCAATGGTAGCTTCATTTGTGACTGTGTCGACAATAATGGCGATAGCCTCGGGGGCATTGTCAATGAGTCTGGGCATTCTATTGCTATTGGCACCAATTCCCATTTACTTAATTGTGTTAAAGGTGTTCAAAGTATGGGGTGCAAAAACGTATGATTTTAGATCGGAATCCGGATCCGAAGTAGAGAGATTGAAAAGAGCCACTGCAGAATAGAGAGAGGAGTACTGAATGATGAAGACATTGTATTACGGCGGCGATATTGTAACGATGGAGAACGAAATGGATGCTGCAGAAGCGGTGTTGATTGAGGACGGTGTAATTAAAGAAGTTGGCAAGTTAGGTGCACTGCAGACCCATATGGAAGATATGGGTGTTGAAAACGTTGATTTAAAAGGGAATACTTTGATGCCGGGCTTTGTCGATCCGCATAGTCATGTGTCCATGATGGGACCATTGACAACTATGGCTGATTTAAAAGAATGTGGAAGTTTCGACGATATTATTCAGACACTAAAATCTTACATGCAGCATAAAGGAATGGGTAAGGGCGACTTGGTTGTTGGCTTCGGCTATGATCATAATTTCCTGAACGAGGAAAAACATCCGCTAAAACACGTTTTAAATGATGTATCAACAGAGAATCCGATCCTTATTTTTCATGCGTCCGGTCATATGGGATGCGCAAATGATGCAGCATTAACGTTTGCAGGGATTGACGAAAATACACCCGATGAAGAAGGGGGCCGTATTGGTAGAATTAAAGGCACGATGGAGCCTAACGGTTATTTGGAAGAAGGAAACCTGATGTCCTTGCAGAGCAGCATCTTTGCCGATATCGACATGGATTATGTCCAGTTAGCCAATCTTGGTCAGGCGATTTATATTAAAAATGGTATTACGACTGTACAGGATGGTGCGACCTCAAGTGAAACCCTTGAGCTTTTCAAAATGTTATCGGAGAAGGGTGACTTGAATGTAGATGTTGTTGCGTATCCATTAGTGGCTGAGAATCCTGATGACATGAACAGTAATGAGGAATATGCAAAGCAGTATCATAACCGGTTGAAAATCGGCGGATACAAAATGTTTTTGGATGGCTCGCCGCAGGGCAAGACGGCATGGATGACGGAACCATATGAAGGAGAAGAAAGCTATGGCGGTTATCCATGGTACGAGGACGAACAAGTAAAGCAATACGTGACAAAGGCTATTAATGATGATGTACAGCTGCTTACCCACTGTAATGGTGACGCTGCCTCCGATCAGCTGCTTAAAAACTACGAAGCCGCATGGCAGGAATCGGATAATCCGAATAAAGATCATTTGCGTCCGGTTATGATTCATTGTCAAACTGTTCGTCATGATCAACTGGACAAGATGGCTGAGCTGGCGATGATACCTTCTATATTTATAGCTCACACATATTTTTGGGGCGATGTACATTTGAAAAACCTGGGGCAAGAGCGCGGAAGCCGAATAAGCCCTGCAAAATCAGCTTTTGATAGAGGGTTAATGGTAAACTTTCACCAAGATGCGCCAGTTGTCAAACCGGATATGCTCCATACCATATGGTGCGCGGTCAATCGAATCACACAGAAGGGCGTTAACATTGGACCTGAAGAATGCGTCTCTGTTTACGATGCCCTGAAGGCCGTCACAATCAATGCAGCTTATTCATACTTTGAGGAAGATCAAAAGGGGAGCATAAAAGCAGGAAAACTTGCTGACTTCGTGATATTGGACCAAAATCCGCTGAAGGCGGATAAACAGAACATAAAGGATATACACGTTTTAAATACTATCAAAGAAGGCAGGACGATTTATAGTAGAGATACGGTTTTTGCTGAAGGCTGAATCTGTATGGTGCCTGTCACTTCCCGAATTTTGTCACATTGTGTCGAATTATTTTTTATATAGGTGGCTGGTCCAGGGTTATCCGAGTATGGGGGCATACCGCGTACTTCCAAAGTGATAGATATGAATGCTGCTCAGGCAGGTGGTCGAGTTTCAGTAAAACGGAGTGCGTTCTCTATACCTCTTAACGGCAGGGGTGCGTGCAAATCGCTTCAAGTAACAGCTGATAAAAGGGTTATCAAACACTGGTTTGATAACCCTTTTATCATTTTTTCCTCGATAGTTTAATATTAAATGAATACATATCTGACCGATAGCAGGCACGTTCGTATTCGATAAAGTTGTCGCTAACATCTTTCAGGTTTCTCTCGGCAACGAGCATACTGGTGTTTGCCGGAACTTCGAGCAGCTTGGCGTCCTCTTTGGCAATTCGCTCTGATCTGATATTCTGCTCTGCTTCAATCGAACGCATGCCTAACTCCTCCTCAAGTAGGTCATACAATGCTACTTTGTTTAAGTCATATTCCATAATGTTTTTGCCGATTTCAACAGGATAATAGTTGTTTTCAACTCCCATTGGAATATGGTCGGCATAGCGGACCCGCTTAATATGAACGGCTTCTTTCAGCCCGGTCATATTCTGCAGATGCACGGGTAATTGGACACCTTCTGCCTTAACAAGCTTTGCTCCGGGATCCATTCCCATACGCTGAATCGTTTCCGATGTGCTGCTCAAACTGCCCAGCCAGTCATTGATTGGCCTTAATGCGACGAATGTACCTCTTCCGGGCTTTTTATCAAGTGTGCCTTCGCGTGTCAACGCATCAATCGCTTGTCTGACAGTACTGCGGCTGACGTAATATTCATCGATTAACTCACGCTCGCTGGGAACCTTGCCAATGTACACCCCATCCATTATTTTTTGTTCTATTTTCTCTTTCAGTTGGATGTAAAGCGGAATCGAATTCGTGTAGTCCAGTGCCATGAGAATCCTCCATGATTTTCTATTATTCTGACAGAAATAGTTTAACATAAAATAGCTTGCTGTGCTTTTGGCGCCTGTCACTTCCTGAGTTTTATCATATGTCGAATAAAGTTTTGTTTAAAAATTGATGCTCATGGTGAAGCTGATGGCTTTTTTATGATGTGCTGATTTTTACATGGATAAGCAAAATTTAACGTTTAGTCAAAATGACATTTTTATAGCACTTTTTGTTATTTTTGTATTTTATCTTGGTGGCATAGCATTTTGGCAAAATAAAATTTGCACTTCACTTCTTGAATTCTTCGTCATTGTACAATGGAAAAGAAGATGTGGATTAATATACAGTAAAGATATACAGATTGACTCAAGAAATTTTCCAAAAGTCTTGTGGTATTTCTGAATATATTGCATAATCAATTTGGAAGAACTCTACAATAGGGAAGGATAATTCACAATAGGCATATAAAAGTTATAAATGTTAAATGGGGGACCAAATTTGAAACAAAATAGAAATTTAGTATCAAAAGTAATAACCATTCTAAGGGCTTTTGCCGATGTCAAAATGGAATGGGGGGTAAACGAATTATCCCGTTATATAGGCATTCCTGCTGGCTCTCTGCATCGCCACCTAAGTATCCTAATGGATGAAAATATTTTAAATGTATCCCATGAATCTGGAAAATATACGATAGGTGAAGAATTTATTAGAATATCATCCATTATTTCATCAAGGGTAAAAATTAAGGATGTAGCTAAACCATTTTTAGAAACATTGGCTCAGACTGTGGATCAATCTGTATATTTAGCATTATACCATCCCCAATATAAGCAGTTGTCTTTTGTGGAAAGTGTACAGAGTTCAAAGGCTTTGCAATATATTTTGGAGATAGGAGTTTTAAAACCCATCCATATAGCAGCTAGCGGGAAATCTATTTTAGCTCAGTTGGAGAATAGCGAGAAAGAATTAATCCTGCATAATATTGGAATGGATAAAGAATCAGCCATGAAGTTGGATGAAGAATTGAGCATGATTCGTAACGAAGGATATGCTTTGACAGCAAACGAACGAAAAAAAGGTGCTTTAAGCGTAGGTGTTCCTATTTTTGGCGTATCACATAAAGTGATTGGTAGTGTTATTACCGTAATTCCCATTGTTAGTTATGAAGAATCTCAAAAAGATTTTATTGTTGAACAAACAAAAAAAGCAGCAAATGATATTTCTTATGCAATTGGATTTGAAAAACGGATATTTTAATTATATTCATTTGAAAGAATTTATTGAAATTTCAAATCCAAAATGTTATAGTTAAAAAAATCGAATAATGAAGACATTTTATTTTTTTACTGAATAAGTGGAATGCTATTCTATCAGATGGAATGATTATTAGATTAAAATTGGGGAGGGCGTACAAATGCGATATTGGATACACGAAAGTGAAATTGAAAGCTACATACCACTTAATCATGAATTAACTTACAATAAAAAAGTGGTTGGCAGAAAAGATGGGATAAATGAGGTGGAAATGATTATTGGAGAAATGGAGGAAGGAGGGGATGCTGATCCACATTCTCACGAAGAAATTGAACAGCTTATGTACATTTTGGAGGGAAAGATGCATGCAAAAATTGGTGGAGAAGAAGCTGAATTAACTGCTGGCCATTCAGTTTTCATTCCTAAAAAAGTTAACCATGAAATAAAAAATGCGGGTAAAGGTAATTTGAAATTTGTTTTGATTTATAGTCCAGCTAAAGGCGCCTGATTTGTATTAATTTATGCATCATTTTGTAACCCCTTACATTTAAAAATTAGGAGGTTTATCAATTATGTTAAGAAAATACTGGGTAGGAAATATTATTTTAATTCTTTCAATAATCCTATTGGGAGCGTGTGGTGATAGTTCCACTAGTAGCGAGGCGGAGAATAAAGATACGATAAAACTCAAAGTTGCAGATTCCTTTCCAACCACAAATTTGTTATCTAGTGAAGGAATTGTTTATTTTATGGATCAGGTTGAGAAACATACAGATGGAAAAGTGGAATTTGAATATTATCCAGCGGAGCAAATGGGGAAGGCAGGAGATTTTCTAGATTTGATTCAAACTGGAACAATCGATATAGGATACACATCTTACGCGACAGATAAACTACCATTGAGTGAAGTTCCAACTCTCCCGGGAGCTTACAGTACTTCCCAAGAAGGCACTCAAATTTTCTGGAAGCTGATGGAGGATATGCTTATTGAAGAAGAGTATAAGCCGAATGATATTCAGCCATTATGGGCTGTACCAATTCCACAATACCAGATAGCTACAAAGAATAAAAAAGTAGAAAATCTTGAAGATGTTCAAGGGCTAAAAATGCGAGCCACTGGCACTATGGAATATGCGTTGGATGAATTAGGTGCATCTCCTACGTTCATGGCTGCTCCTGAGGCATATACAGCTCTAGAACGCGGTACAGTTGATGGTGTTGTATTTCCGTTTACGAGTTTCAAACCTTATCAGATACAGGAAATTGTTAACTATTCTACTGGAAATGTCAGGTTAGGAAGTTTTAACGTTATTTATTCCATTGATTCGAAAGTATATCAAAATTTACCTAATGACGTAAAAGGCTCCATAGACAAAGCATCACAAGAAACGATGGATCATCTATCCAAAGTACTGGATGAAAAAAGTAAAAAACTTCGAGAAGAGTTCAGTAAACAAATGAAGATTACGGATTTAAGTGAGGAAGAACTAAAAAAATGGGATGAAGGATTAGAACCAGTTTGGGACAGATGGGCAAAAGATTTAGAAAAAAGAGGTATACCAGCACAGAAGGCTGTGGAGAAATATAATCAATTCAAGGATGAAGTGAATAAGTAAATTGTACAAAAATAATGGAAGGTAAGTTTTGGTACCTGCTATAAACTACCCTCTTTTATTCAATTAAAAAAGTTCCTTTATGAGACTCGTATTCATCAAGGAAGGAGATCATATATGGGGAAATTTAAACAGGTATTTAATTGGTTAGAATATGTTTTTTTAATGGGATCAAAATTCGGATTATTCGCAATGATGTTGTTAGTTTCTGGTGATGCTATCGGAAGATATTTTTTTGGCAAACCAATCGTTGGGACATATGAAATTGTTGAAATGTACCTTATGGTTGTTACCATTTTTCTAAGTATGAGTTATGTTATGAAAATCGGTGGACATATACGGTTGGATGTTGTTTTTGACAAATTACCTAAAACCTTACAAAAGAGATTAAACTTTTTTTATTACTTTTTAACGGCAATTTGGATGTCCTTTATTGGCTATTATGGTTTTCAAACAACTCACGAGGCTTGGGTCGAAAATCTAACAGAATCAGGAGTTGTATCCTTTCCCATGTGGCTTTCATATATTTGGGTTCCTATAGGCGCATTTTTATTATGCATAAGGTTGTTAATTATGTGTGTAAATACGCTGGGACCCAAAAGTGAATTGAAAGGGGAATGAAGACTTGTCAATTATAATACCACTTTTATTGTTAGCACTATTATTGATATTTGGAATGCCTGTTGCATTTGCAATCGGTATTTCTGGTTCAGTCGGCTTGATTCTTGCTGGAGGGTGGGAAGGATTTACTGGAATTTTGCTGACAGCTCCATATGCTAGTGTGAAAAGCTTTTTACTGAGTGCTATTCCAATGTTTATTTTAATGGCATCTTTTATGACGGTAAGTGGAGTAATGAAAGATCTGATAAGTGCTGCTTATAAATGGCTGGGCAAGTTGCCTGGGGGACTAGGAATAGCATCAGTCTTTGCTGGTGCGGTTTTAGGCGCAGTCTCGGGTTCTAGTCAAGCTTCGGCAGCCACTATGGCAAGTTCTGTAGCTCCGGAAATGAAAAAGTATAAACATAAAACACCATTTATTTTAGGAGTAGTTAGTATTTCAGGAACATTGGCAGTGATGATTCCCCCGAGTATTGTTTTGATTCTGTATGGGATATTGACAGAGACGAGTGTTGGTGCCCTATTAATAAGTGGTATTATTCCAGGGTTACTTACCGCATTGGGGTATATAGTTGTTATATTTATATGGGTCAAAATAAATCCGGATATTGCCCCTAAAATAAGTATGAATCCTACCACGAAAGAAAAAATTAAATCATTAAGTTCCGTATGGCCAATGTTAATTATTATTACAGCTGTACTTGGCGGAATATACAGTGGGATTATTACAGCAACGGAAGCGGGTGCTGTAGGGGCACTTATAACGTTTCTGGTTATTCTTTTTATGGGTAGATTCACGCTTGCCAAAATAAATCAGGCTTTAAATGATGCAATTAAAGCCTCCACGATGATTTTGACAATAATTATTGGAGCACATATATTTGGTTACTATTTAACAATGACACAGATTACACAAAAATTAGTGATGTTTGCTGAAGGTCTAGAGGTTTCAAAATACGTGATTTTACTTATCATTATGATTGTTTACTTGATTCTGGGCTTGTTCATGGATCAAATGGCAATCCTTATTTTGACTCTTCCGCTTACTTTTCCGATTATTATGTCACTTGGCTTTAACCCGATATGGTTCGGAATTATTGTTGCCAAAACTGCGGAAATTGGACTGGTAACCCCACCTCTGGGTATGAACGTTTATGTTGCTTCTGGGGCATCTGGCTTAAAGACATCAGAAGGGTTTCGAGGGGTGAAATGGTTTGTTTTGATGGATTTACTAGTTTTGTCTATATTAGTTCTGTTTCCGATACTCTCAACTTGGTTACCAAGCCAAATAAAATAATTAGGGGGCTATAACGTGAGTCTTTTTCGAACTTTTCTGTTTGTTCCGGGGTCTAACTACAGATGGTTTAACAAACTATCAAATTATAATGCAGATAATATAATTTTAGATTTAGAAGATAGCGTTCCTATCGGCAAGAAATCTGAAGCAAGATGGCATGTAGCTAATTCAATATCGAAGTTAAGCGAAAATCAACAGGTATATGTAAGGGTAAACAAAGAAGGGCTCAGCTATTCAAACGAAGATTTAAAGGTAGTCATTCAAAAGAATTTAACGGGAATAGTTCTTCCAAAGATAAATGGTCCTGAGGACATTGAACAATTATCGGAACAAATGGCTGAAATAGAAAAGCAAAAAAATTTACGAGTAGGAAAAATTAGTTTACTTCCAATCTTGGAGACCGCCCGATCTATGTATTTTGCTTATGAAATTGCAATACAAAAACGAATTGTTGCCATTGCGGGATTAACTGCTAAAGATGGGGATGTACAGAGAGCTATTAACTATCAGTGGACTCCGGGAGGATTGGAAACATTATATCATCGATCAAAAGTTGTTCTGGCAGCTCGTGCAGCGAATAAAATACCAATTGGTGGCCTGTGGCAAGATGTACATAATCTGAATGGATTAAAAAATAGTGCTTCATTCAACCGTCAATTGGGGTTTGATGGGGAGATGGTGTTACATCCGTCTAACATATCAGTTGTGAATAAGATATACTCCCCGTCCCAAGATGAGATTGCATATTATAGAGAGATGATTCATGAGTTTGAACAAGCTGAAAAGGCAGGGATGAATTCTATTATTTATAATGGTAGTCATATTGACGGAGCGCATATAAAAACAGCACGAAGAATATTGAAGTATATGGATAAAATAAATTATCAGAAGGAGGATAAGGGTGGGGAAATACTATGAAGAACTGAATGTTGGGGATGTTTTCAATCACAAAATAACAAGGACAGTTACTGAAACAGACAATTTGCTGTTTTCAACATTGACTCATAATACTCAACCTTTGCATTTGGATGAAGAATATTCAAAAAAAACAATTTTTGGCGAAAGAATTGTTAACAGCCTATATACATTATCTTTTGTAGTCGGTATAAGCGTAAATGATCTTACGCAAGGTACTACTCAAGGAAATTTGGGGTTTGAGGATGTCACATTTTCAAATCCTGTAAAAATCGGAGATACATTAAACGGTGTTACTGAAATAGTTGGAAAAAGAGAATCCAAATCAAGAAATAACGCAGGAATAGTAAGGTTTGAACATAGAGGCTACAATCAGAGAAATGAGCTTGTGGTAAAAGTTAAACGAGCTGGATTGATGCTAAAAAAAGAGTGAAATAAATAGAGATTCAAGTATGGAATTAGGAGGGAAAGCATGAATGGACCATTAAGTAATTTGAAAGTTATTGATTTTTCCTCAGTACTAATGGGACCTTATTGTACTATGATGCTAAGTGATATGGGTGCGGATGTAATTAAAGTTGAACGACCTTCAGGTGATTCCACTAGATATATTGGGCCTTCACACACCGAAGGTATGGGAAGTATGTTTTTGAATTTGAACAGAAACAAGCGAAGTATTTCACTAGACTTAAAGAAAGAAAAAAGCAAGAATGCGATATTTAAGCTTTTGCAGGAAAGCGATGTATTTGTACACTCTCTCAGACCACATACGATGAAAAAACTGGGGTTGGCATATGAAGATGTTGTAAAGGTTAATCCAAAAATTATATATTGTGGAATGTATGGTTTTAGCAAAGAGGGACCGTACAACACCAGACCTGCATACGATGATATAATCCAGGCAGCTTCCGGTATGGCTGCTGTACAAGGAGACATGGCTGGGGAGCCTCAGTATTTAAGTGCTTTGATAGCTGATAAAACAACCGGATTGATTGGTGCTAGCACGATTATGGCAGCATTATTACACAGAGAAAAAACGGGAGAAGGCCAGGAGATCGAAGTACCTATGTTTGAATCTATGGTCTCGTTTTCAATGGTTGAGCATATGTATGGCCACACATTTTCACCTCCTATTGGAGATTCTGTTTATCCACGTGCCGCTTCACCAAATAGAAAACCTTATAAAACCGCAGATGGATATATAAGTGTTCTCATATACAGTGATAAACAATGGCTGTCCTTTTTTGAGGTTTCAGGAAATGAACATCTCAGAAACGATCACAGGTTTAAAGATATCTCTGCACGAACAAACAATATTAATTACGTGTATGAAACTGTTCAAAAAATTATCGAATCAAAAACAACTAACGAGTGGCTGGAATTATTGGAGAAAGGAGATATCCCTTGCGTAAATGTGAATAGACCCGAAGATTTATTTCATGATCCACACTTGGAAAAGTTAAACTTTTTTGAAACAGTGAAACATCCTTCAGAAGGAAAAATTAAAAACATGAAATTTCCGGCGACTTTTTCATCCTCGAAAACAGAAGTGAGAAGGTTGGCACCTCATTTGGGAGAACATAGTGAGGAAATACTAAGGGAAGCAGGATATGACGAACAAGAGATAAAAAAAATACTAAATACTGAAGAAGTTTAATGAATCGACTTCTATGATAAGGATTTAAAACTATATAAATCTTTAAGTAAATAATGGTCATAAATTCCTTCGGGGTCGGGTGAAAGTATTTATCCCAATCCCGTTTCAATATCCTTTTGTCAGTATTTTTTGATGAAGGGTTTGTTAACATATAATCATTTGTTACACGCTGGGAGTGATGGAAGGCATATGACATAATCGGGATATTCAACATGAAAGATTCCAGCACATAAGCGTGAGTTTCATCATGGTAGCTAAAATTTCCCCATTCAAACAATGAAGCGATGATTATTTTCATACTGGAAAGAACGTATCAATCAATATGTAGCTTGGAATCTTGATCAGCTTTATTATAGATTACGAATCACCAATCGATGAACAGGTTTACGTTTTGGTCGACAGATTGCCGATGTACTTAAGCAATTAAAACTTTCAGCCTAAATAAGGCCAGTGACAAGGAGAGGTCTGTGCTTTTTATGGTTGCCAGTAGTATTGGTCAATTCGTTTTACAATACCCATTTTATGCTGGAATTATGTGAATGGTAAGTACATCAAGTTTAACGGCATTTCTGACGTAGCAAACCAGGACACTTTACCATCCCTTACTTATTTGTCTGCAGGAATAGCTAACATGTTTGTCAAAAGCATAATCTTCGAAGCGCTGATTCTAAGACGTGAGTAAAACACCTATAGACCGATAGGGTGTGTGATGCGCCGGGACATTGAAGTCTTCCTTAAAACAATCAAGTCCCTTTTGAAACTGCAGAAAGAATTTCAGGGCAGATCCTATAATTCCATGATTGCGCATACTACCATCGTGTTCACAAGGTATATTGTATTGTCCTGGCAACATCGATGCAGTACCGATGACCGCACACTTGGCGGTATGTTTTATGAACTCTGTGACGAAATAAATGAACTCGATTGGGCTGTGGCACTGCAGCAGTTAATCGAGCTTTTTGAAGATGTTTTAAAAAGGATTAATTACAAAGTCAAAAAGCTAATCAAAAGTCAATTACACCAATGGTTTGCCGCCTTGCCTAGTTCTATCAAGACATATCTGCCTAATTTGTCTGGAAGTTGAGTTATGTAAATATGAGTGAACTTTTTGTAAATGGAGAATGCCCCGGATTAAGCGGGTATTCTCTATTTTTAATTAACAATTAACTTTGGCGGAGGAGTTTAAATCTGTGTTTTTTGGGGTGGTTTTCGAATATTTCGGTTAACATTGGTCGGAAAAGTTGATTTTTGTCATGTAATATGACGTACGAATCCCGCGGTAATGGGCAGGCACCGGCGTATCGAATGGCTCGCTTATTGTGAGGTATGGACCAGGGTGCGAGCTGTGGGATTGGTACAGAAGCGGCGCAGCATGCATACGTATTGTCGACTGCTATGCTACTGCTTGGTCGTTTTGTGTTAAATTTTCAGTATCTAATGGGGGGCAATGCGCACAATAACCAGCATTGGAATCAACTTTTTTCCATAAGTGAAGCACGACGCTTCACTCGTTAGTTTTGAAATGATTAAAAATGTTGCATAAAGCTGGGCAGCAGCAGGTTGATATCAGCAACATCGGAAATCAAAAAATAATAAATTTTCAAATTAATTAATAATTCAATATTGACAGACATAAGATAAGCCTATATAATTCTGTATATAAAATCATATTCTGTATTAAAAACAAATGGTTCGTGGAGGTGAAATATGAAAAAGCAATATTTACAATCCAGGAAGCCAAGTTTAATTAATCAAATAGACAACACAAGCGTCACAATTGGTTCAACAGCTTTTTGGCATTTAGGTCAATCCGGTATTGCCGTGAAGTTGGATGATGTTGTTTGTTACATTGATCCTTATTTATCGAACTATATTGAAGATGAGAAGCTCGTTGATCCACCAGGTTTGCTAAAACGCAATTTTGATCCTCCCATTCATCCGATAGATGTTACAAATGCAGATGTCGTCTTAATAACCCATGAACATTTGGACCATCTTGACCCTGAAACTATAAAAGGAATACGTCAATCCTCTCCTAATGCTCATTTCGTTTGTCCGGCACCGTCTATTGAAATATTGACTGATTTAGGAATCAATAAGGAAAAAATTCACCCTGCCAAAGAACAAGAAGCCATTCAAATAAAAGGGGTACATATTCACCCCATACCGGCGAAACACGAGAAATATCTGCGCGATGAGAACGGCTGCCATTATTATCTGGGTTATGTATTACAATCAAATGATGTGACCTTATATCATGCTGGGGATACTATCTTATTTAATGAATTACTGGAATTTTTGAAACCGTTTTCAATAGATGTCGGTTTTCTCCCTATAAATGGAACCGATTGGAGGCGATCCAAGGAAGGTGCATTAGGTAATATGAATTTTCGGGATGCGGTGGAATTGACTCAAGCTGCTAATATCGATTTACTTGTCCCGGTTCATTACGATTTATTCGTATCCAATACGGAAAACCCGGCTTTTCTGGTTGATTATTTGTATCGTCAATATCCGCAACAAAAATTTAAAATGATGGTGCCGGGTGAAAGGGTGATTTATATGAAGGATTAATGTCAGGAATGACTGTTGCTGATGATGAAAGCCTTTTATCTTATTGAGCACAGTGAAAGGAATGATACTTTAAATGATGAGAAAGCTTCTCGTTTTGATTATGTTGGCGCTTTTTTTAGCAGCTTGTAACGCGTCGGAGGATGCCGAAAGCAGTTCATCCGAGGATGGGAAAACTACGTTGACGTTATGGCATTATTGGTCGGATCATTTGGAAACGGAATTGACAAACCGTGTGGAAGCGTTTAATGCGTCTCAATCAGACATTGAAGTTGAATTAACGTATGTACCATACAGTGAATTGACCCAACAGCTCTTAATCAGTGGAACAAGTGGTGATACCCCTGATTTGATTATCGGAGGAATCAATGAGATTCAATTTTACGCGGAATCCGGTATTTTGGAAAATATCACGGATAAAGTTGAGGAATCGGGTTTAGAAGATCGAATGTATGAGAATATTGCCGGCATTCATAAGCTTGACGGGGAATTTTACGGCGTGCCCTTACACACGAATGCTGTGGGGTTATTCTATAACACCGATATGGTCAATGAACCTCCAACTACGTGGGATGAATTGAAGCAAAAGGCCGCGGATTTAACGAAAGATGGTCAATATGGTTTTGCGGCTTCTGCTCATAACTCTCAGCACGGAACCGCTTCCTGGATACCATTTTTGTGGTCAACCGGCAGTGATGTTAGTGATTTGCAGAGTCCTGAGGCAGCTAAAGCGCTGGAATTATGGAAAGGTATGTATGATGAAGGCATCATGCCACAGGAAGTCGTCAATAAGAAATTAGAAGAAGTAGGGGCTGACTTTTATAACGGTAGCATTGCTATGACCATTGGTGGATCATGGATGATTCCAACATTCAATAATGAAGCACCGGATTTGAATTGGTCTGTTGCGCAGATTCCGAAAGATCAAACCCATTCATCCGTGATAGGTGGAGAAAGTATTGCGATTGGAAGCGGGCAGGCTGTAGAGGAATCGTGGAAATTCATCGCGTTTATGCTTGAACCTGATCGTCAGCTTGAATGGTTAAAAGCAACAGGAAATTTTCCATTCGGCAGTGAGGTAGCGAGTAATCCGTACTTTCAAGAAAATGAGGTCCGCAGTGTATTTGCTGATATCATCCAAAGCTCACAGGGTTATGGATGGGGAGAAAATCACAATGATATTAACACAGCCATTTATTCGGCTATTCAAGATGCGTTGGCGGGAGGGCAATCACCTGAAGAAGCGTTAAAGAAAGCAAGTGAAACCATTGAGCCGCTTTTAGAAGAAAAGTGATCCATTACCAGCTATAGGGAGCAAAAATAAAGGGAGGGATTTTTGTGAATGACAAGAATCATAAAGTTTATCTTCATAAAAAGAAATATACACGTGATAAAATGAAAGACTATACATTTTTGCTCCCTGCAGGTTTGTTTTTGACCGTTTTTCTCGTTTATCCGATATTCTACAATATCATTTTGAGTTTTCGTGATATCAATATTGGTAACTTAATCCAAGGTGAGCAACCATTTATTGGGTTTGAAAACTATCAAACAGTATTAAGCGATCCATTGTTCAGGACCGCATTAACCAATTCTATTATCTTTACGTTAGCTACGATTATTTTTTCAACCAGTATTGGATTCGCATTTGCTTTATTTTTTAATAAAAAATTTCCAGGGCACAAGTGGATGCGGTCTATTCTTCTTATTGCCTGGATGACACCAATCATTATTATTGGAACGGTTTTCAGTTGGATGTTAAGCGGCGATAACGGTATTATTAACGAACTTTTCATAAGCTTAGGGGTAATGTCTGAGCCCATCTATTGGCTAACCGATACGGATACGGCCTTATTAGGCACGATTATTGCAAACGTCTGGATAAGTATTCCGTTTAGTATGGTGATCTTGTTGTCAGGTCTGCAAGGCCTCCCTACAGGTATATATGAAGCAGCAAAGATAGATGGTGCCACCAGATTTCAGCAATTCAGGCACATTACATTGCCGTTAATGAAGCCTACTATATTAGTTCTGTTAATGCTGGGTGTGATTTTTACATTTAAGGTGTTTGACTTGATTTATATTATGACAGCAGGCGGGCCGGCGGATGCAACACAGGTAATACCATTTCTTGCTTACCAGTTATCCTTTGGCATGTATCGATTTGGGGAAGGCGCTGCCCTTTCAAATATTTCATTCTTAATCATCGGAGCAATTGCCGTCCTTTACCTCTACCTTATTCGGAAGGAGGAGGTCATGTAATGAAACGGAAAAAATGGCTGATGTCGATTACCGGGTTATTGATTGTTATTGGTTTCTTATTCCCTATCTACTGGATGCTTGCTTCATCTGTGAAACCATCTTCCGAAATTTTTGGTGATCCATCACTTTTTCCTAGGGAAATGACATTTGAAGCTTATTCCAATATATTTGCACAAAGTGAGGTCAAAATACTCAACAATATTCTCAACAGTTTTATAATCAGTTTTGGCGCAATGATTGGCTCGGTGTGTTTAGCTGCTCCCGCGGCCTATGCCATTGCCAGGAAAAATCTGAAAGGGATCACCCTATTTTTGTTGTTTATATTAATTGTTCAAATGTTTCCAAGTAATATGCTTGCATTACCGCTTTACTCGATGTTCGCGAGTATCGGGCTATTGAATACTTATATAGGTGTCATCATCGCCAATATGACATTGTCTCTCCCATTTGTGATTCTGATTATGAGAACTTACTTTTTAACAATCCCTACAGCACTTGAGGAAGCCGCTATCATTGACGGCTGTTCCAAATGGGGTGCCTTCTTTCGTGTCATATTACCGCTTGCAAGACCAGGAATTATGACTTGTGCAGCCTTTAGTTTTCTATTGGCGTGGGGAGAATTTTTATATTCGTTAACCATGCTTACCAATAATGAAAAATGGCCGATTACCGTAGCAATGCGACAATTTGTTGGACAATTTGGAACAAATTGGGGAGAGTTAATGGCATTATCTGCCGTATCAACCCTTCCCATTATCATTATATTTATTTTTACACAGCGTTATATTGTAAGCGGGATTGCAGATGGTTCAACTAAATAAAAGATGCTGTATAACTGAAAGGGGAATATTGTGACAAAATACAAGGTACCAGCACTAGAAAAAGCCATTACTATCTTGGACTTCATTGCATCACACAATGGAAAATATTCGATCACAGACATTCATAAGGAATTGGATATTTCCAAAACAACTGTTTTTTCGACTTTAAAAGTGCTTGAATATCACGACATGGTCAAAAAGAATGAAAAAGGACAATATAAAATTGGGGTGAAGTTATATGAATTGGGGATGTCTTACATCTCTGAAGTGGATATGGTGAAAATCGCACGTCCGCACCTTCAAAGATTGATGGAAGGTACAGGATATACCGTCCATTTAGGTGTGATTGACGAAGGAGAATTGCTGTATGTGGATAAGGTGGAGCCAAATTCTTTTATCCGCTTTTCCACCTTTCCTGGACTACGCTCGGATTTTCATATTACGAGCCTTGGTAAGGTTATAGCAGCCTACCTTGATGAAGAAGAGCTAGACAATTTGTTAGCCAATAAAGAACTCACAAAACATACATCGAGCACCATAAGGGATCAGAGTGAGCTGAGGCTTATTCTGAATGATATTCGGAAAAAGGGGTTCGCAATTGAAGATGAGGAAGAAGAAATTGGTGTCAGGTGCATCGGTGTTCCGGTTTTTAATGGGGAAAATGTCGTTGCATCCATTAGTATTGTTGGTCACACATCAATGCTCGATTTTAATCATGCTGATGAACTAATCAACCGGTTACAACAGACAGCGCAACATGTTTCAAAAGAATTGGGTGCTGTTAATGTTTCATTATAATTTGGGAGGTTTTATAAATGGAAAAAACACGTAACGCTGAATTGTATCAAGAAGCAAATGTATATTCTCCGGGTGGTGTTCATACCTCGATCCGGAATGTAGATCCTCATTTGATTTTTACAAAAGCAGAAGGTGCCTATATGGAGGATGTAGAAGGAAACAGATTTATAGACTATCAAGCCGCATTTGGTCCGTTTGTTCTTGGTCATAACTATCCTTTTGTAAATGAGCAGGTCAAAGAGGCAATCTCAAGAACTGATTTGTTCGGTGTAGGTACAACCGATATGGAAATAGAACTTGCCAAAAAAGTATGTGAACACGTCCCAGCATCTGAACAAGTACTATTTTGTAACTCTGGTTCTGAGGCAACCTATCATGCGATAAGATTAGCCAGAGCCGTTACTGAAAAAAAGAAGTTGATTAAATTTCAAGGTTGTTATCATGGATGGCATGATTATGTAGCCCGTAATATGCTGAGTGACTGGGATAAAATTGGTGAAAGGGATCCTGGCTCAGCAGGAATGATGGATGAAGCGATTGATAATACACTGATTTGTACGTTTAATGACCTGGCGGATGTAGAAGAAACATTACAAAAGAATAAGGGGGAAGTTGCAGCTATTATATTGGAACCAATTCCTCATAATATTGGATGTATATTACCTGAGGATGGATTTTTGCAAGGATTAAAAACGCTTTGTTCAGAATATGGGGCGTTACTGATTTTTGATGAGGTGGTCACAGGATTTCGTCATAGTATTGGCGGGTTTCAAGAGATTGCGGGTGTCACACCGGATCTTACAACATTAGGAAAGGCGATGGCGAATGGCTATCCAATGGCAGCTATCGCGGGGAAGAAAGAATATATGTCCAGGTTTAATACGCAGCCGGGAGGAGATGTATGGTTTGCAGGAACGTACAATGGCCATGCAGTAGGGACTGCTGCATCACTGGCAACAATTGAAATGATGGAAAAAGAACCGGTGCATGAACATATCTTCCGGTTAGGGGAAAAAATGCGATCAGGCATTACTGAAATTCATGACATGCTTAATATTGATGCATTTGTAGCAGGTTTTGGCTCGGTTTGGACGACGTATTTTATGGATTTCCAACCAAAGAAATATTCAGATCTGGAATATAATAATGGTGATTTATATGTACGTTACCGAAAAAAATTATTGGAAAAAGGTATTTTTAAAATGCCTATGAACATGAAACGAAATCATATTAGCTACAGTCATACCGATAAGGAAATTGACTTAACCCTTGAAGCCATTGAAGACGTACTGCGTGAATTAATATGAAGGGGTGGAGGTATATATGAAAATTACGGATGTCAAAACATATATAGCGGGAAATAATTGGAAAAATTGGGTGTTTACACAGGTTGAAACTGATGAAGGCATAACTGGACTAGGGGAAGCAACATTGAACGGGTTCGCCAAAACGACCGAAGCAGGTGTCCATGATTTGAAAAGGCTGGTGATCGGAAAAGACCCTTTTGATGTGGAACACCTTTCTTTAAGTATGTTCCGTAATTATTACTCTGACGGTGGACAGATTCAGGGTGCTGCGCTTTCCGGGATTGAGTACGGGTGCTGGGACATTATGGGGAAGGCATTAGGCGTTCCGGTCTACAAATTGCTCGGAGGAAAGGCTCAGCCCAAGCTTCGTGCCTATGCAAATGGCTGGTATCGTTCAGCCCGGACACCGGAAAATTTTTATAAAAATGCTAAACAGACTGTTGAGAAGGGTTATACGGCTTTGAAATTCGACCCTTTTGGCTCAGCTTGGAGGGTAGTTGATCGTCCGGATTTCTATTATGCTATTGAAAATATTGCTGCTGTCAGGGATGCCGTAGGAGAAGAAGTTGATATTTTAATAGAGGGCCACAACCGGTTCAGTGTTCATACAGCCTTGCAATTTGCTGAGGCAATGAGGCCGTATAGCCCTACCTGGTTTGAAGCGCCCGTTCCACCGCAAAAGATTTCTTCGATGGTGGAGGTTGCTAAGCGCAGTCCTGTACCGATCGCTTGCGGGGAAGATTACTATTGCCGGGAACAATTCTCGGAACTTTTGGCATATAACGCCGTTCATATTATTCAGCTGGAACCTCAGTATTTGGGAATAACGGCTGCGAAACAAATCGCTGCCATGACCCATGCCCATAACGGTGTGATTGCTCCGCATAGTGCGCAAGGACCACTTTGTTCTCTGGTATGCGCTCATTTGAATACAGCTACACCAAACTTCTATCTTCACGAAGTATTTGATGATTTCAATGTAGACTGGACACGTCAACTTTTGAATAATCCCATAAAGGTAGAAGATGGGTATATAACTGTCAATGAAGAGCCGGGATGGGGAGCAGAATTAAACCTTGATGTTGTTGAAGCCCATCCATATAACCCTAATAATTTCCTTCCTCTGTTCTCAGATGGCTGGGAAAAACGGCAATCGGTAGAAATGGATTGAATGAATATTGGGAGGAAGAGACATGGATAAATTACGTATCGGTATAGCAGGAATCAGCCGGGGCAGTCAATTTTATAAAGAATTCAGCAGAATAGAGGGTGTCGAAGTAACGGCTGTAATGGACCCTGACGAACAGGCGGTTGAAAAATTCCGCCGCCAATATTCTATTGATCATGGTTTCACTGAATATGAGGATCTGCTGAATGCGACTATTGATGCCGTTGTTATTGCTTCTCCGCTAAGGTTCCACGTTCAACAGGCTGTTGCTGCACTAAAGCAGGATATTCATGTTTTGTCGGAAGTAACGGCTGCAACTTCGACTGAGGATTGTAAAACGTTGTTTGATGCGGTTAAGCAGAGTAAAGCCCAATATATGATGGGAGAAAACTATTGCTATATCCGCGAAAATATTGCCATTCAAAATATGGCGCAATCCGGGGTTTTTGGCGAGCTTTATTTCGCTGAAGGAGAGTATCTGCATGATGTGAAGTATCTGCATTACGATGAGCACGGAAGACCGACTTGGCGCAGAACAGAAACAATGGGCAGAAGGGGATGCACATATGGCACCCATAGTCTTGGCCCGCCATTGGAATGGTTTGGGGAACGTGTTAAATATGTAAATTGTGTTGGACCGGGTTCACATACTGCTCCGGCGTATGAGAATGATGATACGACTTTGATGTTATGCAGAACCGAAAGTGGTGCTTTGATTAATGTAAGGGTCGATATGGTTTCAAACCGCCCCCATAACATGGGGTACTATTCCTTGCAAGGAACAAAAGGATGTTATGAAGCCCCGAGAGTACCAGGGGGCAAACATCGACTATGGTTAAAAGACTACGGCTTATCAAGTGAGAAATGGATGGATCTGTCGGATGTATATGAAGATTTTCTTCCTATAGATTTGATCGAAATGCCTGTAGAACGAACAAATGCGAATCATTGGGGTTCTGACTACTTTATGGTGAATGATTTCGTGAACTGTCTGCGTACAGATAAACCTGTAAGCATTGATATTTACAGAGCATTGGAATTGACGCTGCCAGGACTATATTCGGAAAAATCGATCGTTGCTGGTGGCAGCCCCGTGGAAGTTCCGGACGTTCGCCAATGGTAAATATCATGAATTGGAGGAACACATGTGAAGAATCTATTTCGGCAAGTTGATATAGATCGTGTTATACGTGATACGACTGAACTGATCGATATTCACGATACCGCTGGAGATACGGTTGAAATTACTGCTCTTTATGAAACGTTATTGAAGCAAGCGGGCTTTTCTGTCGAACGATATGAATGGATCCCAAATAACCCTACCTTAGTAGGACGCTATCGGGGCCATACCAATACGGAAGGGAAAACGCTTTTGTTTAATGGGCACATGGATGTTATTCCACTGGAACATAAACCGCCGCTGGTAAAGGACGTGAAAATATATGGTCGCGGTGCATGTGATATGAAAGGTTCCCTGGCAAGTATATTGGAAGTGGGAAGGATTTTGAAAACAACTCAATCAAAGATAGATGGCGAGATTGTTGTCATCGCAAACAGTATGCATGAAAGCCCCGGGGGGCGTGGAGAAGATCTCATTAAGTTAGCAGAAAGCGCAAAAGTGAAAGCGGATGCGGCAATTGTCATGGAAGGTGCTACGTACGATTGTACAATTGCCCAGCTAGGCTCCGCTACGTTTCACATAACGATTGAAAGAGAAGGGCAGCCGAGTCATCAATTGTATACATCAAGTGATGAACCACATCCCATAACAGTGCTTAGTGACGTCATCAAGGCTTTGGATCAAGACAATGAGAAATTGAAGGAAATAACAATTGAGGACATTGGACATGGGAGCTATTTTATCGGTAACGTTCAAAGTGGTGCTTTCTATAACCAAATGCCCCAACACGCCACTTTAGAAGGCGTTCGGCGATACGGGCCAGAGGAATCATTTGACGACGTGAAGCAGCAAATGATGCATGTATTAAATCATATTGCAGCAGAGCATGGTGTGGATATTTCTCTGGATATGAAAAAAGTAAGAGACGGTTATCGGATACAAAAAAATGAATTGGCAATTACCAGTCTCCAACAGGCTGTTAAAAAGGTAAGAGGAATTGACCTGCCTCCCGTTGGAAAAAAGCTGGTGACAGATGCAGGGATTTTTGCGAAAGATATGGAAATACCGACTGTTTGTTATGGGCCAGATCAACGTAAAGCACATAGTGAAGTGGAATATGTTGAGATAAGCGAATTGGAAAAATCCATCCAGGTGTATCTGCAGTTTATTCACGAATATTTAGGTATTAAAAGTGGGATTGCATCTGGATGATAAGGAGAGGTCTTGATGCGGGTACTTGTTACGGGAGCAGCAAGCGGAATTGGAAAAGGGATTGCTGAAAGGTTTTTATCAGAAGGGTTCAAGGTCGTTTTACTGGATAAAAATGAATCGCAACTAGCGGAGACAGTGCAACAAGCAAGTAAACTGAACGGAACTGCTGAATCGATTATTTGCGACTTAGGGGATGAAAACGACGTAAAATCTGCAGCAGATTCTGCGTGGAATTGCTGGGACGGACTTGATATATTAGTCAACAATGCTGGATTAGCCGTTCGTGAGGGTTTTGTAGATATCCCGATAGCAAACTGGGACCAAATTCTAAACGTCAATTTAAAAGGTACATTTATGTTAAGCCAGGCCATCGCAAAACGAATGATAAAAGAAAAGATTGCGGGGTCTATCGTCAATATGTCATCTAAAAATGGTTTATCAGGCAGTTCAAAGCTCGCACATTATAATACTTCCAAAGCAGGGATCAACCTTCTCACACAATCAATGGCAGTTGAGCTAGCAGAATATCATATACGTGTTAACGCCGTTGCACCAGGGTTTATTAAAACGCCGCTCGATCGTAAATTAAAGCAGAAAGAAAACGGTTTGACCCTCACTGAAAAAACACCAATGAATCGGATGGGAACTGTTCAGGAAGTTGCCAATGGCGTGTTTTTCTTAGCATCAAACGAAGCGTCCTATATTACAGGAACAACATTAGTGATTGACGGAGGACATCTTGCTAATGCAAGCGAATTTTAGATGACGTAAAATAGTTTGTGTAGATTCTTTGAGACAAAAAAAGAGGTAGGGTATCCTCAAAATTGGACAGAAAAAAAGAGAGGAGAAACCCTACCATGTCTCAAAGTATATCGAAAGATAG
>NZ_BMNQ01000032.1 GCF_014646635.1 Lentibacillus kapialis
TTCGGCGGTTCCTGATTCCGCTATATGCTTTCTGGAATTGTGAGCTTGGGCTGGGGTCCTCGAGACAAAATTCAACTGTGAAATGTGTGGAGGGGAAATGTATCCAGCGTATTATAATGGCGTACACGGACAGGAATATAAATTATCGGATTTTCTCTAACGAAGATAGAAAAAAGACCGGGCCGCACTTTGCCCGGTTTTTCTAAGTCTTAATGAGAAACCTGCTATATACATAAAGATGCTTTACTTTATCAAACTTGACCGCGTATTCTAATTAAGATAATTTGATAGAGAACCTAGCTAGATTTAACAGAGTGGGTGAAATACGTGTTGAATAGAATTAAAACCAGGCTGCTTCGCGTCTCTTTGCAAACAAAAATAATGGGGTTGGTCATAGGGATTATCATTTCCTTGGTCATCTTACTTCTGAGTGTATTTGCTTATTACGACATCAAACAGGTTTATACGAATAAAAACAACCTGAGTCTGCAAACAGCAAAAACGATCTCATTTGTCCCTGCAGTCAAAGAAGCTTTAGTTAAAGAGCAAACATCGAAACTACGGGCGCTTACCAAACAGCTGGACATTCAAAATAACGCAGATTTCATTGTCATTCAAGATCGGGGAGGTGTTATTTTAACCCATCCCAATCCAAATGAAATTGGAAATAAACAAGCATTTGATGATGGCTATAAGGCAGTTGTTTTTGGAGGTTACTATAATGTTGATTCAAACGAATTTCTTGGCCCTTCAATTACCGGAAAAGCTCCAGTTTTATCGAATACAGGGAATGTCCTTGGAGTGGTTTCAGTAGGCTATTTGAAAGAAAAAGTCAATCAATCCATTCTAAATCGAATGAAAAATATATTATATATATCATTGATTTTGTTATTGGTCGGATTCATCGCGAGTTATTTATTGGCGAGACATATCCGTAAAGAGACAATGGGGCTGGAGCCAAGAGAAATTGCTGAGTTATATCGGGATAGAAGTTCTATTTTGTCGTCAATTAATGAGGGTGTTATTGCTACGACAGAGAATGGGGAGATCACTTTGATCAATGATTCCGCGAAGGTCTTACTGCAGCTATCGGATATGGACTTGTATACACCAATTAACCGTATTCTGCCAAAGCTTAACCTTGATAGTCTTTTTGAAAATAAAGAACACATAACAAATAAAGAAATGCAACTTCATAATCGAAACATTATTGTAAATGTGGCGCCGGTATGGAATCACCACACATTTTTAGGCGTGGTGGCAACTTTCCGGGATAAAACCGATATCACTGAAATGCTTTACACTTTATCGGAAGTAAAACAATACTCGGATGATCTTCGCGCCCAGACACATGAGTTTTCTAATAAGATGTATGTTATTTCAGGATTGGTGCAATTAGGAAAATATGATGACGTATTAGAATTGATACAGGATGAAATGGTAACGTCAGATCATACAAATAAACTTATTTTTGAACAAATAAATGATTTTAATGTACAGGCAGTGCTTTTAGGAAAAATCGGCAAAGCTTCTGAGAAGAAAATTAATTTTACAATAGACGATAATAGTTCGCTTAAACCTCTGCCTGATCATATCAAAGTATCCCATGTTATTACGATTTTGGGGAACTTAATTGATAATGCATTTGATGAAGTCATGAAACAGCAAGAACGTTATGTGACTTTCTCAGCGATGGATTTTGGAGAAGACATCATCTTTGAGGTTTCTGACAACGGCAGCGGTATTGATACTGACAATACAGAAAAAATTTTTAAAAGAGGGTTTACCACAAAATCAAAAACAACTACAAATAACTATGGCATTGGCTTATTTAATGTAAAGGAAGCTATTTATTCCTTGAATGGGAGTGTCGAAATTGATTCAAATGAAACAGGTACAACGATGACGGTCTATATCCCAAAAACAAGGGGGAGATCAAATGATTAAAGTTATTATTGCCGAAGATGATTTTCGGGTCGCCAATATTCATGAGGAATTTTTGACAAAAATGGATGGGATAGAAGTAAAAGGAAAGGCGTTAACAGGTAACGAAACATTACATCATGTGGCTGAGACAGATGTAGATCTATTGCTGCTGGATATTTATTTGCCTGATTATTTGGGATTGGACCTGATTCAAAAAGCGCGTGAAATCAACCCTTACCTTGATATTATCGTTATTACGGCGGCAACAGATAAAGAATTGCTGGAGAGCAGCTTGCGGAAGGGTGTTGTCAATTATTTGATCAAACCTGTTGAAATCGATCACTTTAAAGAGGTCATAAACAATTATAAGATGCGAAACACGATGCTTCAACAAAAGGATGAAATCGATCAGGGTATGCTCAACGAACTTTTTGCTACAACACGAAAGTCCAACTCCCAAAAGGAACAGGCAATGCTTCCTAAAGGAATTGACACGATTACATTGCAAAAAGTTAAGGATTATTTGTCTGCTGAAGAGAAATATTGGACTGCAGATGAAATGGGAAAACAAATTGGCGCGTCCAGAACGACGGCAAGACGTTATTTGGAATATTTGGTTTCGACTGATTATGCCGAAGTTGAACAGGAGTACGGTGTTATTGGACGTCCGGAAAGAAAATATATAATAAGTCCAAATCCGTGAACAAAATGAACAAAAAGACCGTTAAATTTTTAATGTCAATTATTATGAAAACGGATACAATGCTGAACTTTTATACTATTATAAAATTACTAAATTACAGAAAGGATGATGAGTATAATGCGAAAGTTGATTGGGTTAGCAATTATTATGATGGCTCTTGTCGTAGCAGGGTGTTCATCGGACGAAAATGATAAAGAAGCAAAGTCTGACAACGGATCAGATTTTCCAACAGACAGTATTGAGATTATTGCACCGGCTTCACCAGGTGGTGGCTGGGATGGCACAGCACGCGCCATGCAGAAGATATTATCTGATGAAGGAATCATCGAGCAAAATATGAATGTTGTCAATAAACCTGGTGGTGGTGGTGAAGTCGGTTGGCAATATTTGAAAAAGCAAGATGCGCATCACTTTGCAATTAATTCAAGTCTTGTCATTACCAACAATGTATTAGGTCAAAGTGAACTAACATATGAAGACTTCACCCCACTTGCAACATTAACTACAGAGTGGGTTGCACTGGCAACAAAACCTGATTCCGATCTGACATCTGGAAAAGCAGTCATGGAAAAGCTAAAAGAAGATCCGAAATCGCTTAAAATCGGTGTTGCCCCAAGTCTAGGCAACGATGATCATTTAGCATTCGTTCAAGCAGCCAAGGAATTCGGTGTTGATGTCACGAAACTTGAATTTTTGATTTCTGAAAGTGGTGGAGATCTTCAAACTCAACTTCTTGGCGGCCATGTTGATGTTGCTACAATGTCTGTATCAGAAGCAAAAGAACAGCATCAAGCCGACAAACTGAATATTGTCGCAGTATCTTCTGAAGAGCGAATAGATGGATTAGATGACGTGAAGACATGGAAGGAACAAGGTGTTGACATAACCTTCCCACACTGGAGAGGTGTTATGGGGCCTCCTGATATGACTGAAGACGAGATAGCTTATTGGGACGAGAAAATTAGTGAAATGGTTAAAACCGACGCTTGGCAAAAAGTTCTGGATAACAATGACTGGGAGGCTTACTACAAAGATAGTGCAGAAACGAAAGAGTTTTTAAAGTCAGAGACAGAGAAATATACGGAATTATTAAACGATGCAGGCTTGACAGATTAATCTGTTATAGTGCGTGTTCAAACAACCTCTTATGGAATGAATTCACTCAGGGTGAATTCATTCTATATTTCCAAATCAATTAAAGGCATACCAGAGGAGGGGAAGTAGTTGTTTCGTTTAATTATGCCACTGTTTTTTATTATTATAAGTATCGTTTATCTGGTTCTGACATTTGATTTGCCAAAAGCAAAAATAGGAAATGCGAATGGACCGCTTTATTTTCCAGCTCTGATCGGTTTTTTCTTATTGATTATGAGTGTTATCTATTTGTTTCAGGAATGGAAAAAGCGAAAAGAGGTTATTGAGGAAGTTAAGCAGCTGCTTACAGGAAGGACGCCATATCTAATTGCAGCTACATTGATACTTATTTTCATATATGCATTTTTATTTGAGCGAATCGGCTTTTTATATTCTACAATGCTCTTTTTAGGGGCGTTATTATTTGTTGTAAACGGCAAAAAACATTGGCTGCAAAATATCTTGGTTGCTGTCATTTTTTCGATTGTTACGTGGTATTCATTTGCGGAGCTTTTATCAGTCAGTTTGCCGTAGAGAGGGGTGAACAACATGGGGATTGACTTTCAGAATGTTATAGAAGGACTTATGGTGGCCATTCAGCCGGCTAATTTGCTTTGGGTCATGATAGGTGGCTTTTTAGGAACAGTTGTCGGGATGTTGCCAGGACTGGGACCGGCTACTGCAGTGGCAGTCCTTATACCTATTACATTTGGGATGGATTCAACAAGTGCCTTAATTCTAATGGCTGCTATATATTACGGTGCCATGTATGGCGGTTCGCGAAGTTCGATATTACTCAATACACCAGGTGATGGTTCCGCTATCGCTGCTGCATTTGATGGATATCCCATGACGAAGAAGGGGCAGGCCGGGCAAGCTTTAACTATGTCAGCCATAGCATCCCTAATAGGCGGCTTATTTGCTATTGCAGGGTTTCTTTTATTGGCTAAGCCACTGGCTTCATTTGCATTGGAGTTTGGCCCTGCCGAGTATTTCCTACTATTTTTATTTACCTTATCAGCCATTGTTTCGTTATCGATTGGAAATATGGTTAAAGGTTTTATTTCAATGAGTATAGGACTGATGCTAAGTACCGTTGGCATTGATTTGCAGACAAGTGTTTATCGTTTTACGTTTGATATCCCGCAACTCAGCGAAGGCATTGATTTTTTAGTTGTGATTATCGGCGTATATGCTGTGGCAGAGGTGTTATACAACTATTTGCATCTGGACAGACTTAAACCTGCCAATAACAAAGTAGGTAAAAAAGGTATTTCAAAGGAACAATGGAAACGATCAAAATGGCCAATTATTCGTAATGGTCCTATTGGTTTTTTAATTGGTGTACTGCCTGGTGCTGGTGGCTCAATAGCCTCTATGCTCAGCTATACGACAGAAAGGCAGATTTCCAAACATCCGGAGGAATTTGGCAAGGGTGCTATCGAGGGTGTTGCTGCTCCGGAATCGTCTAATAATGCAGCGTCTGTAGGTGCTTTTATCCCGTTGTTAACAATGGGGGTTCCGGGATCGGGAACAACTGCCGTGATTCTTGGTGCCGTTATTATGCTTGGATTGCGTCCGGGTCCATTGCTGTTTGAGAATAACCCCGATACGGTTTGGACTCTTGTCAATAGTATGTTTATCGGCAATTTGTTTCTAGTTCTGTTGAATATTCTGTTGGTCGGTTTATTAGTGCGTATTTTAAACACGCCACCCAAAATATTGTATCCGTTAATCCTTGTTTTGGCCTTCATCGGTACGTATACACTGAGTTATAGTATTATTGATTTTTATATACTGGTTATTTTTGGGTTGATTGGATTGGCGATGAAATTGTTGGACTTTCCAATTGCACCGCTTATATTGGCACTGATTGTTGGATCAGATATGGAACAGAACTTTAGAAAAAGTCTTGTTGCACATGACAATATATTGAATGTTATCACAGCTTCATCTGTCACCATAACGCTTGCTGTCATGACAGTTTTGTCAATTGCTTATCCATTTATTGTATCCTGGTTTAAAAAGCGAAAAGCAAAGGCTGCTTAAAAGTGGATATTTTATGGTAAGGCGGTAATTCAATGCGAAAACAAACGATACTCATGGCGCTTGTCATGATGTTATACGGAATATTCTTCATGCCGGTTTTTGACGCAAATTTGCAGGAAAAAGCTTTAGGGGCGTTACTGATTATTCAGATCTTGTGGATCGGCCGTGTGTTTCCACTGGCATTCAGTTCATTAATTTTGATACTGATTTTATCTGTTCATTTTTTTACGTTTGATGAAACATTAGCATTTTTTGGTTCAGAGTTAGTTTGGTTGCTGTTTTCAACATTTATTCTATCCCATGCATTTATCCAGACTGGTCTGGCTAACCGCATATCCTTGTATATATTAAGTCTGGCTAAAGGTTCCGGGAATTTGTTAATCTTCGTGTCGTTTATCATGATGTTTGTTTTGACAGTTTTTATTCCCTCAAATGTAGGAAAAGGAAGTCTTGTCACGTCCATATTTGATGATTTGGTGAAGAATCTTAAGCGTGTGCAGTCTACGAGCAGCTTAGAAAAATCGTTGTTTATCGGTGTGACGTATGTTGGCGCGATTTCAGCAGCATTTGTTCCAACAGGTGCAAGTTCGACGATTTATGCTTTTGGGATGTTCTCAACCGTCTCGTCTGATATGACTTACTTTAATTGGATGCTTCTGTTTAGCGTACCGATCTTTCTTTTTTTGTTGGTACTCTGGTTTGTTTTTTATCACGTATTTCCTGAGGAAAAAGTGAATCACCAGCGATTTAAGACATTGATTGAAGACAAAATACATGGATTAGGTCATTGGCAGAAAAAAGAAATAAAAATGGCAATGATTATTACTGTCACACTCTCTCTTTGGTTAACCCAGCCACTGCATGGGTTCTCCATTCCATTGGTGGGGTTGATTGGAGCTGTCTTGACTATCTTCCCTTATGTTGGCGTATTTGATTGGAACGAAGCAAAAAAAGGTGTCAACTGGGATATGATGATATTTTTCGCGGCTACGTTAATGCTGTCCAACATGTTAATCGATACGGGGACATTGGATGTTGTATCAGAATTTTTAATCACACATGTAAATGAATTTAATGTGTCTTTTTTCGTAATTGGTATTGTTATAATGACGGCCGTCATAAGGGTGTTTTTCGTTAATGTGCTTGGTTATTTAACTATTATGCTTCCTTTGGCACTAACACTGGGTGAGCAATTGTCAGGATTTTCATCGCTGATTATAGCAATGGGCGTTTACTTGGCCGGTGTACCTGGCTTTTTATTGGTTACCCAATCACCTGTTCATTTAATAAGCTTTTCATATGGTTATTTTACCAACCGTGATTTAATCCGTACTGGTTCTATTGCGATGATGGCTTGGGTTGCTATTATTTTATTAAGTATTTTCTTTTATTGGCGATATATGATTTAACAAAACGAAACGCTAAACATAAGGGGGCTTGTTGCTATGGCACATAAAGGTTCAGACATGATATTGGAAGAAATATCGGATTATGCACTGGCAGGTAATGTTGGTGATAACGAGTCTATTGCGATTGCTAAAGACGTATTAATGGATAGCCTGGGTTGCGCAATGCTGTCACTGAATTTTCCGGCGTGCAGCAAATTGCTTGGTCCTGTTGCACCGGCATCTGTAGAAATTGGCAGCCGTGTACCGGGAACATCCTACTATCTTGATCCAGTGCAAGGAGCCTTTAATTTTGGAACAATGATTCGCTGGCTAGATTATAATGATTGCTGGCTAGCAAAAGAATGGGGGCATCCATCTGATAATTTGGGCGGTATTCTTATGGTTGCTGACTTTATCAGCAGACGTAATGTGAAAGAAGGGGAGCCTCCATTAACCATTTATGATGTTTTGCAGGCGATGATTAAAACACATGAGATTCAAGGGGTTCTTGCGTTAGACAACAGTCTCAACCGGGAAAGTATAGACCATGTTCTATTTGTAAAAGTTGCAACAACGGCAGTGGTAACAGCCCTTCTGGGTGGGAATAAAGGGCAAATAAAAAATGCTGTTTCCAATGCGTGGGCTGATGGAGGCACGTTGCGTACCTACCGCCATTTCCCAAATACAGGCTCACGTAAATCGTGGGCTGCCGGCGATGCAACAAGCCGTGGCGTCTGGCACGCATTAATGGCAATACGTGACGAAATGGGATACCCCACTATACTCAGTACCGACATCTGGGGATTTGAGGATGTTATAATGGATGGAAAGAGCATGACATTGCAACAGCCGTTTTGTGATTATGTCATGAAACACATCTTATTTAAGGTCTCTTTTCCTGCAGAATTTCATGCGCAAACAGCAGCTGAATGTGCTTTTGAGTTACATGAAGAGGTGAAGGAGAAACTGGATAAGATTGATAAAATCGTTATCAACACACATGAATCAGCCATCCGCATTATTGATAAAAAAGGACCTCTTCAAAATCCTGCTGATCGTGATCATTGTTTGCAATATATTACGGTCGTAGGATTAATATACGGTGAAATCACAGCAGAACATTATGAAGATGAAATAGCAAAAAATCCGCTGATTGATGAACTGCGCCAAAAGACAGTAGTTTTAGAAGATGAGAAATATTCAAGAGAATATCTTGAAGCTGATAAGCGATCGATCGCAAACGCAGTACAGATATACTTTACAGATGGTACATCCACAGAAAAAGTAGAAAAGCAATATCCAATCGGACATCAATTTCGCCGGGAAGAAGCAAAACCTTTGCTGTGGGAAAAATTTGCGAATAATATAGCGACACAGCTCAATGTCGCGCAACAGGAACGTATAAAAAAGCTGTTTGAAAACGATCAGAAATTAATGGCTGTACATGTTAATGACTTCGTGGATTTGTGGAGAGTTTAACACTATGTTGTCTAAACGGACGCCCGCGCTTTTGTTCCCATAATCTTTTCCTGTATGCACCTGAATAGCCGAATGAGAAACCGTCTGGCCTGTATCATCAAGCTTTGGCGAATCCTCATTCCGCTATGTGCTTCATTTGAAGCTTTTCAAACACGTTAGCGGATCTTGATTCCGCTATTTCCCCTTTTCACCCTTGTTTCACCCCATTTTCACCCGATTAACGGAATGAGGATTCATAATAACCCTAAATAGGATGATTTTTGTCTGAATAGCGGAATGAGGATCCGTTCAATTCGGAAAATCCATGGAAGGAAAGAAAAAAACCAGGCAGTACTGTGCCCGGTTTTTTCATTTATCTTCAAAAAACGACGCCACTCTATGATAAAATAAACGTATGTGCGTAGAGAAATAGACGCTGATTATTGACAGGGGAGTGGAATAGCGTTGGACAAACAAGACATCGCCAATATCCGTAAACAATTCAAAGTAGATAATGATTTATTGACCATACACGACATTTTCAATGTGTACATTATGAAAGAATCGAGTGATATTTACCATCACCAGAATATGCCATTTGACATGTTGGAAGAGGAGCAGCAAGAGTTGTTTCTGGACAACTTTAAAAAAGTGCTTTCTGGTCAACAGGATGAAAAATTATTTGAATTAAAGTTTCAGCGTGATGCCGAAAACAAGAGCCAGCTTATTCTTCATCAAGGCCTATTAAGTAATGATACAGAAGAATGGAAAGGGCATATGCTTCAGCTCGTCGAAAAATTACTGAAGGACAAACAATACGAAATGGATGTAGTTGTAACCTTTATTCGAGGAGAATATAAGAAACCGATGAAGAACATGAGTGATGAGGCGGGAGAAAGCGAACGTGATACCGTTTATTCGCATCCCTTTATTTTGTGCAGTATGAATAAAACGCAGGATCCAAAGAAAGAATTGCTATTTGATTATGTGGAAAAGACGTTTAAGTATAATATTGTCGTTGACCCAATCATTAATTTGAAAGCGCCAATCTCAGGATTTTTATTTCCTTCAATCACGGATAATGCTGCGGACGTCAACCATGTGCTCTATTCAGCAGGGAAAAAGAATGAACCGGATTACCATTTTATTGAAGACGTCTTGAATGCGGAAGAAGTCATGACAGCAGCACAGGACAAATTAGTTTTTGAAGAAATTGTGAAAAACGTAGCCGGCGACCAACCAATCAATACTTCCACACTTTCGAATGTATATGATGAGATTCATCGGGTCACAGAGGAAAGTGAGGCGGAAGAGAGGCCGACATTGGACTATAAAGATGTCGAACAGGTTTTAACAACGAGCGGAATAGAAGATGTTAATACCGAAAAGGTGGAGTCGGCTTTTAAAACGGTGATTGATGATGAAAGCTATGCGTTTAAAGCGACCAACATCGTACCGAAATATGATTCAAAATCGATTAAAATAGAGACGAAAATAGCGAATATCGCCATCAGTCCACAAGATTTGCGATATGTTCGCCAAGTCCACTTTGGTGGGAAACATTATTTAATGATGGAAGTGGAAGAAAATACGGTGATTGAGGGCTTTGAAATGATCCCGGAGGCTTTGGTTCAAAAGGCGCCGGAGGATGAAGAATAAAATGATGAACGGGAATATTCGTCTGTATTCAGAAGTTTTTAGAGTATAATAGTTCAAAACCTATCAATTGGTTGATTCAATAGGGATATAAATCACCGAATATATCGAATGAAGGAGAGAACGGACGTGCAAAGCCAAAACCACACAAGCGTTATATTAGATTGCGATCCCGGGCACGATGATGCAATATCGATTATTCTGGCGGCTTCAAAGATAAGCCCTCTCGAGATAGAGGCAATTACAACCGTTGCGGGGAATGTCGATGTTGAGAGAAATACATTAAATGCGCTCAGAGTATGTGATATCGCGGGGCTAACAGATGTCCCTGTTGCTCAGGGCTCGTCGAAGCCGCTTTTGAAAAAAATGGAAGTAGCTGAGGAAATTCATGGCGAAACGGGGCTGGAAGGTCCGGCACTTCCGGATGAACCAAGTAAACAAGCCGTCGATCAGCATGCGGTTGATATGATCATTGATAAAGTGATGGCATCGGATGGTGATATAACATTAGTTCCGACAGGGCCGTTAACAAATATTGCCCTGGCAATGATTCGTGAACCAGCTATTATCCCGAAAATCAACAAAATCGTTTTAATGGGAGGTGGAACGTTCGGTAATTGGACGCCGGCTGCTGAATTCAATATTTATGTAGATGCTGAAGCGGCTAAAATAGTCTTTGAGAGCGGTGTACCCATTACGATGTTTGGTTTAGATGTGACACATCAGGCATTGGCGACACAGGAAACGGTTAATAGGCTATCTGCTATCGATCACCCGGTGTCACATTTTGTTGTGGATTTGTTGAAATTTTTTATCAGGACTAATCAGGATGTGTTTGGCATGGATGGCGGTCCCATTCATGATGCATGTACGGTGGCATACTTGATTGACCCTTCCATTTTTGATGTTCACTATGTACACGTGGCTATTGAAACCAGAGGTGAATTCACGTACGGTATGACATGTGTCGATACACGCGGTGTCACCAACCGGGAGCCAAACGTAAACGTTGCCTATCAATTAGATCATCATAGATTTTGGAATTTGTTTGAAAAGGCATTGAAATCTTATTCGGGGTAGAGGAACGCCGGACCTGTAGGTGTTATCTCTCCTATTGAAATCCAGGATGAGCCGTCTTTGTTCTAACGTCAGAAAGTATAAATGATGGGTGACCTTATAAGAAACGAACATGGCTACGCCTTCTCGTAGCCACCATCTACCATGAAAAAGCTTCGGCATTCGCTATAAGGCGAGGCGAATACCAAGTTTTTCTAATGCTGTTAAAGAGGTGTTGTGACAATGGTTACGATTTTGATTGTTGATGATGACCCGCATATTCGTGAACTGCTGCGTTTTTATTTGCAGAAGGAAGCGTATAAGATACTTGAAGCTTCAGACGGGGCGGAGGCATCCGCTGTTTTGGAGTCGGATCATGTGCAACTGGCGATTGTGGATATTATGATGCCGTATGTGGATGGATATCAATTGTGCGAGGAAATTCGGGAAGATTACGATATCCCTGTTATGATGGTGACCGCTAAAGGTGACATCACGGATAAAGAGAAAGGTTTCAGCGCCGGAACAGACGATTATCTTGTCAAACCCTTCGAACCCAAAGAGGTCTTGTACCGGATCAAAGCACTGCTGAGACGGTTTAACATTGCGGGTGAGGATGCCATACAGATCGGCAGTACCGTGATTAATCGCAAAAATTATGAAGTCACGGCAAATGGAAAAACCATGATTCTTCCATTAAAAGAATTTGAACTGCTGGCACAATTAGCCAGTTTTCCTGATCGGATTTTCACCCGTGAGGAGCTGATTGAACGTGTATGGGGCAATGACTTTGATGGCTTTGACCGTACAATCGATGTTCATGTTAAACGGCTGCGCGAGCGCTTTGCCAAAAACGGGGAAGATTTCATGATTCAGACGGTCCGGGGCAAAGGATATAAACTGGTAGTTGCCAATCAGCATCATGGGGGTATGGAATAATGCGGACGTTGTATACCCGGATTATTGTCATTACAATGCTGATTATGATTTTGAGCGGTATTGTTGCTTTTTGCGTGACGAATGGTTATTATCAATTTTATTTGAAACCGGCAAATGATGAAAAAGTGACTGGCATTGCACGTGACATTGTCACTATCTATGAAAAGAATGAATCACAAACGGTCGAACAGTATCTGACTGATATGACTGAATTAGGCTACCAGTTTTATTTAGCTGATGGATCCGGGAATACACAGTCATTTGGTAAACCCTTTGACGCAACAGACATTCAATTCGATACGATCAAACAGGTCTTGAATGGCGGTACTTATCACGGGATTGCAAAATACCCATGGCGTCCGTTCATAACCGGTTTTTTTGACAATAAGCTGCAGAATACCATTGGTGTACCGATCAGTGCCAATGATGGGGATCAATACGCTTTGTTTCTGAGGCAGAATACACAGCAGCAGTTTGGTGAAATGCGCGCTTTTTTAGCGGTCATGCTGGTGCTGATGATTGTGTTCAGCTTTTTAATGGTACTCATCAGCACGCGTTTTCTAATCAAGCCAATTGACAAGCTGACTGCTGCCACACGGAAGATTTCCGCCGGTAATTACCATATTAAACTGAATGTCATCCGGCGTGATGAAATCGGCAGGCTCGCCCGTGATTTTCAGCAAATGAGTAATCATCTTGAACAAACGGAGGAAAAGCGGCAGGAGTTCGTCTCAAACGTGTCACATGAAATCCAGTCACCATTGTCGTCTATTCAAGGGTTTTCCCAGGCGTTGCGCGAAGAGGATATGACTGTCGAGGAACGCAAGCGGTATCTTTCCATTATCGAAAACGAAAGCCGGCGTCTGTCACAACTAAGCCGGCAGCTTCTCACGCTTTCCTCCCTTGATGATGATGCGAAAGCACATGAAAAAACTCCTATTCAGCTGCATGAACAGTTGAAAGATGTTATCGCAGCTTCCGAATGGCTTTGGCGTGAGAAGGAAATGGCAGTTGAACTCGGCAACGTGTCTGAAGTCATTTACGGATATCCTAAACTGCTGCATCAGGTCTGGACGAACTTGCTGGCGAATGCGATCCGATACTCCGAATCCGGAGGTGCTGTTGAAATCAGTGCAAACTCGGATAAAAATACAGTAACCGTCACGGTGGAAGATAACGGCATCGGTATCAATGAAACGGATATTCCCCATCTGTTCGAACGGTTTTATAAGGTCGATAAAGCACGGACCAGAACCGAAAAAAGCACAGGTCTTGGATTATCAATCGTCAAAAAAATAATCGAATTACACGGCGGCACGATTACGGTAGAAAGCAAACCGCTTGAGGGTTCTCAATTTCATGTGACACTGCCGAAAGCGTCATAAATCGTTCATTCTCTATTCATATTCCTTCGTTAAACTAAACATTGGATATGAAAGGGAGTGAACGATTGTTATGTTCTTAGCTATAAGAGAATTACTTCATACGAAATTGCGTTATATTTTAATTGGTTTCATCATGGTTCTGGTAGCTATGCTGATTTTCATCATTTCTGGGCTTGCGAATGGATTGTCTGCGGACAATGCGTCGTCGATTCAAGATATGCAAGCTGACCGGCTTGTTATTGAAAAAGACGCGGATCAGCAGCTGACGAAATCAATTTTACCGGAATCAGCTCTCAGTGAGGTGGAACAAGCAGAAGGTGTAACAGAAGCTGTTCCACTGACGGTTCACATGTCCGGTATTTCTAAGGAAGGGTCGGAGCAGCAACATGATGTTGCGGTGTTTGGTACTGATTTGCAGGGGATGCTTGTACCTGAGGCGATTCAAGGCAAACAGCCAGCTGATGCCAGTGACGTCATAGCTGATGAATCACTACAGCAGGAAGGTATGGCGATTGGGGATACCTTAACATTCAGCGGTGACAATACAGCCTACACCATTACAGGATTCGCTGAAAATCAACGATTCAGTCATACCCCTGTTATCTATAGGGATTTGCATCATGATAAGATGACAGCTGTTGCCATCCAGACAGATGGTGATACAGGTGTTAATCTGAATGAATCTTACGATGTTTTGTCGAAAGATGACGTCCTGCAGGGGATACCGAGTTACGCACAGGAGCAGGCATCACTGGATATGATGATTGTATTTCTATTCGTGATTGCTGCGTTTGTTTTGGCAGTATTTTTCTATGTCATTACCATGCAGAAGAAGTCACAATTTGGGATTTTAAAAGCATTAGGAGTCGAGACGTCGTATATTATCCGTAATCTGTTGTTCCAAATGGTTGCTATTTCCATTCTATGTATTGGGATTGCTATGGGTATCACGTACGGTATCAAGCTGATTCTTCCTGAAGATATGCCATTTATGATGGAAACGACAAATATGGTGTGGGTTTCAGGTTTGTTGTTGGTTGTATCGGTACTGGGATCATTGATATCACTATTCCAGGTTGTCAAAGTTGATCCAATCCAAGCAATAGAAGGGGGCGAATAATCATGTCGTTGACCATGGATCATGTCACAAAAGTTTTCAAGGATGGACCAAATGAATTTAAAGCACTGGATAATGTGTCGATGGAAGTGAACGAAGGCGAGTTTGTTGCTGTTATCGGTCCATCAGGGTCCGGTAAAAGCACCTTTTTATCAACAGCTGGTGCACTGTTGTCGCCAACCAGCGGAACAATTAAAATAGATGGAGAAAATATAGCAGACTTATCTGATAACAAAAAAACAAAGCTGCGGTTGAATAAAATAGGGTTTGTATTCCAGACCGCTAATCTTGTTCCTTACCTGAATGTAACCGATCAACTGCGTGTCATTCATGTTGCCGCGAAAAATAATAATCGTACGGATGATGAAACGGCTCTGTTGAATCATTTCGGACTGGGCCACCGCACGAAGAATTTCCCGAGTGAGCTTTCCGGCGGTGAACGTCAGCGCGTGGCAATTGCTCGTGCCTTAGCCAACGACCCTGAACTTATCCTGGCAGACGAGCCGACAGCAAGCCTCGATTCTAAGCGGGGCCGGGAAGTCGTTGAACTGTTATCAAATGAAATCCATAATCGTGGAAAAGCCGGTATTATGGTAACCCATGACGAGCGTGTGCTAGATTTATGTGATCGTGTTTTAATGATTAAAGACGGTCGGCTGACAGAAGCTGAAGCCGTTCATTAACCTAAAGCAGGCTATCGTGTGACCAATTTATACAATTTAAATGTCAGATAATGGAGCGGGACATATCTTTAGTCGCGCTCCATGTTATATGATAAACAATCATCAATTATCGTTTTCGGCGGCTTTTTTTCGCATCATGGCCACAAGCAACAGCAGAACGGGCAGTACCAATTGAAACACTAGGGCATAAAATGGCCAAACAGTGCTTAAAAAATGAGACAATTCCTGCAGACTCGCAGCGACCCATGTGCTGAATATGATCAGTAACAACCCAATTGGAAACACGATTGGACGGTAATCTGATAAATGCAGCCACTGGGCAGTTCCGATAACAATAGCATAATAGAAAACGGAAACTTTTATAAAAACGCCCACGACCCATATAGCCATCACAATCGACTCCACATGCTGCAGAAAATCAGCGACATCAATGTAGCGTGCAGCACTCATCACAGGATAGGTGAACTTTGATGTTATATCGCCGAACAATAACAGAGAAAATAAGTTCGTAATGACCAATGTGATCATGACAGCCACAACCGATAACATCCCCCATGTCATTCTTTTTTCCTTTGTTCTTAAATACGGAAGCATAAAGATAATCAGAAAAAACTCCGTAAACCATTGTGAAGGGACGATTGCGCCTTTTATGGAAGGCGTGATCCCGTCATCCATGACCGGGAATATATTAGCGGGCCGAAGCTCCGGGAAAAGCAATAAAATGATGACAAGAAATAATGTCATAAAAACCGGAATAAAGATTTGCGCACTTCTTGCCATCACTTCCAATCCGCCCCGAACAGATAATGCACAAACAAAAGCCATGCTTCCCGTGATCACGATAATGGGTGTAGACGGCAGGAAATTACCGACGACAAATTCACCATACTCCCTTAATACAACGCCGTTTGTATGCAATAAATAAAACAACAGCCCCAATCCAACTATTTTCCCCGGAATAAAGCCAATGATCTTCCCGCTATATTGCATAATCGTCAGTTCGGGATAATGATTGTGTAATAAAAGGGCAATATAGACCGTAAGAAAACCCGCCAAAGAAGCCCATATGGGTGACAGCCACATATCCTGCTCGGCAAATTTCCCCGATATGGCCGGCACAAGGAGAATGGCTGTTGCTATAATGGTTGGATAAAGCAAGATTGCCATTTGCAATCCACTGATTTTTCCCCTTTCCATCATTATGCTCACCTCACACACATAGGTTTACATCCTTTTTCTGTATCAGAAACAAGTGGAACTAAAGTTATTTCTCCAACAGTTTCCCGAATGGTTTGAAAAGGCTGTCGACTAATTGGGTAGGCCCTGGCATGTCAGGAAAATAAACGAGCAGAACGGCCAGAACGACGCTGCCCATGGTTAATACGGCAAACGCTTTTCGTTCTTTTTTTTGATTTTTGTTCATCTTCGGCCATTCATACAATGTGATAAGAACAGCTATAACAACAATCCCGAGAACCATTGCCCATTTCATTCAGTTGCCTCCTTATCCTGCGGGACACCTTGTGGTCCGCCTGATCTCCCCGGCCTTCGTATCTTGACATCACTCTTTATCGCAACTTCTATTTCAGGAAACGTTTCATCCCACTTATCTTCTGCTTTTTTCCATTGTTTCGGGTATTTGCGGTGGAATGCATCGGCAAATCCGAAAACATCTGCTTCCATTCCTTCTTGCACATCATCAAGAACCATTTTAATACGCTTGCGAATTCTCTTATTCAGCTGTTTTTGCAGCTTGTCTATAATTTTTGGATCCATCATGTCCAATTTGGTTTCATTTTCAACCACATCATCTTCTGAGGTGATGGTTATGGTCATCTTCCACTTTCCGTTTTTGATGGTTGGTATTAATTCCGTACTTGAGCGTAATAGCTTAAAGGATATGTAGTCTTTCGCATCTTTCGGTTGGAGGGTGACAGAAGCTGTTTCAATCTCATCCGTTACCCATAATAACCCTCTTGTTAGCGCATCATCGATTTGCCCAATCAATTGATTATGTTTGAATACGGCGGTTCCATTGACACGTAACTCCTCGCCTGAATCGGATTTATCAACCAATATTCTTGGCAATGCCGTGGCTCCTGACTCGCTGGCTAATTGTTGCAGCAAGTCTTTTGTTGTTACCTTCATTCCAATTCTGAGTTCGGCCAGCTCTCTGGCAACTTCTGCTGAATCTTGCTCAAAATTAGGCATAATTTTTAATATCTCACTGGCTTTTCCATCCGCAAAAAATACATTTGCCCGGAGCCGGGGATTAGGAAAACGTGCGAAAAAGTCGATATGCTGCCGGATACCTCTTTCAGCTAATGCCTTCCCAATAACAACGATGCGGTTATGTCCCTCAAACAGGCGTCGTGAAACTTTCTCCTGCAACTTGGATCTGGCATCGAAAATGGTTTTGCCGGTCCCTGTCTTGACCGTGACAGGTTGTCCTCCACTTTGACTGTTCTCGCTTGATCCTTGTCCACCCATTGCTTTTGGATTCACGATTTGTGCTGAAAGCTCTATGTCACCTTCATCTGTCCGGTCTAGTCCCATTCCCACAATAAGGGCTAAATCATTGACTTCCGAACGGTCCCAGCAGCCTGAAAGAAAAATAGGGATGACGCATAAGGTGATAGTCAATAGTTGTTTTCCCTTGTTTTGTAAAAGCTTCATGGTAGTGTCCTTTCAACTGAGCTGTGTTTTGGAAAATTTCTTTCGCGTGATAACGGCCAACAATAGAAGAATCGGAATGATCATTTGAAACAATAAGGCGTAAAACGGCCACGTAGTGCTTGAAAAATGCGTGAGTTTTTGTAAATTGGGGGCGGCCCACATACTGATACTGATTAGCAATAATCCAATCGGAAAAACGATTGGACGGTAATCAGATAAATTTAGCAACTGAGCAAGACCGATAACAGCGGCATAATAGAAAACAGATATTTTGATGAACATGCCTGTGACCCATATGGCCATTTCGACAGCCTCCACATGCTGCAGGAAATCTGCTACACTGATATAACGTGCAGCATCCATAATTGGATAGGTGAAGGATGACGTGATATCTCCAAACAATAGGAGTGCGAGTAAATTAGTAATAACCAAGGTGATCATGATAAGTGTCGTTGTTATCATTCCCCATTTCAGTCCGTTCTCGTTTTCACCAAGATAAGGCAGAAGAAAGGAAATAAGAAATAATTCATTGAACCATTGTGTCGGGACAAGTGCCCCCTTGATCGATGGTGTCAGTCCTTCGCCCAAAACAGGCGCTATATTGCCGGGATTTAAGGCAGGGATTAACAGGACAACGATAAACATAAATAACAGGATAAAGACAGGTACGAAAATCTGGGAACTCCTGGCCATGACTTCCAGCCCGCCCCGAACCGCCAGGGCACAGACAAAGGCCATACTTGCAATGGTAACGGTCAATGGTGTTTGTTCAAGAAAATTACCGTTAACAAATTCTCCAAAATCGCGTAGATTCATGCCATTTGTGTGGAGAAGAAAAAACAAAATACCACAACCGATCAGCTTTCCGGGGATTTTACCTGCAATCGTCTCACTATATTGCAGCAATGTTTCTTTCGGGTAATAGCTATGGAGGCGGTATGCAATCAAGACAGAAAGGTAACCGAAAAAAGAAGCCCAGATCGGTGACAGCCACATATCCTGTTTTGCCACTTCCCCTGTAATAGCAGGTAGTACAAGTTCTGCCGTTGCAACAATGGTTGGATAAAGCAGGATAGCCATTTGCAGGCCGCTGATTTTTCCCTTTTCAATCATAGTGTTCCACCTCACTTCAAAATCCAGGGAACCATTATTCCTCTCCCCTGATCGGATCGGGTTTTTGTCCGGACGACTGCCGATATTTATTGTATTTTCCGGTAAGGCGCGGTCGTTTATTTAATTTCCACCATGGCGCACGGATCATCGTATCTTTCATTTCATAGAAATGCATCGGGGCCATCGGGCTCAAATAGGGAACACCAAAGGAACGCAATGTAGCCAGATGCACGATAATTGTAATAACGCCGAGCATGATACCGAGCAATCCGAGTGTTGCAGCAAGTAAAATCATCGGGAAGCGCAGCATTCGGATGGCAAATGCCGTTGAATAACGCGGAATGGTAAACGAGGCAATACCGGTAATCGCAACCACGATAACCATTGGGGCGGAGACAATACCGGCAGAAACCGCAGCCTCGCCAATCACGAGCGCTCCAACAATGCTCACAGCGGACCCTACCTGCTTTGGAAGCCGTACCCCTGCCTCGCGCAAGGCCTCAAATGTTACTTCCATCAGCAAGACTTCTACAAGAGCCGGAAATGGAACCTGTTCCCTTGAGGCAGCCATACTGATTAAAAGTGATGTTGGTATCATTTCCTGGTGATAGGTGAGTAATGCGACATATAACGATGGTAAGAGCAGCGCTATGACCAGAAAAAGGTATCGAAGCCAACGGGTGGCCGTAGACATTAAGAAACGCCGGTAATAATCCTCATTCGACTGCAATAGTGAATAAAGCGTTATCGGCACAACGAGTGAGAAGGGCGTCCCGTCAACCAGTATCGTAACACGTCCTTCAAGCAAACTGGATGTGACAATATCCGGCCGCTCCGTTGCCAATACCTGTGGGAAAGGGGAATATGGGTCATCCTCAATGAATTCTTCAATAACACCACTCTCCAGCACACCATCGATGTCAATCCGATTCAATCGGGTGGTAACTTCTTCGATTAACGTGTTGTCGGCTAATCCTTCCACATAGGTAATCATAACGCTGGTTTTCGTATAGCGCCCTACTTCTATGGATTGGATCTTTAGCTTGGGACTCCTGATCCGGCGCCGTAGCATCGAGGTATTGACACTTAACGTTTCCACAAAGCCCTCGCGTGGCCCGCGCACCACTTTCTCGGCTTCGGGTGATTCCACAGCGCGCTTTTCCCATTTCGATAAACCTAAGGATAGTCCAGTTGAACTCTTGTCTGCCAAAATGACAGGCTTACCTGCAGAGATGGCTTGTACACAGTCTGAAAATGTATGGACTTCTTTTGTATCTGTCACGGCTACTTTGTTTTTAATTAGGGTATCCACTTGCTGCTCCTGATCGGATTCTGTCGCAGTCATCAACGGTGAAAGCACACTGTCATCGATTTCCTCGGTATTGGACAACCCGTCTATGTAAAGGAGCAAAGCCTGATGGTTTCCGCCTATGGTAAAAGCGTGAAAGATCACATCGGAACAATCCTGGTAAATCATTCGCAACTGGTCTTCGTTTTCGGTTATATGTTTAAATAGCGTATCTTGTTCCTGTTTGGATGGCTTGAGGGCCTTTTGTTTACCTGTTTTTCCCTTTTTACGCCGATTTCGCCATATCATATGATTCTCTCCAAATTCCGATAGATATATGTTTTTTCTAGTCTGTGCTGTATATGGAATATTATTACGGAATTGGGAAATTAGAAAAAACACCTCCCCTTTAAGAAGGGGAGGTGCCGGGAGCTGCCGGAAAATCAACAACAGCATATTTATTTATCTGATGCGTTAACTTGGCATAATAGGAGAAATGTGTCCGTCACGCTAATGACTTTTTTGACTTTCCCATGTGGAAAAGCGTGGGTATCCTGTTGCAATGGCGATTATGCCGGCTACTCCAAGCAGAACCGGGTAAATAGCGAAAGGCATGATGGAAACAGGCGATATTTCCGCAACACCAGCAATTGCCAATAATTGAGCACCGTAGGGCAAAATCCCTTGAAAAGCGCTCCCGAAAATATCCAGCACGCTTGCTGACCGGCGGGGATCAACATCGAATCGTTCGGAAATCTGTTTGGCCAAGGATCCAATACTGATAATTGCAATGGTGTTGTTGGCGGTTGACACGTCAAAAACACTGACAAGGCCTGCAATGCCTGCTTCAGCACCTTTTCTTGAATGAATTCGTTTACTGATGGCATGCAGCAGAAAGTCAATACCGCCATTCACACGAACCAATTCAACTAATCCGCCAAGTAAAATTGATAACAGTGCCAGCTCCTGCATACCGGCCATACCATCGCCCAACAGTTTCAAAAATTCCATGACCTGGAACTTCCCGTAAGCAAGGCCGACTGCCCCGGAAAACACAATGCCGCCGATTAGTACGTAAATGACGTTAACCCCAGCAACCGCAAAGACGAGTACAGCCAGATAAGGGAGTATTTTGAACAGGTCGTAAGGATGATCACCACTGATCGATCCACCGGCATTCCACGTTAAAATGCCAAAAATGATAGCGGTGACGATAGCAGCAGGCAAGGCAATAAAAATATTCACCTTAAATTTATCACTCATTTTGACAGCCTGTGTTTTAACAGAGGCGATGGTTGTATCTGAAATAATGGATAAATTATCACCGAACATCGCACCACTGATGATAGCTCCTAAAATCAGGGCAGTGCCCAGTTCTGTCTGATCGGCAAGCCCCACCCCTATCGGAGCAAGTGCCACGACTGTACCGACAGAACTCCCCATGGAAATGGAGATGAAACAGCCAATGATAAACAGGCCCACAATCAGCAAATTTCCCGGCAAGAAGGTCAGGCCCAGATTAACTGTGGATTCAACAGCGCCAACTCCTTCGGCAACTGCAGAGAAAGCACCTGCCAGCAGGTAAATAATCACCATAAGCATGATGTTCGGGTGCCCGGCTCCCTTGGTTAAATAGTCAAGCTTGTCGTTAATGGCGATTTTCCTGTTCATAAATAAAGCAGCCAATATAGCGATAAAGACCGCAACGAGTACCGGTAACTTATAAAAATCCCCACTGACGACGCCGGAACCAATAAACAGAAGCAGAAAAATAATAAATGGTAATAATCCCGATGCGCGTCCTTTGTTCATGTCCGATGTATCCATTTCTATTCCTCCATTCTAGGTTGTCCGCTTTCTTGAATGAAAATAAAAAAGCCCTCCGTTTTGGAAGGCGTTAGTCCGGACACCTTATCTTTCAAAACGCTTGAAACGCGATTTGCTGGAATTGGCACCTTACAAACATTTGTGCAGGTTGCCGGGCTTCGCAGGGCCAGATCCCTCAGCCACTCTGGATAAGTGATATGAAATTAGCTGTCAGATAAAAAGTATAATTCAGGATTGCAGATGTGTCAAGACGTCGTGATTATGAATTCGACGCTGAAACTACCGAACGTGTTTAATATGTTCATAGTTGATAACCATAATCAGCATCGCGCCGAACACACAGACAGCGGCTACGATGAATGGCATGGCCGGGTTGTATATTTCTGCCAGTTTCCCCGCGGCGAATGGGGCAATGGCACCACCGATAAAGCGGAGGAAACTATAGGAAGCCGAGGCAGTTGAACGGTCGACATCGGTAGCATTCATCACCGCAGTTGTTATCAGCGTATTATTATTGCCAAGCATTGCTCCTGCAGCGACGACTGCTGTAATAACAAGCCATTGTGTTTCATGCCACACGCCCATTGCGAATAGAGCGCCCGCAAACAATATGAGCATGACAGCCATTGGCCCTACCACACCGAAGTGTTCCTGCAACCTTGGAGCCATTACAACGGAGGTAATAGCGAGTAACAGGCCCCACCCCAGGAAGACAAATCCAAGACCGTGTTCATCCAATCCCAAAATAAACGGTGCAAATGCCAGTAGTGTGAAGAATCCATAATTATAAAAAGCTGCTGCGATACCAAATACTAAAAGTGAAGGATGTTTTAATGCCCTGAATGGATCTTTTATGGATGTTTTCGATTTGGCAGTTTGCGTTTTCTCAGCTTTTGGCATTAAAGTCGTTAATCCGATAAACGCAATCACCATAAGTGTCGCAACACCAAGGAAAGGGCCCCTCCACGACATAGCCCCAAGCCAGCCGCCCAGAAGAGGACCGACTGAAATTCCCAGACCAATGGCAGCTTCGTACAAAATGACGGCTTTGACATTACCGCTTTTGGAAAGTGTTACGATGGCAGTCAGAGCCGTTGCCACAAATAGCGCGTTACCAAGGCCCCAGCCACCGCGCAAAGCAACAAGCGCCCATATACCATTAGATAGGCCGCCAAGTCCTGAAAACAGTGCGATGATGACAATGCCGCATAAGAGTGTACCTTTTAATCCAATTCGAGACGAAATCGTACCTGTAATAAGCATGGCCACTGCCATAATAGCGTTATAGCTTGTGAACAACAAGGTCGCTTGGCTCGGTGCGGCATCGAGCTGCTCAGCAATCGCCGGAAGAATTGGATCGACAAGCCCAAGTCCCATAAATGCAATAATAGCAGCAAAAAATACAGCCCATACCGATTTTGGCTGTTTCAAAATATGACTGTTTTGTTCATTAAACTCCTCATTTATGTCTTTCATATCCAATGGTCTTACTTGTTGCATATCAAAACTCCAATCTATTTAACGGTGTTTCATTCAAGAAATGATTGTACCATACAACTATATAATTGTATAGTGCAATTATATATTGCTTGCCCACAAGTATAATTGATTATAGGATAATAGTGAGGTGGTATCATGGATGATGAATCCTTGACATTAATTGAACAGGAAATAAGCGTTTTTGTAAGACGTGTGACATTGACTGAAAAGCGATTTGGAAATCTGGAACGCTCCGCATATATCCTGTTGCGTGAACTTTATAATCATGGTCCAATTGGTGTGAAAAGACTGGCAGAAGAATTGCACCTTGATGATTCAACGGTGAGCAGACAAGCCTCAGCACTTGTCCGGTCCCAATGGATAGAAAAAATCCCCAATCCGGATGATGGCAGAGCATACTTTTATCAGATTACGGCATCAGGGATAGCAGAGATGAAGGCATACGCACAGAAGCGTTATCATTATTTAGCCCATATTTTGAAGGATTGGTCAGAACAGGAACGCACGCATTTCGGAAAATTGCTGCAAAAATATAATGCCATCCTTGAGCAAATGGATTATTAGAACTGTGCATGATGCAATAATAAATTCTATCAACGTTCAAACAAGACATCTGCACTGCATAAAGGAAATTGGAAAGGAAGGTACCTATGGAGAACAATGAACAGCTTTCCGCTGAATCGAAAGTCAGCTACGCCGAAGAGGAAGTCATTAACGCCATTGCCGAAACGATGGATTTGTACGGTGTAACACCGTCAATCGGCCGGCTTTATGCCACCATGTATTTTACACATCATCCAATGACGCTTGATGAAATGAAGGATGAGCTTGGTATGACGAAACCGAGTATGAGCACGGCGGTCCGTAATCTACAGGATATCAATATTGTCCGGAAAATATGGCAAAAAGGGTCAAGGAAAGATCACTTTATGGCAGAGAAAAACTTCTTTAATTATTTCGGCCATTTTTTTGGAGGTAAGTGGAAGCGGGAAGCTGAATTAAATCTTATTGCTATTGAAAAGGCGGAAACTCAACTGAAGGAAGTTATAGAAGATGAAACCGTCGAGGAATCGTTAAAAAATCAGGCCAGGCAAGACCTTCAACAGCTAGTGGATTATAAAAAATATTGTTACTGGCTTCAAAAACTTGCCGATTCAATCGAGTCGGGTGAAATTTTTGACCTGTTACCTGTGGAAGAACCAGGAACCTAATTGCAAAAGGTATAAAAATGAAAGCCCGAAATATGTAAAATCAATAATGAATAATGGGTCAAGAAAAATGATATCGCTTTCAAAATAATTGGGTTATCCGAGGAAAATGCCTTGCTCCGGAGCAAGGTGGCTCGGAAAGTGGTCTTGCTGAATAATGATTATGACAAAAGGGGAGGAAGACATATGCGTGAAGCAGTGATTGTGGAAGCGGTGCGGACACCGGTAGGCAAGCGGAATGGTGCCCTGAGCGAGGTGCGTGCTGATGTGCTTGCCGCCATGCCGCTGGAAGAGGTGGTGAAACGGGCCGGCATTTCTAAAGATATGATAGAGGATGTCATCCTTGGCTGTGTGTCACAAGTAGGGGAACAGTCCCTGGATATCGCCAGAATTGCCGCCTTAACAGCAGGATACCCAGTCGAGGTGCCGGGGACAACGGTGGACCGTCAATGCGGATCGAGTCAGCAGGCTGTTCATTTTGCTGCCCAGGCGATCATCAGCGGGGATATGGATGTTGTTGTGGCCGGCGGTATTGAAAGCATGTCGCGTGTGCCAATAGGTTCCAATCGCCAGGGAGTTGATTTTAGTCCTGAATTAACCAGCAACTATGAAATGATTCATCAAGGCTTGTCCGCTGACCGGATTGCAGAAAAATGGGGTTTTAGCCGTGAAAGCATGGATGCCTTCGCTTTGAAAAGTCACCAAAAAGCCATGAACGCGCGAAATAAAGGACACTTCGAACAGGAAATCATGCCTTTGGATGTAACGCTCTCAGACGGGACAACGACGACCATGACACATGATGAAGGCCCACGTGAAGATACGAGCTTAAAGAAATTGCAATCACTTAAGCCGTCGTTTCGGGAAGATGGAAGTATAACGGCTGGAAATGCCAGTCAGATCAGCGATGGTGCTAATGCTCTCTTATTGATGTCCAGGGAAAGAGCAGAGGAACTGGGATTAAAACCCAAATTCCGCGTACTTGCCCGCTCTGTCATAGGGTCTGATCCAACATTCATGTTAACGGGCCCGATACCAGCTACACAAAAGGTATTAAGTAAGGCTGGACTTGGGATCGATGATATGGATGTTTTTGAAGTGAATGAGGCATTTGCGTCGGTTCCAATGGCTTGGCTTGAGGAAACCGGAGCGGATCCTGAGAAATTAAATCCAAACGGTGGCGCTATTGCACTGGGACATCCTCTCGGGGCAAGTGGTGGACGTTTAATGATTACAATGCTTTATGAGTTAGAACGGACCGGTGGACGATATGGACTGCAAACGATGTGTGAAGGTCACGGAATGGCAAACGCCACCATAATTGAACGACTGGACGTGTGAAAGGAATCTTGGGGGAGAACGGACAACTGTGGTGAAAGTCGACAGCGATTCACATACGCTCCAAAGCATTTCCTTGAGTCCCTGCGTCTGTTTTTCTAATAAATGAATATACCAAGCCAAACACCATTAACCATAGCAAGTATCAGGATGATTTTTTCGTTTGCTGAAACCTGGTCATGATTGTCCACTTGCATTGTCAAAACGAAAAAAATGGCGGCTCCTGCCACGGCGAGTGTTCCAAACATTGCCCAGATACGTTCGATTCCCAGCCATATGGCACATAAGCCGGTCAGCACAAAATATATTAGGGCGGGGAGCCGGCTGTATTCAGTTCCAAAATGTTCAACAGCCCATACAACACTTGTTTTTTTGACAGGAGAAGCTATTCTGTCAGCTTCACGGTCCGGGATATGATGAACCATTACCCAAGCCATACAAAACAATGCATTGATGGTGGCATTTTGCAGGGCCCATACAGGGATCGAATCCAATGTCAGCCAGGCACCCCCCAACCCAAGTACGAAAATCGACGGGAAAAGTGACAGCCATTCGCCAATAAAGGGGCGATAACTGAGCCGCAACGGACGGAGCGAATACGAAATGGCGCCCCACAACCCCACTGCAAGCAACAGTGCTATTTTATAGTAACCAAACATAATGCACGCAATGACCACCAAACTAAGTGACAAGGCAAGCCATTTTCCCAGTATCCCGAGTGAGGAAGCAGACATGATCCCGGTTTGAATGACCCGGCTTCCACCTGACAAAATAGCCGGACTGTTCTGATCAGTTCCCGAAGCGTGGTCAGTATAGTCGTTCAGGACATGTGTAAGCACACCATGAATAAGGAAGGCCCCAAACACAAGCAACAGAAATACAGACAGCAGTCTACTGTTTGGCACCGAATAATACAAAAATATGGGGAGAATTGTAGAAACGATTGTCGTAACGCTGGAAGAGACGACTGCTATTGACCGTAAAAGAATAAAGCTTGTTTTGATTAGGGCAGGGAATGTTTGGTTCATCTTTTTCTGACCTCCTTTTTGATCCTGATTTCACAGGCAGCATTACTACCACCGCTTGAATATGTCAAGGCAACCGGGGAGACTCAGCCCAAGGCCCGGTTCTGATCACGCCGAATGTTAATCAACCCCCTATCTAGTCGTATACGCTTTCTTGTATAATATGGACAAAGAGAAGCTACCCGGTTAAGCTGCAGGAGCAGAACGCTTGTTTGACCGATATTTTCGTTTAGGGGTGACAAAATGGACAACTCAGAAATTCAAATAATGAAGCTAAATGTACTGACTGATCAGGAAGCACTGAAGTATATGAGTGATTTCCTGGTATTTCAGGGACTCGCAACGAAAAACTTTCCAGAAAAAATCACCGAGCGGGAAATGGAACTGCCTACCGGATTGCCGGTACAACCGTGCGGCGTTGCTGTTCCGCATACAGACCCGGAATTTGCCATCAAGCAAAGTCTGTTGGTGGCTCCCCTAAAGCATCCGGTTGTTTTCCGGCAGATGGGGGACTACCATAAAGAGGTGAATGTTTCGTTCGTTTTTATGTTGACTGTCCCCGAATCCGGTGAGCATTTAACATGGCTCCGGAAATTGTTCACCTGTTTTGAAAACGAGCAATTTAATCAGTCACTGGCCGATTGGGACGGGCGAAAAGCCTCTCTGACAAAATTGATTCAACGGCATATGCGCACGAATGAATAATGGATGGTGCTGTTTTGTGGTGTTTGCGGGATGCGCAGGCTCTGTCTGTCCAATCTAATCTATGTCGTCTATTCCACGTGTCACTGCGCATATTAACCATTGGGTTTAGTATATCAGATTAAACATAGACAAAGAAGACGGAAAACAGTGAATCGCGTGATATCTGCCCGTCTGAACGAGACCATTTCAGCACACATGAACGTTATCATTTACGGGCAATGTTGACCTGCAAAAGAAACGTGACAGGTTTTGCAGGATTATGTATAATTGGAACTAGCGAATAACTTCATAATTTGGGGTACAGGTGATTTCAATATGTGAAATCGTATAAGGGAAGCTGGTGAGAATCCAGCGCGGTCCCGCCACTGTATGTGTGAGCCTGGCTGCAGAGACCACTGTGCATGATATGTATGGGAAGGTGCAGCCGGTGATGACCATGAGTCAGGAGACCTGCCTGTTACCTTTGTGCACCAAAGCCTACGAGGAATAGGAGGGTGTAAAGGGACAGGTTTGCCTGACTGCTCTTTTACATAGCCATCTTCATTTCTCGTGAAGATGTTTTTTTATGATGCAAAATTAATGGGGGGATTAAAGTGAAAAGGATTTTATCATTTTTTCTATTATTCGTGCTGACGCTTGGCTTGTTGGCAGGCTGCAGTTCTGACAGTTTGGATTCAGAACAGGGAGCGGAGAATACGGATGACAACACAGAGCAAACAGAGGCGGATGAATCGGCTTTTCCGTTAACGGTGACAGATGCGCTGGATAATGAAATGACGTTAGATGAGAAACCGGAGCGGATTGTTTCGTTGATTCCAAGTAATACTGAAATTGCTTTTGCGCTTGGGTTGGGGGATGAAATCGTCGGTGTTTCCGACCATGATAATTATCCGAAAGAAGTGAAGGAAAAAAAGAAAGTCGGCGGTATGGAGCTGAATGTGGAAGTGATTCTCAGCCTGGAACCGGATCTTGTGCTGGCGCATGCTTCCGGTGCACATAATTCCAAAGCGGCCTTAAAACAACTGCGGGATGCCGGTATCAATGTGTTTGTTGTTTCTGATGCGCAGAATATTGAACAGACGTACGACTCGATCAAACAGATTGGGCACATAACCGGTACGGAAAAGAAAGCGAACGACATCACCAGTAATATGAAAGAAGAATTTGCTGCACTGAGTGAAAAAACAGCGGAAATAAGTGACGATAAGCGTCAGTCTGTTTTCTTTGAAGTAGCACCTGCACCGGAGATTTTTACGGCAGGTCAAAATACGTTTTTTGATTCCTTATTGGAGGTTGTCCATGCTGAAAACGCGTCAAAAGAAATGGATGGTTGGGTAAAAATTGATCCTGAGTCCATTGTGGAATTGAATCCTGATGTTATTATCACAACATACGGCGATTATGAGGACAACCCGGAAAAACAAGTCATGAGTCGTGATGGCTGGGGAGATGTAAATGCGGTAGCGAATGAGCAGGTGTTTGATGTCAATTCCGATCTTGTAAGCCGTCCGGGTCCACGGTTAGTGGAAGGTGCAAAGGAGATCGCCAAAGTTGTCTATCCGGAACTTTTTAAAGAATAATCATGTATTTGCCTATGTGTCGGCACTTGCATGTTTGATTGTATCCATGCTGACGGCGATATCCGTCGGCAGTGTAGCTGTTCCTGTTTTAGATATCGTCAAAATTATTGGTGCACATGTTTTTCGCTTGCCGATAGCTGATCAGGTTGATTCGATGTATGTGAACATTGTGTCCCAAATTCGCTTGCCGAGAGTGCTTCTTGCCGGACTGGTTGGCGCCTCGCTTGCGATTGCGGGAGCTGCATTCCAGGGTCTGCTGCGGAATCCGTTGGCAGATCCGTATATATTAGGTGTTTCTTCGGGAGCTTCTGTGGGAGCAGTTGCGACACTTTTTTTCAACTTGTCAATACCGCTGCTTGGTCTTTACACGCTGCCTGTCTTAAGTATTGTGGCTGCGCTGCTTACAATCTTACTTGTATTGTTTTTTGCCAGAAGAGTCGACCGGACGATGCGGGTCGAGACGATTATATTAACGGGGATCATTTTCAGTTCCTTTTTGGGTTCATTTATATCCTTGATTATCGCGCTGACGGGTGATGAACTGCAGCAAATTATGGGCTGGCTGCTTGGCAGTGTATCAATGAGGGGATGGAGTTATATTGGGATTATTGTACCGTTCTTCATTGTCGGTTCGTTATTGCTGCTCGTTAGCAGTAGAGAACTGAATGCGATGTCATTTGGTGAAGAACGGGCACAGCACTTGGGTGTCGATGTCGCAAAACGGAAGCTGGTAATTCTCGTTGCCGGCTCAATCCTGACGGGAGCGGCAGTGGCTGTTTCCGGGGCCATCGGCTTCGTCGGGCTGGTCATTCCTCATTTAACAAGGCGCCTGTGGGGACCGGATCATGTTCACCTTCTGCCGTTGTCCATTTTAACCGGAGCGGGCTTTTTGATGCTGACAGACCTTATATCACGAACCATTATATCCCCAACTGTCCTGCCGATTGGTGTAATCACAGCATTAATTGGCGCACCGGTGTTTGCACTTATTTTAATGCAGCAACGAAAAACATGAATGGGCGCGGTATCACCATCTGAACGCGCGAGCTCACGGAAATTTCGCGCGAGCTCACAGGAATTTCGCGCGAGGCCATGGTAATTTCGCGCGAGGCCACGGAAATTTCGCGCGAGCTCATGGTAATTTCGCGCGAGCTCACGGTAATTTCGCGCGAGCTCACGGAAATTTCGCGCGAGCTCATGGTAATTTCGCGCGAGGCCACGGAAATTTCGCGCGAGCTCACGGAAATTTCGCGCGAGGCCCGGTGCTGTTCCGACGATAACTTTGGGAAGGAGGGGTGTCATGTTGGATCTGGAGTATGTGTCAGGTGGCTATACGGAGCATCCTGTCATTAATGATGTCAATTTCTCCGTCTCACCGGGTGAATTTTTTGGGATATTGGGACCCAACGGAAGTGGCAAAACGACGCTGCTGAAAATGATCAGCGGTATCATCCCTTGCACATCGGGGACTATCCAGTTGAATAAACGCGATATAAATGAATTTTCCCGTAAAATGTTAGCAAAACGAATGGCCGTCCTTCCGCAGCTGACGGCACATGCATTCGCGTATACAGTCAGAGAAACGGTAGCACTTGGACGGTATGCACATCATCAAGGATTTTTTCAATCATGGACATCTGAGGATGAACGCGTGCTTCAAACGGTGATGGAGCAGACGAATATCACTGTTTTTCAGCATCAGACAGTGCAGCAGTTGTCGGGCGGGGAGCAGCAGCGGGTGTTTCTGGCACAAGCATTGGCACAGCAACCTGATTTACTGTTGCTTGATGAGCCGACCAATCATCTCGATTTGGCGTATCAGAAGAATTTGTTGGATTTGTTGAAAAAAGAGGTCAGCCAAGAAGGATTAACCGTTGTTTCGATTTTTCATGATCTGAATCTTGCCAGTCTTTACTGTGATCGTTTACTGTTGCTGCATGAGGGCCGGGAGCGGGTCATCCATACTCCTGATAGCGTCTTGACTGAGGACCTCATTAAAGAAGTCTACAAGACAAATGTGACCAGATACCCACATCCGGCGGTTGCAAAGCCGCAAATGCATCTACTTCCGGAAAAGGTTGACGGTTCAGCGCGAACGGTCACAATCGGTCCATCGATGTTAAATATTAAGGAGGCGCATATCACCCTAACCTCACCTATTCCACTACGGACATTATCATCGGGTGTGTGCGGCTCTGGCATTGGCTGGCATAATACGTTGGTCAATCGTCATGTACCGGATGACTATGATTGTTCTGATCCAGAGGCGGAGATGCAACAATACCTGGAAACGAACGGGTTCGACCCAGCACAGACAGTCGGGATGATGACTGCAGTACAGCTGGCAGATGCTGCTTACAGCCTGTGGGAAAAGGATGGCGTTTCCCTATTTACTGTCGTAACGGCTGGCGTTGGTAATGCAACCGACAGTGCGCGATCAGTCGGGATGACGCATTCTGCAACACCGGGAACGATCAATATATGGTTGATTATCAACGGACATGTAACAGACGAGGCGTACATCCAGGCAATCATGACGGCCACCGAAGCCAAAGCGCAGGCACTCCGGGAAATGGATATCAAAGATAAACGGACAAATACCATCGCGACCGGTACCTCAACAGATAGTATTCTGGTGGCGTCCACGCAGCAGGGCGGACATTCACCATATGCCGGGACTGCAACAAAGCTTGGACACGTGATCGGGCAAAGCGTTTACAGCGAAACAAAAAAAGCCATCACGCGTTATCAAGCGAGGTAGCCCATGCTTATTTACCATTTATGCAGTATCACATTGGCTCTTCTGATCGATAAGATGATCGGTGATCCGCCTTCATGGCCCCATCCGGTGCGTTGGGTCGGATCGTTCATCGACTGGTTCGACCGTCGTTTAAATAAGGGAAAACGGCGAAAGGTTAAAGGCATTATGATGCTTATTGTCGTGATGCTATCCGTATTTTTGGTGACATGTCTGGTTGTGTGGGGAGCTTATCAATGGCATGCCGTTGCAGGCATTGCAGCCGAGTCGGTGCTTATTGCGACAACAATCGCTCAAAACGATTTAAAAAAAGCAGCGTTGAACGTCTATCGACCATTACATGCCGGTAATATAGAAGTGGCCAGGCAGCAGGTTTCCATGATTGTCAGCCGGGATACTCACATATTGCATGAAAGCGGCATGACCAGAGCAACGGTTGAAACCATTGCCGAAAATGTCAGTGATGGTGTTACCGCTCCGTTATTCTGGGCATTATTCGGCGGGGCTCCTCTGGCGATGGTTTATCGTACGGTGAATACATGTGATTCGATGGTTGGCTACACACACGACCGGTACCGCGATTTCGGCTGGGCATCAGCGCGATTTGACGATATGGTTAACTGGATTCCAAGCCGTATTACCGGTGTTTGTATGATTGTTGCCGGTACGTCTTTTTTCCTGACAACACGACAGGCTCTTTGCGAATTGAAACGCGAAGCTGCTAAGCATCCAAGCCCGAACAGCGGCTGGGGAGAAGCGGCCGTGGCACTTCTTCTGGGGGTTCAGCTCGGAGGCACGAACTATTATCAGGGCATTAAATCGGAACGGGCTGTGATGGGCCTGCCGCAGATACCTTTGCAAATGCGGCATATTGAGGATGCCATTTCGATTATGGAACGTTCTGTTGGATTCTTTTTTATACTTACATGGATAGGGGGAGGATGTTATGCGATTGCCGGCACATGGCTCTAATCCGGAGCATTTGTTCAGCGCGTTGGGCATGGACAGCCCTGCGGAGATAATTGATTTTAGTGTCAATATTAATCCGCTGGGCGCACCTGCTGCGATCAAACACCACTGGGAAAGTTGGCTGAAAGAGATTGCTGATTATCCGGATCCGTCAGCCTCAGAACTGAAAGAGGCGATTTCCACCCATGACGGTGTGCCTGCATCTCATGTGCTGGCGGGAAATGGTGCATCGGAACTCATTACGTTAATTGCCCGTTATCTTCACGGGAAAAAGGTGTTGATTGTCCATCCGACTTTTTCCGAATATGAGTCAGCCTGCAGTAACGAAAACTGCACGATTCTTCACCATATCGTTCATCCCCCGAACTGGCAGTTAGATAAAGAAGCACTGCAGCATAAAATAAAAGTCGTTGATGCTGTTTTCTTTTGTCACCCCAATAATCCGGCAGGGGTGCAATATGACAGCTCAGCCATCGATTGGTTGATCGATGGTTGTGAGCGGTCAAAAACGCTGTTGATCATCGATGAGGCGTTTTACGATTTCGCTTCCAGCCCGGTCACATCCATTCAAAAAGCGGGCGATTTCTCGTCTTTACTGGTTTTGCGATCGCTCACCAAAATGTACAGTATCGCAGGACTGCGCCTGGGATATCTGGCAGGATCCCCGGAGCTTCTTGCACGCATTCAAAAAAGCCAGCCGCAATGGAGCCTCAATGCCATTGCTTTAAAAGCAGGAACATTGTGTTTGAATGACAGCGGACACAGCGAACAGGCGCGGTCATATATGGAGGCAGAAAGGGCCCGGTTATTGTCTTACCTCAGTGATAGAGGATTCCTGCACAGCCCATCAGCGGTTAATTTTTATCTGTTCAAAGACCCTTCCCTCGACGACCAGGAGACACTATTTTTATTTTTATTACGTAAAGGACTGGTACTTAGGCATACTTATAACTTTCCTGGACTTCACGGAACTTGGCTTCGTGCAGCTGTTAAAAGGGAAACGGAAAATAATCGTTTAATGGAGGCGTTATTCGAATGGAAACAGGGGAACTGATCTTTGTTACGGGCGGGGTCCGGAGCGGGAAGAGTTCGTATGCAGAGAACAAGGCTATAGAATTAAGCAGGAAATCAGAAGCAAAACTGCATTATATAGCGTGCGGGATGCCATCTGATGAAGAGATGGCTGAACGGATTGCCCGTCATCAGGCAAACCGAGAGAGCGTACCCGTTCATTGGAAAACGTGGGAATGCCCGTATCATTTGCAGTGTATTGCCGGATATTTTTCAAAACAGGATATCCTTGTACTGGATTGTGTGACGAGCCTATTAAACAATTATTTATTTGATTGCGCTCTGGATGACCCCCCAAACGCGATAGAATCTATTTTAACGGACATCACCTGTCTTCAAGAGACAGCGGCTGCATTGATCGTGGTCTCCAATGAAGTAACACAAGGGATGCCACATTCAGAGTCCTTCACACGAAATTATCAATACATACTTGGTAACGTTCATCAACAAATCGTTTATTACGCAGATACGGTCTTTTTGTTGGAAAATGGATTACCGATTTGCAAGAAAGGAGCAGCATCGTGAAAGGAGTCATGATACAAGGGACCGCGTCAAATGTGGGAAAAAGCCTGCTCACAACCGCCATGTGCCGGTTATTCAACAAAAAGGGGTATGCCACTGCACCATTCAAGGCACAAAATATGTCCAACCGCACGATCCTGACAGAAAGTGGAAAGGAAATGAGCATGGCACAGGCTCAACAAGCTGCAGCGGCAAAGCTTTCCCCATCCGTTATCATGAACCCGATTGTATTAAAACCTTCTGAGAATCATCTGTCTGAAGTCATTTTCATGGGTGAGAAAATCAGCACAATCCATGGCGGTGACTATCAAACGTTTTATTACAAACAAGCACGACAGACGATTGAATCGGCATTAAAGCAGTTGGATGCACAGTATGACCTCATTTTTCTTGAAGGAGCAGGCAGTCCTGTCGAGATGAACTTGAAGGCGCGTGATCTTGCCAATATGGCTCTGGCGAATATCGCAAATGTTCCTGTTATTCTGACCGCAGATATTGATAGGGGAGGTGCCTTTGCCAGTATTGTCGGAACACTCGCCTTACTGGAGCCGGAAGAAAGAAGCCGGGTGAAAGGCCTGCTTATCAATAAATTTCATGGCGACGTCACCACGTTTACCTCGGGCAGCAACTGGCTTGAGACTTATACTGGTATCCCTGTGCTGGGGGTTATTCCGTACGTCGACCATAACCTGGCTGACGAAGATGGTTTAGCTGCATCGGAAGGACTCACGACCACTAGCATGCTCAATGGTGCTGATTATGAAAAACTGGCAACACATCTGGAAAAGTATCTGGATTGGAAGAAATTATTGACCATTATGCAGGGTGACACACATGCTCACTAGTTTACGAGGTATTTTGTTCGGTATGGCCATTAATCTGCAGTTTTTCACCAGTATTCCGATCAAACATGAGCTCCCGATGACCCGTTTCTATCTGTCATATGCACTAAGGACATTCCCGCTGCTCGGGCTGCTGCAGGGCGTCATCTATGCATCTATTTTGGCAGCGCTTCTCTGTTTGACATCCTTTTCGACTGTCTCGATTGCACTCGTTTTATGGCTAGTATTAATTGTGTTATCAGGCGGGATTCATCTTGACGGATTCATTGATACAAGCGATGCCTATTTCTCATATAGAGATCTCGGAAAGCGGCTGGAAATTATGCAAGATCCGCGTGTTGGCGCATTTGGCGTCCTGGCTATCGTCGTATTTCTTGGCGTACGTTTTGTGATGTTATATGAAATCATTACTATGGCAAATGTGTGGACATATGTATTGGTCATACTGGTGCCGTTCTTTGGGAAAATGCTGATGGGCTCCTACCTGCAACTGCTGCCAACAGCGCGGGATACCGGTATGGCCCACTTTTTCAAACAGGGGGCAAATCAGTCATTCCGAGTCGTTTATGGTGCGTATGTCATTATCATTGGTATCGTGATAGGCTTATTAAAGATGGAATTATTGTCAAGTTACATTATCCTCGTAAGTTGTACACTTATAACAGGCTATATCATTGCCGGGAAAATAAAGAAGCATTTCGGCGGTATATCGGGTGATACATTGGGCGCAAGTTCAGAAGGGATGGAGTTGGTATTATGGATTGTTATGTGGCTGTTACACTTTTTCGTCATGGCATAACACAGGCAAATCGCGAACAGACATATCTGGGGTGGTATGATGTGCCGATAACAGAGTACGCCCACAAGACGTTAAAAGCGCTGCAATCGTCCATGCCAAGCTATGATTACTGTTTATCAAGTGACTTGGCACGCTGCAGGCAAACCGTTGAAATCCTTTGTCCAAACTTAAAGCACATGGAAAGTGATGCATTTCGCGAAATGCATTTTGGTCAATGGGAATTCAAAACATACGCAGACCTTTGTCAGGACAAAACGTACCAAAACTGGCTTTCAGATCCCTTTTCCAAGCGGCCGCCAGATGGTGAATGTTTTGCCGATATGGAAAAAAGAGTAATGATTGGCTGGCAATCATTGACGAAAACCATTCATCATGCGGGTCACCGGGAAGTTTTGCTTGTGACACATGGCGGCGTTATTCGTTTGTTATTAACAAAGCTTGCTGATGAAGCGAGACATTTTTGGGAATGGCAAGTCCCGCATGGCAGCGGAATCAGACTTTGCTGGACATATCATAATTGGAGGGAGGGCGGCCGATGCACTTCATTACAGGTGGTGCCTACAATGGGAAACGAAAATGGGTGAAAGATCACTATGCTGCCGAACATTATATATGGCTGAGCGCCTATTCGTCAGATGCACTAACGAAACCGTTGCAAAATTATATCCCGTCGCTTGCTGTATTGGAAGGACTTGAAGAATGGATCAGGACACAAATCGATTCAGCGTTTTCACCTTATACACTGCGTCAACGTGTCATGGATCAGCTTGGGGTCTGGTTGGAGTGGGAACAGGCGAACAGCTGCAGGCGGCTTGTCATCATCGGCACAGATACGTCCAAAGGGATTGTGCCAATGGATAAACGACAACGATACTTAAGGGATGTAACCGGGTGGGTTTATCAGGACATTGTGGCACAAGCCGAACGGGCTGATGTAATCTGGTATGGCATCGCGCAAACAATTAAAAATGATTATATTTAAAAGGAGCGATTATTATGCGGCTTTATACAAAATCAGGTGATAAAGGGCAAACAAGTGTCGTTGGCGGAAGATTGGGTAAGGATGATATTCGCGTTGAAGCATATGGAACAATTGACGAGGCGAACTCGTTTGTGGGAAAGGCGATTTCGGAATTGGATAAAGATATTTTTCCGGATATTGTGGCAGATCTTGAAAAAATCCAACATGAGCTGTTTGACTGCGGCTCGGAACTATCAAACATCAAAGCAAATCGTGACCATAAATTGACCGAAGAACCGATCACGTATCTGGAGGAAAAAATGGATGAATTGATTGAGGAGGCACCGGAACTGGAGCGTTTTATATTACCGGGCGGCTCAGAGGCATCGTCATCAATCCATATCGCCAGAACCGTAACACGCAGAGCTGAGAGATTGATTGTTTCACTTATGAATGCAGAAGAAGGGATTCCGTCTGTGCCGTTAAAATATGTGAATCGTCTGTCAGACTACTTTTTCGCAGCTGCACGTGTCATCAATGCCAGATCAAACGTTCCGGATATCGAGTATGCACGCAGCGCCAAGGTCTTTCGCGGATCCAATAAAAAGAAACGCAACTAAAAAGGGGCCGATTTGAAATGAATAATGCTGTCGTGCTGCCATTGACGGCTGAACAGGAACTCGTGATCACGTCGGATAATAGTGGAACTATTGGTGAAAAACCGCATGACGCGGTTCAAACATCGAATGCCGTAGTAGGACATTTTGGCTGCCGTGTTGCTGTCATGGAATGCCTTGCTACCGGAGGTGACGTGCGAGCAGTTGTCATACAGAATTTCACCGATGACAAGGCCTGGCATGACTACAAGTATGGTGTAATGCAGATACTGAACGAACTAGGCTTGAATAACCTTCCCATCACCGGCAGCTCCGAAAGTAATTTTACCAGTCTGCAGTCAGGTCTGGGCTTGACGGTAATTGGAACACGATTAATGACAACTAAAAGCAACTCTTTGATCGGGAAGGACTTTGCGGTTATCGGAACACCACTGGTCGGCAATGAGGTCCTGGAACAACCTTATCGCATCGCACCACTTTGGTTATTTCAGCGTTTGTGCCGGTTTGAGTCAGTGACAGCATTGCTTCCAGTCGGATCAAAGGGAATTACCGCGGAATGGAGAGGGTGGACGGAGCGTTTGGATGATTTGAGCTCTGAAGTCGATCTGGAAAAATCAGCCGGTCCGGCAACATGCTTCCTGATTGCCTATGATAAAGGAAATGAAGAGAAAATAAGCGAACTGGCTGGTTCTTTTTTTCATAGATTGGTGCCTGTTGGGCTATAATCAGTCCATAAAGAATTGACGGGATGCCCTATGCGGTGAGGCATTTGGATGTGTCGTTCAATGAAGGCTCATGCAACCGTTATTCTCTTTTTTTGTTCCGGTTTTGCTCGAATAGCATAAGGGAGGATCTGATCTGTGTGGGAAATTCAACTTCAGCGGATCCTCATTCCACTATTTGCGTCTTTTAGAGCATTTTCAGCACGCTAGCGGATCCTTATTCCGTTATTTGCTCTTTTCGCCTTAGATTTCCCTTGTTTTTACCCGAATAACGGAATGAGGATTCATGAAAGCACTAAATAGGCTTGACTCTTGCAATTTTTATATGAAGCCCCAAAAAAGGCCAAACTTATCCCTTGTTACAGGTCCCGATTTTAAAAAATAAGGCTATAGATTTTGATCGCTTTAAAAGTCAGGCTGTGAGCTTTAATTGCTTCAGCACTTCGGCAATTGGTTTTTCGGCTAATGCCTGCTCGTACGCATAAACG
>NZ_BMNQ01000033.1 GCF_014646635.1 Lentibacillus kapialis
CTTGCCAAAAAATCTATTCAGGGGTTGATGGCCCTTTCGTCAAAACAAACGTTCCGACGAATGGCCGCTTACCTCTGACATCTTTGTCATACTGGTTGTTTCGTTCAGTTTTCAAGGAGCAAATTTATCGCCATCTCTTCCGACGGCATAAATATTATATCACTATCGATAATGGGTGTCAATAGTCTTTTTTTATCCTAATGACTATTGATTTTTGTTGGCTGTTTTCAACAGCAAAAACTATATTACTAGTCCCAATGGCAAAAGTCAACAATAAATCAAAATAAAATCAAATTTAATAATGCTAAATCATTCCGGCTTCAACCACTGAAAGTCATCCAGTTTGTCATACGGATTCCATATCGGAAATACTAAACCATGTTCGTCAAGAAACAATGCATTCATACCGTCTGCCTGATCCGTATACAAAACGTCACCCTTATCCAAAACCATTCATTTAGTGCGGTGTTATTACATATGTTTTGCTCTTCAATCATTCCTCACGCTGCTTGCTCATTCACACGAAGATCCATTATCTCTGTATCTTTAACAGTCTGTTTATTTCATTAATTCAAATCATCATACGTATTGAATGAATAGTATCCAAACGCCCGAGACAAAATAAACCAACCATTGATTTGAGGTGAGTGTAATATGCGCAATATAATGGTGGTTGGCCTATTTACATTATTGTTACCGGCTGTCATCGCTGCAAAAGGAAGCAGTGAGCCGGACGCACAACGACTTGAAGAATATAGTCAAAAGGTAACAGGAGACTCCACAGAAGAACTGATTGAGTTGAAAGGAAAGCGTCTGGCACAGGATTCTGATTACTACGCTAAAATTTGGGCAACCATTTCAAGGGATGAAAGAAAGGAATGGAAAATCCCTTATGAAGGCGGCTATGATCCAGGGATTCATTTTTACGATCTCAACCATGACGGCGTGAATGATATATTTTATCAAAGTACGAACGGCGGAAGCAATGGCTCTAACCATTATCATTTACACACGTTGAAAAATGATCGATTAAATGAAATAGCACTTCCAAAACAAAAGTCCATTAAAGCCGATTTCAAAAATAATTTTAAAGTTGAAATACAAATTGACTATGAGCAGGAGCCAAGTATAGTGGATGTCAAAGATCGGTCTTCTGAATATGTGGAATTAGGCATTTATAATGAAAATGGCAAGCTCACTGAAAGCACCTCACCTGTAATAGCCCCGATTGGGTCTTTTAAACCTGTTAAAATCAGTGACGATAAAGGGTACGGATTGAGAAGCCGCCAACACATAAGTGGTGCATATCAGGCAGATCGATTAGGAACCGTCAAAACATTATGGTATTACGAAGAAGATAAATGGGTTATTCTAAAAACAAAGTGGATTCCATCAAAATAAGCAAGAGGATCTCTGCCATTTAATTCGGTGAGATCCTCTTGCTTAACATTCAATTTGCTACGATATTCACTAACTTTTCGGGTACTACAATTACTTTGCGGACTGTTTTTCCCTTAATTAATTCCTGAATACGTTCATTATCCAGTGCCCGTTTTTCAAGTTCTTCTTTCGAAATATCTTTGTCCACGTGTATTTTAGCACGCACTTTACCCATAATCTGCACAGCAATTTCCACTTCATCTTCAACAAGTTTAGATTCCTCGTACTCCGGCCATTTTTCATGAGTGATCGTTCCCGGATGACCGAGTAAATCCCACATTTCTTCCGATAAATGCGGGGCGACCGGGGAAAGCATTTTGACAAACCCTTCAATGTACGCCTTAGGAATCTTATCTGCCTTATAGCATTCATTAATAAACACCATTAATTGAGAGATACCCGTATTAAAGTGCAGATGTTCAAAATCATTTGTCACTTTTTTCACTGTCTCATGATAAACTTTTTCAAGCGTCGTTGCGTCATTAATGTCCACAATTACATCGGAAATTTCCTTATCCTCATTGACAATCAGACGCCATACACGGTCCAAAAAGCGGCGTGAGCCATCGAGTCCATTCGTTGACCAGGCAACAGCTGCATCCAGCGGTCCCATAAACATTTCATACAAACGCAGTGTATCAGCGCCATGTGATGACATAATATCATCAGGGTTAACAACATTCCCTTTCGATTTGCTCATTTTTTCGTTGCCCTCTCCGAGAATCATGCCCTGGTTAAAAAGCTTCATAAAAGGTTCCTTCGTTGGCACAACACCTATATCATACAAGAATTTATGCCAGAAACGGGCATACAATAAATGGAGCACCGCATGTTCAGCACCGCCGATATAAATATCAACCGGAAGCCACTCTTTAAGTGCTTCGGGATCAGCTAGTCGAACAGGATTATTTGGGTCAATGAACCGCAGGAAATACCAGCAGCTGCCAGCCCACTGCGGCATTGTGTTCGTTTCGCGCCGTCCTTTCATGCCAGTTTCCGAATCAGTTACATGCACCCAGTCACTGTTGGCAAGCGGCGACTCTCCAGTTCCGGCGGGTTTGACCTCATCCAATTCCGGCAGTTCAAGTGGCAATTCTTTTTCAGACAATGCACTCATTGAGCCATCCTCCCAATGAATAATAGGAATAGGTTCGCCCCAATAACGCTGTCTGGAGAAAAGCCAGTCACGAAGACGATACGTAATCTTGCCCGCACCTTTTCCGCTCGTCTCAAGCCATTCAATCATTTCGGCTATAGCTTCCTCCGTTTTCATGCCATTCAAAAAACCGGAATTAACATGTTCGCCGTCATCAATGTAAGCTTCCTTGGAAAGATCTCCTCCGGAAACAACTTCTTTAATCGGCAATTCGAATTTATGTGCGAATTCATAGTCACGTTCATCATGGCCGGGAACCGCCATAATAGCCCCGCTTCCATAGCTCATCAGCACGTAATCGGCAATCCAGATCGGCATTTTCTCCTGGTTTGCCGGGTTAATAGCGTACGCACCAGTAAACGCACCTGTTTTTTCTTTTGCCAAATCTGTGCGTTCCAAATCAGATTTTGTTTCGATCGCTTTCCAGTAAGCATTAACTTTTTCCCGCTGTTCGGATGTTACGATTTTTTCAACGAGCGGATGTTCTGGTGCAAACACAGCATATGTTGCACCGAACAACGTGTCTGGACGTGTTGTGAAAGCTGTGAATTGTTCATCATGTCCATCTATCTCAAACGTAATTTCGGCGCCTTCAGAACGACCAATCCAATTGCGCTGCATTTCCTTAATGCTTTCCGGCCAATCAAGTTCCTCCAAGTCTTCCAAAAGACGATCAGCATACGCTGTAATCTTCAAAATCCATTGATTCATCGGTTTACGGATAACCGGATGACCACCGCGCTCACTTTTGCCGTCGATTACTTCTTCATTTGCCAGGACGGTCCCCAAAGCCGGACACCAGTTAACCGGTACTTCATCCATATAGGCGAGCCCTTTTTCGTAAAGTTTCGTAAAAATCCATTGTGTCCACTTATAATAGTTTGGATCAGTCGTATTAATTTCGCGGTCCCAGTCGTAGGAAAAACCCAGCTCCTTAATTTGTCGTTTAAATGTCGCGATGTTGTGCTCGGTAAATTCTGCCGGACTGTTGCCGGTATCGATCGCATATTGTTCCGCCGGTAAGCCAAATGCATCCCAGCCCATTGGGTGCAGTACTTCATATCCCTGCATCCGCTTCATACGGGAATAAATATCTGTTGCCGCATAACCTTCAGGATGCCCGACATGCAGACCGGCACCTGATGGATAAGGAAACATATCAAGTGCGTAAACTTTTTCTTTTTTCGAAAAGGTGTTTGTTTTAAACGTTTTATGTTCGGCCCAATAATTCTGCCATTTCTTTTCAATTTCCCGGTGGTCAAAACTCATGAAAATTTCCTCCTATTCATTTGTAAATCAAAGGCAATTGTTCTGAAGCGAGAACATGCCCTAGCAGGTTGGAATTGATTGGTTAACAGATTTATACAGTAATAAATGATAGCTTTTCCCCGAGATTAAAAAACTCCTCATCCCAAAACAAGGGACGAGAAGCTTATCTCCCGCGGTACCACCCAAATTAACGCTCTAATAGCGTTCACTTGTTTCCTTAACGCGGATTTGACGGCAATGACTACTGATGTTCACCCTTGCAACTTAAAGGTGAGTTCATAAACTTTCAGGGACAGTTTTCACCAACCACCGCCTCGCTTAACCTGGGGAAGTTTATTACTATTCCTTTTCATAGTCGTTCATTTATTATAATGTGCAGTGTAACCAATGTAAGTCGCCTTGTCAAGATATGTCAGTTTTCATCCTTTCCAACGCTTTGGCTTTCGTGCTAAACTATTATGAAAGCAACTGCTGGATAAGGAGCACTGACAATCATGATAAAAAGTATCATACATTACGCTCATCATTTAATGAAAGAGGCCGTCAACCAAGGTGATACAGTCATCGACGCAACATGTGGAAACGGACACGATACGCTTTTCCTCAGCCGGCTTGTCGGTGAAAACGGACATGTATTCGGATTTGACATTCAGGAACAGGCAATCGCCAATACCAGGTACCGCCTTGATCAGAACAACAGAAAAAATACAACAATTGTAAAGGACAGCCATAGTAATTTCATACATCATATACCGGTTGATAAATTAACCAGGCTGGGGGGAGCTATTTTCAATCTTGGCTATCTCCCAGGCAGCAACAAAACCGTCATAACCAAGAGCGAGACAACAATTTTGGCTATTGAGGGCATCCTTTCACACTTGAAACAAAATGGCATTATAGTCCTTGTAGTGTATTATGGGCATGACGGTGGAGTCCAGGAGCGGGAGCAGCTGATGCGTTATGTACAGCTCTTGGATCAGAAACTATACCACGTGTTGTACTATGGATTTATCAACCAGAAAAATGATCCGCCATTCATACTGGCTATCCAAAAAAAGGATTGACCACTTAATACCCGGGTTCAGTCCCGGGTTTTGGTCATTCGGTGATAAAGCTTTGTATTCCAATGAAAAAAGCGAGACTTGTATCCGCTTATTCGCAATAATTCATCCGTTACTTTCCGTCCGTTTTCAAGCTTTTTTACTTTAGGGTCTCCTAAGTAAAGCCCGACAAGGCCATGATGCACCATCTCATGGAAATGACGATCCGGCAATTGCTGGACATGGGAATCTGCCTGTTCAATGAAATAAATAAACCGTTCTCTCATCATTCCCCGGCTACTGTAAAAATGACAGAAATTCAAATCCCCTTCACGTCTATCCTCTTCCTGATCAATATAATAATCCAGCAGTATATGTAACCCCTGCATAAATGGAAAATAGCTTTCAGTAATGTTATCAGCTAAAGTAGTCGTTATTTTTCCACCCAATGCATACGATACAAGGCAAAATATCCCAAGCGTCGAACCTGCAGCTGCAGAATATTCATACCAATACAGCGGTGAATCCTCGGTATTGGCCTCATACCAGCCAACGAGTCTCGGTACCCGCTCTTCAAATTTCACATGTTTATGTACCTGCAAATCCTGATACAACTTTTCCAGCCCCTGCAAATGATTCAGAATCATATCAAGTGAATCCAACTGCCGTAATGTTTTTTGACATGTCCGGACCAGATCGGCTAAATATTCACCATCCCTTTGTTCTGTGCGCAATGCGTAATAATGTTGAAGCGGATTTCTCCGGCTGAGCGCATCAGACATTGCTTCATGAAGCAACCGAAAGTCATTCGGATCATGTGATGTACTCCGGTCACACAGGTTATCTAAATAATCACTGATTGTCTGGTAGGCAACAATGAAACGAATTGCCTCCCGCCACCTGTATCCTGCTAATAAAGCGTATACCGCTCCGCCCAGACAATGGAAACGCTTTGTATTAATGCTTGCCAATGCCTGATGCCGCAATTCGTCATCAGGTATTTCATCGGCTCGTTTCTGCCAAAAGTCCAGTTCCGCGTTCACCGCGGGAAATACTTTTCGGTAAACTGAAATCATTAGTGTAAGTGGCGTTCTGGGTATGCTATAGACCAACACCCATTCCTCCGATCGTTCGATTCGAGTAAGAAAGTTTTGCTATACTGTCTATATCACCATATTTGAAAGGGGGATTCAAATGATTCAGCCATATAAAAACAAACAACCTGCCATTCATCACTCAGTATTTATCGCGAGTGATGCCAATATCATTGGTGATGTGACTATCGGCGAACAATCAAGCATATGGTTCAAAACTGTCATCCGAGGAGATGTCGCGCCGACAACAATTGGAAAAGGCGTCAATATTCAGGATTTATCCCTAGTACATCAGAGCCCGGACTTGCCGGTAACCGTAGAAGATTATGTCACCATTGGCCATCAGGTGACACTCCATGCATGCTCCATTCGTGAACATGCCCTAATCGGCATGGGATCCATTATCCTTGATGGCGCTGAAATCGGTGAGCATGCGTTCATCGGAGCCGGAAGCCTTGTACCGCCTGGCAAAAAAATACCGCCGCGCTCTCTCGCTCTTGGAAGACCCGCTAAAGTTATTAGGGAATTAATCGACGAAGACTATCAGGAAATGGAGCGCATCTATAAAACGTATATGGAAAAGGGGCAAAATTATAAAAAACGTCAATAACTAGAGTAAAGGGAATATAAAAAGCCTTCCAATAAGCTGAACTCCCTTTTATCACAAAGCAGGTGATAGAACACCTATCACCTGCTTAATATTACAAGATTACCGACATCCTTATATAACTGAAGCAACCGCCAAATCAGGCTGACTTAATTCATTTGTATCAAATTTTTGTTCAACAAATATCTGATGCCACAGCATAAACATAAGAACCGTCCATATCTTACGGCTGTAGTCACCTTTGCCCTGACAGTGATCTTCAAGTAAATCAAACACATACGATTTATACAGCAGATAATCGGTTTCGCTCTCCTGAATGAGCTGTTTTGCCCATCCATACAGTTCATTCTTGAGCCAATGACGGATCGGCACAGGGAACCCAAGCTTTTTCCGATCCAGCACATGGTCAGGAATAATACCGCGGGAAGCTTCTCGCAGCAGACTTTTTGTTGTGCCATTAGCAATCTTCATATCAACAGGAATGCCACTGGCTACCTTGAACACTTCCTTATCCAAAAATGGTACGCGAAGTTCGAGCGAATTGGCCATTGTCATTCTATCAGCTTTTAATAAAATATCGCCCCGCATCCACGTGTTGATATCCACATACTGCATCTGGCTAACAAGCGGATAGTCACTGACATAGTCAAACAATCCCTGCGTTATTTGCTGATAACGCAGATCCTGTTTCCAGTCCTTCATAAGACCTTCTTTTTCGAGGTCCTCAAATATTTTGGCGTTACCGATATAACGTTCACGTAATGGTGTAGTCCCGCGTTGGAGAAAGCTTTTACCGCGAACACCTTCAGGAATAGTTTCAGCCACTCTTGCCAGAAGATTTTTCGCAGGAGCCGGTAGCGGTTGAAACATTTTCAGGGATTCCGGCTCGCGATAAATGTTATATCCTCCGAACAGCTCATCGGAACCTTCGCCGGAAAGTGTAACAGTTACATGTTTGCGCGCCTCTCGCGACACGAAATATAACGGTATGCACGCCGGATCTGCCAGCGGATCATCCAAATGCCACATGATTTTCGGAAGTTTTTCCACAAATTCCTGAGGTGAAATGATATAGGATATATTTTCAACACCGAGCTTATTGGCAGTTTCTTTGGCAACATCAACTTCGGAATAGCCTTCTCGTTCAAACCCGACCGAAAATGTTTTGATATTCGGATTATATTCTTTGGCCATTGCTACTATAATTGTTGAATCAATACCACCGGATAAAAACGAACCGACCGGAACATCACTGCGCATATGCACTTTAACCGAATCATACATAGCATCCTGAATACGGCTGAGCCAATTCTGTTTTTCCATCAAGACCGGCGCGAATGTCGCATGCCAGTAACGATGGAAAGAAATGGGGCGATCCCGCTTTTTCACAAAATAATGCCCGGCTTCGACCTTCTTGATCCCTTCGGTCATTGTCAATGGCTCCGGAACATATTGAAAGCTCAAGTAATGCTGCAACGCTTCTGAATCAACTTCTTCACTTTCCATCATTGCTGTCATACTCTTTTTCTCTGAAGCAAACATTATTGTATCGTCTGTTTCCCGGTAAAATAGCGGTTTAATGCCAAATGGGTCGCGTGCCCCGTACAATGTTTTCGATTGCTTGTCCCACACCAGAACAGAGAACATGCCACGTAAATATTGAAATGCCTGTTCCCTATGTTTAGTGAATAATGCAGCAATCACTTCCGTATCTGATTCCGTGGTAAAACTGAAACCCTGTTCTATTAAATCATTGCGAAGTTCAATATAATTATAGATTTCGCCATTAAAGACAAGCCAAATTTTCTCATCATCATAACTTAACGGCTGTGCTCCGCTGTCTATGTCAATGATGCTCAGCCGCCTGAAACCGAGTGAAACGTCATCATCATGATAATACCCTTCATCATCAGGTCCTCTATGAAGCATCGTGTTATTTTGTTTTTTAAACACATTTTGCTGTTGATCATTTGGTGCTGCGGGGTTATTCCTGAGCACACCGATAAAACCGCACATACTTTTTCCTCTCTTTCTCTTGGTACATCTTTCGTACGATAAAATTATATCATATATTGAAACGGAATTTAGTTGGCCAGTATTGTTTTTTTAAATTTATCGCTTCAGAGTTTAAGACAATCTATAGCGATTATGGTCCGAACTGCAGCGATTCTAGCGCAATATTAACGCACGTATCAGAAAATATAGCTCATCCTCTAATGTTGCAGCTACACAATCAAGAAAGTATAAAAGTATTAAAAAAATGCGGTCTTACCGCATTTTTTGACTACACATCAGTCTTCAATTTGCGCGAATGCTTGCAGCTCTTCCAGTTTGTCTGTTTTCTCCCACGGAAATAGCGTATCTGTCCTCCCGAAATGACCGTATGCAGCGGTATTCTTGTATATGGGCTTTTTCAAATCAAGCATCCGGATGATGCCGGCCGGACGGAGGTCAAATACCTTTCTTATAGCTTTGACCAACCCCTCTTCGCTGACGGTGCCTGTGCCGAATGTATCAATGGATATGGATACCGGCTCCGCTACACCAATCGCATAAGCAAGCTGGACTTCGCACGTTTCGGCCAATTCAGCACCTACAATATTTTTGGCAACATAGCGTGCTGCATACGCAGCCGAGCGGTCGACTTTTGTATAATCTTTTCCGCTGAATGCACCACCACCGTGTCGGGCAAAACCACCATATGTGTCAACAATGATTTTTCTTCCGGTCAACCCGGCATCACCTTGTGGACCGCCGATAACAAACCTGCCTGTCGGATTCATGATATAGTTTGTGGTTTCATCCAGGAGGTTTGCCGGCACGATCGGGCGGATAACATGCTCAATCAAGTCTTTCTCTATTTGTTCCGCCGTTATTTCCTGGTGATGCTGGGCTGAGATAACGATAGTATCAACACGTATCGGAATATTGTGTTCATCATATTCAATTGTTACTTGGGTTTTTCCGTCGGGACGCAAATAATTCAGTATCCCTTCTTTCCGTACATCTGCAAGTCGCTTTGACAATTTATGTGCAAGCGAAATCGGCAGCGGCATCAGTTCTTCTGTTTCGTTACAGGCAAATCCGAACATCAAGCCCTGATCACCCGCACCAATCGATGAAATGTCTTTATCGCTCATTTTTCCCTGACGTGCCTCCAACGCTGTATCAACCCCGCCGGCAATGTCAGGTGACTGTTCATCGATTGCCGTTAGTACGGCACACGTTTCGGCATCAAACCCGTATTTTGCCCGGGTATAACCAATATCATTAATGGTTTGTCTAACAATCGCCGGAATATCCACATATGTCGTTGTTGTGATTTCACCCGCTACAAGTACCATCCCTGTTGTAACAGTTGTTTCGCACGCAACACGTGCATTGGGGTCTTTTGTTAAAATTTCATCCAGTATCGCATCTGAAATCTGATCACAAATTTTATCAGGATGTCCTTCCGTTACCGATTCAGATGTGAACAAACGACGTTTTACAGCCATATGGCCATATCCTCCCTTGAAGCTATGGTACGGAACTCTTTTTCAGTATATGGTGACAGTCATTTAGCTTCATTTTCATGATGGTGGCTGCGCAAGGCTGAGCCATGTTGGTTTCTTATCCTCTAAAATAAAAAAGCCTTCCCTGCTTCATGAGGAAAGGAGCCTGAGACCTTTCACTCTTATTGCTCAAGGATTGAACCTTGCACCAGATTAGCACCTTTTCACATTGTGTGATGGTTGCCGGGCTTCATAGGGTCTGTCCCTCCACCAACTCTGAATAAGAGAGTATCCGTTCGCAAATAATGGTATCGAAAAGCCTATCCAATGTCAAATGCTTTAACAGCAAAGAGAACATTTACGTAAAAATTTCATATAATTAATTACAAAAATAGTATGGACTAATTCAATTAATGTGTTATACTAATATAAAATTAAGTCATTCGGTCGAGTTTTGATCGAATTTACTAAAAGGCAGGTATCAAAAATGAAAACAGAAGAAGATGCACTTGTAACAAAAGAATTGCTAACTCATTCAAATATACATTCGAATCTTGCAGTGCCACAGCTGGTAGAAAAAATCCTTGAAAAGGAAGAAGCAATCTTGAGTGCAACCGGTGCAGTCTGCGCTTCTACAGGTATGTACACCGGCCGATCGCCAAAGGATAAATTCATAGTTCGGGATGATGTTTGTGAAGATTTTATTGACTGGGGAGACGTCAACCGCCCTATCGATGAAGAATCCTTCGATATGCTTTTGAGAAAGGTTACAGCTTATTTACATGATAAAGAAGAATTATTTCATTTCAAAGGTTTTGCCGGAGCCGATCCGAACCATCGCCTTCCGATCGAGGTAATCAATGAATATGCATGGCATAATTTATTTGCCCGGCAGCTTTTTATCACACCCTCCGATGAAGAACTGAATACGCATCAATCCGAGTTTACCGTTATATATGCTCCAACATATAAAGCAGACCCGGCGGTTGATGGAACGAATTCCGAAACATTTATCCTCATTTCATTTAAGAAGCGGATTATTCTGATTGGCGGAACTGAGTATGCTGGTGAAATCAAAAAATCGATTTTTTCCGTTATGAACTTTATTTTGCCGCAAAATGATATTCTATCAATGCACTGTTCAGCTAATGTCGGTCAGGAAGGGGACGTTGCTTTATTTTTCGGGCTTTCCGGAACAGGCAAAACAACCCTTTCCGCTGACCCTTATCGGCGCTTGATCGGTGATGATGAACATGGATGGAGTTCAAACGGTATCTTTAATATAGAAGGCGGATGCTATGCTAAATGTATTAATCTGTCGCCGAAAAAAGAGCCACAAATATACAATGCAATCCGTTTTGGCTCTGTGCTCGAAAACGTCGTCCTTGATGGATCTTCCCGTGAACCGGACTATGATGACACATCGCTGACAGAAAATACACGCGCAGCCTATCCACTTGGAAATATCGATAATATTATATCGCCAAGTGTTGCCGGTCACCCGAACACGATTATTTTCCTGACAGCTGATGCTTCCGGTACACTGCCGCCTATCAGCAGACTGACCAAAGAACAAGCAATGTATCACTTCTTAAGTGGTTATACGAGCAAACTTGCCGGGACAGAACGTGGTGTAACACAGCCACAAGCAACTTTCTCCGCTTGCTTCGGCTCACCGTTTCTGCCATTGGCACCGGCAACATATGCTGAAATGCTCGGTCAAAAAATTGATCAATACAATTCCAGTGTCTTCCTGGTCAATACAGGATGGACCGGGGGGGCGTACGGCTTCGGTCAACGCATAAAGCTTTCTTACACCCGGGCCATGGTACACGCTGCTTTGGAAGGTGAATTGAATAGTATCGAAACCGTTACGGATAAAATTTTTGGGCTTGAAGCTCCGATGCATGTCCCGGGTGTTCCTGATGAGGTACTTGTGCCTCGGAATACCTGGAGTGATAAAGAAGCGTATGATGCTGAGGCAAAAGCATTGGCAATGAAATTTCATGATAACTTCAGCAAATTCAATAAGGCAAGTGAAGAAATCCGAAACGCAGGCCCAATTTATAAGGGCTGACTAAAAAACTTTTTACCAAACAGTTTCCTCATCCCAAAAGGATTTGACATATGAAGGAAAATATCGGCAGTTGCATACTGTCAGCCGGTTTCATTATTGAGACCGGTTTTTTATGGCTGCTTTTCTTTAATGTCACCTTTCTCACAAGATCGCCCACTCTGATTTTTCAATCACTTATATAGGCAATCACACATTTTTAACAGGTGCATAAACTATGTTGACATAACACCATTATGACGTGAAAGGGACGAATATCGATGAAAAAGCGATTATTTCTTGCTCTGCTCTCAGGTATGTTACTTATCTTTGTATCAGCCTGCGGTTCTGAAGCCGGAACATCAAACATTAAATTGGCTGAAGTGACGCGTTCAATCTTCTATGCACCACAGTATGTTGCGATTGAAAAAGGCTTTTTTGAAGAGGAGGGAATCAATATTGAGCTTCAGACAGCATGGGGTGGCGATAAAACCATGACGGCCCTGCTGTCAGACGGTGCAGATATTGCACTCGTCGGATCGGAGACATCCATTTACGTTCATGCTCAAGGATCAAAAGACACCGTTATAAACTTTGCTCAATTAACTCAGACAGACGGAACATTCTTGGTTGCCAAGGAGCCAAAACCTGATTTCAAATGGACAGATCTAAAAGGCAGTATATTCCTGGGGCAGCGTATAGGCGGTATGCCGCAAATGGTTGGCGAATACGTTTTAAAACAGCATAACATTAACCCACATGCAGATTTAGACTTGATTCAAAATGTTGATTTCGGCAATATTCCCGGTGCATTTGCCTCTGGTGATGCTGAATATGTCCAGCTGTTTGAACCAACCGCCAGTAAATTTGAAAAAGAAGGAAAAGGTCATATAATTGCCTCATTCGGTGAGGAATCCGGTCACGTTCCATATACGACTTTTATGACTAAAGAAAGTTTTTTGAACGATGACCCTCAAACAGCCAAGCGTTTTACTAAAGCCGTTTACAAAGCACAAAACTGGGTTCAGAAAAACAGCGCCCAAGACATTGCTGACGTGATACAGCCTTATTTCGAAGACACGAAAAAAGATATGCTTGCAGCTTCTATTGAGCGTTATAAAAAACAAGAATCGTTCGCCACTGATCCCATACTCGACAAAGAGGAATGGAATAATCTGAAAAACATTATGAATGAAGCCGGGGAGTTACCGGAGGATGTTCCCTATGGAGATCTTGTCAACACTCAAATTGCTGAGGAAGTCATAGGTAACTAAGGAGGGGCATGTATGTCATTTCTTACCTTGGATCATGTATCACATCATTATTTTTCCAAAAAAGATTACACAAAAGCACTGGATAACATTTCCTTTACAATAAAAGAAGGCGAATTCGTTGCGCTTCTGGGTCAGAGCGGGTGCGGCAAATCAACGATACTTTCCATCATTGCAGGTATTATTAAACATACTGCCGGCGAGATTTATGTCAATGAACAACCTTTGCATGAGGCCGATCTGGATATCGGCTACATGCTGCAGCAGGATTATTTGTTTCCATGGAAATCCATTATCGATAACGTCCTGCTTGGACCAAAAATCAACCATGATAAGACGAACGACACAAAAGAAAATGCAATGAATTTACTGAAACAGGTAGGATTACCCGGTATTTCGGAAGATTATCCGGATTCTCTATCGGGGGGAATGCGGCAGCGGGTTGCCCTCGTCCGCACCTTAATCACCAATCCGCGAATATTATTACTGGATGAACCTTTTTCAGCGCTTGATTATCAAACAAAATTAAAACTGGAAGATCTGGTGTGGGATTTGCTCCGTTTATACAGAAAAACATCGATTCTCGTAACACATGACATCGGTGAAGCGATTGCGATGAGCGACCGAATTATACTAATGAATGCAAATCCGGGTTCAATTGCCGGAACTTTTGAAATCCCCTTGGAATTGCGCGACGAAAAGCCTTTTTTGGTACGCCGGCATCCGAAATATCAAATTTTATTCGATAAAGTTTGGAAAGCGTTAAATAAAAATGAGACACAAACACTGCAATCCAAGGTGGTGGAGTCACCAAATGAAACATGAGTCCGATCAGAAGCTGTTTGAAAATTACCAGCGAAAGGTAAAGCGCGAAAAGAAACTCGTTTTTATCTGGCAGATTGCCATATTCGTTTTGTTTTTCGGATTATGGGAACTAGCCAGTCGCATGTATTGGGTTGATCCTTTAATATTCAGTTCACCTTTTGAAATTTACACGGTACTGTCAGAAAAATTCTTAAATGGATCGATGCTCACTCATCTCCAAGTGACATTGACTGAAACGGTTTTAGGATTTCTGATTGGCACCATTATGGGTATTATCATGGCAACTGTGTTATGGTCATCGAAGCGCTTCTCCGATATCATGGACCCTTATCTGGTCATCATGAACGCTATGCCTAAGGTTGCGTTGGGACCCATAATCATCGTTGCAATGGGACCCGGCTACTTATCTATTATTACTATGGGCGCCATCATCTCGGTAGTTATTACCACGCTGGTAGTCTATTCCGCATTCAGAGAAGTCGATCAGAACTATGTGAAAGTACTGAAAAGCTTCAAAGCATCGCGCGGTCAGATTTTTAAAGAAGCTGTTTTCCCTGCTGCTATTCCGGCTATGATTTCAACACTAAAAGTCAATGTAGGGCTTTCCTGGGTTGGTGTCGTGGTCGGGGAATTTCTCGTATCTAAAGAAGGGCTCGGGTATTTAATCGTTTATGGCTTCCAAGTATTCGATTTTTCACTTGTTATGTCAAGTCTGATCCTCATTGCCATATTTGCTGCAGTTATGTATAAAATTGTGGAGCGTATTGAGTCTTTTCTGATTAAACACAGCCGATAAATTTAGAAAAACTCGGCATCCGCCTCATCTTAGAGCGAATGCCGTAGCTTTTCTTATAAGGTCAACCATCATTTATACTTTCTGACGTTAGAACAAAGAGGACGGGAAAGTTATTCCCCGTCCCCTGTTTTATCTGTTCTGATAAATGTCAAGCAATACTTTAAAACGTCATCCTTCATAATAAAGCTGTACTGCATATTCCGCTTAACGTTCATAGGAATACTGGAAATTTGGACCGGCCCTTCCGTCTCGTAGTATGTGTCCTGTGGCATCAGTTTGTCTATCGTTGCAAAGTAGACATTTTTTGTAATCTTGCCACCTTTCCCGGCGACAATGTATTGTGCAATATACCGGATGGACTTAACTGTTCCCCCTGTTTCTTCCATCACTTCCCGGACTGCTGCTTCTTGTGCGGTTTCATTTTTTTCTACCTTGCCGCCCGGAAATTCGATTCCGCGCTCCTTATGTTTCGTCAACAGCCATTTGTTCCGATAGCAACAAATAATCCATACGTGTTTCGGATTCCGTGAAAAAGGATGATTATCAAATGATAGGGTTACTTCATTGCGGTAATAATCTGTAAATCGATACATGTTTTCAACTGCTTTCATCTTTCATTGATTTTACTTATGAGTGATATCTGATATTTTCCATTGATTATTCACCCATGTGAATTCAAATTCTACAATGTAGGTTCCATACAATTGTGACGTGTTCTTCTGATTCACGACTACTGTGTTGTCGTCTTGTTGTATCATATCATAGTCATTATTCTCTTGAAACCATGGCGGTGTCTCAGTCGGTTTAATATACAAACCGTCTTCCTTTTCATTAAAATAAAAATCGATATACCTAGCAGCCACTTCTTCAGATGAGATCTTTTTAAATTCATTCAATAATTCTTCTTTGGTATCATAGCGTATCACCTTGTTGTCATCATTAATTTCCTGTAAAAGCTTATTCATAAACGAACCTGTCAGAGATACTATCTGTTTATGGGAAATCTCTTGTTTATCGTCTGCTTTCCCAACCGCCTTGCCAGACACATCCGACTTCGACATTTCGTGACTGTCTGACGACTTATTGGCTGAGACAGTTTGCTGTGACGTATAAGGAATACCTGATAAAGAAAGTATGATGACAATTCCAAAAACTAAGCTTATATACTTGAAGCCATTGTTGTTCGTCATATATGTTTCTCCTCTCAGTTTAATTGATAAATTTCTCTTTGCTATATTATTCCACCTTTGCAAACATGATTAAACTTAAAAAACAGAGATAAGATCAATTTCTTACCCCTGTTTTTGGTAACGTCAGAAAGTATAAATTGTGGAGGGCTTTATAAGAAAAACCTCGACACTCGCTATAACACGAGGCGAATGCCGATTTTTTCTTATCACAGCCGATCATCTGTTAATATCCCTATATCCTCAATATGTTGCTTTGTTTCGTTATCACCGAGATCATAAATAATTTGAAATGCTTCTGTCACTCCGGCATCGTAATCATCATTTGCCTTATCATTATGATACGGCATGATCGGTACATGAGCCCGAAAGAAAGCACGCATATCTGAATCACGCATCCTATTCAGCTTACCCCTCAGTGCACGAATCTCGTCATCGGACGCATAAATAATAAATTCATCATTATTGCCGAATTTAGTTCGTGAAATTTCCTGACTTCCTAAATTGACATAATATTTGTCTTTCATGGTAACACCTCCCGCTATTAATTTGCCTCAAACGGAAGGATTATATAAGCAAATCTCACTGGTTAGTTCAGACCAGCGGGATTTATTCAGTTCGCAGCAGTCTGCTGCAAACCGGTTTTATCAGCAAATATACAGCGCCCTCTTCCATGCGGGATACACATCGGTGTCCCGAACATGGGATCAAAGGTTACATCACACTTCATTTGAAATACTTCATGCACCAAATTGCATGTCACAATTTCTTCCGGCCGTCCCTGTGCATAAATACCTTTATCTTTAATAGCAACAATATGATGGGCATAGCGACAGGCCAGATTTAAATCATGCAGTACCATAACGACCGTACGCCCGTCCCTTTCATTCAAATCAAACAACAGGTCAAGAACATCAATCTGATGAGTCATATCAAGATATGTTGTCGGCTCATCGAGCAGGATAGTGTCCGTTTCCTGCGCAAGCGTCATAGCAATCCATGCGCGCTGCCGCTGTCCTCCCGATAACGAATCAACCGGACGATCTTTAAATTCCAGCATATTCGTTGCATCAAGTGCATTATGGACGGCGTTTTCATCTTCTTTTGACCATTGTTTCAAAAAACCCCGATAAGGGTGCCGGCCTTGCTTAACCAGCTCCATTACACTCAGACCATCAGGTGTTGCTGGCCCTTGCGGCAAAATAGAAAGTTCTTTTGCCACATCTTTCGTGCCCATTTTGGCAATATTTTCCCCATCAAGCACTACACCGCCGCCTTTTGGTTTCAGCAAGCGCGCCAGTGAACGTAGCAACGTGGATTTTCCGCAGCCATTACTGCCAATAAAGACTGTGATTTCCCCTTTAGGAATATTTATGTTTAAATCATCGATTATGACGTCGTCACCATATCCAAGTGTCAAATCCTTCGCTGATAGCGTCTGCATCGGAACCTCTCCCTATGCTTAACTTAATATATCACACGCATTTTATAAACGTATATAACATTTATATGTTCTATTTTACAGTTTAATTAGTTTTCAGCTGTAAGTCAATGACTTTGAAAATCATTATCAGTAAGATGATCTTTTAATTGATGCCGCACTAATTTATTTGATGCGTTTCGAGGCAATTGATTTAAAAAATAAATTTCTTTTGGTACTTTATACTTGGCAAGATGTTTTTCGGCAAATGTTAGAATATTGTCCGCTGTCAATACAGTCGAATGCTCGACTGCAACAAAAGCTACCGGAATCTGTCCCCATGTACCATTAGCCTTACCGATAACTCCGATGTCACGGATCCCTTCCATCGCCGAAAGTGTTTTTTCTATTTCACTCGGGTAAATATTTTCACCGCCGGAGATAATCAAATCCTTTCGCCGATCCACGATATATAAAAACCCTTCCGCATCTGTATAGCCCAAGTCACCAGTTGCTAGCCATCCGTCTTCCAATGATTTTCTGGTCTCGTCTGCGTTATTGAAATATCCCTTGGTAACCATCGGTCCTTTAACATATATTTCACCAATTTGGGCTTTTGGAGCATTAATTTTCAATTGGGCCGGAAATAACGGTTTGCCGGATGAGCCAATTTTCTCCAGAGCTTTTCCAGGACTGAGGGTTACAATCTGCGACGACGTTTCCGTCATGCCGTATGATTGAAAAACAGGGATTTGATAGTCCTTTGCCTTCTCAAGCAATGATTCAGGGGCTGGTCCGCCTCCCAGAAGCAAGCATCTGAGCGTTTCGGGATAACGGTCATCACCCAACTGACTGATCAGATCCCTGAGCATCATTGTAACAACAGATGCAATGGTGACACCTTTTTTCATCAGTGCCTCATGAAACTGATGTTTATCATACTTCTCAAGCATAAAAACCGGAATCCCATAAATGACACTCCGTAACAGAATTGATAAACCGCTGACGTGAAACATCGGCAGAGCCGCCAGCCACTTATCATGTTTGCTGAGACCAAGGTTCAGCATTGAGCCTACAGCGCTCCACCAATGGTTGCCATATGTATGCATAACCCCTTTTGGAAAACCAGTCGTTCCGGAAGTGTAAATAATCGTGAATATCTCATTTAGATGTATTTCCGAGCTAAGTTCACTTTGTGTTCCATGGAGATTCCAGACATCAGAAAATGACGCTATCTTTGAGTCAAGCATCTTTTCGTTATCCTGCGTAAGTACGAGTTCAACCCCGGCATCGTTCAGTTGATAATTCAATTCTTTTTCTGTGAGGCGGACATTAAGCATAACGCCCACAGCTCCAAGATAGCTTAACGCGTGTATGGCGATCACCATATCGATATGATTTGTTGAGAGAATGCCGATTTTAGCCGATTTCCGTACTCCCAAAGTTTGCAGTTTACGGGCGAATGACTGGCTTTTTTCTTTTAGCTCCAGAAACGTATACGTTGTCCCATTCGTTAATTCAATGGCTGTTTGTTCTGGTGCAAGATCAGCCTGTTTTGTCAGCCAGTGTGGAATAATTTCAGTCATATCAACTACCTGCTTTCGTAATTAAATTCAATGCTAACAGCAAACGCTTAGAAAAACTCGGCATTCGCCTCGTCTTATAGCGAATGCCGAAGCTTTTCTTATAAGGTCATCCATATTTTATACTTTCTGACGTTATTAGAAAAACTCAGGCCTAGGAGGCTTGGACAAAAGTAGTTTTGATAAGGAAAAATCCGAACTAGTTAGAGTATATAACCCGCTACGGGAATATACTTCGCGCACCTTAAGGCGGCTGGTGAACCTCCTCGTGTTGACGCACTGCGGGGTCTCACCGAGGCCTTTCCTCCCGCGGAGTCTACGTATATTTCCTCCGCTTAAGCGGATTATCGTTCGTCTTTAGCATTGTATATCTTAATTATGTCTAAGACTCCTAGAAGTCTTATAGCGGGGACCGAAGTTTTTTTATAAGGTCATCCATCATTTATACTTTCTGAGGTTATAAATCGAAAACCTTTGCTGTACAACAGCAAAGGTTTTCGAAGTTTAACTATTACGGAAAACGCGGGAACTGTTTGAAATCCGGCTTCCGTTTCTCTTTAAATGCGTCACGGCCTTCTTTTGCTTCATCAGTTGTATAATATAGTAATGTTGCGTCACCGCCCATTTGCTGAAGGCCGGCAAGTCCGTCTGTATCCGCATTGAACGATGCTTTCAGGAAACGAAGAGCAGTAGGCGATTTCTCAAGCATTTCCTCACACCATTGCAATGTTTCATCCTCTAGTTTATCAAGCGGCACAACCGTATTTACCAATCCCATTTCATATGCTTCATCAGCAGTGTACTGTCGGCACAAATACCAGATTTCCCGTGCACGTTTATGACCGACCATGCGTGCAAGCATGCCGGCGCCATACCCTGCATCAAAGCTTCCCACTTTCGGACCGGTCTGTCCGAAAATGGCATTATCAGCAGCAATCGTCAGATCACAAACAACATGCAGAACATGACCGCCACCGATTGCATAACCTGAAACCATGGCTACGACGGGCTTCGGAATCGTACGCATCAGACGCTGCAAATCCAAAACATTTAAGCGTGGTACTTGATCATCACCAACATATCCGCCATGTCCTCTTACAGATTGATCACCTCCGGAACAAAACGCCTTATCACCTGCGCCGGCCAAAATGATAACACCGATCGAGGAATCATCACGTGCATCCGCGAATGCGTCAATCATTTCGTTGACAGTAAGCGGCGTGAACGCATTACGTTTTTCCGGACGGTTCATAGTCACCTTGGCGATGCCATTTGATTTTTCGTAAATGATTTCCTGGTACTTTTTTGCTTCTTCCCATTGTACAGTCATTATACTCCTCCTTTAATTCATGGCCAAATACTATGTTTAGACAGATTTCAAGAATCCAGTTACTATTTTACCAAAAATCGACGGCCGTTCCACGTGAATTGCATGCCCGGCATGTTGAACGGTTGTGTGCTCGGCTGATGGAATAAGTCTTTCCATCATTTGATTGATTTCAATGAATTTTTTATCATACTCCCCGGACAGAAGTAAAACCGGTGATGGTATACAAGGAAGCTCTTTTTGCCAGGGAGACTGTGCTCCTGCCCCCATAAAACGTAGAGACTCCGAAAGTCCGCCCGGTGAATGTGACAGTCGCTCATGACGGATTTCTTCCCTTATTGATTCAGGCAAATGCCTCTGCGACTCAAAAAGCGGGAGCTTCTCCCAATAATCAACAAATGCTTTAATGCCATCGGATTCAATCCACTCAGCCAATTTCACATCCTGCTGATGCCGCTTCTTCCGCATTTTTTCATCATCGATTCCCGGCGAGGCGCTTTCCAATGTCAGGGACTTTATCCGTTCAGGGTAATACATTGAGAATGACAATGCCGTCCGCCCCCCCATCGAATATCCTATAAGGTGTACTTTTTCCAAATACAGCTCATCCAGCAGTGCTGCTAAATCCCTGCAGAAATTCTCCATGCTTTTGGCTTGGCCCGGTCTTGTTTTGCCATGACCAGGCAAATCAATTGTGAGTGTCTGAAAATCTGGCATCCACTCCACGACAATTTTTTCCCATGTTGCACCAGTTCCAGTGAAACCGTGCAATAGCACAACCGGCTCCCCTTCACCATTGAGTTCATACCAGTACTGTATACCATTCACTGCCAAAAACACATCATCATTCCTTTTTTTAATTTGCGAAAACTTATCTCTGTTACATGAAGGACAAGAGTGAATCTTCAATTTGACGCCATTTTTCACGATGCCATTTTAAATTAATTGATCGGTCTGTTTTTACCTCTATGACAGACAAACCGTTATAATGGTAACTTTTCTCCAAGGCTTGCTGCAATTCGGCTTCATTCGCAGGCTGTTGATAGGTACCGCCGTACATGCTAACTGCCTGCTCAAATTCAAGGTCAAGCGGTGTACCGAATAGCGCTTCAAAATGCGTTTCGTGGTTAACTTGCGGCAAAAATGAAAAGATACCTCCACCATTGTTGTTTACAACCAATATCGTGATATTCAGACCATAATATTTAGCAGCCAAAAGACCGTTCATATCATGGAAAAAGGATAAATCACCCAGCAATAATGTAACAGGGGCGCCAGTGGAAGCAGCTCCCATTCCACTTGAAACCATACCATCGATTCCATTGGCTCCCCGGTTTGACAGGATCTCAAGTGACTTAGAGGAAGTCACAAAAAATGTATCCAAATCTCTTACGGCCATACTGTTGCCGACATAGATGATGCTGTCATCGGGGGTCATCTCCAACAGACAGCGGACAGTTCCCCCTTCTGTGACGACATACGTATCATCAGTATTCATTAAATAATCTTTAGCAATCCGATTCATTTCCTGCCAAGTGTGCAGCCAGTCCATATCGAATGGGTCCCCATTCGTTATCTGCGCCATATCTTTGCACAGTAATGTCGCATCCGCGTAAATCATTTCAGTTTTATTACCCGCGGGTTCACGGTATCCGGCTGTGTTTTCCACGACAAATTGAGGGATGCTGCCATTCTCTTTAACATAAAAAAGATATGGTTTGGAAACGGGCATCGCTCCAAATCGAATGATAAAATCCGGCTTCAACTGTCCCCTAATGGATTCATTTCTTAAAATTGCATCATAGCTTTCAATAATTAAATCCTTATGATGCTTACCTGCTCTCACCTGTGATAATGGGTCGGCAAGAATCGGTATCTGCCATTCTGCCGCAAGTTCGGTTACCGCAGCGGCAAATGTCGGATCCGGTTGTGGACCACAAACAATCAGCCCCTTTTGAAATGACTGCAGTTTGTTGCAGAGCTCTTCAATCTGTTCCTCATCAAGCCTCCGTGTCCCTTCACTTCTAGCATAGAATGGCCCCTTGTTCCTATCTCCCCATAAATTACCCAAAGAAAAATCAGGGATCAGCGGTTCGCGGAAAGGGAAATTCAAATGAACCGGCCCGGGATTGCCTTCATTTGCAGTATTAACCGCTCTGGATGCTTTACTGCGTACATAAGCCAGCATTTTTTCGTCTGCTTCAGGCAATGCCATCTCATGAAACCATTTGGCATAATCAGCGTACAGTTTAATTTGGTCGATCGCTTGAGGCGCCCCGGTATCGCGTAATTCATGGGGACGGTCAGCAGTCAGTACAACCAGTGGCACACGGCTGTAATATGCCTCGACGATTGCCGGAAAGTAATTGGCTGCCGCTGTTCCGGATGAACATACAATAGCGACAGCACGCTGTTTCTTCTTTGCCATACCTAACGCAAAAAAAGCTGCTGAACGCTCATCAATAATAACCCAATGGTCCAAATTGGGATGCTCAGCTATCGTCATCGAAAGCGGCGTTGAACGTGAGCCAGGGGAAATGATGACATCAGTCAGCCCGCTCTGGGAAAGTTCGTCTACGAAATTCGCCGTGAAGCGTGTCAGTTCTTCTGTATGATCCATTGCTTCACCCTCCTAATACAGACAACATCGGCATAAATTTAATATTTGTTTCATCGTATTCTTCTTCCGGATCTGAATCCCTTACGATACCACAGCCGGCAAACAATGAGACTTGATCACCCTGGACCAGGCCCGATCGGATGCCTACCGCAAATTCGCCGTTGAAATTACTGTCAAGCCAGCCGACCGGAGCACCATACCAGCCACGATCCAGACGCTCATGATTGCGTATGAAAGCAAGTGACTTTTCCCTTGGAACACCGCCAAGAGCTGGTGTCGGATGCAGTTTGCCAATAATGTCAAAAATACTGTGCCATTTCCTCAGCGTTGCTGTAACAGGCGTGTACAAATGTTGGAGATTTTTTAACGGATAGATAACAGGCTTTTCCGGAACGTCTACGTTAAAGCAGTAATGATCCATTGACTGCCTGATCATTTTCACAACGAAGTCATGTTCACTTCGGTTTTTTTCGTCATGCAATAACGAATTTGCAATTCTGGCGTCTTCTTTCTGCGTTTTCCCGCGCGGAGCGGTCCCTGCAAGACAAGTGGACAAAACTTTATCCTTATCCTGCTTGACCAGCCGCTCAGGGGAAGCTCCGAGAAAGCAATCCTCGCCTCGTTCAAATGCAAACACATAACTGTTGGTCTGGGTTTCAATCAACCCACGCAAAATCGGTGTTATGTGTGCCTCGTCTGACAGTTTCACCTGAAGTTCCCGTGCCAGGACAATTTTATCTGCGTGATGTTGCTTTATATAATCAGCAGCACATTTGACGGTCTGTTTCCATTCACTAGGAGCAACGTCCTCGGTTGATTTGATACTGAGCGCCCTAGGGAGACTAACTGAACTGTCAAGCAGCGTTCTTTCCATCCGTTTCATCCGTTCGGCAAGCTGTCCCGGATGATCATCTTCTCTTACCCGAATATTAATGGTTAGATAACAACTATCGTCGTTCTTTGTTAGAATAAATTCAGGAATTATAAACGAAAGATGGCTGAAGTTTTTCCATCGTTCTGATTTATGTTCCGCACGATCAAATGACATCCCGCCAAGTGTCAGTAGTCCAGTGCCAGAAGTCTTATAAGGATTGTGGATAATTGCCTCAGCAAGCAGATTTTGCCAATTTTCTTCCATTTGTTCAATCGTCTTGGCCCCATCCGCCAAATCACATGCACTGCCTGCGCCGACAATATAGAACGTCTCAGCTGTTGCTGACCAAAAGCTTCGATTCATCGCTAGTTGTTCTGCCGCTTCAAAGAATCGCAGCGGATTTATATCATGTATTTTTTTCGTCATACTCAACAAGGGTGATGACTGATTGTTTTTTGCTTCATTTATAGCTCGGTCAAGCATTGATTTAAGGGATGTTTCTTTTACATCTATCATCTGTTTTAACCTCCGTACCATTATGCCCTTACAAAGTATCACATCTATTTTATTCTTTTTTTACTGGTTCCTCAAGAAAATCTATTTAATCGTCTTCACTTGCAGATTTTTCCCGATTGACACCCCTTAATCAATTGCCTAAACTTATAGTGACACGTATAAAGGAGAGGGGAATTTTGAGTACCACAACATCCATAAAAGAAGAACTTAATGAAAGAGGCGGTCTCCAGATCTGGTGGCGGCTTTTGCGGCCGCATACGCTGACTGCCTCCTTTATTCCGGTATTTGTAGGAACAATGTTTGCGCTCACCAGTCATGAAATAAATCTATTATTATTTTTTGCAATGCTATTGGCCTCCATCCTAATCCAATCGGCGACAAATATGTTCAACGAATATTACGATTTCATACGAGGACTGGACAATGAGCAATCAGTTGGTATTGGCGGAACCATTGTCCGTGACGGCATTGCCCCTAAAAAAGTGCTGGGATTGGCGTTATCATTTTTCGGAATTGCTATCATGCTCGGAGTGTACATCTGCTTGGAATCAAGCTGGTGGATTGCTGTCATTGGTTTATTCTGCATGCTTTTCGGTTATTTGTATACGGGAGGACCTTTTCCGATTGCTTACACACCATTTGGAGAATTGTTTTCCGGTTTCCTTATGGGAACAGTAATTATTGGCATCAGTTACTATATCCAAACACAAGTCATAACAACGTCTGTCATTTTGATGTCTATCCCGGTTGCCATTTTTATTGGTGCTATCATGCTGTCCAATAATATTCGTGATCTGGATGGCGATAAAGCAAACGGACGAAAAACGATAGCCATCCTGCTTGGCAGACAAAATGCTGTACGCTTCCTGGCAACAATGTTTATTATTGCCTATTTACTGACAGCAGCATACATTTTTACAGGCGTTCTACCAATATGGTCTGTACTAGCATTTTTAAGTATTATAAAGGCCACTGACGTCATCAGGAAATTCCAGGGTAAAACGAAACCATTGGAGATGATGCCGGCAATGGCTGCAACAGGCAAAACCAATACATTGTATGGCTTGCTGCTGGGCGTTTCACTCTTAATCAGCAATTTTATCTAATTCAAGGAGATGACAATGATTGGACTTCGAGAACACATTAATGGAAACCCTTGGGATTGAAATCGTAACACTTGAAAAAGACCACGTAGTCATGAACATGCCAGTTGATCACCGGACACATCAGCCTGCCGGATTCTTGCATGGCGGCGCTAATGTCGCCTTGGCAGAATCAGTTGCCAGCATGGGCGCATTATTGAACATCGATCAGGAAGAGTTCATTCCATTTGGCATGGAAATTAACGCCAATCATATCAAAAGCAAACGCAGCGGTATTGTAACGGCCACGGCAGAACCTGTCCACAAGGGCACGACGACAATGGTATGGAATATCAGGATAACCGATGAACAGAATGACCTGATAGGTATATCACGCTGTACAATTGGTATCGTTCCTAGGAAAAGAAAGGAGTAAATCCATTGTTAAACGAGGAAAAGCAAGAACACTTCAAAAATCTGCTGCTGGAAATGAAAAACGAGTTAGAATTGAAAATGAAAACAGAAGATGAATCAGGCCCAAATGATGCTACCGGCGATTTGGCCGATTACGACAATCATCCGGGCGATATGGGTACCGAACAATTCGAACAAGAAAAGGAAGCCGGAATGAACAGAGCAAGGTCTGAACACCTTGACGAAATTAAATCTGCGCTTGAACGCATTGAGAATGGCACATTCGGGATAAGTGAAAAATCCGGAAAACCTATACCGGAAGAGCGGCTTAAAGCCGAACCAACAGCAAGATACCGCGTTGACGAACAATAACGACATGACTCTCCCGTGTGACAGTTTTTTTATTAAGGCTCTTTTTATCCTCCTTTTTGAACACGCACTAATAGCCTACGTTTAAAATTATAGTAAAATGGGACTGCCTATAAAGACAGTCCCGATTTACTGTAGTTAAGCTGCCATATTTGTTTGTTTTTGTTCAATCCAGGTTTTCATTTTAATAAATAATGGAACAAACAATGCACCAATGACGATGCCTTTTATAAGATTGAACGGGAATATACCGGCCATTACTGCAGCCCATTTCACAGATTCTCCAGCCATTTCGGGTGCTCCGATAAACCATGCGTATGCCGGTAGTATCACAAAATAATTGAGCACACTCATGCCAAGCGCCATAATGATTGTTCCGCTTACCAATCCGGAAATAATGCTTTTCGTCCCTTTATATCTGTGATAAAGAAACGCAACAGGTACAACAAACATAATGCCTGCAACAAAATTTGAAACAACGCCAATCGGATCGCCTGCACCTGAAATAATGAGATACAACAAATTTTTGATCCCTTCTACAGCAACTCCGGCTATAGGCGAAAAGATTAACGCAGCGATCAGTGCCGGCACTTCACTGAAATCAATCTTTAAATATGGCGGCAGAAAAGGCAATGGAAAATTCAAGAAAAACAACACGAGTGAAATCGTTCCTAATAATGCCACAATGATAAGCTTCAGCAAAGGTGATGATTGATCATTCTTTTGCAAGTTCATTTCCTCCCTCATCCTGATCGATTCACATCTTTGATTGTTGATGAAGGGTGAGCCGTCTGTTAGCAAGCTGCCACAAACCTAAATAATATTTTTAATCCGCCTGGGCAAACCCGCATTCCCAATATAAAAAACCCTAAAACCTATTCGGGGCTTTAGGGTATCATTTAACAGAAATATCAAGGTACATAAGTACACCAATTTCTCGGCTTGTCATCTTCTCCCATCCAGACTGTAACTGTCGGTTCCGGACTTACACCGGATCCACCGCTGTTCCTTGATAAAGCGGGTCACGGACTTGAAGCACCTTACGATACTCCTTACCGTCGGTCGGGAATTGCACCCTGCCCCGAAGATGTAGAATCGATATGTTATTTTAACTACATTATACAATGAAGAGGTGCATTTGAAAAGAGATAAATTCCGTTTTCTTAAAATAGTCAGTACGTATTGTTATCATCTACGTGATGTATCCAGGAATACAAAAAAATCAGAAAGACTGTAAAACATAAAACACCCCGAAGTGCGGCATCAGATACCCCGGGGCGTTTGTTTATGACAAGTCCAAATTATTCATCGTCAGTATTTATGAATAATTTGCCTTCTGCTGTCTGACGTGTTTCGTTGTCAAATGCATCGACAACTTTCACTTCAATGGCGGCTCCTTCTCCCACAACATTACTAGTAGCCGTCCAGTAACCGACATAGTGTCCATCTTCCATTTCCATCAATGGCAGTTCAGTTGCATTGGATAGCCTGGAAGTGGCATTTGTCAGTGGCATATGGATGAAGAATGTCGCATCTTGTCCCGGTTCACTATCAAATTCGATGCGTACACTTTCACCGGCTGCCAAGTTCTTGTCATGAGTCGGTGTTAAATTCTCAATTTTAGGTGCAACAAAATCCACATCTATTTTAGCCGTTTCTATTGCGGTATTGCCTGCCATATCAGTAGCTGTTACGTCAATTTTATTTTCGCCATTGTCGAGCAGGATCCGCTGTGAATAAGAACCATTCTCAGCTACATCCGTTTCGCGTCCATTGACATCAACCGTGTCAAGGTTGGCATCTTCAACAGTTCCCTCAACAGTTACGGTTTCACGATTTGTTTTATCCCCATCTTCAGGATTTTCAACCGTTATCTCAGGGGCAGCTGTATCCAATGTCACAGTAATAGGCTCTGACTCACCTGTTTGAGCCCCGTCCATCACCGAAACCGCTTTGAGTTCATTTGCGCCCTCAGTCAGGTCTGCCGGGATTGAAAATTCACCGCTGTTACCAACCTCAGCTGCACCAGTTTCCTCACCATTATTCAGCAGCTGAACCGTCGTCGTTGGCGAAGCTGTTCCTTCAACCGTCACACTCGACCCGTTCGTTATCAGCCCTGCTTCCGGTGCAGTAATAACCGGAGCTTCAACCTCATAGCTGACGCGTGAGCGGATCATATAGTTCCCTTCATCAGACGGCGACTGTGACCAAGTACCGCTGACCTGCTGATAACTGCGTTCAGCATTTGGACTGCTTTCATCCGTTGCAAGTCCAGGGACGTTCGGGTTGTCACCTGTTTGAACATACACCATATAGAAATCGTCATCTACTGTGATGTTATGCTCACTCAAGTCAACAACTGTCCACTCATCAAGATCCCTGATGGCTTCTGCTTCGACAGGACCTGCGATTTTCTCACCAGGCATACCGTCTGTTCCGGAGGCATCCCATACTTCAACCGCAAATTCAGTACCACCCGGATTCGGGAATTCCGTGTTATAGAATTGGAAGACGCCATCTGTTACAACAGCTGAGTCTTCTCCCCCTGGCAGGGACATTTTAACGGCCCATTTGTTGCCTGCATCATAATATGCACGGGCGTTTTCAACAGTGCCATCGTCATAACCAATTTCGCCGCCAGGATACGTGTAGAAAGGTTCTAATGCGATGTCCTGTTCTACTTCATCATCAAGCATGATATCGACTTCTTTACTGTGATAATCGGCTGCCATCACTTTTAACGTATAGGTGCCCTCATAGCCTGTGATCGAATAGTTGCCATTTTCATCGGATTCAACAGGAGTCACGTTTGCATCCTCTTTAAGCAAAACGGTAGCCCCTTCAACTGGTTCACCTGTTTGTTCATCGGTAATGGTTCCTGACACTGTTGCCTGCGGTACTTCATCAAGCGTGAAATCGGCCTGCACTGTGCTATCGGCCTCTAGTGTAATGTTTTGCGCTTTGGATTCAAACCCATATGACTCAGCTTTCAATGTAAATGTACCGGAAGCATGAGACATTGAATACTCACCTGTAGCCGGGTCAGTTGCGACCGATCTGCCGCTCTCCAACACACTTACTTCAGCGTTCATCGGTAGCAAATCAGGATTTACATTACCTTCTTTTGCAGGTGGTGCTTCTTTTTTCGGTAAAGCAGGTTTTATTTTATCCGGATCCACCTTTTCTTTTAAACCGGCTTTTTCACCCGACTTGATAACACCTAATCCCAGACCGTTTCCGTTATGAATACCGGTGAATAAACGATTATTGTTTCCGCTATTCTCTTTCTCTTTTCCATTCTTGCCTTTGGATACCTTGCTGCTCTGTGAAGTATCCGATAAAGCAGCATCATCGATATACCAGCCATCACGTGTAACACTTCCGTCCGTTGTCACATTAAAGCCAATATAGATGCGCTGACCGCTGTATTCTGACAAATCAACTTCAGCACTTTCCCATCCATCTGTTTTACCTTCCACTTGCATTAACTGTGTCCATTCCTCCTGGTCTGTTGAAACAAACACATGCCCAAAGTCATATGCTCTACCTGAATCATATTTTTCAAGGTTATACCATTGTTCAAATTGCAGATATGCTTCACCCTCGGGCATATCAATTGGCGGCATAACAAGTGTCGCATTCATATCACTGTTATAGTCGCCATCCAGCCCAGTGGCATAAACATTTTCTCCTGATACTGCCTTACCGGGTCCGGATGTTGGCGCCCCTAACTCCCAATTGCTGTTCTCGCCAAATATGGTCCAGCCTGCCGGGGTGTTTTCAAAATCCTCTGAATAGCCGGTTGAAATTCCCGGTTTTACCTTAACGGTATAATCATCGCTCGTCACATCATTGTTACCAAAGTCGCGGATAGTCCATTTGTATGTCAGCGCATCTTCAGTGATTTGCTCACCTGGAATCGTTGCCAAATACGCACCTTCTTTAAAATCGCCGGATACACGGTCAGCGTCAATCGTCTGCCACTCACCGTTTTTATCTTGATATTGCAATTCGACCGATGCGACACTGATATTGTCACTGGCTTGAACATTCAAATCGAGACCCATTCCGGCATATGTTTCAGTCGGTGCAGTATGATCAAAGACAGGTGCCTCATTGTCTTCTCCTTGCTTTGTCACCTGACCTTCAATCGTACCAATTCCCTCTTGCAGAGCAGAGACAGCGTCGTAAGCATTAACCAATCCGTGGCCAAACCCATTATTCGGGGACTCAGGATACGTCCCATCGGTTAATGGAATAGCCGAGTTCATCAAAACCTGCTCCATTTCATCAACCGTAATGCTGCTGTCCACTTGACGCAGTAGCGCAGCAACCGCTGAAACAGCCGGCCCTGCCATTGATGTCCCGCTCATTGAACCATATCCATCACCCGGTACAGAGGATCGGATACCTGCACCCGGAGCGGAAATATCCGGTTTGATTTCTTCATATGGTGAAGGGCCTTCTAATGAAAAACCGGCTAAATTATCGTCACTGTCTGTTGCACCTGTTGCGAAAGATTCCGGATAGTTTGCAGGTGCTGCAACCGATCCCGGACCGCCGGGATTACCAAGGCCAGTATTACCAGCCGAAAATTCAGGAAATATTTCAGCAGCCCGCCAGTTAATAACGACATCCCGATACCACTCATCGAGACCCGGTCCGCCACCCCATGAATTATTAACAACATCCGGCGCCAAATCGGCACGCGCATTTCCTCCCGAATCTGTCGGTGCCATGATCCACTCAGCAGCTTCGAGAAGATCCACGTCAGTTCCGCCGGCTTCAGTAAATGCTTTCACTGAAATAAATTCAGCACCCGGCGCAACGCCGACCTGGTTAGAACCATCTGTTTCATGACCTACCATCGTACCGGTAACATGAGTTCCGTGTCCCAAGTCATCATACGGCTCCGATTCGCCTGCAGTAGCATCAAACCAGTTATAATCGTGATCAACATCACCGGTTGATGCGTCAAAGCCGCGATAGCTTTCTTTAAGAGCTGGATGATCCCATTGAACACCTGTATCGATACTTGCCACTACCGTTCCGGAGCCATCGATACCCATTTCCCATGTTTCCGGTGCGTTCACACGCTCCACATGCCATTCAACATTAGTAATCTCGGATTCCGGGGTCTTGGCATTTTTCGTCTCAGGTTTAAACAATGTCCGCGTTTCATTCGGCAAAATCTTCTCAACTTCCTCAAAACCAGCAATGTTTTCAGCAACTTCCTTCGTTGCTGTTACAGCCATGCCATTCACAATATGATAGGAATGGACATTCGCCGCATTGCCTTTATCAATTTCCTTTTGCAAGAATGCTTTGACCTTCCGCTGTGATTCCATTGCCGTGGATTTCAGTTCCGAAATAACTGCAGAACGCTGCATGAATTCAGCTTTTTGTCCAGTCAAGTCAGCAGATTCGGCTTTTTTTACGGCTCTTTTCGCTACCTTCATGGAATCTGCCTTTTCTTTAAATTTGACTAAAAATGTTACCTGTTCACTGTCTTTGAACTGCTTCTGAAGCCGATCGTTAACCTTCTTTGCAGCAATTTCCCGGGAGTTTTTGAATGCTTCATGTGGCTTGTTGTTTTTCTCGGCCGATTCGGCAAAAGCCGTTCCGGGAGCCATCAATGAAAAAACCATCAACATGGATGCCACAATACTAAAAGCTCTTATTTGGCGCTTTTTCCTTGGCATACTTATTCCTCCCCTTCAGATTTTTTGGAAGATGTTCCCGCAGATTGTCAATGTTTGAATTTCGGATCTTCTGCAGCTACCCTCCTTTCCTAAATAGTGTCTATGTCCATCATTGATGTCTGCATGGGGTGCTAATCTATGATGTTATTGTCACTATAATAGATTCACAGGAAAAATTGTGTCGAATAGTGTCGTTTAATATCAAAATATTCTGAATTAATTATAAAGTAATGCTCATGCTATTTCTTTGCATCGACTAAAGTACCATTATTTGTAATATTTTAATTGCACATTCCTTCTTTACCCTTGATGTAACAATACTTCAAATATTACAGGTTCATTTCACCCATGGCCACCTTTTGTAATATAAGCAAAAAAAATGGGTAAATGACCCTACTAAAAATCATGTAAACTTTTTATTCATCTGAATTTCCCATAAATTAACATTAATTTGTACCTATTTAAGATAAAAAAATATGGCATACACGTAAAAAGAGCTAGAAATCAGTCAGTTCATATCAGTACTTAATGACTAAAAGCCCCAAACCCTGGTTCGGTTTGAGGCCACATATGTTTTATTCGATTCTAATCGAGCGGATTCAAACTTTCTTCTCCGGTAAGGTTGCCTAACATCGTTACCAAAAGTTCTATTTCTTCGTCAATATCTTTCAGACTGGATGTTTCTACCGGCGAGTGCATGTACCTCAATGGAAGTGATACGAGCGATACTGGCACGCCTGGCCCGGTCATTCGCATGCGATCTGCATCTGTTCCTGTCATCCGTGGTGTCAGTTCATACTGTACTTTCATATTCAATTGACGGGCGGTTTTTTCCAGTAATTGATTGATTTTGATGTTGACCGGTGCCCCTTTTGCCAGAACCGGGCCATCCTCAAGTCTGACATCGCCATGTTTGTTTTTATTAACGGCGGGATAATCGGTAGAAAATGTGACATCACAGGCAATTGCCATTGTCGGTTCCAAGCCTGCTGCTGCAAAATAGGCACCACCCATATTTGTTTCCTCATTAACAGTACTCACCGCATAAACACCGACATTACAGCCTTTTTCAGAAAGTTGTTTTAAAACTTCGGCAATGATGAAGGCTCCTGTCCGATTGTCAAGACCACGGCCGGAAATGTAGCGATCCATCAATACTTCCGGCTCTGTTTTGTAAACAGCCAAATCGCCAATCTGAACATATTTCTCCGCTTCTTCCTTTGATTTATATCCGCAGTCAATGAATAAGTCCTCCAAGTTGAAATCGTCTTTTAGACCGCCATGATGCTGCGCATTCACACCTATAACGCCCGTTGCCCGGTCATTAAACCCAAGGATTGTGACCTTCATGCCAACGGCAGCCTTAGGGTTGATGCCACCCATTTTATCAAAATGTAAAAACCCATCATCATCAATGCGGTTTATGACAAGTGCAATTTCATCACAGTGGCCTGCAAGCAGTACTTTAAATGGTGCGTTGGGATTTAATACACCAATGGCATTTCCTGCATTATCCGTTCTAATTTCATCAGCAAAATTTTTTACGTAATTTATCCATTTCTTCTGAATTGCCATCTCTCTGCTCGATGGCGAGGGCGTATTTAAAAGTTCCATCAAAAATTCCCTGTTCCCCTGATTCATAACAAATACCTCCTTGGTAAAATAACCACGTCAATCATAGCAGATTTTCTGAGAAAATGCGTGAAACAGTGAATCGAACGCTTTATTACACATCACAACTGGATAGACCAAACGCTTTTGTTTACGGAGATTCGGTGATTGGGTACACTTTACTCAAAAGTTTAATAAGGAGTGGTAGACTGTATGAACTTGAATCAATGGTTTGAAAAAGGTATGGATCCAGACATCTACATTGAGTCTATGGATGAAAACAAAGAAAATCTGTTACACATTTACGATAACTTTACACCACCTGCACATGAAGACTTTATAGAGCGGCTCGCAAAAAAGAACTTACGCGTTATTGTTCTGACAGAAGATTGGTGCGGCGATGCCATGTTGAATATCCCAATTTTACTTCACATAGTGGAACGGGCTGATATGCCGGTCAAATTTTTACTGCGCGATCAGAATCTTGAACTAATGGATCAATATCTGACGAACGGAAAATCACGCTCCATACCCATTTTCATTTTTATCGATGATAAGGGAAATGAAGTAGCTAAGTGGGGGCCCAGAGCCGACAAAATACAAGAATTTGTCGATGAATCCACAAAAAAACTGCCACCCAAAAAGAATGAAGACTACAAAGCAAAAGCAAAAGAAATGTATCTGTTTATTTCAAAAACGTTTAAGGATAATCACGATTTATGGCAGGACGTTTATGCGAGTATACAGTCCACAATCGAAGACAGAACAGACCTTTAAACGGCTGGTGCGTATAAGTGTTCACTCCCTTTGCCAATACTAACGATGTGGGACATGATTTAATCAGTGGGAAGGTTTTTATCTCCCACTGCCCATTATATGCGGAAGATAAATTGTTAGAGGCAAAGGTGACAGATATGAATCTTGAATCATTTAAGCATGTCTTCTATCGGATGCCAATTGTTGTCAGGCTCCTGCTTGCCGTATGTGTGATTATGCTGTTTTTCGGCACGGTCATCCACCTGATAGAACCCCGGGAATTTCCATCCGTTTTTGACGGTGTATGGTGGGCTTTCGTTACAGGTGCCACAATTGGCTACGGTGATTATGTTCCGATAACAATAACCGGCCGAATTGTTGGTATTTTACTCATCCTCTCCGGCGGCGGTATGCTGACCTTTTATATTACAACTCTGGCAGCATCAACGATTAATCATGAAAATGATTTATCAAAGGGAAAGGTGTCCTTTAACGGCAAAAACCATATTGTTATCATCGGCTGGAATGAACGCACCAGACAGTTGATCGATATGATTGCAAGCAAAGATACCCATCAGGAGATTGTCATGATTGACCGCACACTCAATGAACTGCCATACCAGCATTACCCTGTCCATTTTATCCACGGTGAACCAAGTGAAGATGCTGTATTAGTCCAGGCAAATATTGAAAAAGCTGAATCCGTCCTGATCAGTTCGGGTATAACAACCGAAGAACGCAAAGCTGATATTAACACAATTCTGGCTGCCGTCGCTATACGGGGGAATAATCAGGATGTACAAATCAATGCGGAAATCCTAACCATCAGTCAGGTTGAGAATGCGATTCGTGCCGGTGCTGACACCGTCATAAGTTCGAATGATTTTATGAGTACATTGTTCTATCATGAACTTTTCCATAAAAAAAACACACCCCCATTCGAAACTGTGTTAACTCTATTGAATGAACAGCAATTTTCCCATATCAAATTGCCTCAGGAATTGGAGGGCAGTTCGTACAAAGAGGCTGTCATATTCTTTTTGAACAGTGATGAACTGCTCCTTGGTTTTATCCGTGATGGTGACTGGGTCATGAATCCATCTAAAGAGATAAGCCTGGACAGTGATGACACACTGATTATTTTATCCGCCTGGAAATAGAAACGGCATCACCTTCCCTTTCTCCTCACCAACCATTGTTTTTGCCCAGATTCAATATTTATGCTAGAATGTTTAAATGTGTAAAATGAATCGAAAAAATTATAGGGGTGTTCAGCATGATAGACAATTTTGAAACAGGTCAAATCTTAGAAGGCAAAGTCACCGGAATTCAACCATATGGCGCATTTGTTGCCTTGGATGATGAAACGCAGGGACTCGTCCATATTTCCGAAGTTACAAACGGGTTCGTTAAAGACATTAATCACTACCTGTCAGTCGACGATGATGTTAAAGTAAAAATATTAAGTGTGGATACAGAAAGCAATAAGGTATCATTGTCAATCCGTGCAACACAGGAAGCGCCAAAGAATCAGGAAAACAGCCAAAAAAGTGCACCAAAGCAGCAGCAGAATGATACAAGCACAGGGTTCAATACGTTAAAAGACAAACTCGACGAATGGATCAAACAATCTGAAGAGCGCGAAGGAAATTTTAAAAAGTAGTGACCTGGAGAGGAGTTTTTTCATTACATCAACGTGGAAAAGCTTCTTTTTTTGTAATATCAGAAAGTATACATTATGGTTGACCTTATAAGAAAAGCTTCGGCACTCGTTAAAGAGGAGACGAATGCCGCGTTTCTAATAGAATGTCTATTCTTGATTCAGGTTGTTTATTAAAATAGAATGATGAACGAAGGAGGATATCATGACACATATCAATTTTTCGTATAATTGGGCATTGAATTTCTTAAGTCAAACAGAACTAGATTATCTTTCAGAATACGTTGAATCGGCACATCATCACCTTCACCAAAAAACAGGTCAAGGTCGGAATTTTTTAGGTTGGGTGGATTTGCCGGAAAATTATGATGAGCACGAGTTCAGCCGTATCAAATCAGCGGCTGAAAAAATAAGAAAGGATTCGGATGTGCTGCTCGTCATCGGCATCGGCGGATCATACCTTGGCGCAAGGGCAGCGATAGAAATGCTGAACCATTCATTTCAAAACCTGCTTTCCGGTGAACAACGCGATGCACCGCAGGTTTTGTTTGTTGGCAACCATCTGAGCCCGACCTATATTAATGAATTATTCGATGTTCTTAAAAACAAAGACGTCTCCGTTAACATTATTTCGAAAAGCGGGACGACGACCGAACCCGCAATAGCTTTCCGCATTTTCCGGAAATTCCTCGAGGAGAAATACGGGAAAGAAAAAGCTAAAGAACGAATCTATGCGACAACGGATAAGGAAAAAGGAGCATTGAAAGACGCTGCCAATCAGGCAGGGTATGACACGTTTGTAATTCCCGATGATGTCGGCGGACGCTATTCAGTCCTGACAGCAGTGGGATTACTGCCGATTGCGGTTAGCGGTATAGCAATCGAAAATATGATGCAAGGCGCAAAAAAGGCTATGCATGATCTGGCAGAACCATCACTTGACCGTAATCCAGCCTATCAATACGCCGCTGTACGGAATATTTTATACAACAAAGGCAGGAATATTGAAATGCTGATCAACTATGAACCCCATCTTCAATATTTCAGTGAATGGTGGAAACAACTTTTCGGTGAAAGTGAAGGCAAAGATCATAAAGGCATATTCCCCGCTTCAGCCAACTTTACAACCGATTTGCACTCACTGGGGCAATACATTCAAGATGGAAAACGCAACCTATTTGAAACGGTCCTGCGTGTGAACAAGCCAGGTAAGGATATGACCTTGGAAGCTGACAATGACAATGCAGACGGCCTCAATTATCTGGCTGGAAAATCCCTTAATGAAATCAATGTTAAAGCATACCAAGGCACCCTGCTCGCGCATACTGACGGCGGTGTTCCGAATCTTGTAATTGAAGCTCCGGCACTCGATGCGTACACATTTGGCTATCTCGTTTACTTTTTTGAAAAAGCATGTGCGGTGAGCGGCTATCTTCTGGGGGTCAATCCCTTTGACCAGCCAGGTGTTGAAGCTTATAAAGAAAATATGTTTGCTCTCTTAGGCAAGCCTGGGTTTGAAGATAAAAAGGAAAATTTAGAGAGACGTCTGTAAAATGGTTGATACAATCCTCAAAAGGCGGACAAACAGCGGATAAATATCCCACTTTTAGAAAAACTTGGCATTCGCCTCGTCTTATAGCGAATGCCGAAGCGTTTCTTATAAGGTCACCCATTATTTATACTTTCTGACGTTATTAGAAAACTTGGCTTATCGCCAAGCTTTAATGGCGATAGCCTTAGTTGCACTTATGCAGTAAGAAATAATTTATACTTTCTTAACTGCCAAGAAAAATATCTCACCTTTTTTGTCAGATTATGTTTATATTTTTAATGACGGGGTAATACTATAACTGTAAGACTTTCTCGTATTCCCCCTGTAAGCAAGGCGATAAAGCCTTGCTTTTTTTTATCAGATAAGAAAGTATAAAATTTGAGAATATCACAATACCCAATACTGTGTGTTTTTGCGCACCCCGCTGTTGGGCAGTCCAGGTAGTCCGAATCCACATGATAACTTTTAAGTGTCGTAGCCGG
>NZ_BMNQ01000034.1 GCF_014646635.1 Lentibacillus kapialis
ACGCAAATAACGGAATGAGGATCCGCCAAAGCTGGACTATCCATACCGAACGGTTCCTCATTCCGCTATTCGTGTGAAAACAGGGCAAAACTATCGCGGCGGTTTTAGCCGATCAGGGCCCACGGGGGATAAAGGAAACACTTTAGGAGCGCAAGCGAATCGCTATTGACTTATCGAGGAGTCACGCTACAGCATTAGTGCTAGAGCCGGACGTGGCAATATTCGACGAAGTATCAATAGGGCTAAAAATTATATACTTTCTGATCTTTCTAGAAAAACTCGGCATTCGCCTCGCCTTATAGCGAATGCCGAAGCTTTTCTTATAAGGTCATCCATAATTTATATTTTCTGACGTTATAAAAAATCCAACCCCTATACGGCTCAGCCTTCTTTCCGGATCATCCAAATCAAAGCAGTCTTGGAGTCCGTATAATGCGCAAGTGTATCTACCTCCATCGATCCGTCCCATGGCGTCAGCCGCTGCTGCTTAATGTCCGTTTGAGCTTTTTGGATTGCCCATTTATTATGATGAAGACCACACCTATACAGTTTTCCAAACTTATAGGTCCAAAGAAAATAGCGCTCCAGCAGCCAGCTTTCAAGGCCTCCCTTTTCCGGATAAAAGCGTTCGCCATCCGGCTTATATAATGCCCTCAGGACCCCTGACTTTTTCCCTTTTCGTTCACTGTAAAAAGATATAGCACCATCCTGCATATTCATTGATATGTTTGCATAGTAATATGGAAGTGTTGCCATTCCTGCTCCAATCACCACAGGAAGGTTATCAGCATCCAGACTAAAAAAATAAACACCCCGTCTGCCACGCCGCTTAACATATGTGCGCACGTTTACTTCTAAAAAACTGGTCACAAACGGGAAAGACGGCAGACCACGAAATCGCACTTTGCTGACTCTAAACGGAATTATACTTAGCCAGGCATCCCCATCATATGTATCCAGTTCGAGACCCGGCGGCAGGTATGATCGAAGCACCTGCTGCGGCATACGCTGGTGCAGGAACAATAAATGCTCCCATCGCTGCATCATGACCCATGACCCGCGCGGCAGCAAGCTGTCACGATGTGCTGTATTGTTCAATATGTTCTGAAACATCTGCTTATAGCCTCCTTCACAATTAGTGTGTCCGTCCGGGTTTCCCATTATGATTTTCCGTTTCTAAATGATCTTCAAACTGAAAAATTGTTAGTCAGTCAGATGACTGATATAATTTTTCTTATATGAGAAAAAGGAAGTGTCGAATTTTGGAATACGAGGCAGGCCTCATGTTAGAAGGCGGAGGTATGCGATGTGCATTCACTGTTGGTGTACTGGATTACTTTCTGGATCAGCAGATTGAATTTCCTTCTGTTGCAACAGCATCGGCAGGAGCACTTATCGGAAGTTCCTATATCGCCAAACAGCGCGACCGGAACACCAACCTGCTTGGGGCGATAGGTAAAAATCGGGGTACCATATCACTCATACGGCTGCTGCAAAAAAGAGAACTGTTCAGTATGGATCTGATTTTTGAAAAGCTGGCCAACCAGACGTTTCCGCTCGCCTATCAATCCTTTTCACAGGCGAGCTCCAGATTTGTTGTCGGCACAACCGATATTAACACCGGCAAACCTGTTTTCTATGATCGATTTGACAAACAAAAAGATCTATCAACCATTATCAGAGCCTCCTGTTCGTTACCGGTTTTGGCGCCCAGTGTTGACTATAACGGAAAACAATTAATCGATGGCGGTGTAGCTGATCCGATCCCCATCACTCCTCTGGTTGAACAAGGATTAAAAAAGCATGTTGTCATACTTACCCGAGATAAAAATTATGTAAAAAAACCCACGAGATTAAACTGGTTTTATAAACATGTTTTTAAAAATAAACCCGAACTTATCAAATTATTACGCAACCGCCATCTTCGCTACAATGAAACCATGAAAAAATTACGCACCATGGAAGCACGCAATGAAGCCTTTATCATCCAGCCGGAAAAACCACTGGATGCCAGCCGGATTGAAAAAAGCCATCGCAAGCTTGAAGCATTGTATTATCAGGGTTATCAGGTGGCCAAAGAGAAGCACCATGCGTTACTGCACTTCCTGGACAGTTCAGGGAAAAACGCATCCCTCGCAGAAAAAAATCTGTCTTCATAATATTATAGATAGTTCCATTTAAGATGAGCGGGGGTATAAGTAACACGCAAAAACGTTCAGAGTTTAAATCTGAGCGTTTTTAGCGTTTCAGACGAACATACTCCAGCCCAAGATCACGTTCCCAGGAAGCAAATAACTCAAAGGAGGATTCGCCGAAGCTGGATTTTCCGGACCGGACGGATCCTCATTCCGCTAAATGGACACAAACCGCCCTATTTTGTATCGAAATGAATCCTCATTCCGTTATTCGGGTGAACATAGGGCAACACCAAGCCGAAAAGAGGAAATAACGGAATGAGGATCCGCTAACGTTTTGAAAAAGCCTTAAATGACGTAAATAGCGGAATGAGGATCCGCCGGCAGCTGTTGACTTGTAGCACAATGGGATAATTGCGGCTAAGCCTTTGGTTTCACCCATCGGACAGAGATAAAGGGCATCACGCTAAAGCCTTAGTGCTGGAGTACTTCCTGATATTAAAAAAATAGCCCCGATCGTCAGTTTTTGACGATCGGGGCTATTTTTTGTTTGATATATTCATTATTTATTGTTTGGTTTATGTTCATAGCAGTGTACTTCCTCAAGTGTACCGCTATGAACGATTGTCTACTTATACGAACAGGCTTCTATTAACCTACTTCTCTACGGTGCCTGCGTCTTTTGGATGTACGCCGTGACGGTAATAATCCTTATATTCAGGCTGCATTGGCTTTTGTCCACGGATAATGTCGGCTGCTTTTTCTGCCAGCATTAAAACCGGTGCATGAATATTACCATTCGTCGTATGCGGCATAGCAGACGCATCTACTACCCGTACGTTGTCCAAGCCATGCACCTTCATAGTCAGCGGATCAACGACAGCCATTGGATCTGAATCGGGACCCATTTTGGCTGTGCAGGATGGATGGAGTGCTGTCTCGGCATCATTTGCAACCCACTCCAGTATCTCCTCATCCGTTTGGACAGAAGGCCCTGGTGAAATTTCGCCCGAATTGTAAGGTGCTAACGCCGGTTGAGAAATGATGTCCCGTGAAACGCGTACCGCTTCAATCCACTCACGCCGGTCCTCTTCAGTAGATAGATAGTTAAATACGATACTTGGATGCTGGAAAGGATCGCGCGAACGAATCTTCAGGCTTCCCCGGGAGTTGGAATACATCGGTCCAACGTGTACCTGGAACCCATGCTCCGCATCCGCTTTTTGGCCGTCATACCGAACCGCAAGTGGCAGAAAGTGGAACATCAGATTCGGATAATCAACATCTTCATTCGAGCGGACGAAACCGCCGCCTTCAAAATGATTCGATGCTGCGGGTCCGGTACGTCCAAGCAGCCATTGCAGACCGATCCAAGGCATTTTTGCTTTATTTAAGCTCGGTTGTTCCGAAACCGGCTGCGGACAAGCGTGCTGAATATAAACTTCCAGATGGTCCTCAAGATTTTCACCGACACCCGGCAGGTCAACGATCGGATCAATACCAAGCGAACGCAAATGGTCAGCATCTCCTACACCGGACAATTGAAGCAGCTGCGGCGTGTTGAAAGCACCACCGGCAAGAACCACCTCGCCTGCATTAACATGGTACGTTTTCCCATTCTTTTGGTATGTCACACCATTAGCTCGGGTACCATCAAAATCGATATTCGTAACAAAAGCACGCGTCTCTACTGCAAGGTTTTTGCGTCGCATAGCAGGCCGCAAATAGGCACGTGATGCAGACACGCGTCTTCCATTATGCACATGGCTGTCGAATGGACCAAACCCTTCTTGACGAAAACCATTCACATCGGGTGTCCTTGAATAACCAGCCTCTTCAGCTGCATCAAAGAAAGCCTGAAACAGCGGGTTCGTTGCAGGACCGCGCTTCAATTTCACTGGTCCATGATGGCCGCGGTGCTCATCAGATGATTCTGCTCCAAACGTTGTTTCCAGTCGTTTAAAATACGGCAGACAATGGGCATAGTCCCACGTTTCCATACCTGGCTCAGATCCCCACCGTTCATAGTCCATCGGGTTGCCACGCTGATAAATCATACCATTGATAGAACTCGATCCTCCAAGTACCTTTCCCCTGGCATGCGCGACACGGCGCCCATTCATATAAGGTTCCGCGTCCGTAGAATAAATCCAGTCATAAAAGCGATTGCCGGATGGGAACATCAAAGCTGCCGGCATTTGAATAAACAGATCCCATGGATAATCACTGCGTCCCGCTTCCAGAACAAGAACACTGCTTGATTTATCTTGACTTAGACGATTGCCGAGTATAGAACCCGCACTGCCGCCACCAACGATTACATAGTCATATGTTTGATTCATCTGTAAAACCTCCTTGAAGATTGTAAATAGAATACAGTGTGCAACGTAACTCGAAAACATTCATCCAAAACGTCTTCGTTGCCGGTTATTTTTTGGCGCTAGGAATAGACTTTTCCCGAATCTTGATCGGATGTTTCGTAACCCATTTCTTATGGATGAATATCTTTCGCCACTTCAACTGTTTATCTAAATTAATTTTATTAAATATTTTTTTAATGTATTGAACAAAATAAATGTAACACGGTTTATTGAAATTGTAAACCCTGAATTCATGATGTTCTGTATCAAGCATTCCTTCTGAAATAAAAAGGCTGACAACTGGACGACCGCTGTTCGGGTTACTATTATGCCCTTCAAAAGGTGAATAAAGATTATTAGAATAATCCTGAGTATAATATAGCCGACTGTCAAAAGCATAACTTACTGAAATAACCGCATACTGAATTGAAGTCTTTTATCTGTTAAACTTATGTTAAGCGTTGCGAAAGTAAACGTTCTTGTAGACATGAAAGGAGAGGTCGTATGAATCATGAACAGAAAGGTCCATTTCGCGCTGATCACGTTGGCAGCTTATTACGCCCTGACAGTATAAAGCAGGCAAGAAGCAAATACGCAAGGGGTACATTGGCAAAAGAAGAACTACGAGAAATAGAAAATGAAGCAATTGAGAATTTAATAGAGAAACAGAAGGAAATTGGTTTGACTGCCATCACGGACGGTGAACTGAGAAGGGAGTACTGGCACCTCGACTTTATTCGGGAACTACGTGGAATTCGGGTATACCATGAAGAATCAGAAGGTATGTTTCAAGGGAAAATGAAGACACTTGCAAAATACATGGTAGATGGTCCATTGCAATTTCCAGAGAATCACCCCTTCCTTGAAGATTTCGCATTTGTAAAGAAAGCAGCCGGAGAGAATCATGTCGCGAAATTTACGATTCCGGGACCGAATATGATTTTTTATTCCGGAATTATTAATAATGCCTATTATTTGGAGAATCCTGCTTATTCGTCACTGGAAGAAGCTGCAAAAGATATTGTCCAAGTGTATAAGGATGCTATTCAAGCATTTTATGATAAAGGCTGTCGCTATTTACAGCTGGATGATACAAGTTGGGGAGCATTGTTTAGTGATGACTTCCGTAAGATAATCAGCGAAAACGGTTTTGATGTTAATGCAGTCATGAAGCAATTCGCTGATATTACCATTGCCGCGTTGGAGGATAAACCGGAAAATATGACTGTAACACTTCATGTTTGTCGTGGTAACTTTAAATCTTCTTGGCTATATGAAGGGGACTATGAACCGATTGCCAGTCAATTATTCGGACGTGTGAATGTGGATGGCTTTTTCCTGGAGTTCGACAGTGACCGCGCCGGAAATTTTGCACCGCTGCGCTATATCAGGAATCAAAGAGTCGTGCTTGGACTGGTAACGACAAAAACAGCAGAAATGGAAGATAAAAAGGCCATTAAAGATCGAATCAAGGAAGCAGAAAGGTATGTCTCAAAAGAACAGCTATGTTTAAGTCCACAATGTGGGTTTGCTTCAACTGAAGAAGGTAATCTCGTGACAGAAGAAGACCAATGGAAAAAACTCCGATTAGTAGTTGATACTGCCGGAGAAGTATGGAGCGACAATCAGGCTTAAATAACAATTGCAACAAATACTGTGCCAGTTTCAAAGGTATTTCACCAAGGATTGAATTTTGCCAATATAACTTATCGGGAGAGCTGAAGAAAATCGAGGCCATAACATCCGTTAATACAAAGGATTTCCAACATTGCATGATGTTGTACTTAGCTTTGACAAAATGTAATAGAACCGGACAAATAGCGGAATCAGGAGGATCCACCAAGGCTTGATTTCCCGGATGGAGCGGATCCTCATTCCGCTAAATGGCTACAAACCACCCTATTTTATATCGAAATGAATCCTCATTCCGCTATTCGGGTAAAAATGGAACAAAACCATGCTAAAAAGAAGAAATAGCGGCATGAGAATCCGCTAATGCGTTGAAAACTCCCTGATTGTCGCAAATAGCGGAATCAGGATCCGCTAACGGGTTGGAAAAGCTTAAACGCTCCCTTGATCCAAAATTTTTGTCAGGAAATGGGGGCTTTTTCATCTGTCAGAACGTCATGGAGCAAATCAACTGCCAGGTCGATCTCCTCCCGACTTACAATCAATGGCGGCAACAATCGGATTGTATGGGGACCCGCACTTAAAACGAGCAGTCCTTTTTCAATCAGTGATTCAACCAAATACGATACATTCCGATTACAGTCGATTCCAATCATCAAGCCTTTGCCGCGGATTGACGAGACAACAGGCAATTGACCAATCGCCTTATTCAATTGCTCCATCAAATAATGGCCCTTTTCTGTGACCTCCTGTAAAAAATTTTCCCGGAAAGCATGTTCCAGTACAGCTTCTGCTGCTGCCATGGCAAGGGGATTGCCGCCAAATGTTGCCCCGTGGCTTCCCGGCCCAAAACTGTCACGAAGGGCCTCTGTTGCAATCATAGCCCCAACCGGAACACCATCGGCCAGTCCTTTAGCTGATGTGATAATATCGGGCGAAATGCCGTAATGCTGGTATGCGAATGGTTTTCCGGTCCGTCCAATGCCTGTCTGTACTTCATCAACGATAATAAGCACGTGATTTTTACGGCATACGTCCGCTAATTGCTGAATAAAGTCATAATCGGCTATGTTGATGCCGCCTTCCCCCTGTATCATCTCCAGCATAACAGCAGCCGTCTCACCATCGACAGCCTGCTTGAGCGCATCACTATCATTAAACGGCACATACTGAAATGTTTCCAGCATAGGACCAAACCCGGTGTGGATTTTTTCCTGTCCGGTTGCTCCCATGGTTCCAAACGTCCGCCCGTGAAATGACTGGTTGAAGGAAATGATTTTGTGTTTGCCGGTTGCTTTGCGGGCCAGTTTGATCGCCGCTTCATTCGCTTCCGTTCCGCTGCTGCAGAAAAACACCTGATCACCTGTACTGTAACGGGTAAGTAAGTCGGCCACCTTTTCCTGGATCGGATTATGGTATAAATTCGACACATGCCAATAGGCGTTGAGCTGTGTTTCCAGCTTTTCTTGAACAGCCGGGTGCCGGTGCCCGAGACTGCATACACCGATGCCTGCCCCGAAGTCGAGATAGCTTTGACCATCAGTATCTTCCACGGTAGTACCTGAAGCCTGCTCAACGATAAGGTTAAAACGTTTATATGTTGGAAAAAGTGCTGTCATCAACTACAGCCTCCTCTGTTTGTCTAATCATAGTACCGGCGAATCCGGCATCACTAATCGCCTGATTCGCATCAGCTATCATGACATGCTGCAAATCCTCACTTAAGCAGGCAAGCGCCGCTTTCACTTTGGGAATCATTCCGCCATGAATGACACCCTGGTCGATAAGCCCTTTTATATCCGCTTTGGTCGCTGAGGGAAGCAGACCGCCATCGTGCATAATGCCCGGTACATCCGTTACAAATATTAGTTTCCCTGCGTCCATTGCCTCTGCTATGTTGCCCGCAACTGTATCGGCATTCACATTATAGCTGTTACCGTCTTCTCCAACGGCAATCGGTGCTATCACCGGAACAATATGTTGGTGAAGCAGGTTTTCCAAAAAGTCTGTATTCACATTCACCACATCACCGACATAGCCATACGTCTGAAAGTCTTTGGGAACACAGGTGATCAGACGGGCATCAGAACCGGAAAGCCCTGTTGCCTGAACACCCACTGCATTCATGTGGCGTGTGATCGCGTTGTTGACATGGCCGGAGAGCACCATTTCCACAACATCTATCGCCTCAGCGGACGTTGTTCTGAGTCCGTCAATAAATGTGAACGGTACATCAAGTTGTTCCAGCATGTTTTTTATGGCCGGACCGCCGCCATGAACGATAATCGGTTTCACACCACGTCGCTGCAGCTGCCGGATATTGTTAAAAAATTGATCTGAGAGCCTATCAATGATACTGCCGCCGCATTTAATCACAACGATGTCATGCATGTTCACCCCTCCTTAAGTCCGGTAACTGGCATTGATGCGCACATAATCATATGTCAAATCACATCCCCACGCTCGCCCGGCTCCGTTTCCGACATTCAAATTAACCGCGATGGTGACATCATCATTCTTCAAATAATCGGAGACTTCTGCTTCGGAAAACGGCAGTGGCTGACTGTTCTCCAAAAGCGGGATCGTTCCTATCGACACGTCAATCGCTTCAGCATCTGCCTTGACTCCGCTTCGTCCCACAGCCGCAATAATCCGCCCCCAATTGGGATCCGCTCCATAAACAGCTGTTTTAACCAGCGATGAGCCGACGATGGTTTTGGCCGCCTTAACGGCCTCATCATTACTACCGGCCCCGTTAACCTCCACCTCGATTAACGTCGTGGCCCCTTCACCGTCGCGGGCAATCATCTTGGCCAAATCCTCACACGTCTGCTGCAGCAGTTCTGTAAAGTTCACCCAGTCGCTATGCTCCGGTGTCAGAGTGTTATTTGCTGCTTTCCCGCTGGCCATTGTGAGCACCATATCATTGGTCGATGTATCACCATCCACGGTTATGCAGTTGAATGTCTTATCTGTTGCTTCCTTCAATGCCAGATGAAGCATGTCGGGTTCAATGGCTGCGTCCGTTGTCACAAACGCCAGCATCGTACCCATATTTGGCTCAATCATGCCGGAGCCCTTAGCCGAACCGGCCATTGTTACCTTTTTCCCGTCAATGAGTGTCTGGTGACATGTTGACTTTGAACAGGTATCAGTTGTCAGAATGGATTCATTAAACGCTGCGGCATCTTTTGCATGTGTTGCCGGATGGAGGTTTTCAATATTTGGGATAATGTGATCCATCGGCATTTCCAAGCCGATAATCCCGGTTGAGGAAACAGCAACCATTTGCTCCGGCAATGACAGGTAATCAGCCGCAGCCTGACGCATGATATATGCATCTGCCTCGCCCTGTTTTCCGGTACAAGCATTGGCATTGCCGCTGTTGACAATCACGGCCTGGAGTTTCCCCTCTTGTGCAATGCTTTCTTTTGTCACCTGCAATGGTGCTGCCTGAATGATATTCTGTGTATACAACGCAGCAGCACTTGCCGGGACGTCACAATAAATTAATCCCAAATCATGTCGTTTCCGCTTCACGCCCGTATGCATACCTGAAACCTGAAAGCCTGCCGGTGTCACAATCGTCCCCTTTTCCATTTTTTGAATGCTGCTTTCTTTTATCAGCACCATTGTTTCTCCTCCTTTCATGGCTTGTATGTTGCCTGCAACTGACGGCACCCCCGCCGCTCTTAAATAATCTCGTAACATAACATGATCAAATTTAGGGAAAGACCGGTGCAAATGCCAGACCTGCTTTTTCATCGAGACCGAACATCCGGTTCATATTTTGCACTGCTTGCCCCGAGGCGCCTTTCACAAGATTATCAATCACTGAAACAACCATAATCCGGTTCGTCCGTTCATCATACGCGACTGACACATCACAAAAATTAGAGCCATACACTTCCTTGGTCCCCGGATATGTCCCCTGTTCTCTGATTCTCACAAAATAGCTGTTCTCATAGGTTTCCTTATATAAGTCTGATAGTTTAGCTGCCGTCATATCCTGTGAGGCATCTGCATAAATCGTCGTCATAATCCCACGTGTCATGGGAACAAGATGTGTGCCGAACGTTACCGGCCCTGCATCCGGGTTCCACCCGACAAGAATTTGTTCAATCTCCGGTGTATGCTGGTGCTCAAGAACTTTATAAGCTTTCAGATTATCATTCATTTCGGCAAAATGTGTGATCGATGTAGGATTTTTGCCCGCTCCGCTAACCCCGGTCTTGGCATCAATAATAATCGAATTCGAATCAATCAGATCATTTTTTACCAGTGGCGCCAGTCCCAATAAAGCTGCCGTCGGATAACAGCCCGGATTGGACAAAAGCTGTGTTTCGCTCACATCGGTGTCAAGCCATTCGGTCAGCCCGTAAACAGCATGATCAAGGACTGTTTTTTCAGGTGCTTTCCGTTTATACCATTTCTCATATTGCCGGGGATCTTTCAGCCGGAAATCGCCGGATAAATCAATGACGCGCGCCCCTTCGCTCATGAATGCTGGCACCAGTTCCGATGACACACCGGACGGCGTTGCCATAAACACAACATCAGCATCCGCTGCGATTTGTCCAGGGTCGATGTTGGCAAGATCCATTTCGGATACAGCCTGAAAATGTGGATATCGCTTAACCATCGACTCACCATGGCTGTTTGATGCGTGATAAGACTGGAGTATGACATTGGGATGTTGCTGCAAAATGCGAATAAGCTCTGCTCCTCCGTATCCGGTTGCACCGACAATCGCTGCTTTCATAGGACAAGTTCACCACCCGAAATTGTTTTATTTCTCCCTATTATAAAATGTATAAATATAATGTCAAGTGTATATTTATAATTTAACCAGAAAAATCACTTTCACGCTTCTCTACCTTTAAATCCATGCCGTGACAGGCAATGAATGGATTTCATTAGAAAAACTCGGCATTCGCCTCGCCTTATAGCGAATGCCGAAGCTTTTCTTATAAGGTCATCCATAATTTATACTTTCTGACGTTATAAATAAAAAAGACACCTTATAAGGCGCCTTTTAAAGGTTGTATTCATTTGTTCATATTTCCGATTAACGTTAGAATCATGCACTTTCTTCGCGTACAATCGACGGCTGGTTTTTGGCCTTCGCCGGGCTCATATTGAACACGATATTCAGAACAATCGCCGTCACACTACCCGCTACAATACCATTGCTCGTTAAAATCTGAACACCTGATGGAAATTGACGGAACAATTCCGGAACAGCTGTAACTCCCATCCCCATAGCAACCGAACATGCAACGATCATTGAATTGCCGGGGGATTCCGAGATGACGGTACTCAGCATCTTAATCCCCTGTGAAATGACCATCCCGAACATGGCCACCATAGCACCGCCCAAAACGGAAGTAGGAATAATCGTCGTCACAGCTGCAATTTTGGGAATGAACCCGAGTGTAACAAGCATGACTCCGGTAACCATAATAACCCTGACCGATTTGACACCGGTTAACTGCATTAATCCGACATTTTGTGAAAAGGCGGTATACGGAAAGGCATTGAACAGTCCGCCAAGCAATACCGCCAGGCCTTCTGCACGATACCCTTTGGACAGATCTGCTTCGTTCAAATCCCGATCGGTCATATCGCCAAGTGCAAAATACACACCCGTTGATTCAACGAGCGAGACCATTGCCACTAACATCATCGTTATAATAGCAGACCACTCAAATGTCGGCATCCCGAAATAAAGCGGATGAACCATATGGAAAAGCGATGCATCACCGACAGCCGAGAAATCAACTTTTCCCATAAAGGCTGCGGCAATCGTGCCCACTGCCAGTCCGATCAGAATGGCAATGGATTGGATAAATCCTTTGGTGAACCGGTAAAGCAAGATGATAAACAAAAGCGTTCCGAATGCAAGTGACAGATTCGTAGCCGAACCGAAATCCGGGGCACCTTCTCCTCCGCCCATGTTGTTAATGGCAACAGGAATCAATGTAATCCCAATGATCGTCACCACTGTTCCTGTAACAATCGGCGGGAAAAACTGAACCAACTTGCCAAAAAAACGGCTGATGACCATAACGAACAAACCGGATACGATGATCGACCCGTAGATAGCGGTTATGCCATACTCACCGCCAATGGCAATCATCGGTCCCACTGCAGTAAACGTACATCCCAGCACAACCGGAAGGCCAATCCCGAAAAACCGGTTACGCAGAGCCTGCAAAATGGTTGCAACTCCGCACATTAGAATATCGATGGCGACAAGATAGGTTAACTGTTCCGACTTTAATCCAAGCGCCTCCCCAACAATCAACGGCACTAAAATAGCCCCGGCATACATCGCCAGTAAATGCTGAAAGCTCAACGCAGCTGTTTTCATCATACGATCGGACCCTCCTCTTGAAACGTGACTTGACTATTTTCAAGTGAAGCAATCGTTGCCAGCGAATCGACACGAATGCCTCGTTTACGCAGAATATTGCCGCCTTCCTGGAAGCCCTTTTCAATCACGATCCCGATACCTTCCAGAGCCGCTCCGGCCTGTTCGATAAGTTCAATCATCCCTAGTGCTGCTTGACCGTTTGCCAAAATATCATCAATCACCAGAACAACATCATCATGATGTATATAATCCTGGGAAATGGATATTTGACTTGATTCGTTTTTTGTATATGAATAAACGTCAGCGGAATAAAGATTGTCATGTAACGTGAGCGATTTGCGTTTCCGGGCAAAAATCACTGGCACATTAAGGCTCAATCCCGCCATCACAGCCGGTGTGATGCCTGAAGACTCAAGCGTTAGAATTTTGGTAATGCCTGCCCCTGCAAATCTCGTGGCAAACGCTTCGCCAACAGATTGCATGAAAACAGGATCAACCTGATGATTCAAAAATGCGTCCACTTTTATGACTGAATCGGATAAAACCTTTCCTTCTGTTAAAATCTTTTGTTGGAGTGACTCCATTTCCGTTCCCCTTTCCAGAAATTAGAAAATACTGACACTGCCTTAATTTATAGTGCGTGCCGAAGCTTCATCCATAATTTCCTTTCTGATGGTATAAAAAACCCGAAAAACAAGCTCCCACTCAAACTATGAGGAAAGCAATGTTTTTCGGGCTTCAGCACATATTACACGCCTAATTCCGAACATTCAACAAAAGGGTGTCGTCACATCACCGATGACAACCTTTTGTCACGCCTTCTTTCATAGTCGGTTCATTTTACGGTAAACCGGTAGAAACTTGCAGGCCTTATTCCTGCTATTATATGAAACAAGCTATTGAATTGTTGTCTATTATAGCACGTCACGAACAAAAAACAACCCTCTGCCGAAATTTAAAATTTTCCGTCTGTTCGTAAAATACAGCTGGATGTCTGGATTGACAGATAAATGAAAGTCATGTACATTATGAAATGAACGAACGATTTACTATAATTTATTAAAAACATTCGTTTTTAGGGGTGTAACGATGGAAAACGTATTCGATTACGAAGATATTCAATTAATACCTGCCAAATGTGTTGTAAGCAGCCGATCAGAATGTGATACAACCATTACCTTTGGCGGGCATACATTCAATCTGCCTGTTGTGCCTGCCAACATGCAGACAATTATTGACGACCAGATCGCTCGCCACTTGGCGGAGCATCATTACTTCTATATTATGCACCGTTTCGAACCGGAAACCCGGATCGATTTCATCCGCGACATGCAAACAAGCGGGCTGATCGCATCTATCAGTGTCGGCGTGAAGGAGAATGAATATGATTTCATCCAACAATTGGTCGAACAAGAACTGACGCCGGAATTTATTACCATCGATATTGCTCACGGACATTCTCAAAACGTGATGAAAATGATCCGATATATCAAACAACATTTGCCGGAAAGTTTTGTCATCGCCGGCAATGTCGGTACACCGGAAGCCGTCAGAGAATTGGAACATGCCGGCGCTGATGCTACAAAGGTAGGCATCGGGCCCGGCAAAGTTTGCATCACCAAAATGAAAACCGGCTTCGGAACCGGCGGCTGGCAGCTGGCTGCACTGAAATGGTGTGCCAAGGCCGCAACCAAGCCCATCATTGCCGATGGGGGCATCCGCACACATGGCGATATTGCCAAATCGATCCGCTTCGGTGCATCAATGGTCATGATCGGCTCCTTATTTGCCGGCCATGAAGAATCACCAGGCAAAACAGTTGAAGAAAACGGCACATATTATAAAGAATATTTTGGTTCAGCCTCGGAATTTCAAAAAGGCGAGAAGAAGAATGTTGAAGGCAAAAAAATGTATGTCGAGCACAAAGGCTCACTGAACGACACATTGACTGAAATGAGACAGGACCTGCAATCAGCCATCTCCTATGCAGGCGGCTCGGCTTTACAGGCTATCCGTCATGTCGATTATGTCGTCGTCAAAAATTCCATTTTTAACGGGGATAGCGTTTACTAACGTTCGGTGTTACCGGAGAAATCCCGAAATTATCACAATTAACATTAAAATTCTCCCGGCTTTTCGCTCACACAATTGAAGCCGGGAGAATTTAGTATTTCGATCCGGTCACGCATTTTCGTTGCCCCTGTATAAGTATCATTCAATTTGGAGCCTCATCACCTTTACCTTCCTCATGACGTTTTTCCGGAAAGAGCAGGCTGAAAGTCACACCAAAAAACAGTGCAATAAAAAATGTTGAGAACCTGGCGCTTATGATATCATCCAAAGGAGAATTAATCCAAATCAGCGTGCCGACAAGACCGGATATGATGGTTGCGATGACGCCTATACCCGAATATCTTTTCCAAAAAAACGTTAAAAGAACTGCTACAGAAAGTGTGGAACCGACACCGGCCCAAGCCCATCCAACGACAGTCAGAACCAGCGATTTAGAAACAACAGCCATTAATAACGCCAATAATCCGGTAATGATAATCACGATCCGGGAGATGAGTACCCATTTTGTCTCGCTGAGTTGTATTTTAAAACTCTTATTCATCAAATCCTCACTGATGGAACTGGTCACAACCATAATTTGTGACGTTGCTGTCGTAATCATGGCTGCAATGATGCCGGATATGAGTATACCGGCGATCCAGGAAGGGGTTAAGTCCAGAATCATGGTCGGAAGGATGACTTCTTCATCGGCAAAATCATTGATATTGTAAAGGGCTATCGCCATAATTCCTATAAAAAAAGCGCCGAAAAAAGCAATCAATGTCCAAACGATTCCGGTAATACTGGCAACTTTTGCATCTTTCTCACTTCTTAGCGCCATGAAACGTGCACTTAATTGCGGTTGTCCACCCAAATAACCGAAAAAATATGAGAAATTATTAAAGAATAGTAATCCAAATGCAAATCCCGTTACACCACCAGTCCAGGTATCCACCCCGTTCCCTGCAGCCTGCATCTCGTGAATAATGGATATGTCATGTGTCAGTATATGAATCAACGCAATAATAGGCATACCGCCGAGTACAATTAACATCATAATGCTTTGTATCATATCCGTCCACACAACAGAAATAAAGCCTCCCGAAAATGCAATAGCAATGACGACAATGGTAGAAATAATGACCCCGGCCGTGGGGGTTAAATTAAATATAGTAAAAAACGTTTTTCCTATTCCATCATACTGTGCGCCAACGTAGAAGATGAAGAATATAAGAATCAATGCGGTTGCAAAAATCCTGATATACACCCCATGATTGGGAAATCGTGCCGCTAAATAATCGGTGAGTGTGAGAACCTTATGCTTATCCGTTTCGATCATGAATTTCTTTGCCAGCACCAGCCATGTAAAACTAATTCCCAACACCATTCCGACAATCGTCCAAATCGCAGATAACCCTGTTAAAAAAGTGAAGCCGGTGAATCCCAATAATAGCCAGGAAGATTCACTGGTTGCTCTTTCAGAAAATGCAAGCGCCCATCCCGGCAGTTTTTTCCCGCCTAATAAAAATTCAGAACGACCCATCTTCTTTCTGCTGAAAATAAGTCCAATGCCAATGATAAACAGGAAATACAGCACCATTTCAATAGCTAAAACGACTTCCACTATTCTGCCCTCCCTCATTATTGTTACAATTAAACTATGAACAAAATAAGAGATACAGAACGTATAATAAATAATATAGTAATCCGAGCACTCAATAATAACGGACACTCCCCCACGGAAGTGCCCGTTATTGATCAGTTTCTATTCTTTATCCTGAACGGCTTCTTTATTAACTCTCAGAATTTCCTTTAACGTGGCGTGAATTGTTTGCAGACTCATCAAAATGAATCCCAGCATAACAAACGTCACGATCTCCCCTGTCATTATTGAAATGGCAGCTAATACCAGTGCATATAATACATATAGCCAATTATTCATTCCTAACACCTCTTCTATCCCGTTGATTTTTCAGTAAAAACGTTTTCTCTTAAGATTATCCATAATTTTTATTCCCCCTTCATACTAACATTTCTTCTTCTGACACTATATAAAAGATTCCTTTTACGGTTCTCTTTTCACTGGACAAAACATATTTATTGAATACCACGTTTGAAAGGAGGGAATTGGACAATGATAGAAAGAATCGGAAAAATAAGCTTAATGCCGCAGATTTTGATCGCTTTTGTACTGGCTGTTCTTGCCGGTATTATTTTCGGACCACACATGGATGTTGTGCAACCGTTAGGGGACTTATTCTTACGTCTTATTCAGTTCATTATTGTACCCTTAATCGTATCATCGCTTATTACGGGTGTGGCAAGCACCGGCAGTATGGAAACACTGGGCAGGATCGGCGGGAAGACGATTCTTTATTATGTCAGTACAACGTTTGTTGCTGTGAGCATCGGTCTGATCGCTTCTGCTTTGTTCACCCCCGGAAAAGGTGTTGACATGTCAACGTCACGGGATGTACCTGAAGCTACTGAAACAGACGGGGTCATCAGTGTTCTGTTAAACATTATCCCGACAAACCCGATTGAAAGCTTATCAAGCGGAAATATTCTGCAAATTATCTTCTTTTCCATTTTTATCGGGATCGGCATCACCATGGTCGGGCAAAAAGCTGATCCGGTATACCGGTTTTTCGATGGTTTTGCCGAGATTATGTACAAAATCACGTGGGTGATCATGAAATTGATCCCAATTGGTGTGTTCGGACTTCTGGCTCCAATCATCGGGGAATATGGCATGTCCGTTTTAATGCCGCTGATTAAGCTGATATCGGTTGTGGCAGTTGCCTGTATTATCCACGCGTTTTTCACCTATTCTATAGCCGTTAAAGCATTCGCAAAAATGAATCCGCTTACATTTTTTAAAGGGATTGCACCGGCAAGTCTTGTTGCTTTCAGTACACAAAGCAGTTCGGGAACGTTGCCGGTCACCATCAAAAGCTCTGAAGACAACCTCGGCGTTTCGAAAAAGATCTCAAGCTTTATCTTGCCGCTGGGAGCTACCATAAACATGGATGGAACGTCGCTGTATTTGAGTGTTGCCGCGCTATTTACTGCGCAGGCTTATGGGGTTGAGTTGTCATTTGCACAAATCATGTTGATTGTGCTGATTGGTACCCTGGGTTCAATCGGTGCAGCCGGGGTCCCCGGAGCAGGGCTCGTCATGCTAACACTTGTCCTGACAACACTGAACCTGCCATTGGAAGCAATCGCGTTGATTGCCGGTGTCGACCGTTTCATGGATATGTTCCGGACTGCTGTCAACATTACGGGTGATGCTTCCGGAGCCGTTGTGATCAATGCAACAGAACGCCATCTTGATGATTATACCAGTCCGGACAATGAAGCCGGTTAGAGCATTATATAGAAGGCGCATCAATAAGCATGCGTCTTCTATTTTTTTATGATGCATCACGTGTCACTAAGTTGTAAAGATTTGTGATATAGCAGGATTTTTTTATCTTTTCAACCAAAATTAACATATTTTTATTTCTTGGGAAATATTCCCTTGATATTTGCCAACACAGATGCAAACGAAGCTGAGAGCTTCCCAATTGACACAGCCATTTTTTGGCTAATGCTAAACTATATTACAATTATTAAACTCTTAGTTGTGAACTTTTCAGCTAGGAGGTTATAACAATGAATCAATTAAATAAATGCTCTTTGACAGCAATCCTTTTATGTATCATCGCATTTCCGGCAGGAGCGGCTGCCGAACCTTATGCTGTACAGGAAGGCGATACATTTCACACAATAGCTCAGGACAACAAACTTCCATTGAGAAACCTGCAAATTACTAACAAACGCTCGGGCTTCCAGCTAAAAGCGGGCGAAACAATCACAATTCCAGATTCAGTTGCTACTGAAAATAAGGAATTGATGGCCAAGCTCGTTCACGCAGAAGCTAAGGGTGAGCCATATGAAGGAAAAGTTGCTGTGGCAACAGTCGTTTTAAATCGCGTCGATTCAAGCGATTTTCCGGATACGATAAAAGAGGTCATCTATGAAAAAACCGGCGGCATTTACGCATTTTCACCAGTAAAAAATGGTGCCATTAATGATGGATATGAGACGAACGACATGAAAGCAGTCAATGAAGCTGTTGCCTTTAGGGATCAAGGAATGGGATCTTTATACTTCTATAATCCGGACAAGGTCACTAGCGATAATTGGATTTTCTCACGTGAGACTATCAAAACGATTGGCAACCACCGCTTTGCAAAATAGATTAAAGATCATGCGGAATTCCGAATTTCGCGCGAGGTTGGCTTGTTTTCGCGCGAGACTCCCCGGATTTCGCGCGAGGATAGCTTGTTTTCGCGCGAGACTCCCCGGATTTCGCGCGAGGTTGGCTTGTTTTCGCGCGAGACTCCCCGGATTTCGCGCGAGACCCCCCTGGATTTCGCGCGACACTATAATACTAAAACTTTCTGACGTTACAAAAAGCTGAAGAGCGTCATCGTGACGGTCTTCAGCTTTTTACATTATGACGTTATTCAGTTAAAACGACTGGAATACATCATAAAGATAATGCATGCCGTAAAGCGGAAACAATGTGTAAATAAACAAGGTAATGGGCTTGCAGAGCAAAAAGTAAACGAGAAATTTTTTCAGCGAAAGCTTGGTAAGTCCGGCAATCAAACAAATAAAATCATCCGGGAATCCCGGGAAAACCATCGAAATCCAGAAAAACCGTTCAAATCGCTTCCCCTTATTCACCCAGCCGATATATCTATCATACGTTTCCTGTTTAACAAAATAACTGGCAAATCCGCGCCCGAATCGCCGTGCCAATAAAAAATTGGCCAAGGAGCCAAGGAAGATCCCGACTATATTCAAAATAGATCCCAGACCAATACCAAATAACATTACACCAACCACAGTCGAGACATTACCGGGCAACACCGGGATAACGACCTGCACGAACGTTAGACCCAAAAAAGCCAAAGGTGCAATTGTGCCGAATCCCTCAATCCAGCTCTGCACGCGGTCCGGATTATTAAAAAATCCGCTCTCGATAATGAATAAGGCAAATCCAATCAACAGGATAACCCCGGTAATGGTTGTTAATTTCACAATCGGTTTTTGATAATGTATGAGCGTTTTCTTTAGATGACTCATGTCAACACCAGTTTCTGTCTAGCTGAATTTCACTACAAGAGATTGCTCAAAAAGGCCAGTAAAAATGACACTTCGAATTTTTTCATTGGCTTATTTCTCCGCTGTTCAAAACCACCGCCTTGAACTTCTTGGCCCTTATTCCCTTCCTTTATAAGCACGCACTGTAACCTGTATTTTAAGAATATCATAGAAGTTTACTTAGGGAAAAAATTCTGCCTCACCGGTCAGCTAAAAGCCGGCTCCCATGGCATCAAGCCTTTGTAAAACTAAACCCGCACATTGGCCAGTTTTTCGTAGTATTTAACAATTGCGGCATGATCATCTTCCCCATTGCCGTCAACCGTCAAAGCTTTCAGCGTTTCTCTAATTGACGCGGTCAACGGGAGCGGCACATCCATAGCATCAGATGTCTCCATCACATTGTTCAAATCTTTCAGGTGAAGGTCGATTTTGAAACCAGGATCAAAGTCATTCGTCATCATCATCGGGGCTTTAGCATCCAGCACAGTGCTTCCCGCCAGTCCGCCGCGGATGGCATTGTAGACCAATTCAGTATCAACCCCCATTTTCTTCGTTAACACCAGCGCCTCCGAAACAGCCGCAATATTCAAGGCTACGATTACCTGATTGGCCAGTTTTGTCGAGTTGCCTGAACCAACATCACCTGTTCGAACCACAGATCCGCCCATGGCTTCCAAAATCGGCAAGCATTTTTCGAAGGTTGTCTCATCGCCGCCTGTCATCACTGAAATAGTACCATCAATCGCTTTAGGCTCACCGCCGCTGACAGGCGCATCCAAAAAGCCGACATCTTTTTCCCGCAGGGCTTCACCGATTTCCTGACTGACAATCGGTGCAATCGAGCTCATATCAATGATAATCGAGCCCGGTTTTGCACCGTGAATCAATCCGCCGTCTGCCAGTATCACGTCTTTTACTTCAGGGGAATTCGGCAGCATCGTGATGATGACATCCGACCTGGCCGCAATCTCAACAAATGTATCGACCACCTCCGCGCCGCGTTCACTCAGATCCCTATTTATTTCAGGCCTGCTGCTTGAAATAACCAAATCATACCCGGTCCGGATTAAATTCTCACTCATCGGCTTTCCCATAATCCCCAATCCAACAAAACCTATTTTCATCATCATTGTCTCCCTTCAACAAATAACTTGACTACCCTTCATATTCGACACAAAGCGGCTCAACTCCTGCCGTTACCCCCGGGAATGTCAGAAGAATGCCGCATTTTCCAATGAAACATTTGTCAGAATTGAATACCTATTGTAAATTTCATTAAAAAATAGGTCATTTTACCCAGAGGAATTCGCAGTCTTTTCCAGAAACAAGTAAGTGTAAAGAAAATCTAAGCTTGTTGAAAGGAGAACTGTTAATGAAAAAGTGGTGGAAGCTATTTGCTGCTGTCATACTCGCTATTCCAGTCGTCCTCTCCGGACTGAGTTTGAACACGGCCGAAGCAGCGGATGACCGGAATGATAAACCCGATCCGGTTGATATCGGTCAAGAGCTGAGAAATCAAAATGTAAAAGAAGCAGATTTTGATAAATCCTCCATCCCATTCAGCACGTTCAGCAAGAAGCAATCCGAGCCGTATGATCCGGTGCCCGGTCTCGAAAAATTATGGGTTGCACTCGATCAGACCAACAATCAGTATTACCTGAAGACTTTCACACTGAAAGCGGTCAGCGAACATGCAGAAATCTGGGTAGCAAATGACCGCAAATACCCGCAGGACAACCGCAACGACAAGATTCAAATTACACAGAAGCAAGTTGATTATATGGCATCCGAAGTGGACAATAAGATTTATCCGACTGACACGCAATTCTTTGGAACACCTGACTCTTTGCGCGGAAGCAATGCAATGCTGGCAGACAACTTGGGAGAAAACTATTACGTCAGTCGGGAAAATAGCGACCGCAGTATTATTCTTATTGATAACATCAAAGATGAAAACTACTATAATCCTGACTTTCCAAGCTATGTGGCAGGATTCTTTTCCCCGGTTCTTGAAACGTACACAGACCGTAACATCATTACTATAGACGCCTATGACTGGGCGAATCGTGTCGGGGATGACGCACCCAGGGCCAATATGTATGAAGGTACAATTGCCCACGAATACCAGCACCTGATTCATGCCGACAACGATTCAGACGAAGAGACATGGATTAATGAGGGCATGTCAGACTTTGCCGAGTATTTGGTTGGCTACGGGCACCCGGACAGTCATGTGGAATCATTCGCCAAGAAACCGGAAAACTCGCTGGTTGCCTGGGAAGACCAAGGCCCGCGGGAAATCCTGGCTGACTACGGAAATGCCTACCTATTCCAGTTGTATTTAAATGACCACTTCGGTGGAAAATCATTTATCCAGGATCTTGCCAAAAACGATTTGAATGGTATTAAAGGGGTTAATGATTCCCTGCAAACATTCGGTTATGATAAAACGTTTGAGGATGTTTACAGAGACTATCAGACCGCACTCGTCTTAGACGAAAAGCGTGAATTCAATGGAAAATACGGTTTTGACAGCATTGACTTTACGGTGAATACCGGAACAGAGGAGGCTTATGCCTCTAAAGGTGTCCCAGCCTGGGGGACAGATTTCATTGAGATGCCGAAAAAAGAAGATGCCGAATTGTTATTTGACGGGGTGGACTTTCTGCCAACACAGTGGAAATCGGTAAACGATCCGAATGATTCCAACAATAATGTGCTCTATGGCGGAACCGGTTCACTGGCCGATCATTTCTTAATCAAAGATGTCGACTTGACGGGAACTAAAAATCCTAAACTCACATTTGACACACTGTATAACATCGAGTCGACCTGGGACTACGGGTTTGTCCAAGTTTCCACAGATGGCGGTAAAACATGGACATCACTTGCGAATGGAAACACCCAAGATAAAGTAAACGACAGTGCGCATCCAAACGTTAAAACGAACGTTCCCGGATTCACCGGCTCGTCCGATGGCTGGACATCCCAAACATTTGACCTGAGCCAGTATGAAGGACAAAAGATTCTGGTCGGGTTCCGTTATGTGACTGACTGGGCGACACAAGAGGATGGCTGGTATATCGACAATATCAGTATTGATGCTGTGAATTACAGTCATAATGGCGACAGCACCAGTGATTTCAAAAGTCTTGATGAAGTACAGGAAAACTATGTCGATTACCTTATCTCCTTTATTACCATTGATAAAGACGACAATGAGACAGAATATGAAGTGGATAAAATTAATCCGCTTAACTTCACGGATAAAGACAAAAGGAAACTGAAAGAGGAAATCGAAAGTGATGACGGCGAGAAAGTTGTTATGACAGTAACATATGGAGCTCCCGCCGGTAATCTGAACAATGTTGATTACGGATATGACCTTCGCAGTGAAGATGATGACGACGGGGACGATGATGACGATGATGATGACGACAATGATAATGATGAAGATGAAGAGGATGATTAATCATCTTGATGTTTTAAGCTAATCAGGAAAAGGCTACTGGCAGCAAGCCAGTAGTCTTTTCTTTTTTGACTCGGGATATTTTGGTTCTCGCGCTCATGTTTCGATTCTCGCGCCCATGTTCTGACTTTATCACCTATGCTTTCTCCTCCCGACGAAAATTCCCAAGCTGAAATGGATAGATCGTTCCTCTCAACCGATTCATTGAATGAAAAGAAGCCGTAAAACATATCAGAAAACTCAGGTTTGCAATGAGATCTACCATCATACTAAGACGCTTTAATAATCCAATTGACGCAAATACAGGAGGATTTCACGTTCATTCAATTTTTTCAAAGTATATTTGCGGATCTTGCTGTCAATTTCCTTTTGCTGTTTCTTTCCACTGCTTAATTTATTGATGATTTGAAACGGTATTTCACTCCAGAAACCACCTGAACCACGAGTTCCCAGATTGAATCCCAATTGTTCCTTTTCTGTCAGCGGCAGTTGCGTGTTTTCTTCAAATTCGCTTTTATAATCTCCTTGAATGATAATATGCGTTTCTTTTTTCCTTAGCGCAGAAAGCAAATCTTCAGCATTATTCGCTTCAAAGCAACTATCTCGGCTCTCCAGTTCCAAAAAGATCCCCTCCTAACACAGTCAGCTCTTGACATAAACGTTTCATCCAAATATACGATTAGAGGCGCTTAATAGTTTCAGAAAATAATGTAGATAAACTAAACCGCATAATGAAGATTGATACCGAAATAGTTCTCCAGAACAGACAGTTTATCACTACTGTTGACAGTTGTCTTTTCTTTTTCTCCATCACGCGTGACAATTAAAGAATTTCCCGAAAGCGTCATCCGGCCATCCGGAGTCGCCAGTGATACGATTTCTTTTTGCGTAAAATGGGACTTGGGGGAAGTTTGATTAAAATGGCTAGCCTCTTCAAAATCTGTTAATTTCCTAGGAGTAATGTCAAAGCGGAATAATGTGTTCCATTTATTCTCCCCTTCCGCTCTTTGCAAGTCAAAAATATTTTTCCTTACGTTGATTGCACGGTAAACCCCGCTTATGTCTTCCCGGGTCTCACCTGTTAAAGGGATCGGCATTCTAACCGAGTCACCAAAACCGACATCGACCAAATATGGTTGGTCCAGCTCAACGATTTGCGCGGCATGGCTTCCTTCCTTTGCCCATGAGCCGTCGGGGCGATTAATGGTTGCCGATATAAAATGACTTTTGAAACCACGCTTTTGTAATAACCAGTTAAACAAACCATTTAATTCATAACAAAAACCGCCGCGTTGATTCAGCACAATCTTATTATAATACGTTTCGATGTCTAATGGGATTGGAACGTTATAGATAACATCCAAATTTTCAAACGGAACATGAAGCATATGCTGCAACTGAAGTTGATGAAGTGTTTCCAAATTTATTTCTTTCGTATCATCAAAACCAATTCGCTGTAAATACTGATCAACCTTCATAATGGGAATACTCCTTTACATTCACTACGTCATTAAGTCAAATTGAATGCCCGGTAATTCCGGATATTTATCTATACCTATTCTAAATGTCTCTACACGATCTCCTGCCCTTTTATCATAATCCCCATTTTATTTTACGTCCAGTTCAATGATGTAGAGTCATTTTATCTATGGGCCAAATCATTTCAGGCTTGACAACGGTTGAGTGACGGTACTTTTCATAATGTAGTCACACTGTATCCTTTGTCCATATTGTCCGAGAGTGAATTATAAATCGGCTTATTTGAGTAACGCTAAGGTCACCAACGTTATGGAGGAATGTAACATGTCCGAAAAACTTGGACTTACATCATTAGAACCATACCGGTCGGATTTACTGCTCAGGATATCAATAAAGGTGTACCTAAGTTATATGATCAATGAGAGAATGGGGAATCCATAATCTCGGTAGTGTTTTCCAGCCATAGTTCGCTCCCATCTTCATTTATTGACTACCTTTGGGAAGGAGCTCCTTTAACGTCTTCCTTAACAATGAGCTCACGTGGATAGTCAGCCAGTGTCTCGCAGCCATCTTCAGTGACAACGAAGGTTTCACTAAATTCAAGGCCGCAATCCTCTTCCCACAATCCTGGAATCAAATGAAAAACCATGTTAGGTTGTAGAACGGTTTGATTATTCTGACGTATACTGGCGGTATGCTCACTCCAGTTTGGCGGGTAACTTAAACCGACGGAATAACCAAGTCGATCATATTTATCAAATCCGTATTTTTTAATCGCCTCCGTCCAGGCCATCGCTATATCACCGCACATTTCACCCGGTTTAACAGCGCTAAGAGCAGCGTCCATAGCATCATGAAGCGCGTCTGATAAACGGCGTTCCCGATCGCTTGGCTTCCCAAGCTTAATCGTTCTAGCTAGTGGAGAGTGGTAACGTTTATGAACACCCGCCAGCTCAAGAGTGATGATTTCATTACCCTGAAACGTCGCCCCGTCCCAAGTCAAATGGGGACTCGAAGTTTTCACGCCTGAAAGCAATAACGGAACAATGGATGGATAATCACCGTCAATTCCTCCTGCACCTTTCATTTGTGCTTGATAAATATTGGCGACCACTTCATTTTCACTGACGCCTGTTTTAATTGAATCAACGCCTGTTTGCATCGCGAGTTCAGCATTCCGTGCCGCATGCCGCATATATTGCAGTTCGCGCGCCGATTTAATCATGCGCACATAACTGACTAAATTAGTTGTATTTACAAATGTGGCATCAGGCAGCCAGCCTTTTAACGTTTCATAAGCTATCGCTGAGAAATAATAACTGCCCATCTCAAGCCCGATGCGTCGGCGATCCTGGCGCAATTGTTTGAGCACATGAGCAATCACATCCATTGGGTGCTTCGTCGTCGAATGGAGATAGTCATCGGTATAGTAGTAAATGTGATCGTCCTCAAGCCACGTCGTTAATTTTGCTCCGTTGGCGTCCTGCCTTCTGCCAATCCAATACGGTTGGTCTTGATCCTTGATGACAATTAATGCTTGGACAACATAGAACGAATAGGCATCATAACCTGATAAATAATTGATATTGGATGGATTGGAAACAAGCAGAACATCAAGCCCATGCTCTTCCATACTATCTTTTACTTTTTTTAACCTGTTGTAATATTCCGACATATCAAATAAAAGTTCCATAGTTGTACCCCCGCTTTTCGTTTGCCATTCCAAAAATTTGTTCTATAATCCTCTACCCTTATATCGAATGCATTAAAACGTACGCCTTCAATATATTTGTTAGAAAAACTCGGCATTCGGCTCGCCCTATAACGAATGCCGAAGATTTTCTTATAAGGTCATCCATTTATACTTTCTGACGTTATTAGAAAAACTCGGCATTCGGCTCGCCTTATAGCGAATGCCGAGTTTTTTTAAGATCATCTTATACTTTCGGATGTGATAAAATATTTGCAGACTTTTACTTTTCCTTAATCATGCTTGATTCCTTTGCAATTCCAGGCTATGTGGGGATATATAGGTGTGATATTCTATAAAACTTCTCCATCCCTCACACCATTTAATTCATTTTCTTCTGTTTCAGGGCATGAAGTGGCAGGTATGGTGACTGAAATTGGGAATGATGTCAGAAAGGTGGAGGGGGACAGCGGATTATGATTGATCCCTATATCAACTGTGAAGTTCATCGGAATAAAAGAATAAGACCCTGCCACGCGGGCAAGTATTTATAGACAGAATACTTAAAACAAGCAGTTTGAATTAAATGCACGTCGTATTTTAGATGAAGGCTGACAATAAATTCAAACATCTAAAAAGGCATCCGGATAATTCACTGTTCCTTCCACATTATCTAAAGCACCGGTCTTTGTTTCATAAACCATAAAGAACTCATCTGCAACTTCAAATGGCGGCTTTATCCCTTTTTTACTTGCAGGAATAAAACCAAACCTTGGGTAATAATCTGCATGACCCAAAACGATCACAGAGGAATAACCTAAGTCCTTACATCGTCTTAGGCCTTGTTTTACCAAACTGGAACCAATGCCTTGCTTTTGATATTGAGGTTTTACTGACATTGGTGCAAGTGCTAATGTCTTGGCAGCACCTTCTTTAGTGGCAATTGTTACCACACTGAATAGAATGTGCCCAACGATTTCTCCTGTCTCTGTCTCCGCAACCAAAGATAGATGTGGGTCAAAATTATTTGTTTCTCTGATTGCTTCAACCATGCTTCCTTCGCTTTCTTGTTCAAAGGCTGAGTTGTTCACCTTCGTAATATCTGCTATATCATTTTTATGCTCTTCTCTAATATTATACAAGATTATACATCCTTCCACTTGCATCACCAGCATCAAATCATATCAGGTGAAAGCACTACCCAATGAAGCCATAACCGTGATGTTTTCCTCCCTGTTATGTACCCGATTCCGGAATAGCCTATCTATTATCTGTTCTTCCCAGCGTTAGTGCCCCAACAATCAGTGGCAGCTGCAAGGGTAAACGCAACCATAGAATCCAGGGATTGGCTTGTTTTCCTGGCTGGAATGATATCCGTTTCACAGCCATGTACACATTTGCCGGAAAAACAGCGATCATAAAAAACGCTAAGAGTTTCCCAGTGATATGTTGTCCTTTTTTCACCCAAAGCAAGACGGAAAAAATCATTTCAAAAACACCTGAAACCAGCACTATTGTCCGTCTTAAGGGAAGTGATCTCGGTACAATCTTACGGAAGCCTTGTTCATGGACAAAATGCAAGACACCAGCTCCAAATAAAAGAATCGAATATAGTGTTCGAAAAAACAATTTCATATGTATGCCACCTTTTTATTCACTCATTTCATACCCTTCCTGCCAGTATCCAACTATCCTAATGCAGATGTTTCTTTTTGTAAAACTTACCATTTGATGATGACGTAATAGTTTTCAACTCATTGATCTGTGCTGTAGACAGACGCAATTCTTGTTTGAATGAGTTAAAGTCTAAATGTAAAAACCAATCGTTGCTGAAATAATACCCACTAATATTGACGTAGCAACATATATAGCTGCTGTGTTTATTTTGTTTGATTCTATTAATGTTATGGTTTCGGTTCCAAAAGTTGAGAATGTTGTATACGCACCACAAAAACCAACACCTCCAAAAAACCACAACCATTCACTGATATCATTTGAAAAATGAAGCTGAGTAATCAGCCCGAGCAAAAATGAACCTGTGATGTTTACAATCCAAGTTCCTAAAGGAAATACGTTTTCTTTTCGAGTTCCTTTACTAACCAAGTACCCAACTACAAACCTAACTGCAGCACCTAAAGAACCGCCAATTCCTATAACCCAAATCATATTACATCACCTGCGTTTTCTTTAGTGCTAATTTATAACCTGAAAATGCCAACACTATTCCCAAAACTGTGCTAGCTAGTACATAAAGAAACGCCATAAATATAAGACCTTCCCGGAATAAGTTAAGCGTTTCTACTGAAAAGGTTGAAAATGTCGTAAAGGAGCCGACAAATCCTGTTCCAACTAAAAGCGCAAACTCAGGCTTTATTATTCCCTTTTGATTTACAAATGTTAAAAACCACCCCAGAAAAAAACATCCAATAAGATTGATTAAGAAGGTGCCTAAAGGAAATCCATTGTTAATATGTATCCATTCACCTAAAGCAAATCTGCATATAGAACCAAAAAAACCACCAATTATCACTAACAATACCTTCACGTTAATCACCTTTCTAAAGCTGCAGTTATTCCTGGTCAGCGTCCGAATTAGGAAGTTTTTCCACTAACTATACGATTATATACGATTATATTAGTTACGGGGCAAACCCATAAAAAAGTAAAATAAATATAAAGGGGAGCACATATCCAATACCCACCAGCACGACCAACCAAAATATCAACATTGCAATTCTTGTCCAGATATTTTGAAATGATTCATTAGTGAATTTAAATACTTTGAAACCGATTATTATAACCAGTGGAACGAGATAAAAATATAAAAATAAACTTACCCAATTATAAAGCTTTGTAAACCCGCCATCAACAGGATCATCAGTCAAACTATAAGTTGATGAAATATACATTTGCCCACTCATAAAAACAACCGATAACAGCGAAAAATATATAAGAAAACTAAATTTTATACTTCTCTTTTCCTGTTTAAGCACAACATACATAAGTATCAAAAAGATGATCAGAATAATTATTTTAAACAACGATTTTATCACCCTGTATGAACAATAAATCAAGCATTCTGACGCTTGCCATCAGAAGATTTTCATATAAAATAAGAAAAATAAGCTCCGAATGTAATCAAGAAACTGCCCAAAATAAACAACAATAATCCCGCATCAATCGCCGTCATATGGAATTCGAACGGCCCAACACCACCGGCCTTTTGCCCTGTGTAACCCTTTATATGCGCGTTAAATTCATTATTTTCCTGATGGATATACAATGAAAATAACCATTTTATCCCAAATATAAGAATGCCGCCCAAGAAAACAATATCGATAAAGTTCCAGCCAAGTATGCGTGATACTGCCCAAAGCAAAAGTGCTTCAACAACTATCGTCATTAACACCATATAGCCTTTTTTCAAAATATTCCCTTCCCTCGATTATTTGAATAATAGACCATACGTATTTAACTTATTAATGTTTCACATTTGTATATGAAACAGTTTCTAAAACTTATTCGGGAATGGTCTTATATAGTTGAATCACTACCAAAGATGGGTTTTTCCAAACATTTAAATAATTATCAAGAAATTGGCGAAATGAATTACCCATCATAAAACCTCCAAAAACCTCGATTCTGAAGCCAGAAATACAGTAGAATTAAGACGGCAGAATATCCCCCTAACCACAGATAAACAAAACCGATCGCCGGAAATATCGATGCAACATTAGATCCCTCCATCAAGGACATCAAGTGTGGCACTGGGGGTAAGACCCAAACAGTCCACTGCAAAAAATTCGGCAATGCGTGGCGAAGCCCAGTGGAAGCAATGGAGACAAGCAATACGAAACTGACACCAAGCCAACCGGTTCCCGGATTTTTGATTATCTCCCGTGTAAATAAAGCAGCCATCGATACTGATAAAACACCCAAGAAAAAATGGTTAAGAACTCCGATGATTAATTTGAGAATGGAGATATCTGCTCCGAACATGCCGAACACCACGGGATAAGCCACTGAGAAAACAGAAAGCACGATGACACATAAAAACATCGTCATATATTTGGACAAAAACATCTTGACTTTACTTTTCGCATGAAGGATCGTCAAATGCTGCTGGGTTGGATCTTCTGTATGGAAGAAACTCAAGGTGAACCAGACCATTAGCAAAAACAAATAAAGTGCCGTCACTGCAGTACTGCTCAAAACCGGATTTGGCTTATACGTATAGTTAAGAAATAAGGCAACTAGATAAATGGTGAGCGGTGGGACATAACGGTATGATTTTATATAATCCAAAAAGTAATAACTGATTAGAGCCTTCATTTTTCATCCTCTCTACGCAATGATTGAATTGAAATGCCATGCTGGATAAGTGTTAGCAGAAGTCGGTCACTGGCAGATCGCTCAACATCCATTAATAAAAGATCACCATTACCCGTTTGCTTTTTGCTGATTATGCCATCGATCTCATCTAGGAAATCAAGGTTTTGGTCGTTTGTATCAGCTTCAATTTTTACATGGAACCTGGATTTCTTTGCAGGAACATATTCCGATTGAATCCGCTGATTTCCCAAAACAATAACCCTGTCGGCAATGTTGTTTAAGAGCTTTTTATCGTGACAGGTGAATAGAATCGTGAGACCATCCGATTTCAATCGATATAGAATCGATTCCAAGTCATTCCGTGCGTCCAGATCAAGCCCTGAAAGTGGTTCGTCCAACAAAAGGACATCAGATTCCTCCAACAGAGCTTGCATCATTCCAACTTTCTGCTTCATACCTTTGGAAAACGTACCGATAGCATTTGTCCGTTGATCACCCAAATGAAACTGGTAAAGCAAGGATGAAATGCGATTTTGAAGTGTAGAACCTGAAAAACCCCGGATTCTTCCCATATGATAGAGATATTGCTCCGCAGTGAAACGAATATTGTAAGGGAAATTTTCCGGAACATAACCAATCATTGTGTCTGGATTCATGCATTTAACGGTACCATGCGTGGGTTTCGTAATTCCGGCAAGTATTTTCAGCAGCGTACTTTTACCCGAACCGTTGTCACCCCTGATCGCAAGGGCTTCACCCTCATTGACAGACAGCGAAAGGTTTGAGAATATCCTGGTGAAATATGTTTTAGTTAGCTCTTGCACTTCTATCAACGTGGCCATAAATACACTCCAATCCAATAATCTCACTGAAAAAGATTTTATTCCATTACTGCGCCCTAAGAATAATGTTAAATAGCCATTTAATTCATTTTGTTTAAAGTTTTGTCCTGTAAAAACGATCCACTTTTCACAAGTTGTCTAAATCCAAAATGAAGGCGATCGTCTGTAAACTGCAGCAGGTGCTCGGTACCATGCATTGTAATTGTGACAGCCTGGCGACCGACGGCACGGGTTGGCATTTCAGTTCCTTGGATCTCCACAAAAAGGGCCGCATCCTTTTCGTAGACTTTAATCGTCTGCCCTTCATTAGATTGATAGACACCGGTAATTGCTTGACGATCAGCTTCAGTAAGTGTGTAATTGTCATATTTGATGGCCGCTTTGTCAGGGTCAATACCCATGTCGCTTTGCACGGCCCCTTTTAAAAGAGCTTCTGCAGGTGCACCCGCAATATTCGTTAAGCAAATGGCTGCCATGCTCTTCTCAGGTAATACTGCGAATTGTGCCGTCACACCTTTTATTCCCCCACCGTGTTCAATGAGTGTTGTACCAAAGAAGTCAGGTGTTACCATAACACCATAACCATAATGCCGACCGGGCTCAACTTCAATATGTAGGGAAGTGAGCGCAGTAAGGCTTTCTGCAGTTAAAATACCATTACCGTCTTTTAAAAACACATTACCAAAGCGAAGCATATCATTGGCAGTCGATTTTACATAACCGGCGGACCACATAGCTGGCGCATCCCACCATTCAGGTGAGTGTATAATTGTTGGTGTTTCGGCAGTTGGATCAATGCTGTACAGGCGAGCCGCCCGCTCATCCAATTGATTGGGATTAAAAAAACTATTATTCATCCCGAGGGGCTCAAAGACGTTCTTCTCTATATAACGTTCATACAGCTGCCCACTAACACGTTCAATAATGATGCCAAGGAGGGCATAGCCGTCGTTTGAATAACTGAATGACTTCCCAGGTCGATCAAGGAGAACGATTTGTATGGCATTTAAATAGTTTATGAGATCGTCGTAAGTATCTATGCTGTCTTGCTCTCGGTCAAGAGGAGCGCCCATTTTAATTTGCATATTAAATGAACCGTCTCTTTCCATTGCTTGCTTATTCGCGTAAAAAAGCGTATTTAACGGGGGAATGCCGGATGTATGGGTCATCAGATGATGAAGCGTTATATCTTCACTCCCTTGAAACGTCATCTCGGGCAAATGTGTTTTGATGGGGTCATGTACGGATAGTAGACCGTCTTCCTGTAGCTGAAGTACTGCAATACAAGTCATTGACTTTGTAATACTGCCAATACCAAAGATGGTGTCAGCCGTAACAGGCAATTCATTTTCCCGATCCCGGTAGCCGAATCCTTTTTGGTAACGTTGATTGCTCAATGCAATCATTGCTCCTGGGGTTTGATGGGCATTCATGAGCGATTCAGCGAACGCTTCGTACGTTTCTTTATCCACGATAACGCCTCCCTTAGTTTAAATAATCATACGTTTTTAGCGGGCAAATGGTTTCACTAATTGGTCTTTAGACACAAAAATGGCGTATGATCCTATTCGGTTATCGTATCCGTTAACAGAAGAACACACTTGAATTATGTTGTTCGGCAAATGCGCAAGGACTATCTCGATCAGATTGTTGTCTATGCCTATGAGCAGGCATGAGAGCCTTAACCCCTTCGCCTCACACTGATGCTTAGGTAATAAAATCATAGCAGTGAACTTCACTGCTTATTAACCCCGACCCTAGCTATATTTGTTTGCTTAAACTTAACACATCAAGCATTTTATTACGTAATACCTTTTCTTCCTCACTCCCAGTTGTCTTCAATCTAAGAATTGGCACATCGTACTTCTGTAATATCGTATCTTTCATCGCATCCCTTTTAAGCTGATTCTGATCATTTGCATGAAAAGCGTGACCATCGACTTCTACTACTAAGACCGGCATTTTATCCATCTTGTTAAATATCAAAAAGTCCGTATGTGTTCGTATATTCAAGGCAAATTCACGCTCTGCTTCTGTCAGCTTATTCATGTCTTTGAGCAGCATTCTTAATGGCTGATGAACCACATAATCCAGCGTTTGAAACGAATCTTCTTCTAACACCTTTTTGATGACTACACTCATTAAATTTTCCGAATTGTGTTCTGAAACTTTTTTATGTTTCTTTAATACCTCAATTAATTTTTCATGATAATCACGATAAAGCAGATCGAATACTGAACGGATTTGACTTTGCACAACTTTAAAATTCCGATACGTAATATACTTAATTAAATCGCCGATATTCGTACCGTGCCACTCCCTCCCCCCTGCTGCCACAACAATAACCAGTTTTTTTACAGCTCGTGAAACTGCTACGTTTATCAGGTTGGCATTATCGACAAAGTCATCTGATTTTACATTGTTGGCAACCGTGGAAAGGATAATGATGTCTTTCTCTCTTCCCTGATATTTGTGAACCGTATCTGCTTCAGTATTGTCTATAGCAGTTTGCTGTAACTTATTCGCCTGCAAACGAAACGGTGCAACTATGCCCACCGACATATCTTCTTTCAATTTGAGTTCAGTGAGAACCTCTTGTGAAATCACATCAATTTGTCGCTGGTTCACCGTTCCCCTAGCATGATTACCTTTCACCGTCTCATATATAACAAGAGGGTCTTGGTCCTCATTTTCCTCCGTTAAAACAACGAGCTCATCATGGTAAAATTTTTCATTGCAAAAGCCGATAATCTGCGGATGACAGCGATAGTGCTCTTTTAAAAGCGTCGTTTCCACTGTCTCGAATAAGGTATTGACTGAAGTTAGCAGACTATGATTGGCATAGTGATAAGCAGGGTTAAGATTATATGTATTAAAAACTGTCGTCGTTTTCTCTTCCACATCCTGAGTCACAACATTAGGAAGCTGCTTGTCATCCCCGACAACCACTGCATTTTTCGCACATGACATTACTAAGGCACCTGTGACTATATCAACTTGTGAAGCCTCATCAATTAAAACATAATCAAATAAATAATTGTTAGGAGCATTATTACGTAACGAATGAGTTGTGCTTAAAATGATTGGATATTCGCTGTTAAAGCATCCAAAATCCTTCCGTAAGATGTCTGGTAAAAATCGTACCCTGTCTTTCCCTAATCCATACTTATGAGCTAAACTTGCCTTAAATAACTTCATCGAGTCCTCACTAAAAGCCTGCATAGCATGATCAAAATCAAACTGATCGAGTTTACCGGCAAGCTTCTCGATTGCATCCGTTAATTCATGTATCTTCACTTCATAATATGTTTTCTGCAAGTACGAAACCACGGTTTCAGGCGAATAACGATACAATTTAAAATTATATATCCCATGCACAAATAAATTGACTACCTTATTCTTAAATGGATACTTGTCTTCTTTGACTGTTTGTTCATATTCCACTAAAAATTGCAACACTTTATCCGCATTCAAACGCAGGAAAGACTTTAATTCAGGCTCCTCATTTTCCAAGGGATAGTAATATTCTTTAAAATACTTATACTCGAGTTTGATTCTTGATAAATCCCGAGTTAAAACAGCTTTTTGCTTTTGATATTGAAGCATTTGATCCAGTTTAGCTTGTGACTCTCGCAACTCATGCTGTATCGCCTCAAACTCTTCTTTATTCAACACCCAGTTACTCATATCAGGGTATGCGCCACTTTGCTCATTAAAAAATTTTTCTTTATTTTTACTGTTCCCAAGAAAAGCTGCAATAAATTCTATGCCATATTTCTCAAGTTTCTCAAACACATTGGATGTAGCCGAATTATTGTTGGATACAACTGCGACTACTTTGTTGTTTATAATTGCATTAGCAATAATGTTTAAAATTGTTTGTGTCTTCCCCGTCCCGGGAGGGCCCTCAATTATGCTCATTTGCTCCGTCATTGCCACGTTCGTCGCTCTCTTTTGACTCTCATTAAATCCAAACGGAAAAATTAGTTCCGGGGATTCTCTCTCCTCATGAGTAAGGGCGTTCATTCCCAAGTACGTAGCTAACACGCTTCTCGTACTGATCGAATCAAGGTTGTTGTACTGTTTCTTCAACAAAGATACTTCCTCGTCTCCGAAATAGCCTACATAATCCGCTAATTCCTTTAAATACGTAAAGCAATTGCTTGCTCCTTGGTCTGCAAGAGCATTTTGTTCCATTGAAAGAGTTGAGCTAGGATATATTTTTTGCACTCCGTTTTTAAAGATTACTCTCTTGTAAGGACCGAAATCTAATGTTTTCTTAGAACCTCCAAGTGACTGGCCTTTATAGTAAAGTATCATCTTTTCTGTGTCTATTTCTGTCGGATCGTTTAAGTTTACCACATTCTTTTCCCTGTACCTGTACACTTTATCAGTATTATAAAACTTAATATTCCATTTACCATCACTGAACGTGCATGATTCAATTTGCTTTGTTTTTTCCTCGTCTTTTATTAAAACGAGCTCTTTTTCTATATCCAAGAATTACTGTCCTTTCTTATCTGTTCGATAATATTACCAATAAGGTTCTTCTTCATTAGATAATGTTAAAATAAGGCACATCCAAAAAAATAATGAGTCAACTTTTGTAAAAATATACAAAAATATCCTTTGACTATGTTTTAATTGTTAGTAATAACACAAAACAAAAAACACGCCAAAGGATACAGATACCATGATACAGAACTTTTTTGAAAACATCAAAGATATTCTTAAAGAGAGCATCCACAAGTTAACCGGTTCGGATAAACGCATAGCGCTTGCCGAGACAGCAGAAGCCATTGGAAAAGGCGGTCAATCCCTTGTTGCGAAAGAGTTTCACGTCAGCAGAGATACCATAAGGAAAGGCCGTTGCGAGTTAAAAACAGGTATACCCTTTGAAGACGCCTTTCATGCAAGGGGCAGAAAGAAAGTGGAAGAACGTCTTCCTAATTTAATACAGGATATCAAGGCCATCGTGGATGGGCAAAGTCAGACAGATCCCAGCTTTAACACCACGAAACTGTTCACCAGACTTACCGTTGCCGAAATAAGAAAACAGCTTATCGAACTAAAAGGCTATACAGAAGAAGATTTACCTACTAACCAAACGTTAAACACCAAAATCAATGAGCAGGGTTACCAGCTCAAAAAGGTTAAGAAAGTGAAACCACTCAAGAAAATTGAAGAAACAGATGCGATATTTGATAACCTCCATCAAGTGCATTATGAGAACCAATCTAAAAGCAATGTTGTGCGTTTATCGATTGATACCAAAGACCGCGTAAAAATCGGACCGTTTTCAAGAGGTGGCAAGAGCAGGGCAACTATAGAAGCAGCCGATCATGACTTCGGAAATGATCACCTCACACCTTTTGGCATTTTGGATGTGACCAATGATCACCTTGAACTGACATTCACCGAAACAATGTAACCGTCAAGTGAAAATGAACACTTTTCGCTAATTAATTTTGAACACTTTTTTCCTCAAAAATGGAAGAACGATGCTTCATTCGATAGCTTTCATCCTCTCTAAAATGAATGATTTCTGCTCG
>NZ_BMNQ01000035.1 GCF_014646635.1 Lentibacillus kapialis
GTTTGCCGCCGACTTCCTTCCGATTCCACCTCGCAGTGGACACCCTTGTCTTTGGCTAGCGGTTCCTACTACCAAGCCCGCAGGAGACTTTCACTCCCTAGACATAGCACATGCCCGGCGCACTAAGAGAGGCTGACACAAGCCAACCGGCTTTGGCGTCACCCTCTCTTATATGATAGGAGCAGCATATTTACTTTTCCTTCCACATCTTCCCCGGCCAAAAGGCAAACCGGCCCAGCAGTGTCGTAATGGACGGGACAAGCAAAGGCCTGACAATAAATGTATCCATTAGAACACCAATGGCGGTAACCACCCCAAATTGAACAAGGATCTGAATGGGCATGACAGCCAGCACCGAAAATGTTCCAGCCAAAATCAATCCAGCTGAACTGATGACACCGCTTGTTTGACTGACACCTTCAGATACAGCCTTTTTCATGGACATAAACTGGCGGTTTTTCCAAATGGTTGATACCATGAAAATGTTGTAATCCTCACCAAGGGCAACAAGAAAAACGAATGCGTACAGCGGAATTAACCCCTGCATCGCCGTTGCATCGAAACCATAGTGCAGCACGAGCCATCCCAGTCCCAGAGCTGATAAATATGACAGGACGACCGTCAGTAACAAATAGACCATCGCGACAATAGAACGGAGGTATACAAGCAGTAATACCGCAATAATCGAGAGTACAACGGGAACAATGATACGCTGATCCTGACTTGTTACATGTTCCGTATCATAAAGGTTCGCTGTTTCACCACCAATCCAGACATGTTGGGATGCATCCTCAAGTCCCGCTTCTTCAAGCGATTCTGCAACATCAGCTTTTAAATCCGGAATGAGATTAACTGCCTTAGTTGAATAAGGATCAATGGACAATATTAATTCCAATTCCTGATAATTTGCATTCACCTCACCAGTTCTTGGCTCACTAACACTTTGCGTCACATCCATTGCAGCGATTTTATCACGCAAGGATGAAAGGTCTTTACCTTCTGTGTCAACAATCACCTGTACTGGAGCAATTTCACCTGGCGGATAATGGTCTGCCATAATAGTAAACCCCTCACGTGAAGGCATATCCTCAGGAAACGACTGAAGTACACCATAGGTAAATGGGATTTTTGGTGCGAATAATGCAAGCCCGCCGAGGAAAATGGTGCAAATCACAATAATGTACCATGGACGCTTTGTCACCAACCTGCCAATAGCGTTACTGAAACGGCTTCTCGCTTTAGGATGCCGGACCGGTTTCCCTTTTTTGGCCTCCAATTCATTTGCCATGTTTTCTGTACGGGGAATGAAAGGAAAAAAGGCGGTTCTGCCAAGGATCGATAATATGGACGGCAATAATGTAAGTACTGCCACTCCCATAATGAAAATAGCCAGACTAAATGGCACACTAAACCGGTCGTAGGATGCGTACTGCGCTAATGATAACGATAAGAGTCCAATCACAGTCGTCAAAGCACTCATCATAATGGCTCCGCCGGAATGACCAATCGCTTTTTGTAGCGCCGTATATTTATTCGCCTCCACTTGCAGTTCATCACGATATCTGAAAATAAGAAATAAGCAGTAATCGGTTCCAGCACCAAAGAGTAGAACTGTCATGATCGACACGGCTTGAGCGTCTAATTCAATCCATTTTTGACTGGCCATGAATCCCAGCAAAGGATTAACCAGAGCATAGGCCAGCCCGACACTAATTAAAGGGACAACAGCAAGGATAGGCGAACGATACAGAGCAACCAGTAAAACTAATACAAGCACGACCGTTGCAATCAGTAACGTAACATCTGCCTGGCCGAATAATTCTGTTGCATCCGTCTGAATACCGGCAGGACCTGTCATACGCAGATGCAGTCCATCATTCGATATATCTCCATCAAACGGATTTTTATCTGTGATTTTTTTCATCTCTTTCTTTAACGCAACTGTGCCTTCTTGCAGTGCTTCTGTTGATGCATCCTTTTCAAAAAACACTGGTGTAACCAGCACCTCGTTATCACTTGAAGCCTGTTTTTTCAACGCTTGAATCGGTGCTTTTGCAAAATCCGGAACCATCGATTGAGATGTAAGCGGCTCCTGCTTCAATTGTTGATAAAGTGATTGAACCATATTATAGTCAGCTTCAGTTAACCCGCCATTTCGATACCATACCAACAAGAGCGGCACACCTTTGTCATTTGGAAATTGTTCATCGATTATTTCCTTTGCTTCAACTGACATGGCGTCTTTGGGCAATAAGTTGTTCGACGCTGTTTCTTCCTGATTCACGTGTGGCCAGATAAATGTAAACAATCCAATCACGAGCATCCATATCACAAGTGTTACAAACCGGCTTTTACGCCCCGAAACATACCTTCCCCATTTCTGTAATAAATTCATCAAACCTTCCTCTCCTTGGTACTTATAAGTTTTTTTTATAACGTCAGAAAGTATAAAATATGGATGACCTTATAAGAAAAGCTTCGGCATTCGCTATAAGACGAGGCGAATGCCGAGTTTTTCTAATAACGTCAGAAAGTATAAAATATGGATGACCTTATAAGAAAAGCTTCGGCATTCGCTATAAGACGAGGCGAATGCCGAGTTTTTCTAAGCAAACATACGCGTCCATGCAAGAACGATTTATGTAAAGCACCCCTATGCAATAATTATATATACCGGTTAGTTAATTATCAATTAATAATTCACCTTTTCACCGCTTTTGTATGATATAATTCACTCAAAGCTTGATATAAAGCAAGGAGAGAATGTTTTGAAAGTCAAGAAAACGCGACCTTTAGGCAGACCGCGCAGAAGTGATCGAACACAACCCACATCTGAGTTAATCATCCAGGCTGCAACACGATTATTTATTGAATACGGATACCAGAATGTTTCGGTTGACGATGTCGCAAAACAATGTGACTTAACAAAAGCTACCGTTTATTACCATTATGACAGTAAGGCGAGATTATTCACAAAAACAATGGTCCAAATGATGGTCCGCATTCGTGAACGCATTAATACGATGCTTCAGGAATCAATTCCATTGAAAACCCGTTTATTCAACATCACAAAAGCACATCTGGAAGCAACCGTGAATTTTGATATGGATGGATTTATGAAAGGGGTTGATAACGCGCTAACACCCGAACAGCTTGAGGAGATAACCAATGCCGAAACAGCCATGTATCAAACGATCAGACACGCGTTTGTTTATGCAATGGAGCAGAAAGAAATACGTCATATTAATCCAACATTCGCAACGCATGCCTATCTTTCCCTTTTAAAAGCGGGCAATTACAGGAATGAAAGTGATCATCCCGACACTATCGACGAAACAGCGAAGCAGATCATCCAACTGCTTTGGCAGGGATTACAGCCTGAGGAGGAGATATAGATGCGTTTATGGCATGAAGGGCTTTTGCCGGAAATTCCTCGTCAACAGCTGCTCGGTCAGCACCGGGAATGCTGTGCCCTCCGTGGTAAAGGATGGGGGAAAAAGCACGCCACTATCAATTATGTATTTGATTATACACCTTATAAACTTTATGTCTACCATATGAAAGTTATGAATGAAATGCAGAGAAGAGGATATCATCATGACCAACGCTGGGAAGACCCCTATTACCGTGGTAAATTTTGCCCGCCGCACACTAGTGAAAGTGTCGGTTATACAAAAGATGAGGCAGGCTATCCGGAACACAATAATGCGTACTTACAACAATGTCTGAAAAACCTCCGTGAAAAAGGGGTTAACATATGATCACCCAAACGTATAGAAGAATAGAATGCATTTAGGTCATATAAATACATCCTATTCTTATCTTGGCAGCTCAGAAAGTATAAATTATTTCTTACTGCATAAGTGCAACTAAGGCCTTCGTCATTAAGTTTGGCGATAAGTCAAGTTTTCTAAGGTGCGGCCGGAAAGTCCCCGCCTCAAGCCTAATAATAAGGGGAAATCAAAACATAAACAAGCACACCTGTTATACTGACATACAGCCATATTGGCATTGTCCAGTGTACGATTTTTTTATGCCGTTCGTACTCTCTGTTCCATGCACGTGCCACACTTGTAAGGGCAAGCGGCACAATTGCTGCAGCCAGAACAATGTGTGTGATTAAAATAAAGTAATACAAAGCAGCAATGGCACCTTCTCCACCAAATGGCGTGGATGGTGCCAACGCATGATAGGTGACATACGATAATAGAAAAAGGAATGTTGTCACAAAAGCCGCATAAATAAACCGGCTATGAACCTTATATTTTTTGTTTAATATGGCTACCAATGCACAGATTAAAAATACAAATGTAAAACTGTTAAATATGGCATTCAAAAGCGGCAAAATAGTAAGATCAAATGCATCAAAGTCCTCTGCACCCGGCATTCCGGCCAAAAGACCCACCGCACTGATAAGGATAATCGATAGTGTGATAATCCAAGGTTTATAATGACGTTTTTTAAAGGGCTTGTCAGTTTCATTCATCATATCTATCACTCCCATTCAAACTTTCTCATCTCTCACATGGAAATCGTAACACAATCTTTTGCTTCACAGTGAATTCCCGGTAAAAAGTCAAAAATATGTTGAAGATAATAAGAGTGATAATCATGGTTACAGCATGGGGGGTTCTACATGCTGACACTGATAGCCCGGACAATACATGAGACTGTCGCTTTCATTAACGACAGTCTCATCTTATATCGATCTGTAATGTTTAACGAACCAATTTTTCCTTAAATGGTATTACTTATCACGAAATGGTTCATTCTCTTCACTAAATTCCGTCGCATAATTGAAATTTTCGGATCTCCTTGCACCATCATCAACATGATCTGTTTCATCAATCGTGTCAAATACTAATGGCAAGCAGAACAAAGCACCGATTCCGACCAATGTATATACGACTCTGGACAATGCAGCACCCTGTCCGCCAAAAAGGGCTGCTACTAAATCCCATTGAAACAGTCCGATCAGTCCCCAATTAAGCGCACCGATTATGACTAACACTAAGGCGATACGTTGAATTGTTTTCACTTGTCACTCTCCTAACATTAGATATACTGCTCCTCCGCGTACCATAAAGAAAAAGGCCTATTAAGTGAAATCCCATTTCAGCGAAGTGCGTTCTTATTATTTGAATAACTATTCTTTTTATGCATCTATACATGCAGAGAAAGAGGAAACGCGCCAACCAAAGCATCAGTGGTTCTGTTTGCGAATGTGTTTAAAACGGGATCAAGACGTGTATTATATATAGGAAGGATTGAAACGCGAACATGTCGTGAAAACAGCAGAAAGGAGGCTGTATGAACAAATCAAGCTATACGTTCAAAACTAATAATGACGTTAACATCATCAAACACATCAGAAATCAAGTTCCCGTTCACATCATCACAACAGTATCGGACATCGGCTGCCTTAGAGTTGGTAATGAGAGGTTTATAACGTTTGTCCCTAATGGCTGTCGGGGGGATATATCAACTGTGGTAATAACAGAGCGTTATGCTTGCATTCCATTACAATACTACACCACATTAAATGGCACCTTTAACATCTATGATTTTGATTCCGGAGATGAAATTGTGCTTAGACTAAATGGCGAATACGATGTACATAACGCTTCTGATATCATTGTGTTTAACAAAAAGTAACAGACCTCATCATATTTCATTTCAAGACGCCCTCATCACTTATCTTATAGAATGTTTCATATAAAGATATGTGTGCTGCAGTACTTTTCTAAGACAGGTCATACCTGCCTTAGAAAGCTGCCATTTATTAATAATCAATGATCGTTCCACTTACCCAATAAAGTTTCAATGCCCTCTTTAAGTGCGTTAAATTTAACCAGTAGACCCAGGAAATGGGTAAATGGATTCATATTGGTATAGGACTATCGTATCCGCGAGCGACAAAATCCTTTATTAAATTTCGTGAATGACCATATTAGCAAGTTTGGGTGTCATTTTGACTAGAAAAAAGCGAACAAATTGTGAACTTGAGCCGGAAATTTGTGAACTTGAGCGGAAATTATGTGAACTTAAGCGAAAATCATGTGAACTTGAGCCAATCCAATAGCACTGCATCTTGAACGAAAATTAGAAAAACCGCCGGCTCTGTCAAATCGGCAGCTTCTATCGATGCACTCTCTCTACTTAATATCCAGTGTTATCTGACACACTTATCAAAAAATAACAGGAACGAATCAACCAAACACACTAATCGTTGTTACTGTCATTACCCTTGCAAAAAGATACAAGTTGTTCGCCTGCTCTCGCCTGGGGCACCGTAGAGTCAAAGTCATCCGAATCCGAAGATGTTAACGCGTTTGCCATTCGAAATCCGACGACATGGCCGGGCATGAGCGTAACAAGATTACCACCATACCCCTTCATGTTCGGTAGATAAAGCCGGCTTCCTTCTGGTGAGCGGTAAGGTTCAATATGCCAATTCATCGCATAATATTTAGGCCCAAATTCATTCTGCTCTCCCTTTGGAATAGCTAAAGAAGGTGGCTCTTGTTTTGGCAATATGCTGTCCACCAACCGGCGATGTAGTATCTGGTTACCATTCCAGTTACCACGCTTTTCATAGAGCAAAGCGATTTTAGTCAAGTCGTCCAGTGTGGCGTGATAACCGAAATCCATTCTGGGATGACCAGATGAACCGTTGTCCTCGATGCTGCGATTTACTGACGCATAGTATATTCCAATTGGCTCGTATACCTCCTTCTTGAGCAACTGATCCAAAGTGGCGTCCTCACCCTCCCTACTCCTAAGATATTCTTCAAGAGCCACACCAAGAAGAAATGCGTCCTGATCACGGTAATTGTACTTCGTTCCCGGCTCCCAAACCCGTGGATAGTTTAATGATTCCGTAACCTTTTCATTTTTTGATAAAGCTAAATACCACCGGTGATAATCACATAAATAGCATGTTGGGTCGTCGGTGGTGGCTCCGCGACCTGAAGCCATATTAGCCATGTCCAGATATGTGACATCATTCCACTCTTTTAGGGACTCCGGCATTTGTATATAGTTGGCAATCTTCTCATCAAGCAGGCCACATCCATACTTCTGTGCTAAACGTAACATGGCCACGTTCATCATCGCCGTTTTTGTCACCGACCAAACGCCATAACGTATGTCATCGCCATATGGAAATGGACCAGCTGCGAAATGGCAAGGTGATCGGTACAGCACCCCTTCATAGAACAGACCGGTCTGAAGAACATGTTTTTCCTCGGCTTTGTTTTTTGCGCCATTAAACACCGCTAAATTTTTATCTCCGACCTTTTGTTTTAATTCATGGAGTGGTGCAGTTGGAAAGCAGTTCTCAAGATGAAGACGATAAATATTTTTGTGATTCTCCAGATTATCTATTCCACCGGGATTATATGAAGCTTTCGTAATTCCCCAGGCGTTAAAATAACCCGATACATCGAAGGGCCCTGTCTGTGCAACTATTTGAAATCGAACATGTGACACTTTATCTTCTTTATAAAGGAACATAGCGATCCCCATATGCGTTTCGCCTTCTAAGCGATTGACGAGAGAAAATGGAAATGACGCACGATTCCATCCGTTATCTTGGTCAAGGTTACTCCAAACGCGCCCCGGTTGGACAATGATATCCCAGTAGCTTCGTGTTTTCTCCAGCGTGCCATTTGGAATAACATCCTGCGTTACGGGAACGAGATATTTGTCATCGACGGTAAAAAATTCTAAAGACACATCCGGGAAAAAAGTAATATCGTTGCCGTGCACTTTGTTCGTACTTAACTCCGGTGCCATACCCATTTGCGTGCCTTCCAACATTAAAGTACCTTCAAATTCCGCAGAAGGATTTTGAGCATTATCAGGGGCGGCAAACTGATCATTCCTTGTTAAGCCTTTGACCTCCGTCCCTTCGATGAGGTCTTTCCACATAATTGGATCGTTAGCTATTTCCATCATTTCATGTTCCTCCCCTAAACGATTTGCTTATCATTAAAGTATGTGAATTACTAAAATGACGGCCAAGCAAAGCACCTGACCGTCATGTCATGACTCAATGACGCATATGAAAAATTTGAATAAACAACATGTAACCAATTCTTATTTTCCATTTTTCATTTTGTCAATCTTATCCTGATGGTTATCAATCCACGCTTGTGTGACGTCGTCGGCATCCTTACCACTATCAATTTCGGCGATCATTTTTTCCATATCTTCCATAGATATACTCCAGTTGCTTAAAAACTTATATGCCTCGGGTGCTTTCTCTTCCAATCCTTTATTGGCAATAATATGAATCGTACTCTTATCAAACAATCCCTTCTGATTGGCGGCTTTTTTATTTGTCAGTATTTTTAAATCGTATTTATCAAACATCGAATGGGGGCGCCAACCATAAAACAAAACAGGCTTTTCCTCTTTCATTTTTGCTTCAGCAGCTGCTAGCATAGCTGCTTCTGAGGAATTAGTCATTTCAATGTCCAGATCATAAAAATCGATAAGTTTTTTCATGTCCTGCATTGCCGGATCGCCTGCACCAATTGCAAACATTTCATTATTTACCATATCCTCTTTACCTTTTAATCCTCAGCGGAGTTGATATCCATATACTTAGGAACAACCATTCCTGAATTTGCATCACTGTAACTGACGGAAATACTTTCTATTGAATCAGAATACTCTTCAATATATTGTCTTTGTGCTGGATACCATGAATCCATAAATATATCAATATCACCATTTGACATACCGGTATAAACACTACCAGCATCGGCATTTATCTCTTCTACTTTATAACCCATGTTCTCTAATATTTTACCAGCTATTTTTGTCGGTGGAACGGTACTTGTCCAATTTGTGACGCCAAAGGTTAATGTTGGTTTATCTCCATCACCTGTATCTTCCGAATCACCTGTATCGCCACTTGATGAGCAACCATACATGGCTATTGATAACCCAATTGTTATTAGAATAAATAATGTTTTCTTCATTTTTAATAACTCCTAACGTATTAAATATCGTTTTTTGACTCTTTTTTAGAATAATGCAAACGCTAATAGAAATCAAAGTCCTATATAATTAATACAGCACAAAAAATTTGTAAAGTTTTTATTGTATAAAGTTTATCTTATTTTTTCTTAAAATTACTTCATATTACTCCAAAATACTTATTTATTGAATATAATTTTGATTAAAGCAGGTTATATATCGAAGAAAAAGAACGTTTTCGTAAACGTGAGATGCTTAATACGAAAACGCTCTTTAAGGTGACATTTAAAACTATCATATTTCACTTCTTGTTTTATACATTCACCGATTTCTTCTTATCGTATTCTTTTTCCACAGATTCAGACGCATCATCAGTCGGTGGATAGGTTTTTTTAACAAAAATAGATAAGATAATTCCACTGAACGATAAAACTGTAATAACTAGGAAAGCAACGTTGACTCCGTGAATATCAGGGTTTGAAATAGATGGTGCCTGTTGAGAGTTAACTGCTGTCATCGTCATAATCGTAACGAGAACCGCGGTTCCGACAGATGCTGCGATTTGCCGCATCGTATTGTTCATGGCCGTACCGTGAGGAATCAATTTTTGTGGCAATTGATTCAAACCTGCTGTCGTCACGGGCATCATCACCATTGAGAAGCCAAACATGCGAACGGCATACATAACGATCAGGAACACCAGAGTCGTTGTTGTACCCAGGAAACCAAAGGCCAGGGTCGCGCCAGTCATAATAATCAAGCCAATAATTGCTAACCAGCGAGCTCCAATTCGATCAAAGATCCGCCCGGTAATCGGGGACATTAACCCAGAGACAAGAGCTCCGGGAAGGAGAACAAGTCCGGATTCCATAGCCGTGAAATCTCTCATATTCTGCATATAGAGCGGAATTAATGTCTCCGAGCCGATCAATCCAAGGAACGAGATCATGCCAATTACCGTTGTAATTGTAAATATATTGTATTTGAATACCCTGAATTCCAACATCGGATGCCGCATGCGTAATTGCCGCATTATAAAGACAAGAAGGGTAAGAACACCAACTGTAAGAATGACAATGGTCCTTTCACTGTCCCACCCATAGTTCCCGGCGCTTGAGAATCCAAACAGCAGTCCGCCAAAACCGACGGAAGATAAGATGATCGATAGGATATCAAGTTTCGGATAGGTGAGTTCTGTAACATTCCTCAGTATGAAATAAGCTATGATGATAATGAGTATAGCTAAAGGTAAAATAAGTAAAAATAAGAATCTCCAGGAATACTGAGACGTTATCCAGCCGGACAAAGTCGGCCCAATAGCCGGTGCAAAAGAGATAACCAGCCCGATGTAGCCCATCGCTGCTCCTCGTTTATGAACAGGAAAAATTAACAAGAAAACCGTCTGCATGAGCGGCATCATAATCCCCGCGCCGGCTGATTGAATAATTCTTCCTGCCAATAATAAACTAAAATTCGGAGCAAGGCCTCCTGCAACCGTACCGATCGCGAATACACTCATTGCCGTCATAAAAAGCTGACGTGTTGTAAACCGTTCAATTAGAAATGCAGTAACGGGAATCATGACCCCATTGACGAGCATAAAGACAGTAGTCAGCCATTGAGCTGAATTAGCTGAAATATTCATTTCATCCATGATTGGAGGAATAGCTGTAATCATAAGTGTTTGATTTAAAATCGCAATAAATGAACCTGCTAGCAGAAGAGCAGCCATTAACGTTTTGTTATACGGTTGCGTTGTCATTTGTATTACCCACTTCTTTCAATTAAAATAAATCATGTAACTCTCGCATTATACGTGGTATGACAGTAACTTACAACCATTTAATTCGGCTTTATCCCTCTGCCGCAATTCAATTATCCTTTTGTCTGCTTAATTACAGTCAGAACTGGAAAAGCTAACAAATAATAGGCGATAGCTATTAGACATGGGCAATAGCTATCGCCTTTTTTATAACGTCAGAAAGTATAAATGATGGATGACCTTATATAAGAAAACTTGGTTTATCGCCAAGCTTTAATGGCGAAAGCCTTAGTTGCACTTATGCAGTAAGAAATAATTTGTACTTCTTAACTGCAAAAAAAGCTTCGGCATTCGCTATAAGGCGAGGCGGATGCCGAGTTTTTTCTAATATTACGTATGATCGATGATCGTGGGGGAAAGTCAAATGCCCAAAAGAATTGAATGATAACTCACCAACAAAATGATACAAAAGATTTTATTAATACCCTTCAAAAAGTTTAATCAACGCCTGTGTTCCGCTATCATTTTCCCCTTTTTCCGCAAGTTCCTTATATAACTGATGTGAAAGTTCAACCCCTGGCATTGATAGCCCCATTTCCTCTGCAGAATCGAGCGCAATTGTCATATCCTTAATAAAATGCTTCACATAGAATCCCGGTTCATAATCACCCGCGAGCATGCGTGGTGCCAATTTTGATAATGAGAAGCTTCCTGCAGCACCCGTTGAAATACTGTCAAGGACCAATGATGGATTCAATCCAGCTTTTTTTGCATATACAATAGCCTCACATACTCCAATCATATTTGTAGCAATAGCTATTTGGTTTACCATTTTTGTATGCTGACCAGCACCTACATCGCCTTGTAATATTATGTTTTCACCCATAATTTCAAATAAAGGCCTAACTTCATCAAATGATTCCTGACCACCACCGACCATGATGGCGAGTGTACCATTTTTCGCCCCTGCATCACCTCCCGATACAGGAGCATCCATCGCATGAATATTTCTTTCCTTTGCTTTACGGGCAATCTCTACTGCAAGAGTCGGCTTGGAGGTTGTCATATCAATGACATACGTACCTTGTCTAGCATTTTCAATAATACCGGCGCTTCCAAAGTAAACACCCTCCACATCGGATGGATAGCCGACCATTGTGATGATTACATCAGAGTCTTTCGCTAATTCGGCAACCGAATCCTTCCAGGTAGCATTGTTTTCCAATAATTCACGTGCTTTTTCTTTTGTTCGGGTAAATACGTTGATTGGGTATCCACTTTTTTGCAGATTCCGAGCCATACTTTTTCCCATAACTCCAGCACCGATAATCCCAATAGTAGATTCCTTTGAAACCATTTACGATTCCTCCTTCATAGGATAATATAGTCTGAAATATCAGGTAATAGATGCTTTCTATGTGATTCTAGCTTCATCCTTTAATAAATCCCCACACTTGCAAGTAAGATTGCAGGAATAAGAGAAAAAATCGGAATGAGAATTGCGATAACTGCTATATTTCTATAAGATGTAAGGCTTTCAGAAATCAATCACGTTTATAATCCTTACAATCATTGATTTGGCAGTATTTGTTGAGCGTCTATTACATCATCCCGCTCGTACTTGACTGGTTTTCTCTCGAGGTTTCACAAGCTTATCAATTATATGATTGATCTAATTTAAGGCTGTTGACCAAAATCTATGGTTGACAAATTAGATGTCATTTTGACGTCAGCAGTCGCTTCGGAAAAACACTACGCTTTCCGTGGGCTTGTCCTCAGCCTCCTCGAAAAAGAAGGTCGCTTTTTCTGCGGGGTCTTCACACTGCGCATTCCCACAGGAGTCTCCGTGTTTTTCCTCCGCTAGCTAGTTTCACTACTATATTCACTCATTCATTTCAACCATAGATTTTGGTGTTGACCCCTAATTTAATACAAAGTCTTTTAATATGAAAAAGTGACGTTATTTTCAAGCAGTGTTCTCTCCAGTTTTTTTAACTTTTTAACTGATTCTTCAGAAGATCGTTTTCCGATTTCAATAACTAACGCCTCTATCAATGCAACGATTGGTACCACGGAATACTGTTTTTTGCTCACTTCAACTTGTAATGTTACGGAAGCGTAACGAATAATAGGGCAAGAAATATAATCCGTTATCAATATAATCTTAATACCCAGTTGATTGGCCAGCATAGCTGCTTGTATAATTCGATTAGTGTATGGCTCAAAAGCAAAAATCAGTAAAACTTCATCCTTTTCAATTTGTAATATATTATCAAAAAGTACTTCGGTATCATGGCTTAATTGTCTTATCTTAGAATAAAATTCCCCAAGCAGCTGTTCAAGATATAAAGCCATTGCTTTATAGGGTCTTGTTCCGAGAACATTAAGCTGTCTTGAATGGAGTATAATATCAATCACATATTCGAAATTTTCTATCAAGTTTGAATCCAATGATTTATCCAGCATATTCACGGACTCGTTCCAAACTTGTATTATAGTTGGAGCACTCTCTTCCTTATTTGGGATTTCCGAAATGGACTTATTTAATGTCCATTTTGAATCATCAGGCAACCATTCATCAAAAATATCTTTTCGAAAATCATTAAAGTTGTTATAGCCTAATGCATTTATCGCACGCATAACAGTTGAAACGCCTACTTTAGCATTATCTGCAAGCCCTTTAACCGTTGTTAACCCAATTGATTGATAATTCTTCAAGATATAATCACATAGTTGCCTTTGTTTTTTGGGTAGAAAATCCTTAATATTAATAATTGCATCAATGATTGATTGGTTATGTGAGACCATTTGCATCTCCTTTCACCTTCTACAACAGCAATCCGAGATTATGACTATAATATATTATATCTCATTACAGAAGATGAACCAATCAAAAATTAGCTTTCCCAAATAGACTCTGCTTAATATAGATGGAACAACTACCGGCATCCAATAGTCGTCCAGTTCACTTTGACATTAAGACAATTCACGAATTCTATCCTGTTTCAAGTCAACTACTTTTTTAACCTTTCTCCGTCTTCCTGCAACCAGGATTGCTGAATACAAAACCAGCGCAATTCCTAACACTTGCCAAGTTCGCAGATATTCCCCAAAAAAAAGTACGCCAGTTATTACTGCAACGATAGGTTCTATTGTCGCTAAAATAGAAGCCTTGCTAGCTTCCAGATACTTCAATCCTGAGGCATACAAAAGGTAACCTGCAACCGTGCCCACTAAAGCTAACAACACGGCATATACCCAAACCTCTAAATGCTGAAATTGACCAGTATCCTTCATAATGTCACTTGTCAAAAACATAAAAATACTTGTATAAAGAAACGTATACGTAGTAATAGTTAATGCAGAATATTGTTTTGTGATAGGCTTACTAAAAATACTATACAATGCATAACAAAATCCCGAAAAAATTCCCATTAACAAGGTGTTCACGGGTATACCTTGTTGGCCAAATGGTAACAACCCTACGACAAACGCACAACCTGCAACAGCAAGAACAAGTGCTAAACCTTTACGAATAGTCAAAGATTCCTTGAAAAAAAGTCGTGAAAGAATGGTTACAAATAGTGGCCCCGTATATAAAAGGGTTACTGCAAGAGACAGACTTGATTTAGAAAAGACTTGAAAGTAAAAATAGTTAAAAAAGGCAATACCTAAAATGCCTGCACCAGCGAAATAAAAGTGATCCTTAAATCTGGTACGTAACTGGTCGCGATAAAATATAGCCATAAATAGGATAAGAATAACAAAGGTGAAAATTCCTCGAATGGCAACTACGTCCCATGGTGTGAAGCCGCGAGCGTACAATGGATCAATAAATAAACCAATTAACCCCCAACATGTCGCACCAGCAATTGTGACAAGGTAAACTCTAAGATTTAATACTTTATTTTTCATAGCTTCCACTCCAGTACTAACTAAGTCACTTTGTTACTCCGATCAGTGCTTGGGGCGTTTAAACAGTTTTATCTATTTAACTTTTTTGCTTTGTGTAAAGCTGTCCTCTTGTGGTCTCCCACTATCAATGGAACTAGCTTGTGAAATACTCATATTTTTTGTTTCCGGTGCCATGAATACAGCAACTAAAAATCCAATGAAAAGCAGCGCTCCAGAAATATACAATGTATTTGCCAAACCAAAATTTCCCAAAATGAGCGGGAATACAAATGTACTAACGGCAGAGGCGATACGGCTTATTCCGGTGGTAAATCCGCCTGCCGTAGCCCGAATATGGGTTGGAAAAAGCTCATACGGATATATCCACTGATGGGCTCCCATCCCAGTATTAAACGTTCCATAGATTACAAAGAGAGCCAAAATTAACGCAAATGGGATATTTAATCCGGAGGTTGCTCCCAATGTTAATAAAGTGATGGAAGTTATTAAAAGTGGCCAAATCAGCGTAGGCCTTCTTCCATACTTTTCAACGAGATAAAGAATCGGTAATAAACCAGCAAGATAAAGAATATTAATGACTGCCGATCCTAGATATTCCTGCGAACCGTCGTTAACACCAAATTGCCCTAATATTTCAGGAATATAGGTCCCTATTGAAAAGGTGGTCATAACTTGAATCGACCAAAAAACTGATACGAAAATAACCCATTTCCCATAACCATTACGAAATATATCAAGAAAGGTAGTTTTCTCAGTACTCTCATTTTCGTCCGAAATAATAACATGCTCTCCGAATATTTCTTTAACAATAGCGTTTGCTTCTTTTTCCCTACCTTGTTTAGCTAGCCAACGAGGGGATTCCGGCATATTCATACGCGCGATCAATAACAAAACAACCGGAACCACACTACTTGAAAGCATCCATCTCCAGCTTTCATCACCTATGGATAGCATAAAATAACCGGCCAAAAAGGAAACGGCGTAACCGATAAACCAGAGACCATTTATCCCTCCGAGCAGAATGCCGCGATGCTTCTTCGGTGAAAATTCTGTCATTAGAGCTCCTGATATAGGGTAATCTGCCCCTAACGCAAAACCTATGAAAAATCTTAACATGAACAATTGCAAGGGATCTTGAACAAAAAACTGAAGGATTGACAGAATAGCCAGGATGAGCATATTCAGAATAAACATCTTTTTTCGGCCAACCAGATCAGTAAGAAAGCCTCCGAATGTTCCACCAACAAACATACCCGCTAATGTTGCCGCTCCAATCAAACCTGTAACGATTGGAGACATATCAAAATAAGGTTGCATGATAGAAAGTGCAACAGCAATAATTCCTAAAACATATCCGTCAACGAATGTACTACCGCTGGTATAGGCAAAAATTTTAAAATGGATTTTACTTAAAGGCATTTCCTCCATTGTTTTAACTTTACTCATACTTTTCCTCCTAATAAATAGTGAAATACCACAGATGATTCTCCTAATCACATTGCCTTTCTTTATAAAGCCTTATTGATATGTTCTAACATGACTATATGAATGTTTGATTACTACTTTACAACATGTAAACACAATCTCATTTAAATATTAAATTTTGAATTTCCCATATATTATGGGCAGTCAATAAAGCAATTTAATTAATTAGAAACCACAGTCTTTAGTTTCGTCTCTTTCCGGGATTCAAAATCCCCGGTTCCCAGTAAGCTATTTATATTCTGTGCTGCATTGAACCCCGTTTGGACAGCCGTTTCGGTATAAAACGTACCCAAATAATCACCAGCTAAGAGTAACCTACCAGCAGGCTGTTGTGTTAAAGTTGATTGTATTTTCGCACGACCTGGGAAAACATAGGCTGAGCCTAATGGCCATCTGCTAACTTGGGCTTCAACTACATGATTACTGAACCCGGGAAACATTTCGTTTAGGTCTTTTAGATATATTTGAATAATTTCCTCGTCAGACTTGTCAATAAGTTTATGACCGCGCCCTGCCGGCGAAAAAGTCATGAAACTGCTACCCGGTTGTCTCACGGTTTCAGTTGAATGATTGAGATTAGAATTATGAATCAGAACATCAAAAGACCTTTTAGGGGTAGCTATAGAATATAAGTTATCCCACACTTGAGGATCTGTTTCATTGGTCAAAAAGGAGGCGCTAACATGTGGGCCATAGGTAATTTTATCAAGAGCTTCCCCAATTTTCGGTTCAATATCGATTGCTATTCTACGTGTAACTGGAGCTGGTGTTGCTAAAATAGCATAACGCGCTTCCTCTTCATGTTCTAATCCGTTTTGGGTGTATCGGACGACAACGGAGTTCTCTTTATGAAACACTTCATTTACTTTAGCATTCAGTTGTACTCGATTGCCTAATGATACTGCAATCGTTTCAGTGAGAGTTGACGGGCCGCCAACAATATTTCGCGATAATCCTTGGCTTTTATCCCAGATTAAGTTAAAATACCCCACTCCTGCCCCTGCAGATATTTGTTCAGGATCTCCAGTGGAACGACTTACTGTGGGCCTAAAGATTGCATCAGCATCCAATGGCAATTCCCCTACAAAATCTGTAAAAGTCCTATCATTCATAAAATCAAGAACGCGTTGTTGCTGAACCTTATAATCTTCTCCAGGACGAAATTTAGCTACCTTTCCGTATTTCATAACAGCTGCACGTACTTTAGCTCCAGCCCGAATTAGAGCGAATCTGGATTTCCATGACATAGGAACTTTAAAAGGATATGTCTCCACTCGACCATCTTTAACCAGTTTTCCATTCATAAACATTGCAGCTAACACACCTGGTACTGGTAGCGCTTCTACCCCTACTGATTTCAAAAGCTCTTCTGTGGCTGAATTAGGGCCGCCAAATAAATGGCCACCCCAATTCATCCAATAATTTCCTCGTCTTTCGGATTTTATACGACCACCAACACGATTATCGGATTCTAAAAGTGAAATGTTGTGGTGTTTAAGACGCCATGCAGCCGACAAGCCAGCGATTCCCCCGCCAATTATGATGACATCTTTCACTTGACACCCTCCAGTTTTGATCCTTTTAAATCAGTTAATATTTCTTTTATATTAGACTTAAATTCCTTAGATGCAGGTACTAATGGCAATCTGCTTTTCCCTCCAGGAATCCCCAATACTTCTAATCCTGCCTTAACAGTACCTGGAACTGGCTCTTCTTCTATACAGTTATATAGTAATAAAAGTTCTTTATTAAGTTTAATCGCTTCATTTATATTATTCTCATTGATGACTAAATCATATAATTGAACAATCTTTTCCGGCACTAGATTATGAACAACTCCAATTGCTCCATGCCCTCCGGTAGCCAATGTGGGAAGAATTAGATGCTCGTAACCAGTTAATACCGAAAAATTATCATTATCTTCTGTCAAATTAATAAGTTTGCTAGTATGCTGCATTTCAACAGTATTTTTTATGCCAACAATTCCATCTATTTGACTTAATTCGTAAATAAGTTCTGGATCTAGTTCGACATTAGTGACTTCGGGATAATTATATAACACAATCCCAATGCTAGAGTTTTCTGCTACTGTTTTGAAATGATCAATAATTCCTTGTCTACTTGTTTGCATGTAATATGGAGTAATGACCAACGCACAATCCGCACCAACCTCAGCTGCATACTGCGTAAGTTCAATTGTATCTTCTGTTCGATGGCACCCTGTACCTGCCATGATCGGTACTCTGCCATTTGAATGATTGCAAACAAACTTAATTACTTCTTTTCTTTCCTCAAAACTCATAAGTGAATATTCACTAGCGCTTCCCCCTGCTAGAAGACAATTCACTCCCCCGTCTATTACATAATCTATGATTTGTTCAATCCCATTGAAGTCAATGCTGTAATCCTCATTCATAGGTGTAGGTAAAGCCGGAATCACGCCAAAAGGCTTAAACATATTTATCCTCCTCGTAAAATCAAATTTTTTCGTCCAAATCAACAAAAATCAATCATTAATCTGTTCAATGTTAAGATAAACACTTTTTACTTCTGTGTAATTTTTTAATCCATACTCTCCTCCCATTTCGCGTCCAATACCAGATTGCTTATATCCGCCGAATGGCATTGTCTCCCATTCCTGACAAACATCATTAAGCCAGACAGTTCCTGCTTGGAGTTTACCGGCAATATAATGGCCTGCTTTTATATTTTCTGTCCATACACTAGCTGCCAAACCATAATTGCTATCATTTGCTCTTTTAATCACTTCTTCCACGTTATCAAAAACGAAAACCGCCATTACCGGACCAAAAATTTCTTCACGTGCAATAGTCATATCATCTTCAACATCCGCAAAGATGGTTGGTTGAACAAAATAGCCCTTACCAGAGATTACTTCTCCTCCTGCAACAAGACGTGCCCCTTCTTTTTTTCCTTGGTCGATGTAGCCAAGTACGGTTTGTTTTTGTTTTTCCGAAACAAGAGGTCCCATGTCTGTTTCTTCATCCATTCCTGCACCTAATTTCACCATATTAGCACGTTCTGCCAATGCCTGAACTACTTGATTATAGTGTTGACGGTGAACATAGATTCGTGTACATGCACTGCAATTCTGACCATGGTTATACATCGTTCCAGTAAATGCCCCTTCAATGGCTTCTGTTATGTTTGCATCTTCTAAGATAATTGTAGGTGACTTGCCACCTAGCTCGAGCGTAACACCTTTGACTTGATCCGCAGATTTCTTCATCACCTCTTTTCCAACTTCCGTGGATCCAGTAAAAGACACTTTGTCAACTAAATTGTGCGTAACAATAGCATCACCAGCTACTCGACCTGATCCGGGAATGACGTTAACCACGCCGTCAGGAAAGCCAGCTTCATGAAAAAGCTGAGCTGCGTAAAGCAGTGAAAGTGGCGTTTCACTTGCAGGTTTAATCACAACTGTACACCCAACCGCTAGAGCTGATCCAAGTTTCCAAGCAGCCATTAATAGAGGAAAGTTCCAAGGGATTATTTGACCTACAACTCCTACAGGTTCGTGTACCGTATAATTAACGTAATCTGGTGATACTTGTGTTGTTTTTCCTTCAATTTTCGTGGCAAATCCTGCATAATATCGAAAGTGTTCAATTGAACCATCGACGTCATCAGCCAAAGCGACTTTGTATGGTTTACCATTATCCAGAGCCTCAAGCTGAGCAAGTTCTTCACGATTTTCTGCCAGAAGATCTGCAAGCTTGTAGATGAGACGCGACCTTTGAAACGCTTTCATTTTTGACCACTCACCATCATCGAACGCTATTCTTGCCGATTTCACGGCATTATTAACATCTTCCGATTGTGCTTCATTAACTTGGGCAATTGCTTCTTCAGCTGCAGGGTCAATAACATCAAATGTTTTTCCTTTGACCGACTGTACGTATTCTCCATTAATGTAAAGACCTACATCTTCTTTCAAGAACTGTTTTACTTTGGGTTTTAGTTCGTAATCAATTGCTTCCAACCTTTTACCTCCCATACTCACCATGATTAGAAAAACAGAATTTTTAATTTTGTTTGAAATTAATATATCAAATATGTGAATTGTTGTAAACCTTTTTTCTAAAAAGGGAATATAATAATTCAATTAAGTAAAACTTTCAATGTTTAAAATACATTTTCACATGTCATAAACACCCCTTTTCAGCAAACGTATATTAATTGTCCGATATCTATTAGATTACGTCTTATCGTAGATGCACTATTATAAGTCACCTGACTTTAAAAATGTTACAATATAAGTATAAAATTCAAGGAGTGATAGTCTATATGCCTAAAAAAGTTGATTATAATGAAAGAAGAGATAAAATTGTTGAAGCAGCTTTTTACGTCATTTATTATCATGGATTCGAGAAGACCTCATTACGGGAAATCGCTAAAAAAGCGGGGTTATCCTTAAGTTCTGTTCAACTTCATTTTCCAAAACAAAAAGACATTTATACTTTCGCAATGGACGTTATTTTTCAAAGATTTGAAGAGAGAATGCAAAAAATAGGGCAGGCTGATCAAGATGATTTTGAAAACGCCGTTCATATGGTGAAACAAATTATTCAAGTTCATACAGAGGAAGAAAGAATGGAAAATGATATATGGGTAAAATTTACTTTAATGGCAACTATGAATCCAGAATATCAAGAGCTAAATGAAGAATATCGTAGAGTAAATCTTAATTTTGCAAAGAATATTTTAAGGGTTCTGTATAAGAGTGGGTATATTACACATTTCAGAAATATTAACGAATTGGCCCACTCGTTAATTATATTTACTACTGGCTTAGTATTTGAATCTGTCATTTATACATATTTATATAGCGATCAACTTGTTGAAAAAAAGGTCAGAGAATATTTAAAAAACATCTGTAACTAAACATATTTGACCATTTAATCAATAACTGAAGATGACAATGCAGACATGGTTAAAGGAGCAAGCTTCCGATCGTGAAGAATTATCCCGTTGGCGCTACGAGCAAGTATATCAAAATATACCTCTTCCAATCGGAGCAAGCCCTATTCTTATTACATAAGGAACATCGTAATGGGCATTTAGTTAAACCATTTCAAAGGTTTAGGTTTCAAGTTACGGTAAATGTGTTTTATTTCTTGGTATTCCTCAAGGCCTGTTTTGCCAAGTTCGCGACCGATACCGGATTGTTTATAGCCACCCCATGGCGCCTGCGGAAAGTACAGGTTGACGTCATTAATCCAAACCGTGCCCATCCGCATTTTTGCCACACAGCGCTCCGCTTTGGCGATGTCATTGGTAAAGACGCCACCTGATAGGCCATAAATCGAATCATTGGCAAGCCGGATTGCTTCTTCTTCAGTCGTGAATTTTTCCACCGTGATGACCGGACCAAACCCTTCATCCTGCACAACGCTCATATCCGTAGTGCAATCGGTCAAAACAGTCGGCAAGTAGAAGAAGCCATTTTGCAGTTCGGGGTCTTCCGGACGCCCGCCACCGACAGCGACAATTGCACCTTCTTTTTTACCGTTTTCCACGTATTGAATAACTTTATTTAAATGGTCCCCGGAAATGAGCGGCCCCATCTGAGTCGATGCCTCAAAACCATTACCAAGCTTGATTTTCTTCACCTGTTCAACCAATGCCTCCACAAAATCATCATGAATACTTTCTTCAATAATTAAGCGGGTGCCTGCTGAACAGATTTGTCCGGCATGGAAAAATACTGCATTCATCGCCTGGTCTACGGCGGTTTCCAATTCGGCATCAGCAAATATAATATTCGGATTTTTACCGCCAAGTTCGAGTGCCAGATTTTTTACGTTGGAGCTGGCCGCCTGCATTATCCGTTTGCCTGTTTTAATACCACCTGTGAATGATATCAAATCGACATCATCGTTTTCGGAAAGCTCAGCACCAACAGTGTTGCCGGGCCCGAGCACCAGGTTAACAACACCGGCAGGAACCCCTGCTTCTTCCATTAACTCAAACACTTTAATCGATGTGAGTGGTGTAATCTCGCTTGGTTTCATCACAAGTGTATTGCCCGCCGCCAGTGCCGGCGCCAATTTCCATGACGCCTGCAGCAATGGATAATTCCACGGTGTAATTTGCCCGCAGACCCCGACAGGTTCATGAACTACTCTGCTGGTTGAATTCGGAATAGGCGATTCAATGATTGCACCGTCGTCTTTGTCGGCCATTTCAGCAAAATAACGGAAAACGCCAGCAATGTCACCCATATCCCAGCGGCTTTCTTCCACGGTTTTACCTGTGTCGAGGGATTCCAGCTCAGCCAGTTCTTCTCTGTCACGTTCGATTAAATCCGTAATCTTATGGACAATTTTGCCGCGTTCGATAGCAGGTGTTGCAGCCCAGTCCCCTTCATCAAATGCTTTGCGAGCCGCAGCAACCGCAGCTCTTGCATCACTTTTATCACCTTCTGAAACTAGTGAGATGATTTCCTGGTTGTACGGGTTAAAAATATTTCGGGTTCTTTCAGTGTTCGATTCAATCCATTCACCGTTGATGAATAACTTTTTCTTGTCCAATGAACACACCCCTTTTCAAAAATAATGGGCGATTTGATAACTAATTAAACCCAAAGCAATTGATCTCTGATATTAGATATGGTTTGTTTATACGAAGGTATAAATAAAAGACATAATAATCATTAATCGCCCTTCATTTTATCAATTTTATCTTGATGATTTTCAACCCATGTCTGTGCAACATCCTCGGGGTTTTGCCCATTATCTATTTTGGTGATCATGTCTTCCATATCATCTATAGATATGCTCCAGTTACTTAAAAATTTGTAAGCTTTAGGTGCCTTCTCTTTCAATCCTTTATTAACAACAACGTGAACAGAAGTATCTCCATAAATTTCTGGAACCTTGTTATTTGTTAATATTTTCAAATCAAGTAGTTGAAACATGCTATGTGGCTCCCAGCCATACAGCAGAACTGGTTCTTTCTTTTCAATTTTTGCTTTAGCTGCTGCCAACATAGCTCCCTCTGAAGAATTAATCATTTCTACATCCAGATTATACGCATCAATGATGTCTTGTAAGTCTTCCATTGCTGGATCGGATTCACTTATTGCCAAGATTTCATTATTTACCATGTCTTCCTTACCTTTTAAATCTCCAACATCATTAATATCCTCCATATATTTAGGAACAACCATGCCCGCTCTCGCATCTTCATAACTTGCTGATATTCTCTCTATTGTATCGGAATATTCATTCATATATTGGTTTTGTTGTGGAGCCCATGAATCCATAAATATATCAACATCACCAGTTGACAAACCGGTATAAACAGCCCCTAATTCAGCTTGTTGTCCTTCTACCTTATATCCCATATTCTCTAATATATTCTTGACTATTTCTGTTGGTACTAAAGTACTAGTCCAATTTGTTTCAGCTAAAGTTATTGTTGGTTTGTTTTCTTTGTTGTTGTCAGCATCATTCTCAACTGCACCACTTGAAGAACATCCATACATAACTGCTGACAATAATAATGCTATCAAAATGTAAAGTGATTTCTTCATTTAAATCTCTCCTATCCTAAATTCATAAGCTAATTTTTATTTGTTATTCATCTTTCCAGTAGTAATGGGAAAAATTTACTTTTCAAGGTTGTATCTTGGCTTTGATTGTATTAAGCTACTTTACTTAAGATTTAACATACTGACACAAAATAGAAATATATAACTTACGTCCCATGTATTCAAGAGTGGAAACAACTTATCATAATTTTCTTTATGATTGTTATTTATCGTTCCAATAGTCGTCTCCCGCTTTGACAAGCCACTCCGGTATATAATCATTACCAATTCGTGATACACCCAGTTCTTGAATATAATATACACATTCGTCCAAACTTTTGGGGGCTCCTGAGCTTTTAATTTTTATTCTGCCATTTACGATTTCACTTATTGCTTTAACATTGTCGATTCCTGCATTATCGTAAGGGTTAACCATTTCATCAGTATAACTTGATTCCCCAGTGCCATCATATCCCGTAGCAAATCCCGTGACATTCTTCACGTAGTCAGCTCCGGAATCAATCACTAACTCACAGGCTTTTGTTAATTCATCTCGTTCTTTTAGGTGAGGTGTCTCAATGATAATTTTAATGATACAGTCTTCTCTTCTGTTCTTTGCTGCTTCAACAATTTGTTTTAACTCATCTAACACAAAATCATAGTCACCGTCTTTGAATCGAGATATGTTCATAACAATATCAAGTTCGTTCGCTCCTTTATCAATTGCTACCAAAGCTTCATGGACCTTGGCCTTAGTTGTCTCAGCACCCACCGGAAATCCAACAACACCACTAATACTAGCATTGTTACCTATAATGTTTTTAGCTACAGGCACGTCAACTGGATAACAGCATAAACAGGCAAATCCGTATTTAATGACTTCTCGACTTCGCTTTTCTATTGATTCCTTACTTCTGTTCTGCCATAAAATAGAATAGTCTATTAACTTGCAAAATTCTTCTTTTTTCATACTCAATAACCCCTTTTTTAATCCTTTTTTGTCAAGTTTCGGTCCAATACATTTAAAAATATGGCTTTGATAATGTCGACAATATACATAGCCTCAATTGTTTTGGTACAATTGACTCAAAAAGTATTATAGTACACTTGACTCAAAAAAACAAGGATGAATTATCATATGATTAAAGAAAAAGCAACACTAATTAGAAAATAAATTTTAACAACAAAAAAAGCCCACCCCCTTTTTTAAAGGAAGTAGTCTTCTTAAAACTAACTATTTATACATTAAACAACTTCACAACAAGCATGAACATGAACGGCATTAAAAGTCTATACACGTTGGTATGCTGGCGTTTGTAGGCTTGTCCTACATCATGCCGCCCGTACTTGACTTATTTTCAGGGTGTTTCATCCGACTGTTGTTCTGGTATTCGCTTGATAAAATCATCCCTGACAAAGCGAATATACGTTTGTTTTGTTTCGTGTGTTTAATCTTTCTAGTTACTTTTATGTGACAATTAAAATGTCACATTAGGCGTTCTTGTACAATCAACTGCTAAACGTCATATACTGTTGTTTACCTATAGGTGAGCCCTAATACCGGAAACCGTATCAGTACATTTTAACATATTATAAAAAATACAAATTATTTGTTATAGCAAGTTTTAATAGGGTATTAATATCAAATTTGCATTACTTCTTTTCAATTTATTTCGACTGATACGTTACCAATTTTGTGACCAATTATTGGAGCCCTCAACTACGATACTATAAGCTTTCGCGTGATTCACCTAAAGTTAGTAGAAAGTTTATTCGTTATACATTATGCCGCCCGTACTTGACTGTTTTTTGAGATTTTGTAGATCCCTAATTCACGTCCTTTTGTATTATCGAGAACACTATCGATAGCAGCATAATGAATATGTGATGATTGAGAATCTTAAGCTATACGAACGGGCGCGATTGTTTAAAAGATATAGATGGTTAGCAAAGTAAAAAATTTAGAAAAATGGAAATGGTCATTGCCTTTCAGACATTGGAGTGCTAAGATTAAAATAATTATATTGAATCACATGTGACTGATTCGACCAGGCATGGTGATATGTAAAAGGATCTGTGGACCCTTTTCGTATCTCCATGTCTTTTTTTGTGTCAGTCATGTCATTCAAATCAAGGTGGTGATTTGGGCATAAAATTATTGTCGAAGCGTATGATGTTTTGCACATCGTTTGCACTAGAATGATGTCGCATTCATAAAAATTTTAAGGAGGAATTATTTTGAAAAAATTTACAATAGTTGTCTTATCATTTTTCGTTATCTCCTCAACACTTATAAGTCCAGCTTTTGCTGAGGGGGGGGAATTATCAAATGATGAATTAGCCAGCTCAGTATTACCAATTGTCCAATCATATGAAACCGATTCAAATTATTCAACATGGAAAATGGATGAATCAACTAGATTTGTAATTCCTGATACGGATGAATATTTAGAGAATGAACGACTTAAAGAGGTTGTTGAATTGGTTTCAGCCGAGTTTTTGAAAAAGGAAATTCCTGCAAATACGGAAATTGAAAAAGTGTATGCCGATAAATCAGACACTACATCCAATGATATCGTTGTAACGTTGGACAAAAATAGTCAAATTACAGAGGAAAGCAATAGTGATGAAGCTTATAAAATAGACATTGGTGATGATGGCGTCAAAATAGTAGCTGCTTCAGAAAATGCAGCCATGTATGCATTGCGGACCATCCAGCATTTCATGATAAACAATGACAATACTTTGCCCTATGGAACAATAGTTGATTATCCTGATGTGAAGGGACGCAGGGTCCATTTGGATATGGCCAGAAAATACATTACAAAAGATTGGATTATTCAGCATATACGGGAAATGTCGTATTTCAAAATGAATGCGATACAATTGCACTTTTCGGAAGATAAAGGCTTTAGAATTGAAAGTGAAACAGATCCGGAGATTGTCTCAGATGATGGCTATTTAACAAAAGAGGAAGTAAGGGAGATTATCGCTGAAGCAGAGAAATACGGGGTTAAAGTCATTCCTTCTTTGGACACACCTGGCCACGTCAAACATATTTTAAAAACCCATCCGGAATATGGACAGGTTGATAAAAATGGCAATCACAGCGAAGTGGCTCTGGACGTGACAAATCCGGAAGCTGTGGAATATGTCAAAAGTCTGTACACCGAATACATGGAATTATTCGAGGGAAGCACCGATTTCCACATAGGTGGAGATGAGTACATGCAATTTGACAGAGACCCATTTATGTCAGACTATAAGCCGGTTTTAAATGAATATGCGAAAGAAACATTGGGTGAAGACTATATATGGAAAGACGTCTTGGCCGATTATATTAATGAGATAGCATCCCATGTATATGAAAATGGCTTTAAACCAAGAATTTTCAACGACGGTATTTACTACGGAGAGAATAATAAAAATCCTTGGGAGCCAAAGGAACCAAAGCAAAAAGTTGAAATGCATGATGCCATTGGAATCGACTTCTGGGCACAAATGAGCTGGAACAAAAGCGTTGCCAAACTTGATGCATTTGTAGAAAGAGGTCATGAAGATATTTATAACATGAATGCAAGCTATTTCTATTATGTATTAAGAAATGAAAAACCTGATGACGGACGCAAACAACATTCATTTGACTATTTAAACCAGGACAAACGAATTTATGAAGATTGGACACCCGGCAAATTCCAGGGTGATGGGAATCGGGTCGATGATGATTCAGACTTTATTAAAGGTGCAGCCTTGGCTATATGGAACGATAATCCGGATTTGGTCGGAGAAGATGTAATCACCAAAGATATTGCCAAAGAGCTGCGTGCACTCGCTTCGAAATCATGGAACACGTCAAGTAATGATGTTGCTGGTATTGAGGCTTTCAGGGATAACTATGAAAAAATTGGTAATGTCGCAGGATTTGCTAAAGGTAGTGAATTACCTGATGTTCAACCGGTAAAACCAATAGAATCAGATGAAGCAGAAAGTGTTGCTGATTTAAATGCACTTGTGGAACAACTGTCAGATGAGGGGGATATTGATCCTAAAGCTGATCACCTACTTACAGTTCATCTGAAAGCAGTGAGCCATTTCGAGGATAAACAATTCGGAGATAAAGTCGTCAAACATTTGAAAAGCTATAAGCTATTGCTCGGTCATATGCAGGAAAAGGCATTAATTTCTGAAAGAGCGTACAACACTTTAATTGCGAATACTGATGCTTTAATAGAAGAGTGGGAATAGTTTTTGGGTGCCTGTCATTTCTCGGGTTTTGTCAAATATATTTCAAGAGCTAGCATTCCGAATTGGAATGTTAGCCTTTTTTGCGAGTGGCAGCACATACGCTACAGAGTGCAAGTTCCGAATGCGCCGTACAGCCGGTAAGCATTAGCCGACAGACAGTGCGTTTGATCAGCGAGGTAGCGTGCGGACGGTTTGAAAGCAAACCTCTGAACAGATCTGACCCCCATGTTGGCATGGGAGCCGGATGACTGTGCAAGAGAACAGGTTAGCTCCCCAACAAATATTGTAGATCTTAAGAATTAGAAATCGAAAAATAAAGGGCGATACATAAAATGTGTTCTTATGTATTGCCCTTTTAAAATTGGTTGACAAAACTATATAAAAAATAAATTTTTATTAACATCTACCCTTATATAATTTAATGATTTGTTTTTAATACCGGGTTTGATAAAGCATTAAGCAGACTGTTTTGATTGTCGTCTAATCCAAGATGCCAAATCATACCACCTCTGAGGTTGTGCTTGTTAATAAACTGCGCTTTTTTATTTATTGACTTTGGATTATCATATGCCAAAAACATATTAGTCTTCGAGTTAAATAACCAAGGTACTTTAGCTGTTGAATGCCAATGCTTCTTCCAATCAGGGTCTGTCAGGTAATCTTTTTTTATTTCACTCCATTGTGGAGAAGGTCCAGTAGATTCATATTCCTGATACAACCCCTGGTTTTCTTCGTTTGATACCTTGAAACTTCTTCCATAAAATGCTGTTCCAAGGACAAGCTGGTTGCTTGGTACACCTTGCATCTGATAATATTCGACAGCACCGTTTACATTATTCCATTTCTTTATTTCATTCGGGGTTGGATCTGAATTAACAGGCTGCATTGGTGTATTAAAATTTGCGACCGGACTGAAGCCATTTCCTATATCATACGCCATTAAGTAAATCCAATCGAGATATTTGGACAGTTCTTCAAAATCATAACTATCTGCAGGGTCATAAGGACCTTCGCTTTGATACCGTCCCGCTGGAGTAGCTGCTGTTAGCAAATACTCACGATTATTTTTCTTTTCCAATTGATCAAGCTGATCGCGAAATTCCTTTACTAATAAAGTTAGATTTTCTTTATCCTTTGGATCATAATGTAATTCATCTACTCCGCCTTCTACAGGGAATTCCCAATCTATGTCAATTCCATCAAAATTGTACTTTTTAATAAATTTATCAATAGTGGCTTGAGCAAACTTTTCTCTTGATTTTTTGGTGGAAGCTACATCTGAAAAATATTTTGAGTTTGGTCCCCAACCACCAATTGAAATAGATGATTTTATATGTGGATTCTCTTCCTTATACTTATTCAATTCATTGAAATCATTTTCCGCTTCCTCGTATGAAGTATCGGGATGAACATTTCCTTCCTCATCGATGTATGCAAATGCATAGTTAATATGCGTTAGTTTATTAGCAGGAAAATTTTCTAACTTTTTGTCTCCGTTCCAATATCCCATTACTATTGGATCCTTTTCGTTCTGTTTGGTTTGAATCAAATGCTCAGTATTCGATTCTAGTACATGGTAAGCTTTTTCGGAAATGAGATCATTTTCATATTGATAATTAATTAACTTTTTCAGGTTTTTTAAATGCTTGATAGACTTTTCTTTCTTTCCTTCCCTTTCAAAATGCGCTAATGCCTCCAAATGAATTTGAAGATTGTGAGTTACCTCTTCAAACATAATATCATCATCTTTTTTATAATGAGTCACCAGTGTTTTCATATCCTGAATAGCTTCGATCTGGCTTGTACTGCTTTCAGCAGAAATTTTTTCTGATTCACTGAGAAAAACAACACACATGGTTAAGAAAAACGCAAAAACAAGCGCACTTCGTAGATTAACAACAGAATTATATTTCATTTTATATCATTTTCCTCCTTGAGACTTTCTCCATAGTTGTGTAAAGCAAATAAATTATCACATCAACTGAAAAACACCCGGGAAACGACTTTTGTTATACTTATCCCGGGTGTTTTGATTAGATGTTATTTTTCTTCGCCGTCCCCTTGTTGTGCATTAAATGTCCATTCCAGATTCAATTCATCCCCTTGGAATTGATTTTGATTTTCACCATTATCAACAAACTTGAATTTGACAACTAAGTCATCTTGACTCTCTGGTTCAAGTCCTCCATCACCTAAAAATTCTTGAAATACCTCTTCATTAACTGCCTCCGGCTTCATATCTTTTAACTCAGAAAGAGTTGTTTCATAGATGACCTCGTCCATTTTATCGGCATTATATAAAAATTCTACCTGGATATGGTCACCGAAGTCTTCCGTATTGTCTCCTTCTCCATCTGTTACACTATAATCAGTTTCGAGTAATACGTTCTTAATATCCAGTGACCCCGTGTTCTTCAATTCGAAATCACGGGTAACTGAGTCACCCGGCTTGAGCTCTTTCACATCGACTATCGTCGTTGGGTCTACAGATAGATCTAATGTTCCCGTTGCAAACGTGTTATTCGTTGTTTCGCTAGAACTGAAATAAGCGTATGTTCCTCCCCCGATCAATGACATACCTAGTACCGCCGACATAACTCCCATTCCCAATTGTTTTTTTAATCCCACGCTAGATTTCTCCCTTCTTTTTTATTTATTTTAGAATGCTTAATAAGATTATAGATATATCTTTATAATCTTATTTGGTGTTAGACCCAACTTCCTTTTTCGGAGGGTCAATGGCACGTAATGCTCGTCCAATTTGGAAAATCGAATAGATGACAAGGTATATTCCCGGTAATATTAGCAGTAATGCTGCAACCTCGTTGGAATTGACAAAATTCATGACATACCCAAGATACGGAATTGTAAACCCGCTATACAAGCCGATAATATTTTCCTGTAATACCGGGTCTAGGTCTGCTGCATCATTTGCATCTCCTTTTGTAATATAGGATTGTCCGTTATCCCGTACCTGGTCGATTCGATGTGTTACGGTCTTATCGTTTTCTGTTTTAAAGGTAATCACATCATCTTTTGAAAAATGATAATCATCCTTTGTCTCCTTCACCGCAATAATCGATCCTGTTTTAATATCTGGTTCCATAGACCCGGATAAAACCGATTTGAATTGATAGCCAAATAGACTTGGTTCTCCCCCGGAAGCCCGCATTGTTATGACTGTGAATAACATCGTAAGTAGAACGGCGAACACGAGAATGGTAACGATATGGTTTATTGCTTTTATGATTTTCCTTGTCTTCATAAACGGTCACTCCATTCGATTAACTCTAACAAGTCAGGCCGAATTCTACTTCTTATACGGCTCTTTTTCATTTAGACTCTCGTCTCCCGTTTTATCATTTTGTTTATTTACATCCGGGTCACTGGATGAATGCTTCTCTTCTGTATCAGTGGAGGAGTCCGTTTGATCCGATCTTTCTTCATCCGATACTGTGTCTTGTTCTGTTTTCTTATCCGATGAACGACTTTTATCCGTCTGCTGCTCATCATCTTGTTTTTCCTGGTTCTGCTCTACTTCCTCTGTTTTTTGATTTTTATGGTTCTGGTCCTTAGATTTTTTCACGTGCTCTTCTCCTGTAAAAGTACGGTTTATTGTCATCTGTCCCCGAACCGTTGTCGCACTCGTGAAATACGCAGTTGTTGAAGTTGTCATTACGACGGACGTAAAAAATAATAAATAAACCGCTACAAGCAGGATCAGAGTCTTTTTCTTCACTCGCATATATTTGATGATTGGGATAAAACGTCGCATGATACTACCCCTTTTATGCTTACGTCTTTCGCCATTCTGCAATTAAAATATCAGCATGTTTAATCAAATTTTCCGCTGCTTTTTTATCTATTTGTTCATCATTTTGATATTCTTCAACTAATTGTTTCAAGTTCTTCATGTGTTTCTTCGCTTTGTCGTAAGATTCCACTTCAACAAAATGATTAACTGATGTTAGGTGTGTCTGTAACAAACGTACATCTTCGTCATTTTTAATTTTACCTTCATCTGCATATTGATTTACGAATGCTTTCATAACATCAACATCTAACAATTCTTTAGCGTTTTCCGTTACTTTCTCCTCCAAATGATCAGTAAACGGTTGTAGTCTTTTTCCAGCAGGTTTGGCTTTTACGTCATCCTCTCCCTCTAGCATCGGACGATCATAATCCAAACTTTGTTCACGTAAAGACCTACCTGATACATAATGTTTTTTAGCGCTTACCAAGTTGTCACTGTCTATTGCTTGTTGAGCTTTCACATATTCAATGTCAGCAAGAACCATATCACGAAGGGCATAGACAAATGGCTTCAATTCTTCTTTTAAATCATCGTTCTTAGTTTCTGTCAAAAATTCATTCCCAGCTTCGGCAATGCTCCGCAATTCATCTATAAGCTCAGGAGCGACATCTCCAAGATCTTCACCGCTATCAAGACGGGATTTTGTCTCATTAAGCAAATCCTTAATACCTTCGCTCTCATCAGCTGGCCATCCATCTTTAGGGTCAGCATAGGCCATATGCTTAGCCAAGGTATGAAAAGCCTCGGTTGCATCCGGTTCTACGTATTTCATGCTGTCTTCCCAGCTCTTCTGGGCATTAAAATCCTCTGTATTCCATGCATAGTCGGCGATTGCAAAAATAGCAACTTTAGAAGCTTCTGCTTCCTGCATAGGATTTGTGACAACTCCGGATAAATTTCTAACGCCGGGGTTAAGGATGCTTGCTTTCCCGAGAAACACCCGGGACATATCCACATCATTCACCGGCCAATTCAGCCAAAAGAGTGGATCACGACGTTCAACACCATTATTGTCAAGAGTTTTGAAATCGTCGATTGTATCCTGTTCAACTGGTGCAACAGTAGTTGAACCTGTCCAGAGAATTTGAATGTTATCGTCAAAGTTTTTCTCAAGTTTGTTCAATTCTTTTCCGCCATCCCATGCCCAGGATGAATTATAGGCTGCAGGGGTATAGATTGTATCCCTGACATCGCCCTTTTCGTCAGCCCATTCGGAAATAGCATCCATCAATTCAACAACATAATCGAGTGGAAGGGAGCCAACATCATCACCAAGAACTCCAAATTGTCTAACGCCTGCGTCATATAGCTGATCAAACTTATTGAGTAATTTTTCTTTATTTTCATCAAGCAATTTCATGGCAGCCTCATCGCCTTCCTCTTGAGCAATTTCAGCAACTTTTCCAAGAGGTGAAATTGACCAGACGAAGTTTACTTTATTTTCCCGTCCAACCTCTGCCAAATCACTTACTCCTTCTAATTTATCTTCAGGATAGAGTTTATCCCATTTTTTTCTATGGTAAGGATCGTCTTTTGGTGCGAAGATATAGGTATTTGCTTTAAACTGTCCGCCGAATTCCATCAATGACTTACGATCTTCATTACTCCATGGAATCCCGTAAAATCCTTCAATGAATCCCCGAAATTCTGTGTTGGCATAATCCTTAATTTCAAGATTTTGGATTATATTATCCTGACTTTGGTCCAGAATTGTTTCGAGCGAGGATAACCCGTGAAAAGCTGCATCCGTATCTTTCCCAATCACAGTTATAGTATCGTCACGGATTGCTAATTGATAAGCATCAATTTTATCAAAGTTCATATTACTGCTGTTAAGCTTTTTCTTTGCGTTTTGTTCTGCCGGACCACCTGACCCATCGGTGCCGACAAAGATATTGATTTTATCATCTGATGGTCTGTTAGCGATTTCAGGTTTCGGCAAGTTATTGTCTTCAAAAATAGTAGATAACTTTTCCTTTGTCACATCGTCGATCGTATCATCATAAACAACTTGAACATCTTTTTCCAACGATAGTTCGCCTTCGTCATACTCTACGCTGTGGGGCTTTGGATAAAACTCATATTTTTTTTCGGAATTTGTGCCTTCGGCGCTAACGGTTGATGTAAACATACCTACTACGAGGCTAACTAACAAGATCGCTATAATAGGTGAATAGGGTGACAATCGTTTCTTCATCTGCTTCGTCCCTTCCTTTCCTATATTTTTAAAAAAGCTTTAAATAACCGAAAAATTAGCTTGAACTGTTTTATATGCACCTCCTTGTAGGCTGATTTGTTGGAATATTGGTCAGGTAGTATTTATCTGATAGAATATCAATCTATCGTTAAATTACTGGAACAGTTTTAACACTCCCATTTCTCCTAATCCTTTTTGGCTTTCATATCCCAAGTAGGCCTTTAAACATGACTAAATAAAAAAAGGCATAGTGATAACTATGGACACAACTAACTTTATCCATTCATTTTATCACCATGCCTGATCACGTCAGTCACATATGACCAATATTCTCTTAATTCTTAAAAAGAATTTTATCACACTATTCATTTAAGTCAAGAAAAATAAAGTATCATTCAAATTTATGGCCTATATATCCTGGATTCCCGCCTACTCATAACGAGGTAGGCGGGGTAACACCTAAATTTCCGTAGATTTCTTTTTGCTTGTTAAGAAGCTCGCCAATACGTGGTTTTTTCCCGGGCGCTTCAAAGCACTCAATAACATCCAGCTGATCCAGCACGCCCTGTAACGTAAGTTTTTTCGATAAATCGGTATCCTGCATTTGTTTTTTGATATATGAAAGATAGATGAGCGCTACAAAATCCACAAAAAGCTTCCCATCAAGACTCTGTTCGGATGATACCAGTGTGCGGCGCATGTTCAGCCGTTCCTTCAGATTCCCGAACGCTTTTTCAACGACATCCTTATTGCGGTAAAGCTCTAACGCAGCGATGGCATCCATCGTTTCATTGGTCATCAGCGCAAAAAATCCAAAATAGCGCTTGGCCTTGTTGACAGCCTCTTCTTTAACACTGACTTTTGTCCCCCGTTTCGGTGTGGTTTTTGTCTCAAAATACGTTTGATACTGCTTTTCATGTTCCGGGAGCCTTTTCCCTGATTCCAATTCACGACGCAGGTTGATTAACTTGCGGTCAAATGCTTTTTCGTCCTCCGCAGCTTGGTCAATATTGTAATAAAAGTGAATAGATATACGCTTGGACTGTGTCAGGGTGTCCCCTTTATAGGGAAGGTGCTGCTTATAGTGCCACGTTGTCCGGACCGTGCAGCTATATAATTCGTATTTCTCACTGTAGTGTCCAAGCGATCGAAAGCCGTCATAGATGGCATCCAGTTCTTTCCGGACGAACGTAAGAGACATTTTGACAGAGACCAGAAACTTCAGGTGGTTTTGCAATAATGCGTTGATATTTTCCTGACTGTAGAAGCCCCTGTCCATGACCAGCTTCACTTTGGAGAAGCCAAGTACATCCAAATCGGCAAGCAGTTTTCTGACAGTCTTGGAATCCGGGATATTACCAGCCAGTTTGCGGTAATAAAACGGCAGGTTGGACGTTTCGCCGAAGACCAGCGTCAGGTTTAGCTGAGGCAGTGGATCGTTTTCTTTATTCCAGCCGTATTGCACCTGCCTCAGAAGTTCAGACTGGCTGGATATAGTGGTGATATCATAGGCCCAAAACGCCTTTTCCGTCCGCCGTTTTCCCTGCAGCTGGAAGAACTTATATTTCGCATCTTCGGTGATAGATGCGAACAGATCGCTGCTTCGCTGGGACGTGATGTTTTGACCGTAAGGATGTTTATGTAAGTGACTCCATTTTTCAAAGCGATAAAGAGGAGCACTGTCCTCTAAGATTAGATAGTATGCAATGGATAGAATCTGGCGGTATGTGTCAGGAAAACACGCTTTCAGGTCTTCTGTAATGCCGGTACTCGCACCGATCTCGTCCAGCAGATACGTGGCACCGTAAAAATAACGTGCGGTTTGTACAGAGGGAGCAGGACCTCTCTTTATCACGGCATGCCTCTCTTTCTTTTTGCGTCCCCTGCCGTCTGTCGGAACAATTTCTCCGGTTTTACTGTCTAACCGTCCGATTAGGGTTCTCTTGGATCGGGATTGCTGCTTGTCCTTGTCCCAGTAGGAAATGGACTCATACGCATAGGTGATCCCTGAACGCTTATCTGTTTGATAGACGATAGTAGCCATTTTTGCCGCCTCCTCGTTATGTGTATTGTAACACATAACGAATTATGAAAACAATAAAAAAAGGGCATAAAGACCGGTATTTTCATGTTTTTACCCAATTCATCGTTATGTAATGGCGGGAATTGGAACTGCTAAACTAAAGTAGACCATTTCCGCTAAATAAAAATGAACACTTTCTGGCAGAGGGGTAGCAGCGAATGGAGGGCTGCCCCTCGGGGCAGCCCTCCATTCGCTTTCGAAATTTTCACCCCCCTATCTTCAAAATTT